>JAGLBA010000019.1 GCA_018260475.1 Chryseobacterium sp. | reverse complement strand
GTAAACGGTATGTTTAAAGTACGACTGAGAAGGGGTTTTTGATCGCTTTTGAAGTTCAAAAAGGTAATCTTTGATGTCTTCCGGGTCTAATTCGGTAGGGACTTTACCGAAGTGAAGCGCCATGGCCGCAACGTGACGGGAATAATTATCAAAGGTACGCTTGCTTCTGCCCAGGATGGAAATATTTCTTTCAAAGCGTTGCAGGAGTTCGGCAAAACCGTTAACTTCATGGCAGGCACGATTCAGCATTTTGTTCGTACTTAAATTCTCAGGAGATTTTTTTTTGTAGCCATTTCATGAGTTTTTAAAAGGTTAATAAAAACAAAGTTACTAAAACGGCGAGTGGGAAAAGCTACCGGAGGTTTAGTTCAACATGGGTTTTATGCAATGCGGGGGTGAAGTTCCCTTGCGTTGAAGATTATCGCACTTTTAAACGCAAAAAACCATTTCGTTTTTTTATTTTTTGTAAGTTTAAAAAACGAAAATGGTTTTTGCTCAGGTGCTTGTTTATAGAAAGTTTTGGCTTTCTTAGCCCCGCCTTCGCAAAGCCCTTTTCCGTTGTGCGTCACTTTAGACAGCCACCATATCGACAAAATCATTGGACAAAAAATATAAATATAAATGAGCATTTCAAAATCAGACAGACCAGCACTAATTTTAATCGACATTCAAAAAGGGTTTGACAATGTAGAATATTGGGGCGGACAAAGAAACAATCTTGACGCAGAAAAAAAAGCAGGAGAACTTTTGAAGCTTTGGAGAAAAAATGAACTTCCAATTTTTCACATTCAACATTGTTCTTCAATGCCGACTTCTTTACTTAACGAGACCAACAAAGGAAACGAATTTAAAGATGTAGTAAAACCTGTTGGCGAAGAACCAATTATCAAAAAAAATGTGAATAGTGCATTTATTGGGACAGACCTAAAAGAGCGACTTGACAACGAGAAAATAACGAAACTTGTAATTGTTGGCTTGACAACAGACCATTGTGTTTCAACGACAACAAGAATGGCTGGAAATTTTGGGTTTGACACCTTTTTAGTTTCTGATGCGACTGCGACATTTAACAAAAAAGGGCTTGACGGTCAAAATTTTTCAGCCGAACTAATTCACGAAACTGCTTTAGCAAGTTTGAATGGAGAATTTGCAACCGTAGTAACCACAGACTTTTTAAAACAAAATATTTAGGAAACTATTGAAAAGAAAAGCGAACGCACAACATCGGTTTTGCATTATGCGGGGTCGAAATTATCACAGAGAGATTTACGATATTTCACCGTAAAAGGTTTTCTGCTAACATATTTTTCTTAATTTAGTCACCAGAAAAACGTTTTGCTCAGGGCGTGGTTTGTTGAAATTTTCATCCACCTTAGCCCCACACATTGCAAAGCCGCTTTCCGATGTGGCGAAATCCGCTCCGCTCCCTCGGCCAAATCGGCCTAGCAGCTCACGCCGACTGATGTGGTACACTATCGAGCGACAGTAAACATAAACGGAATAAATAAAATAAAAACATATATTTCAGAAATTTTTCTAAAACTTCAAAAATGTAGTGTAAAACCAGATAGGAAATAAATCCTTCCAATAGCCGCACACTAATTCTTGGTCGTGATGTTTAAATATTCTTTGGACTCGTACATGAAAACCAGTCATAGATTTAATGATTTCAGAATCAGACATCATTGTTTTAATGTTTCTTCATTTACTATGACCTCCCTGAGCCTGAGGCTTCATTTGTTTTATCTCCGGAATCAGATTCTTAATAAAAATCGTTGACGGTTTCATAAACATTACTAATTTGGTCTTTTAAAAGCAAAAGCTACAGTTAATTTAACTATTTGAATTTAAAATAGTTAAACATAAGAACTAATTATTTTATTCCAAATTTATTCTATAATCTGATCCCGAACTCAGTTTATTTAAATTGTTTATGCCAAGATTCTTTTAACGGCTTTCACAACGGCTTCGGCATCTATTTCATATTTTTTCATAAGTTGTACAGGCGTTGCAGATTCCCCGAAAGTGTCGTTTACCGCTACAAACTCTTGCCTTGTTGGGCGTTTTCTTGCAAGCATTCCAGCAATGGATTCGCCAAGTCCTCCCAAAATATTGTGTTCCTCGGCTGTAACGATTTTTCTGGTTTTCTCAACGGACTTCAGAATAATTTCATCATCCAAAGGCTTGATGGTGTGGATGTTTATTACCTCACAAGAGATTCCTTCTTTTGCCAACTCTTCTGCTGCAACCAAGGATTCCCAAACCAGGTGTCCGGTAGCCACAATCGTTACATCTGTCCCTTCTTGCAACAAAATTCCTTTCCCGATTTCAAATTTCATATCCTCCGGAATGAAGTTTGGCACCACAGGACGCCCGAAACGAAGGTAAACAGGCCCCTCATAATCAGCGATTGCGATAGTAGCGGCTTTAGTTTGATTATAGTCGCAAGGATTAATCACCACCATTCCCGGAAGCATTTTCATCATCCCAATGTCTTCCAAGACTTGGTGTGTCGCGCCATCTTCGCCCAGCGTAAGTCCTGCGTGGGAAGCACAAATTTTCACATTTTTATTGGAATAGGCGATACTTTGACGAATTTGATCATAAACTCTGGAGGTAGAGAAGTTAGCGAAAGTTCCGGTGAAAGGAATTTTTCCGCCGATGGCCAAACCTGCAGCTAGTCCCATCATATTTGCTTCTGCGATGCCGGTTTGGAAAAATCTTTCCGGGGCTTTTTCTATAAATTTCTCCATTTTCAAAGAGCCGATAAGGTCGGCGCAAAGCGCTACCACTTTCGGATTTTTATCAGCCAGTTCAGCAAGTCCTGCTCCGAAGCCGCTTCGTGTATCTTTATGGTCTATTACGGTGTATTTCATTTTTTATTAAGGCTTTAGGCGAAAAGCGTTGTGGCTTTAGGCAAAATTATATAGTGTCTTGGGAGTCTCCGGCATCCCGCTTCCAACTTAAATTAATAATCCTCCGGTGCTTCCAGATAAAGTTGTTTGATTCCGAGTGCCAGTTGCTCATCGTTCGGTGCTTTACCATGCCATGCGTGGGTTCCCACCATGTAATCGATGCCGAAGCCCATCTCTGTATGTAGGATAATCGCTACCGGTTTTCCGTTTCCGGTTTCAGATTTCGCGCGCTCGAGGATGGCAACTACGGCTTCCATTTCGTTACCATTCTTCTCTTCCAAAACCTTCCAGCCAAATGCTTCCAGTTTCGCATAAAGGTCACCGAGGGAAAGAACATCATCCGTGTCTCCATCGATTTGGCGGCCGTTATAATCGATAGTCATGATGACATTATCCACTTTTTTTGCCGCACCATACATCAGTGCTTCCCAAATTTGACCTTCCTGCAATTCACCATCGCCGTGGAGGGAGTACACAATGCTATCGTCACCGTTTAATTTTTTCGCTTGAGCCGCACCCAGCGCTACGGAGAGACCTTGCCCTAAAGAGCCGGAAGCCACTCGGATTCCTGGCAAACCTTCGTGTGTCGTAGGGTGACCTTGTAATCTTGAATCGAGTTTTCTAAAAGTTTTAAGTTCATCTATCGGGAAGAAACCGAACCTTGCCAAGGTTGAATAAAAAACCGGGGAAATATGGCCGTTGGAAAGGAAGAAAAGATCTTCGCCGTTGCCTTCCATGTTAAATGGCAGTTTGTAATTCATCACTTTGCCGTACAACGCTACGAAATATTCTGCGCAACCCAGCGAACCTCCGGGATGACCGGAATTCACGGCGTGTACCATTCTTATGATGTCCCTGCGCACCTGTGTGGCAAGAGTTTTTAGCTCTTCGATGGATTTCCTCATGTTATATTTTTAAGACTATTTTGCCGCAAATCTACAAAAAATAAAGGTTTTTCGATAGAGGAATTAGGTTGCTCCATTGTTTTTTTTAATAAAAAAACCGCTTCATTTTGAAACGGTTTTAAGAGCTTATTATTGATGCTAAAACTTCCACCCAGCTGTGATGCTGAAATTGTTCTTGGTGTTTTTCACCGAAGCGACCAATGGATTGTCATTAGCAAAGAAAGCATTTGCAGAATAATATTGTGAGCTGGCACTAGCATTTCCCCTCAAAAACGGACTAGAGTAGGTGGAGCTGATGTTTTGATATGCCGCATCTATATAAAACGATTTGAAATCATATCCTAAACCAACACCCACCGTGCTTTTTTTACCGGCATACATGTCATTGTAAGATTGAGACGCCACGGTGCCATTGCTTCCCAATGTTGCAAAAGTTGTTGCTGCAAAAGGATTGGTAGCGAAACCATAACCTCCGCGTATTCTGAACTTTTGGATTCGGTATTCTGCGCCAAGTTTTACCTCCGAAACATTTTTGCTATTTGAGGAATAGAAGGCGTCAAATTCTTTTTGTAATCCAGAATCTCCGCCGGTGTATCGTGGTTTTGTAAGACCGATGCTGTAATCTAAATTCACTGCTAAATTTTTATTCGGAACAAATGCCGCACTCAGCGTAGCCTTCATAGGAGTTCTTAGTGTTCTAGTTTCAGAAAAATCTCCATCATCATTACTATCAAATTTGTCATAATATCTGTAAGTTCTATCGATATTCCAGAAAGTTGGAGATTCTAATGAAGCACCAAGACGAAACTGGTTGTTCACTTTTCCAATGACCCCGATATTGGCAGAGAACCCTGCACTTTCTTCGTGATAAGGTGTATATTGTTTGAAGAAGCTTTCGGAAGTGCCAACGCGTGCGAATGCCATTTCTGCTGCATCACTTTGATCCATCATTGTGCCATGAATGCTCATGCCAGCGCCCACAAATATGCGGTTATCGTAGTTACCACCCACTGCTATTCCGATTTTGCTCACGGTTCCGGTACGGTCATAGGCATGTCTTATAAATTTAAGTGCATCTCCGTCGATCGCCAGTTTTATATTGTTTGCCCCGGCACTTTCTGAATAATCTTCAATTGATTTTGAAGAAGAGTTGATCCCGATATTCACGAATTTCCACGGAGAGTTTCCGCGCACTACAAAAGAGACAATAGCGCCGATTTGGCCTAAGTCTGTCGCCTTAGTAGAGTAGGAATTAGAAGTTCCGAAAAGCGAAGAAGTATTCTTATTATTTTGAATTTGGAGTGTCGCCGAAATATCACTTGCAATCGCAACACCAATTCCCGCGGGGTTGCTGTTGATAGTGGAAATATCACCACCCAAAGCGCCCATGGAGCCTGCCATAGCGTTGTATTTGGAAGTTCCAGGCATTGAGGCCGTATAGACATCTGCTGAATTTTTTATTGTAGAAAAATCCTGCGCATGAGCAAAAAATAATGCTGTGAACCCTGCAAGGGTGAATGTTTTTTTAATCATTTTAAAATATGGAAAGTACAAAGTTATTTAATCTAAAAATTATCTGCCGCCTGTACGGAACCCGCCGCCTGATCTGCTGGAGCCGGATGAAGAACCACTGGAGCGAGAGCTGCCGCTATCAAATCCGCCGCTGCGGAATCCGCCGTTTGAACGGTAAGTATCTTGTTGCTGGTAAACTTCTGGAGCCGATCTCCTCACTGGCTGGTCGGAGGATTGTATCCTGCGAACTGGTATATTAGAAGAGTTTCTGAAGCCTCCGTTGGAATTATTAGCGCCGTCTGATCTTTGTGTCACTCTGCCTGTGTTGCTTGGTCCATCTGTACGGAAACCGCTTACACGGGATGCCGTTTTGCCTGTGGTATTGCCGCCGTTTAGATAACCATCTCTGCCGCTGCTTCTTCTTGGCGCAGAGTAATAAGAATTTCCGTAGTATGGGGGAAATCCGTAGCCATAAGGAGCGTAGTAGTTGTAGTAAGGATAATAATATGGGCTGTACATTCCGTAGTAGCTGTATGGGCTATAACCATAGAAGCCGCTGTAGAATGGGGAGTAGAAGCCATCATAAAAATAGCTATTGTATCCGAAAGGGCTGTCCCATCCGAAGGAATTTCCAATGCCGAAACCCATCCAAAAAGAACTTCCGAAACCATAATATGGCGCATAGTATCCAGCAAATGGCGATCCCCAGCTATTGTAAACAGTCTGTGTACCTGCGTAGGTTCCCCAGTCTGAAGTTGTGGTTGCATTTTTCTTGTTCCAATTTTCGTAGTAGCCTTTTCTACCGTATTTTGCAGCATCTACATAGGTGGAATCTTGGTAATTATATTCCTCGCCAACTTGGTTTCCGCGTGCGTAAACTTCCGTTTGCGGTATAGTATCTTTATTTGGGTCGAAATACACACCGTCAGTCTCGGAATATCCGGAGGCAGCAGTTCCACAGGAAACGGCCATCAAACCGCCGGCAATCATCAAAAGGCCTTTGGATTTTAGTCCTTTGGCAAGATTTAGGGAGATATTTGTTTTCATTAGATTGAGATAAAATTTTAATTTAAATTATATTTGCACTTTATACCAAAAACATACCATCTTTATATGGTTTGTACCGGTAAAATTAAGTGTTTAGTTTTAGATAGAACAATCATATAAAGGTTAAATTTTAAATTAAAATAATGGCAAAACTCACTTCAAGAGCAGAAGATTACAGTAAATGGTATAATGAACTCGTCGTAAAGGCTGATCTCGCCGAGAATTCTGGGGTGCGCGGCTGTATGGTTATCAAGCCTTACGGCTATGCGATATGGGAAAAAATGCGCGACGAGCTGGATAAGAAATTCAAGGAAACAGGCCACCAAAACGCCTACTTCCCGCTGTTCGTGCCGAAAAGTCTTTTTGAAGCCGAGGAAAAAAACGCCGAAGGTTTTGCCAAGGAATGTGCCGTGGTTACCCACTACCGCCTGAAAACCGACCCAAACAACCCTGGAAAACTCATCGTAGATCCGGAAGCGAAATTGGAGGAAGAACTCATTGTGCGCCCGACTTCCGAAGCCATTATTTGGAGCACATACAAAAACTGGGTTCAGTCGTACCGCGACTTGCCGATTTTGATTAATCAATGGGCCAATGTAGTGCGCTGGGAGATGCGTACGCGCTTTTTCCTTAGAACTGCCGAATTCCTTTGGCAGGAGGGCCATACCGCTCACGCCACACGCGAAGAAGCCGTGGAGGAAACCGAAAAAATGATTGAAGTTTATGCACAGTTTGCAGAAAAATTTATGGCAATGCCGGTTATTCGTGGGATCAAAACACCAAGCGAGAGATTCGCAGGGGCAGATGAAACCTACTGCATAGAGGCTATGATGCAAGACGGAAAAGCCTTGCAAGCGGGTACTTCCCACTTTTTGGGTCAAAATTTCGCCAAAGCTTTTGATGTAAAATTCACCAATAAAGAAGGAAAAATAGAACACGCCTGGGCAACCTCTTGGGGAGTTTCCACACGATTGATGGGAGCGCTGATTATGGCGCATTCGGATGATCAAGGTTTAGTATTGCCGCCTTCACTCGCGCCAATCCAAGTGGTGATTGTTCCTATTTTTAAAGGTGAGGAGCAGCTCAACCAAATCCGTGAGGTTGTATCTGAAATTCAAGTTAAACTTAAGGCCAAAAATATTTCGGTGAAATTTGATGATGATGATCAAAACAAACCGGGCTGGAAGTTTGCAGAATATGAACTGAAAGGGGTTCCTGTGCGCATAGCAATTGGTGCCCGTGATTTGGAGAACGGCACTGTAGAAATCGCGAGAAGAGATACTTTAACCAAAGAAACCGTTACATTGGATGGTGTAGAAGCCTATATCGAGCAGTTACTGCCCAAAATGCAGGACGATATTTACAATAAAGCCTTGAACTTCCGAACTCAAAATATGACCCAAGTAGAAACCTACGAGGAATTCAAAAAAGTTTTGGAAGAAAAAGGCGGCTTTATCTCTGCACATTGGGACGGCACAGCTGAGGAGGAGGAGCAAATTAAAAACGAGACCAAGGCAACCATCCGGTGCATTCCTCTGGATAGTATAGAGGAACAGGGCATATCGCTGATTTCCCGTAAGCCATCCAACAAAAGAGTGATTTTCGCAAAAGCATATTAACTTATTAATAAAAATCAGCCATTGTGCGTCATTATGTGTCTTTGGAACTATTTTTGATATCTAATTATTGTTAACAATTTAAATAAACTATTATGTCATTAAATCTTATTGATCTGATCAAAGGCCAACTTGGACCTGCGCTCGTTTCTCAGGCTGCTTCGCAATATGGTGAAAGCGAATCTGGAATTTCTAAAGCTATCAGTGGGCTTCTTCCCGCTGTAGTAGGTGGACTTGCAAACCACTCCAGCAACCCAGCTGTTTTAGATGCAGTAACTAACCCTGCTTCACACGGCTTGTTGAGCAACCTTTTGGGCGGCACAACCAATAACTCCCTCGTTGGAAACGTCGTTTCCTCGATTTTTGGAGACAAAGTAGGTGCTGCCGTAAACGCTATCTCCAGCTTTGCAGGTGTGAGCAGTACAACCTCTAACTCCCTATTGGGTACTGTAGCTGCTGCTGCACTTGGTTCTATCGGTAAATATTCTGCTGATAACAACCTAGACAGAAACGGTGTATCCAAACTTCTTTCTGATCAAAAAGGTATCGTATCTACACTTCTTCCTGCTGGTCTTTCATTGGCTTCTTTAGGATTGGGTCACTTCGGATCTGCTACAGAAAATGTAAAAGTAACTACTCCTGAGACTCCAAGACAAGAAACTCCTAAAGTTGATGTACACAGAGCGGGTGATACTCATGTAGAAGTTGAAAAGAAAAACAACGGATCTATCCTGAAATGGTTACTTCCATTGCTTCTTCTTCTTTTTGCTGGTTGGTTCCTTTGGAAGCAATGCAACAAACCTAAAACTACTGAGGTAACTACTACTTCTACAGATAGTGCTAATGTTATGACAGATTCTACTGCTACTATGGCATCTGATACTGTTGCAACTAATAATGATAAGGTTCTTCAAAACATAGACCTAAATGGTACTACAATAAAAGGATATCCAAACGGTCTCGAAATGTCTCTGATTAACTTCTTGAAGACTGACGGTTATAAAAACGCTGCTGACGATGAGGCTCTTAAGGCTAAATGGTACAATTTCGATAATGTGAACTTCGTTTTCGGAAAATCTGATCAAATTACTCCTGAGTCAAAAGGTCAACTTGAAAACCTTGCTGCAATCCTTAAAGCTTACCCAGAGTCTAAAATCAAAATTGGTGGTTATACCGACAAAAAAGGTGATGATGCTGGTAACAAAGTGCTTTCTCAAAAAAGAGCTGAATTTATCAAAGCTGAATTAACTAAACTTGGCGTAGGTGCTCAAATCCTAGGTGCTGAAGGTTACGGTGAACAATTTGCAACTGTTGCTGAATCTGCATCCGACAAGGAAAGAGAAGCTGACAGAAAAATGGCTGTAAGATTTGCAAAATAATTTTAAAAGCAATAAATGATAAGAATCTCGGACTTAGGTTCGGGATTTTTTTTTAATTAAAACCTTATTTTAACTTAACTTTTGTAGTTTTGAAAAATGAAAAATTCATGGCGCAGAGAGCGATCTGCTAATTCCCTACCGGAAGTTTTCTCATCCATTAATGTCCCGAAAGACGCCGGTTTTTGGCGCAAACTTATGGCGTTTACAGGTCCGGGACTTATGGTGGCAGTAGGATATATGGATCCCGGAAACTGGGCTACGGATATTGCCGGCGGCGCACGCTATGGGTATGCCTTGCTTTCGGTGATTTTGATTTCAAATATTTTCGCGATGGTGCTGCAGCATCTATCCGTGAAGCTCGGTATAGTGGCAGAAAGAGATTTGGCACAAGCTTGCCGAGATCATTTCGGAAAAAAAGCCAACTTTGTCCTTTGGATATTGTGCGAATTGGCCATTGCAGCGTGTGACTTGGCAGAAGTCATAGGCTCGGCCATTGCACTCAACTTGCTGTTCGGGTTGCCCCTGCCATGGGGCGTAGCGCTTACAATTATTGATGTATTGATCGTTCTATTACTTCAATCAAAGGGCTTCCGATGGATAGAAAGCATCGTCGCCGGACTTATCTTCATGATTCTCGCTTGCTTTTCCTACGAAATCATCATTTCAAAACCCGATATTTTCCCGATGCTCAAGGGATTAGTTCCGCAGAAAAATATCATTACCAATCCCGGCATGTTGTACATTGCCATTGGTATTTTGGGTGCAACCGTTATGCCGCACAACTTGTATCTGCACAGCAGCATCGTACAAACCAGAAACTACGATCGCACTATCGCAGGCAAGCGCGAGGCCATAAAATTTGCAACCATCGACAGCACCGGCTCCTTGCTTTTGGCTTTCTTCATCAATGCCGCTATATTGGTAGTCGCCGCGGCAACCTTCCATACCACAGGGTACCAGGATATAGCGGATATCAATGACGCTTACAAAATGCTTGCGCCCCTCTTGGGTACCACAGCTGCAAGTATCGTTTTCGCCGTGGCACTCCTCGCTTCCGGGCAAAATTCCACACTTACAGGCACTTTGGCCGGGCAAATAGTGATGGAAGGCTTCCTGGACATCAAACTAAAACCTTGGCTCCGTCGCCTCATTACCCGTTTTATCGCGGTGATTCCAGCATTCATAGTCGCACTTATTTATGGTGATAAAGCCACGACGGATTTGCTCGTGTTTAGTCAGGTAATTCTCTCCATGCAGCTCAGTTTCGCCGTAGTGCCACTGGTGATGTTCACAGGCTCAAAACTAAAAATGGGAGAGTTTGCTAACGGGAAAATTCTCAATTTTTCCGCATGGCTTATTTCCGCGATTATCATCGTCCTAAATCTCTACTTACTATTTCAATTTTTCTTTGGCGAGGGATAAGTGATATTTTTTAGGCGCCATTTCCGGCTCTCCGCTATTACTCCTCGCGCCCGCGCTTACAATCATGCCGCACAAACTTTCCCCTCGCTTGCTGTGGGGTAGCCGCTGCGATCCGGGGCGTGCGAGATTCGCCGTCAAGATGGTTAAAAGTTTTGAGGTCTAATTTTAAATTTTCGCATTTTAGGTTCAGAATTCCGAGTTATATAAAGATGACTCCCCTCATAGTCGCGGAAGTCTGCCTTATTGTCCACTATTATTATTTGGCAAAATCTTTGCGAAATGCTAATCATTAAAACTAAATTTATGTCTGAAAATAACGATACACACGAAGAAAACCTCAATATCAACGAGGAAAACCAAAAAATCAACGAGGAAAATTTGAATTCCACCCAAAATGAAACGCCTCAACAAGAAACCATTCCTATGGACGAGGTGACAGCGGAACCTACCACAGAGGAACTTTTGGCAGAAGAAAAAGACCGGTATATTCGCCTCTTTGCAGAATTTGAAAACTATAAAAAAAGAACCAACAAGGAAAAATTGGAATTCTTCCAATACGCCAATCAGGATATGATGGTTGCCATGCTCGGCATTTTGGATGATTTTGAAAGAGCCATCAAGGAAATGCAGAAAAACGGCAACCAGGCAGACCTACAGGGCGTGGAACTCATTTACAACAAATTTAAGAACCGCCTCACCGAAAAAGGCCTCAAGCCTGTAGAAGTGAAGCAGGGCGACGCCTTCAATGTAGATTTGCATGAGGCCATCACCCAAATACCTGCTACAAGCGAAGATTTGAAAGGGAAAATCGTAGATGTGATAGAAACAGGCTACACCTTGAACGAAAAAGTCATTCGTTTCGCAAAAGTAGTCATAGGAAACTAAAAGTATATTTGATAAATGATGGTTGATAATTGATTTTATTCTTCGGGTCTCTACGCAACTATTTAATTTGCTTCATTTTATTATCAATCATCACTAATCATTAATCATTCATAGAAAAAGATGTCAAAAAGAGATTATTACGAAGTCCTTGGGATTTCCAAATCGGCTTCGCAGGAAGAGATAAAAAAGGCTTATCGCAAGATGGCGATCAAATACCACCCGGATAAAAATCCGGGCGATAAAGAGGCTGAAGAAAACTTTAAGGAAGCAGCAGAAGCCTACGAAGTCCTAAGCGACGAGAATAAAAGAGCAAGGTATGACCAGTATGGACATGCTGGAACGGGCGGCGCCGGTGGTTTCGGAGGTGCCGGCTTTGGCGGAGGTATGAATATGGAAGACATTTTCAGCCAGTTCGGAGATATTTTTGGAGGGCATTTCGGTGGTGGCGGCTTCGGCGGCGGCCAAGCCAGAACTCAGCAGGTACGCGGTAGCAATCTCCGCGTGAGATTGAAACTTAACCTCGAAGAAATGGTAAACGGCACCCAAAAAACTATCAAGGTTAAAAAAATGAAACTGGCGCCGGGTGCAACTTCTAAGACCTGCCCAGCTTGTAATGGAACCGGTGTACAGATGAAGGTTATGAACACTATGTTTGGGCAAATGCAAACCCAGCAAACCTGCGCAACCTGCCAAGGCATAGGGAAAGTGGCCGATAAGATCCCTGCTGGAGCCAATGCTCAAGGTTTAATTAAGGAAGATGAGGAAGTTACCATCAATATTCCGGCTGGTGCCCGCGACGGCATTCAACTGAATGTTCGCGGCAAAGGAAATGATGCGCCGTTTGGCGGTATGCCGGGCGACCTGCTCGTGGTAGTAGAAGAGGAAGAAGATAAAAATATAAAACGCGAGGGCGACAACCTGCATCAAGAACTCTATATCTCCTTTGCAGAGGCGGCTCTCGGTACTCAAAAAGAAATCCCAACCGTAGGCGGAAAGGTGAAAATAAAGGTAGACGCCGGTACGCAATCGGGTAAAATCCTGAGACTTGCAGGTAAAGGATTGCCAAGTATCGACAGTTACAGCAATGGTGATATGTTTGTCCACATCAATGTTTGGACGCCGCAAAACCTTACCAAAGAACAGCGCGATTTCTTTGAAAGTCAAATGAATAACGGCGAAATGGTAGCGGAACCGTCGGGTAAGGAAAAGACTTTCTTCGATAAAGTCAGAGATCTTTTTAACTAAACTAATAAGATAAGAATACTAAATGTTTCAAAACCAAAGCGTTTTGGAATATTTTTTATTTAAAATAAACATGATTAAAAATAAACTTAACATCTTCCGATATTGGCTGGTGGGCGCTGTGCTGGCGGTGCTTGGCGCCTGCTCTTCCCAATATCGTACCGTTAGTAAAGGTAATTCAAAGAAAATCTATAATATAAAATACGGTGATCATCCCAGAAATGTGATGGATGTATTTATACCAAGCCATAGCAATACCGATTCGCCGGTAGTGTTCATGGTACATGGCGGCGGCTGGACTATCGGGCGGAAAGAACACATGTGGAATGTTCGCAATGCACTTTTCAAAGAGGATTTGCCGGTTGTGAGCATCAATTATCGCTTGGTGAAAAAGGGTATCACTTACAAAGACCAGTTGGCGGATATAGATTCTGCGGTGCGTTTTTTCAAGGAAAATTCTAAAAAATGGAATTTAAATCCTGATAACCTCGTGTTGCTTGGTGAGAGTGCCGGAGCGCATCTGGTGCTGCTTTATGGCTATTCCCATCCGCAACTTATAAAGAAAATAGTTTCCATGAGTGCGCCTACAGATTTTTACTCTGAGAACTATATGAAATCGCCCTATAGGTGGTACACACATCGTACTTTCGAAAAAGTGGTAGGCGAAAAATATATTCCCGAGAATATCGAAAAATTCAAACAAGCCAGTCCTATTGCGAATATAAGCCCTGTCCCAACTTTGCTTATACAAGGCGACCGCGATTTTTTAGTTTACAAAAAACAAGGCTTCGATTTGGATTCCGTACTGACTGCCAAGGGCTACCCACACGAACTGGTCGTTATGAAAAACCTTGGCCATGTGCCGAGAATTACGAACCCTAAAAAATTTAAATCACTGGTATTACCGGCAATGTTGAAATTTATTAAAGAATAGAAAAAGCGGCTTTCAAATAGCCGCTTTTTTTTAATCAAAATTCTGATTAGTCGCACATTAAAACTATAAAACAATATTAAAAATCAGTTAATTTATTTTAGTAATTCTTTTTTTTTCTTGCACGATTTTGTGTGGTAAACTATTCTTAGAGTGCAAATATATTGGGTAAAAATCCTTGAATCAGCCAGAATTGTTGCGCTCGATGGTGGTGGATATTATCGATGACAAACACGAAGTTGTTTTGATTTGAGAAGAAAGAGATTGGAATTATATCGAGGAGGGATTTTCGGCCTTGTACTCAAAAATGAACAATCCGAGCCAACAGATTCGTTTTATAGCGGGCTGTTTGCTGCTGAAACACTTTTATGATTTGGCGACGATGATCATGATTCTACCTTGATTATAAGTGCAGTATTTAGGCGAAAGTGTGCATGCGCAGAGAACACTAAAGACCATCACCATGAGGTGGTACTAAAGCTGGCTTATCGGAAACACACAAAGCGCAGGAAATTCAGGACCAGGGCGGCGATAAAGCCTGTCATCGCGCGTCTAACAACCGACTTCAGACTGGCTCAGAACTATTTCTTAGGAGAAGCGGGCTCACAAACCAACGCATTATTAGCTTCAACGGCCTGGAATTTGAAGTAATTGATGGAAATGCTAAAATAGAACATCATTTTCGGTGTTTCAGACCTGGTCTGGATCGATTTCAAACGATTTTCTTTTAATCAATGACAAAAAATTTGCGTTAGTTTAGGAATGACTGATTAATAAGGATTTATAGATTGAATATTTGATGCTTTGTAAGCGAAGACGCATACCATCGAGCATTTTAAATTTATTGATAGTTTAATATTATATTATTAATTTTATTTTGGTGTATTGTTTTTATTGATTAGATTTGTACAAAATAAATCAATGTTTCAAGCACAAAAAATAGAGGTCGAGGAAATTCTCCCAGTGAATGACAAAGGCTCGTCCAATAACTCATTTGCAGATAAAGAATTAAGCGATGCTGAGCACGCGAATCTCTATTTTAATGAATTGAAAAAAAGATTGACTTCAGTCTCAAAATGGAGTAAATTTGCAGGAGGAGAAAATTTTGTTTTTGAACTGACAGATTTTGAAGGAAACCTCAAAAGCGATCCTCCTTTACTTAACAATAAAATCCGTACGCAACTACCCGGTCCTAAAAATCAACAAGGATTTGAATATGATTGGGTGGAAGTGGTGAGAATGGATGAAGGGAAGTTTAGAAATGTGGAATTTTATCTTCTCGAAGTGAGTCCATGTGACTGTCCGTATAAAGACGGCGATGCTACGGCGCATTTTTATTGGGAAAACGCCACTAATACCTTCGTCATTGCAAAACAGAATAACATCGTGCAGTTTTCTGTACATGGACGAAACGAGGTGCCTAACACCGCAGACCAAAATTTGATAAATAAAATTCGAAACTTCGTGGTGGCTAATACAGGAATTGCTGCTGCTAGCAAAATTCAGTGGGAGGTCTTCACAGATAATTTAATGAAATATAAAGATGAATAATTATAATAATGTAGTGCTGTACGACGGCGATTGTGGATTTTGCAATTTTTGGGTGCAATGGATTTTAAATAATGATACACACGATCGCTTCAAATTTGCTTCTTTACAAAGCGAGTATGGGCAGAATTTTTTACAAAATCAAGGTTTACCATTAATAACTTTTGATACGCTTTATTTTTTGAAAGACGGAAATTACTATAAGAAAATGTATGCCGTCATAAAGATAGGTGAGGTTTTAGGCGGGGCCTACAAAGGTTTGTTATCGCTAAAAATTTTACCAAAATTTATTTTAAATAAAATGTACGACAAAGTAGCCGAAAACCGCAAAAAACTTGCTGGCGAGAGTTGCTTATTACCAACCCCTGAACAGCGGAAAAAATTTATAAACTAAGATATTATGATCACAAAAATTAAAGATGTACCGGAAACTCTCGTTGCATTTAAAGCAAGTGGGGAAGTAGTAAAAGATGATTTCAAAAATTTGGTAATTCCTGAAGTTGCGAAATTTACAGAGAAGCACAATTATCTTAACTATATGTTGGTTTTGGATACGGACGTTTCTAATTTCAACACTGGAGCCTGGCTTGAAGATATGGTTTTAGGATTGAAGGAACTAAAAAACTGGCACAAAGCAGCAATTATTTCAGATAATGATTTGGTAGATGCTGCTACTAAAGTTTTCAACATGGTAACAATAGGGGAGTTTAAAGTTTTTAAACATAAAGATATTAACGAAGCTATAGAATGGGCTTCACAACCAAAAAATTAAATACTATGGGACAAGCACAATCACCAAAACAAGATTTAGTAGGAAAAAACGCTATCGACAAAATTAAAGAACTTGCAGAGCCTGCTCGTATTTGCTTCTTTACCACAAAATCACAAGATGGGGAGTCGCATAGCCGGCCAATGTCTTTACAAGAGGTTGATGAAAACGGTGTAATTTGGTTTTTAAGCTCAATCGATAGTCTAAAAGACCAAGAAATTAAAAATGATGATTACGTGGAACTTTATTTTATGAATCATTCCTCGTATGAATATACTTTCATCAAAGGGCAGGCATCTGTTTCACAAGATAAGGCACTAATCGAAAAGTATTGGAATAGTTTCGCGAATGCTTGGTTTGACGGTAAGGATGACCCACAAATCAGCGTAATTGGTGTAAAGGCACAAGACGGTTATTATTATGAAACCAAGGAAAATAAAGTTATAGCACAGGCAAAAATGCTATTTGCAGCGGTAACCGGCCTTAAAACTGAAGATGGCGGAATTGAAGGCGAACTGAAATTATAAATTAGGATATTAAAAATATCTGGAAGCGCCGAAAATTTTTGTGTAAAGGTCTATCGTTAATTTGAGATTAAGGTGGATACTTTATAAAAGATAATTACGAAAGATTACTTTTAGATATTGAACCCTCTTTAAAAAAAATTGGTTATGAGTTTGATATAATTAAGGCCAAAAAAATATATAAATGTCTTTTAATTTTGAAAGAGTAAATGAGAAGTTGGAAATACTTGCTGATGCGGCTAAGTATGATGTATCCTGCTCATCTAGCGGTGGTAAGCGAAAAAATAATAACGGTGGCCTAGGCAATAGTCACGGTACCGGAATCTGCCACAGTTACACGGAGGATGGTAGATGTATCTCTTTACTAAAAATATTACTTACCAATCACTGCATCTTTGATTGTGCGTACTGTGTCTCGCGAAAATCAAACGATATAAAACGGGCCGCCTTCACTGTGGATGAAGTTGTGGATCTAACCATCAATTTTTATAGACGAAATTATATAGAAGGACTTTTTTTAAGTTCGGGGATTTTCAAGGATGCAGATACCACGATGGAAAGACTGGTGCGCGTTGCCAAAAAACTCCGGCATGAGCACAAATTCAATGGTTATATTCACTTAAAATCAATTCCTGGCGCAAGTGATGAACTGATAAAGGAGGCTGGCCTTTACGCTGACAGGCTTTCCATAAATCTCGAAATTCCAACCGAAAGCGGTCTAAAACTTCTTGCGCCTGAAAAGTCGCACAAGGAACTTATAAAGCCAATGGGTCTTATTAAAAATGAACTTCAACTTTATAAAGAGGAGAAGAAAATTTTTAAAAAAGTACCAAAATTTGCACCAGCCGGACAAAGTACGCAGATGATTGTAGGAGCCACTAATGAGAATGATTTGAAAATTATAAAGGTGGCCGACCATTTTTACAAAAATTTTGGTATGCGGCGCGTATACTATTCCGGATATGTTCCCGTCTTGGAAGACCCTCGGCTTCCTTCGATCATGTCGCAAGTTCCCGTACAACGTGAAAATAGACTTTATCAGGCCGATTGGCTGATGCGTTTTTATGGTTTTGAAGCAGATGAAATTTTGAGTAAGGATAATCCGTTCCTTGATTTGGAAGTCGATCCCAAATTGGCGTGGGCATTACGGAACCGTGATAAATTTCCTGTTAATATCAATTCCGCACCCAAAGAGATGTTGATGCGGATTCCTGGGGTAGGCCTGAAATCCGTTTTTAAAATATTGAAAGCTAGGACTTTTCAGAAGCTTAATATCGACCATTTGCTTAAAATGGGCGTAGCTATAAATCGAGCCAAGTATTTTATTGAATTTGATTCCTTTAACGTCAATGCGAAGTTCATTGATGATAAAAATTTCCGGCAGATCATTCTTAGCGGTATGAAATCCAAGTGGAGCAGTCCATTTTCTCAGCAGTTAAGCCTTTTTTGATGGGTGTTACATTGATTTATGATGGTAGTTTCGACGGACTTCTTACAGCGATTTTTGAGGTTTATGAATACAAAATTTCAGATGCGAAAATTATTTGCGAAGAAAATAATATTGTTAAAGATTTTTTTGCTGAAGAACAATTTGTGATAACGAATGAAGAAAAATCTTCTCGCGTCAGGACTAAAATTAAAGAAAATTTGGGGAATGTAGGACTTTCCAATCTTCTGCGTGTTTTCCTCTCGGAAGATGCCGAAAGAGAGCGTTTAGTTTATTTTGCTGTCTCCGAAAGCATCAAACATCCTAAAATAAATATCCTTGAAAACTATGCCTCACCGGAAATTATGTCCATTGCCAAAATTGTGAAATCGGTAGGCAGGGAAACACACCGGATGAACGCTTTTATCCGCTTTGAAAAGTTGCAGGACGAGTCTTTTTTTGCAAAAATAGAACCCGATTTTAATGTATTACCAATAATTTCTAATCATTTCAAGCAAAGATACCAAGATCAGAAATGGATGATTTATGACTTGAAAAGGCAGTACGGCATTATATGGGATTTGCAGGAACTGAATACCTTTATTCCTGAAAATACTCTGGCGATGCAGCATTCTGAAGCATTTCACCACGAGGAGGAGAAATATTTTCAGCATATGTGGCAGCGCTACTTTATAAAAACTGGGATTGCATCGCGTAAAAATCCCAAACTGCATATACAGCATGTACCGAAGCGATATTGGAAGTATCTTACAGAAAAAAAAAATTAATACATGGAACATAATAATAGCGAAACGATCGCATTGATTGGCGGCGGTCCTGCCTCACTATTTATGCTGAAGCATATTGTGGAGCAAGGCGTGATGGCGGATAAAATTTTAATATTCGAAAAAAACGACCGGTTGGGTGTGGGAATGCCCTATGGAAAATACGGCGCTGAGAATGAGCATTTAGCAAATGTTTCATCTAACGAAATTCCCAAATTATTAGAAGATTTCGAAACCTATATGCATAAATTTCCGACCGAGGAATTTGGAAATTTTAGTGTACATGGCAAAATCAATCCTTACGAAGTGATCCCACGGCGTTTGCTTGGAAACTATTTGGAATATTGTTTCAAAAAATATATTGAAGAAGCTAAGGCGCAAAATATTACTGTGGAAGTACATTTGGAAACATCTGTGGTTGACATTCTTACCGATAAACATGACAGTTCGTTTAGAATAATTACAGATTCTGAGAAATTTTATGCTCATTCAATTGTGCTTTGCACAGGTCATGTATGGCCGAAAAAGCATGAGGACAAAGTAGAGAGTTGGTTCGATTCTCCGTATCCGCCATCCAAATTATTCCTGAAGGCCAATTTTCCTGTCGCAGTTCGCGGAGCATCGCTTACAGCAGTAGATGCGATAAAAACTTTGGCTCGTGCAAACGGAAATTTCACAATAAACGAGAACGGCAGTTATTCGTTCACGCTCAATGAAGACTCGCCGAATTTCCGCATAGATTTGTTTTCGCTGCGCGGATTTTTGCCAGCGCTGCGTTTCCACTCCGAGGACGATGCATTTTCTACCGAGTGGACAATGACTTTGGAGGAAATCTACGACTATAAGCAGAAGCACGGCGGATTTGTAGATTTAGATTATGTTTTTGAAATTAATTTTAAAAAACCGTTGCAGCAAAAAGATCCTGAGTTTTATGAAAAAATAAAGGATATGAGTATCGAAGAATTTGTAGATGAAATGCTGAAAATCCGCAAAGAACTCGATAGTTTTCAACTTTTTAAGGCAGAATATTTGGAGGCGGAAAAATCGATACATAGGCACCAGTCTGTGAGTTGGAAGGAGGCTTTGGCGGCATTCAGTTATGCAATGAACTATCCTGCGAAACATTTCAGCGCCGAGGATATGACGCGTCATAAAAAGGTTTTAATGCCTTTGATTTCGGTAATTATTGCCTCATTGCCCCAACCATCTTACCACGAAATTATGGCGCTTCACAATCAGAATTTGCTTGATAATTTTGCGGTAGGCGCGGATGGAGAGGTGCTTCCCGACGAAGAACACGGCGGTTGTGTTTATAAATTTAAGGATGAAAATGGTCAAAATGTAGAGCGCACTTACGGAATATTCGTGGATGCGATCGGGCAGAGGCCAATGCTTTTTAATGATTTGCCCTTCGACGGGCTAAAAAAGGGTGATGTAAGCGCTGGGTTCCTTTATTTTAAAGACGAAAATGAGGGAGAGAAGCAGGAGAAAAACGACGCAAAAAATATAGGCCACGACAGCTCAGGGAAATATTTTATGAAAGTGCCAGGTCTGGCTATAAACGATTTCTTCCAGGCACTTGATTTTTACGGCGTCGCAAACCCTCACTTTTACATAATGGCGGTGCCGTTTATTGCAGGTCTAAATCCCGATTATTCAGGACTGGATTTTTGCGATACAGCAGGAGAGCGGATTGCAAAAAGCATGAAGGCCACAAGTATTATAGTTTAAAAATTCTGGATGTTTTGAGTTAGTTTGTGATGTTTGATCACACTCTAACTAGCGCAACCTAATTTTTTTTTTAATGTATTGCATAGATGACAAATATTTTTGTACTCTGATAATCCTGTGGCGGAACAGCTAAAACTGTCACTATTACACAGTAATTTATCACCATGCGCCTTCGACTTATTCCGTAGTTACGCCGTCATATCTTATCCTATTCCTAGTCGTTAATAACATCTATTTCAGCTAGGATGGGGAAGATTGATGTCGCATAGACGGACCCCTCAAATGTCGTTCGAAGCCGCCTGCAGCATGTTAGATACAAAGGAAACTGGCTTATAGGGCCAGTGAAACTTGGTTCCATTTTTGTATGCTCCATTTTTGTGCAGCTGCGAGTATTGCAGCATCTATTGCGACATTAGGTTCAGTTCCTTTGTAATGCCCCTTTATGCCTCAGCATAACTTCCATATGATGTTGATTACTCGTAATTTTATGTTAAAAATAAATTGTATTTATACACCAAATTATTTTTTTAGTATAAAATTATATATCTTTGCAAAATTATGATTATGAAGAATCTATTGTGTTTCAGCCATCTCGACTGGAATTTTATTTATCAAAGACCGCAGCACTTACTTAGCCGATTTTCCAATAATTATAAAATTTTCTATTTTGAAGAACCAAAATACGGCGACGAAAATAAAATATTTAAGATTGAAGAGCACGGCATTACAGTTGTGAAAACATTTGTAAATAATTTGTCAGACCATTTATTATTGGAGAATATGACAAATGAATTTCTTAACACAAATAATATTAGCGCGGATGTCCTTTGGTACTATACACCGATGGCATTAAATTTTACTTCAAAAATTGATTCGCAGGTTGTGGTATTCGACAGTATGGACGAGCTTTCTGCATTCAAATTCGCACCGCGCGATTTATATCAAAAAGAGGAAGAACTTTTCAAAAAAGCAGATATCGTTTTCACAGGTGGAAATTCGCTTTACGAAGCCAAAAAACATCGCCACCACAATATTCATTCTTTTCCAAGCAGTATTGATAAGGAGCATTTTTTGAAAGCCCGCGCTCCAGGAGATGACCCCGATGATCAGCGACATATTGGTTATCCGAGATTAGGCTTTTATGGTGTTTTGGATGAGCGTTTCAACATTGATTTACTGCGTGCATTGTCTTTAAAAAAACCTGACTGGAATTTTATAATCTTGGGTCCCGTGGTAAAAATCTCACCTGAGGAACTGCCGAAAGCGGAAAATATCCATTATCTGGGTTCGAAGGATTATTCTAAACTGCCGGATTATATTAGACATTGGGACATAGCGATGAATATGTTTGCCTTAAATGAATCTACAAAATTTATTTCGCCCACGAAAACACCGGAATATCTCTGCGCAGGACTTCCTGTCATTTCCACTTCAATTACAGATGTTATAAATCCTTATGGCAAGCTGGGACTGGTAGAAATTGCCGATGATGCAGAAACTTTTATTAATAAGGCAAATGTGATTTTAAACGAAAAAAATAACAAGGAATGGCTCAAAAATGTGGATGCCTTTCTCGCTGATAAATCTTGGGACGACACACAAAAACAAATGGAATCACTTTTTAACAAATTATATTAAATGTACGATTATATCATTGTAGGCTGCGGATTTGCAGGCGCTGTATTGGCAGAACGCTTGGCTTCGGCAGGAAAAAAAATATTGATTTTAGACAAAAGAAACCATGTTGGAGGCAACGCCTATGATTTTTATAATGAAGATGGTATTTTGGTGCATCTATACGGTCCGCATATTTTTCACACTAATTCAAAAGAAGTTTTTAATTACCTGAGCAACTTCACACAGTGGAGGCTTTACGAACACCGCGTTTTAGGCAGTGTAGATGGTCAACTGGTACCGATTCCTATCAATAGAACCACCATAAACAAACTTTATGGCAAGAATTTGAGTTCGGATGAAATTGCTGAATTCCTGGCGGAACGGTCCGAAAAAAGGGTTCCCGTACTGACTTCTGAGGATGTAGTGATCGGAACCGTAGGCAAAGAACTTTACGAAAAATTTTTTCGAGGTTACACCAAAAAACAATGGGACTTGGATCCTTCGGAACTGGACGCATCGGTTACGGCGCGCGTACCGACTAGAATCAATGCGGATGACAGATATTTTACCGACACTTTTCAAGCAATGCCTTTGCACGGTTACACGGAAATGTTCAAGAAAATGTTAAATCACAAGAACATCCATGTTTTGCTGAACGCCGATTATCGGGATGTTGTTTCCGTAATTCCACATAAAAAACTCATTTATACTGGTCCAATTGATGTGTATTTCGATTATCGGTTCGGAAAACTGCCTTACCGTTCTATCAATTTTGAATTTCAAACGCTAAATCAGGAAAGATATCAGGATGTGGGAACGGTAAACTATCCGATGTCCCAACTTTATACGAGAATTACGGAATTTAAGCATTTAACAGGACAAAAATCCGACAAAACCACACTCGTTTACGAATACCCGACTGCGGAAGGCGATCCGTATTATCCAATTCCTCGTAAAGAAAATCAGGCACTTTATATGCAATATAAGAAATTGGCAGACGAGACTGAAAATGTATACTTTACTGGAAGATTGGGAACCTACAAATATTACAATATGGACCAGGTGGTTGCGCAGTCTTTGATTTTGTCTAAAAAATTGCTATCGGAGAATGACTAGGTTAAAATCAGACCACCATTTTCAAAGTTTCTGGTGGGGAGGGTTTGAGTGCGCCGATCATCTAAATGCTTTTGGAAATCGTATTAATATGTATCACCTTACGGCGCATCTGGATAAAATTGAAGAGGACTATGCAGATTTAAAAGAGTTAGGAATCACAACGGTGCGTGAAGGAATCTGCTGGAGTGAGGTCGAAAAAGAACCTTATCAGTATGATTTTAGTATTGCAGAAAAAATACTTAGAACTGCAAAAAAATTTGATATTCAGGTCATTTGGGACATTTGTCATTTTGGTTTTCCTGATGATTTGACACCGCTACACCCGATGTTTGCGCGTAGATTTTCCTCGGTTTTCTATGCCTTTGCCACATTTTTAACAGAAAGATACAGTGACGATGTTTTTTACATTGTCCCCATTAACGAGGTGTCCTTTGTTTCGTGGCTTGGTGGTGATGCGCGCGGAACGGTTCCCTATACTGTAAATAATGGCTGGGATGTTAAGTATTTCTTGATGAAGGCCTACATCGAGGGTGTTCGGAATATAAAAGCCAATTTCCGCAATATTAAGATTCTTACTTCGGAACCGCTGATTCATATCACTACGGAGCACCCCGAAAATGTGTCGTCTATCTTGGACGCGACAATAGCGCACAACAATCAGTATCAAATGTTGGAAATACTGACTGGTAATATATGTCCGGAACTGGGTGGAAGTCCTGATTTGGTGGATTTTATTGGCGTAAATTTTTATTATAACAACCAATGGATTCACGAGACTCACGAGTTTCTGCCTTGGGCAGATGTTCCTCCGCACCCATATTGGAAAAATCTATCTGAACTGATATCCGAAGTTTATCTTAGATACGGGAAACCCATTGTAATAACGGAAACGGGGCACCCCGGCGAAGACCGTGCAAAATGGCTTGAAATGATTGATGCAGAAGTTACGAAAATCCATTGCGCAGGAATTCCGCTAAAGGCCTGCTGTATATATCCCGTCATAGACCGTCCAGACTGGGATTATACGGATAATATGCACCACAGTGGGATTTGGGACATACATAACAATCAAACTTTACAACGAGAGCCATACGGCCCAGTGGTTGAGAAAATAAAATCCATCACAGCTCAACCTAAATAACTAACACAAAATCTAAGACTGTGTCTAAGGTACGGTTCATGCTTTAATTTCAGATAATTTTAAAATTATATTAAATATTTACTTTTTAAAGCAGCTCCAATGATTTTTTTTAGTGTAGTTTTACACAACATTATTGTATAAAGTAAAGTACTTATTTATTTAATTTTACAGCTCAAAATTAATATTTTATAATTGTCAACAGATTTCATCATAAATGTTCTTCGGGAGATTCAAAAATTTGAATCATCTTCTTTTGCTAAAAATAATCCTGAGATTGATGATTTCCGATGTTGGCTTAATTATGAAAAATACAGGAAGGAAAGTCCCACAAAACTGATGCTTGAAAATAATTTTGATGGCAATTTTCTGGAGAATGAAATTTGCAAGCAAATCATTTTGATCTCGAGATATGCAAGAATTGCCGTCAGGAAGGGCTTACACGAATTTCCCGAACTTGCTAATGAAGAGTTTACCTATCTTTATCGGATTAAAGACGAGCCAGGACTTTCTAAAATGGCACTCATCGAGCGCAACGGCCACGAAAAAGCGACGGGAATGCACATCATTCGTAGGCTTGTGGAATACAATCTAATATCGGAGGAAGATGATGGGAATGACAAAAGGAGCAAACTACTAAATCTTACCAATAAAGGCCGTTCGTATTTTGATAATTCGTTTCCTATTGTAAACGGTATTTCTACATTTATGTCCGGAGATTTGTCTACAGAAGAGAAAAAAATTCTGTTGCAGGTTCTTGTTAAACTAAACACTTTCCACTACACTTTCTATCAGAAGAATCGCTAATCCCAAATATTTTTGTTTATTAGTTTTGCAAACCATTTTTTATAGTCGCTCCCTAACTAGCCTTGTCTACAACCGGCGCTTGTCGAGGAACGACTAATTACAAAAACAGTCTTTCATTAAAATCATGGACCAAAAATTTTCAAAATCAATTAACGAAATTATGCTACTTTCATAGTTTTAAAATGTGAGCAAAGTCATTAATATTAAAATATTACATTAAAATTTCTTTTTAAACCAGACATTTTTTAAGCATTAAATTATCTCACTATTTGTGATAAAATTTCTTTTTTTAAAATTCCTTCATATCGAAAAATGATTTTTCCTTCAGGAGAAAAAAGCACCCAATAAGGATAAACAGGAGGTTTATTGCCATTTGCAAAGTAAATAATTTCATGAATCCCGCCCATTCCGTTAGAAAGATATTTAAATTCTTTTCCAAAAATGTGAATACTTTCTCTATCCGTTTCCGGATTTATGGCAATGAACCGGATATTTTTAGATTTTTCATCAAGATGCGATTCTTTTAAAATCTTATCCTGACTTCTGCATACTGCACACCACCGAGTATGAAAATACACCAGCACAGATTGTTTCTGTGCCGGTGCTTTCAAAAAAAGTAAAAGGAAGAAAATTAAAAATTTTTTCATAAAATTGTATAACGAAACCCTATGAATACGCGTCTTTTCATCATTGATGCATATCCGTATTCGGTATCGAAGTTATAATGATAAGGATTTGAAGGCTCGTCTACATGTTTATCAAATGGATCAAACGGTCTCATAAGAGGATTTTTTGGAACAAAATCAAATAAGTTTTTTACACCACCATAAATTTCCATACCGTTGTTAAAACTCTTTCTTACCTGAACATTGGCAATATTATACCAAGGAGATTTTTCTGGACGGAAATCATTTTCCAATACAATCAAATTCATAGGCCCGGTTACTTGCCCAGTGACATCTGCTGTCCATTTCCTTGGTAGATTAAGACTCATGGTGTAGGTTCCGGACCATTTAGGAAAAAGCTTTTGAGGTCTCTTCGTAGCTACGCCGCCTTCGTCATATTTCTGAAAAACATCCATATAAGTGGCTCCAATTTCCGCTGTGAAAGTTTTACTAAATTGCACTTCAGTATTTAAGGATACACCCGAACTTACAGCGTGACCTTTTAAATTATTATAAAATATTTTATCCTGATCGGTTTCAAAATCACCAATGATTTTATTATTGAAATAAGAGTAAAAGCCTGTAATATCAAAGTTAAAGAGTGTACGGTCAGTTACTATCTTCTGTGTAATATTTAGGTTACCATTTATAGATCGTTCTGGTTTCAGTTCTTCGGGCACCACAACTTGGCGTGCGCCAGTTAAAGCAGCATGGTCTTCGGTAAAAAGATTCACCACACGGAAACCCGTTCCGAAACTTGCACGGATATTAGTTAATGGAGTAGGGCTAAATTTATACGCCACCCTCGGTGAATGTATATTACCGTGGACTTTACTGTAATCTTCGCGAAAACCTAGTAATAAAGTGTTTTTATCATTAAAAATCCATTCATCCTGAAAAAAACCTCCTATAAGCAGATGCTTGTCAGGCATATTATTCTTTCCATCTGGTGCGTCGGTTGCCGGTGTATTGTCATCATATTGCTGGTGTCTCGCACTTATGCCTACTAGCAAATGATGTTTACCAAGACTTTTATCCCAATAGGTTTGCCCAAAAATGGTGCGCTGATTGGCATTAAATATTTTATCACCATATCGGGAATCCTGACCGTGATAATTGAAAGAAAACTGAGTGTAAATTTCTTCCTTTACAGGTAACTGATAAGCTCCTATGAGCTCCATACGGTTGGTATATATACTTTCCCCATAAACTTCTGACCCTCCGCGATATTTCTTTTCCCATTGCAGTTCTCCTCCCAGGCGGTCTTCATACATATATCTCGCCATTAAGCTCGCCGTGCGCCCCTCTTGTCTTTCAAAATTCCATTTGTTGAAAACTGAAATACGGTTCTGGAGTGCCGCATCCATAAAGTTATCTTTGTTTTTATCAATCCTATTTGTGAAATTAAAATAATTAACTCCTAGTAATGAGGAAGCTTTACCAAGTTGTAATTTTGCGCCAAGATCCGTATTCTGTTCTCCCCAGGTGGAGGTACTCATATCCGCAGAAAACTTCGGTGCGGTGCGACTGTTTTTTGTAATAATATTGATGATCCCACCCATTGCCTCGGATCCATACAATGCAGAGGCCGGGCCTTTCGCCACTTCAACCCGTTCTATCATGCTCACTGGTATTCCAGAAAAACCATAAACTGTAGAAAGTGCACTCACGATAGGCATCCCGTCTATAAGAACCATTGTATAAGGCCCATCTAATCCGTTGATGTGAATATCCGTAGTGTTGCAAACGGAACAATTGATTTGTGGACGCACACCATTTATCATTGATAGTGCGTCAGCAATGTTAGAAGTAGGATTTTTGCTAAAATAACTAGCTTGGTAAACTTCCACAGGAACTGGACTTTTATCTTTTCTTACAGCTTTCATAGTCCCAGTTATAACTATTTCATCAATGTTCGCACTTTTCTTCAAACTATCCGTTTGTGCCTGTAAGAATACAGAAAACAATGCAATTGGTAATATTATTTTTTTCATTATTATTAGTTTAGTACTGCAAATATACAAAAGTTAGGTTAACCTAAAAATTAATTATTGAAAATTTTTTGTATTTTTACAATATAATATTTTAGTATGAGTCTTACTTCCACAGAAGAAAACTATTTGAAAGCGTTATTTAAAATTTCTGTTTCCAATGGTTCCGGAAAAAGCAGTATAAATGAATTGGCAGAATCTTTATCGTTGAAACCAGCATCAGTAAATGAAATGCTGAAAAGGCTGAAGGAAAAAAGATTAGTAGATTATCAAAAATATGGTAAGGTGGAACTTACTAAAACGGGAAAAGATAATGCCATAGATCTTATCCGTAAACATCGTTTATGGGAAACTTTTTTATATGAAAAACTATCTTTCAGCTGGGAAGAAGTTCATGAAGTAGCAGAAGAACTGGAACATATACAATCTAAAAAGCTATTTGATCAGTTAGAATTATTTTTAGGTAATCCTAAATTTGATCCTCATGGAGATCCTATTCCTGATAAAAACGGTGTATTTGTTCAGCAATCCAAAAAAACTTTAAACGAGATCGATATTGGAACAAAATGCCGAATGGTAGCCGTGAAAAATAATTCCCGATCTTTTTTGCAATATGTGGTTAGTTTAGGCCTAGCCATTAACAATGAAATAAAGGTACTATCCCGCGAGGTCTTCGATGGACAGTTGACCATTGACATAAACGGAAACGAAAAAAGTGTAAGCCAAAAATTTGCTGAAAATATCTTAGTGGAATAAATTAATAAAATAAGCAGGCTTAATGTAAATTCAATTCAAAAAGTCATCTTTCCGATAGAGACAGATCCAATGCATTTTTTTTAAATCACAGAAATTTTTTGCTAGTTCATGAGATTCTGCTTCAATTATTGTCGTAAAATCAGTAAAAAAAATTTTTATAAAATCTTCCGATAATATTTTAATATAGAACGCAGTAAACTGCCCCGAAGCATCTTCTTTTATTTTTCTGGCTATACATTTATTTTTCTCTAAGTCATATTTTAGGATTTGGTAGCTGTTGATTTCGGGTTCCATATCTTCAAAATCATTCAGTCTTTCCTTGCGACATTCTATCTGTTCTTTATCGAAATTGAAATTCAGCCTATAATTTGGCAAAAAACTAAATTCTTTGGGGATTTATCTTACCAAAAACAAGTTCGCGATAAACAAAATTACCATTATGATGTTCCCGCAAGAAATGAAGTTTCCAGAGATGAGAAAAAACAATATTTTTCCACAGAAAGCTGGTACTCCCGAGGCACTCTCAGTAATTTTTTGAATAACAAAAATTTTGACTTACAAACCGGCTACGAAGCCGATTACACTCAGGGATATGCCGATGCTACTTCAGGGCTTTATAACCAAAAAAATATTGTAAGGAAGTTTCTAAACGGCGCCGTTTTTGCTTCATCCGAATTTAAAATGGCAGATGATTGGTATCTTAGAGCCGGTGTGAGAGCCAATTTCAGCAACCGCTTTAAGTCACTTTTTAATTACTCCTTTACTGCCAAACACCGCCTGAACGAGCATTCCAACTTCCGGGCCGTGGTAGGGACGGCGTACCGGTATCCTACTTTTACGGAAAACTACACTTACTTTGTGGACAGCAATCACGATGTTCGCGGTAATGAAAATCTTCGTGCCGAAAAATCTCTATCCGGCTCACTACTTTATGATATACATAATGATAATGGCACTTTCAAATGGAATCTGGATGCCAGAACGACTTATCTGCAGGTTACAGACCGTATTGATCTGGCGGTGGTGAACCCTTCTCCGTTAAAATACCAGTATATTAATATCAACCATTTTCAGTCCTGGCTTTCCGCCATCAATGCTAAATTTTCTATTGAAAATTTATCCGCAAATGCAGGGTTTTCCATCATCGGAGTGGCCAAATCTATGGAGGACTCGCCGGAAGACTACCGTTATTCGCCGGAAGCCAATGCTGCCATCAGCTATACCGTTCCAAACTGGGGTTTTACAAGTTCTGTTTTCTATAAATACACCGGGAAATCTACGGAATATGTTTATGATCCAAGCGTTAAAGGTAATCCTTACCGCCTTGGCGAAAGAGCCGCCTTCAGTATGCTGGATGCTACTTTGAACCAATATTTATTCAAAAAAACTGTTGAAATCAGTGCGGGTGTCCGCAATATTTTTAATGTAACCGAAGTTGCCAATACCGCGGTCGCAGGAACCGCACACAACGCTGCTTCGGCAACGCAGGGCTTGTTTTATGGCAGAAGCTGGTTTGCGAAAATGGCATTTAACTTTTAAAAAAAATAACGATGATGACTTTCAAAATATTTAGAAATACTGCTCTGGCAATGGCATTCATTCTTCTGAATACGGCAGTTTCCTGCATTAGGGAAGACGATTCTCCGGTGAAACTGCCACCCATAAAAGGTGCAATACTTTCTCCTGAAGTAGGCGGCGCTACGGAACCCAACCAAGTATGGATTGATTTAAGCGAAGGAAGCATGAAAACCAGTCGGCGCGATGCGTGGGATCAGGGATTCTACTGCGGAAAAGACTTTCGGGTTATCCTTAATTCTTCCGTGATGATGGCTGCAGGAAAGATTGAAAACGCTACTGATATTGACGCCGTTACGCCGAAATTGACAGAAGAACTACAGGAAAAAGTGCAGGTGGCAAACTTTGAACCCAATGCTCAATACATCGATGATCCTGCCGGAAATTATTTAACACAAACCACCGGAATAGCTGCAATAAAAGTTAACGATGGGGAAAATCCTGTCTACCTCATCAACATAGGACATAGGCTTTACAACGGACCTACTTCTCCCGGAAGCGTCTACACTATGGGCGATAGCCGCGGTTTTATGAAAATCCGTGTGTTGAGATATGGTGATGGCTACAAAATTCAGTACGCCCAGCTTCAGGATAAAACCCATAAAGAAATTTTGGTTACCAAAAATTCTGATTATCATTTTAAATTTTTAAATCTGGAGAATGGCAGCTTCGGTAATGTTCAGCCAGAAAAGAAAAAATGGGACTTATGCTATACCGTTTTCACAAACCTCACGAATAATCCGGCAAATAATATGCTCACTTCCTATGTGTTTTCAGATTCCGTTCTAGGCAATTTGCTCAGCGGTGTGTATGCATATCATGTAAAAACCGCACCCGGCAAAGCAGAGCAGGAGTATAACGCCTTCAAAAAAGAAGACATTAAAGCTTCTGAATTTGTTTCTAACGACCAAAGAGTCATCGGCAGCAACTGGCGCACCACCACAGGACCGAACGGTGCCGAAGTCTTTACCGACCGGTTTTACATTCTGAAAGATGCCGACGGATTTTACTTCAAAATAAGATTCCTGCGCATGAAAAACAGCGAAGAATACAGAGGCTTTCCACAATTTGAATATCAACCTTTATAAATTTTTAAAACTAATATTATGAAAAAACAGATTCTTTTCGCTGCCGTTTTACTCGGTGCCAATGTATGGATGAATGCCCAAAGTCAACAGGACACTAACGCCATTAAAGCCATGACGGGCTGCTACGAAGTGAGCTTTAATTTCGCCGAAACCTTCTCACCAGACAAAAATTATGAGAAAAAGAAAAACTACCATTCCGGTGGAGTAGAGTGGGTAACCGCCGCCGAAGAAAAACCTGGCAAAATAGTGCTGCAGCATATTTTGGTAGTGAATCCAAACGCCAAAGGTAAAGATGCCGTGGTGAAACACTGGAGACAAGACTGGATTTACCAAAACACACAGCTCACCGTTTTCGATAAAAATAACCACTGGGTGCAGAAAAAACTTTCTCCCGAAAGTGTGAAAGGCCAGTGGACACAGGCGGTTTATCAGGTAGATGATGCGCCGCGCTACGCAGCTTCTGGAACATGGATTCATGCTGACGGTCGCCATTATTGGGAAGCCAATACCGATGCGCCTTTGCCAAGAAGAGAATACACCACGCGCAAGGATTATAATGTGATGAACCGTACTAATCATCATGAAATCTTTTCGTGGGGATGGCTTCATGACCAGGATAATACGAAGATCCTGAGAAAAGATGGTGCCGAAGATATGGTTATTGCCGAAGAAAAAGGCAAAGAATTTTACAGAAAAGTGGATGAAGCAAAATGCTTACAGGCTAAAAATTTCTGGAAAGAATATGCGCCGCTCTGGGCATCCGTGCGCGAAAGCTGGAAGACTATACTAAACAGCCAGCATGACATCTACACCAAGCCCGGCGTAGAAGACACCTACCTCTACACCCCGCTGATGGAACTAAAGCCCAACCAAACCTCCGAAGCCAAAAAGCTGGTGGAAGCCTATATAGTGAAACAGTAGCCGTTATTAAATGCCCGGTTTCTCGCCGGGCTGTTTAAAAAAATAAAAGAAATGCAAGATTTTGAAAAAATAAACGAATGTTTGGAATACAGGATTGTAAAACAGTCTAATAACACGAGATACAGAGGATCCGTTACTTCAGAAAACAAATATCATATCATTAACTTCTGCGTGCCCGCCACGCTTTATTTATTTGACTTAGGCTACAGCAATTTTGAGATTTCCTTCCGGGTGCGTAACGATTTCTTCAACAAATATTCAGATTTTGGATGCTTGGAGGAAGATTATCATCAAGCTTTTTCGGAAATTTTTTTCGAAGAAAGGGACTTCCCGATATGCTTTGCCGTTCATACCAACCTCATCTGCCTTGCTGCGAGCGCCAGCCAAGGGATTCAGCGAAAAATTTTTATAGAAAGTTACTTTATGTTTTTGCTTTACCAATACAGCGCCAGCCGTGATGTGCGCAAATATTTTTCCGCTAACCGCTGCGCCGACTGCCAAATGATGAAAAAAATACACGATGCCGAAAAATGGCTGGAACAGAACCTGAACGCTGCCATCAATCTGCACAATATATGCTACAGCCAGGCGATTAGTCAGGATGTTTTTAACCTTTATTTCGAGAAGAAAAAAGGCTGCAATATTTATCAGTTTCTACTGAAAAAGCGTATGGAAAAAGCGAGTTACCTCATCAACAACACTTACCACAGCATGAAATACATTGCCCAAGAAACAGGCTATAGCAACGAGAATACTTTCCGCAAGGCGTATGAAAACTTCTATGGCAACCAGCCCGTGCTGTGTTTGGCGAATTGAGAAACAGTTGTGAAGCGTTCTCCGGGAGATTTGCTAAAGTTCCCCGCAGGATAACGCAGCCTTTCGGAAAAATGGTCCGAATAAAAAAACGAACTGAAATTTAAATTAAACAACTATTTAACCATGAAAAAATTAAGCATCAACATATTAGTCTTGATGAGTATCTTAAACCACGCCCAAACAATAACAACTGACACCACAAAAGTTAAACAGATTGAAGAAGTTGAAATTGTTTCTACAAGGCGGCCATCTAAAATTTCAGATATTGCCGGAACAGTTTGGGTAATGAAGAAAAACGATATCATTCGACAAACTCAGAGCGGTGTTCCGTTTAAAGAAATGTTGGCACAGTTTGTTCCGGGGATTGATGTCGGCTCGCAAGGAAGAACAAATTTTGGGCAAAATATGCGCGGGAGATCCATCTTGGTGATGATTGACGGCGTTTCTATAAACAGTTTGAGAGGAGTAAGTAGAGAGCTGGAAGCGATAGATCCCTTTAATATCGAAAAAATAGAAGTGCTGTCCGGTGCAAGTTCATTATATGGCGGAAATGCAACTGGAGGAATCATCAACATCATTACAAAAAAACCTGTGAAAAAGGGATTATCTGCTGAAACGAACCTCACTTATATGAGCGGCTTCATCGGAAAAAAAGACGGTAATTACAAAATAGCACAGTCGGTTGCAACAAAAGGTGAGCGCTTTTTTTGCGCGGATTGGCGCTGCTTTCCAGCAAAATGGGGCTTTTATTGGAGCGGACCGAAAACAGATTTTAAGTGATATTTCACAAACAGATTTACAATATAACCGAAGCATTTAAAATCTGAAGTAGAAAAAGATGGCGATTGGCGCAAACAGGATATATTTATCGCCTCACCCTCTAAATTGACCAGTTATATAGGCTATCAGAAAAACAATTGGGACTTGCGGTTCCAGAATTTGCAGACCTTCAACCAGAACGACGATTCCGGCAGCATGATAAACGGCTACAATACCTCGGATCTAATGTTGGGATACGGAACACGTTTCGGGAAGTTAAATTTCGGTATACAAAATCTCTTCAACACAAATTATCAAACCATCTGGAGCGTTCGAGCGCAAAAACTTTACGGATCTTCCTTACGACTTCCTGAATTGTTTTACTTCAAAGGTCGGGGAAGAACCTTTGCATTTACTTATTCTTTATCTCTTTAAAAACTATTAAACCTTGAAAAAATTAATAATATCAGCCGCAGCATTGGTGGCAATTGCAGTTCAGGCGCAAGTAAAAGATAGTACTAAAACTTCTTCTATCGAAGAAGTGCAACTTCGCGGAAAATATTATAGAACTTATACTAAAAAAAATGCTTCAGGATCTTTGCGTTTGGAAACTCCACTGATTAATGTTTCGCAAAACATACAGGTTATCACAAAAGATGCTATGGCAGACCAGCAAATTACAGGAATTAGCGACGGAATTCTAAGAAATGTAAGCGGTGCCACAAGGCTGGAACACTGGGCAGATCTTTACGCTAATATTAATATGCGTGGCTCCCGCGCTGCCGCTTTTATGAACGGCGTAAATGTAAGTTCTAACTGGGGTCCGCTGGCTGAGGATATGAGCTACGCCGACCGTATAGAATTTGTGAAAGGTCCCGCAGGCTTCATGATGTCCAACGGCGAACCCAGCGGGCTTTATAACATCGTAACGAAAAAACCAATTTTAAACGAAGGAATTACAGGCTCCGCAGGCATTACAACCGGAAGCTACAGCCTTTACCGTGCCGAGACAGATGTAAATGTCCCAGTTACTTCTAAATTGGCTTTCAGGCTCAATTTAATGGGACAGAATAAGAAGTCTTTCAGAAGGGATGAGTTTAACAACCGCTATATTGTTGCGCCAAGCATAAGCTACAAAATTTCCGACAATACGGTGCTTACTGCAGAATATATTTACCAGAAGGCTATTATGTCCCAGGTAAGTTCTTCCTATGTGTTCAGCAATAAAGGTTATAAAGAATTTCCTGTGGATTTTACTATAACGGATCCCGGTTTACCCGATAATAAAGTTACGGAACATTATATAAATCTACATTTGATTACAGAAATTTCTCACGAGTGGAAACTTACTTCGCAGGTATCTTATATGAGCGATTACCAATTGGGCGGAGACATTTGGCCTACAAAGATTTTGACTGATGGCAGAATTCAAAGAAATTACAGCGGTTGGGAAGGTAAAAACGAAATGAAATTTGCTCAGATTTTCTTAAACGGAAATGTGAAGACAGGTAATGTAAGTCATAAGATTCTTACTGGACTGGATATCGGGGATAAACTTTACCTTGCTGATTGGAACCAAAGCGGGCTTCTGGATACCGAAGAAAAACCTTTCAATCCGTATGTTTCCGGCTATCAGGCACCTTATGAGATTCAAAATGGTATGGCAAAAGGTCTCGGAGCTTCTCTTGGCTTTAGTTTTCAGGGGGATAGAACCTCATGGAACTGGAATAACGATAG
>JAGLBA010000199.1 GCA_018260475.1 Chryseobacterium sp. | reverse complement strand
CGTGAAGTTTGATCATGAATCGATTAATTGATCTTACTCGGGTTGAAGCACTGAGTTGTACTGTCATACTGAGTTATACCGTGTTATACTGGTCGCATGCACTGAGTTGGAATAAATGACAAAATTAAATATTATAAAATAAGTAGAATCAAAGAAAAAAGTGGAAAAACCCTTGTTTCACCTGGCATACCAAAAAAATGGAGGAATCCTGGGTTAGGAGAAAATTGTCGAAATCACGTAGTTCATAGATGGCCGAAACGAACACAAAAATAAAACAATTGCGAACACATATATTTAAGAAGGAATCAATTTCAATTCGTTAACATCATAACATTAATATTTATATAAACCAAGAGTAATAATGGAGCTGGGCTTGCTTTATTTTAAACATCGTTTGATGCAATTCCTGTAATAAATCATATTTTATATGATTTTATATTTATAATGTATATTTTATATAATTCATAATATTAATTAATGATTATTAGAAAAAAAATCCATCTTAATTTTTTTTTGTTTTTTTTTAAACTGTAATTTTTCTCTCTCTCTCCGAGCGCAATCAATGATTTAAAATAATTTCAGGAATGTATTGGGAGTCTCTTCCCAATAAAAACTTTTATTTAACACTAG
>JAGLBA010000198.1 GCA_018260475.1 Chryseobacterium sp. | reverse complement strand
TGGAGATGAAGAGAAAGAGAGAAAAAAATTTCAAAAAATTGGATAAATATTGAATAAAAGAGTAGAAAATTTTCCATCGAAAGACTAGAAACAAGAATAATGGTGCAACGCAAAAATGAAAAAAAGGTAAAAATTACCTTTTTTCTGATAACAGTGATAGCCATTTTTCTCTCTTCTTAATTCGCTTTAATTGTCTCTTTGACAATTTACAGTTCGGATCACTTTCATTGTTTGCTGGCGCACCAAAATTTTCTTCCGTCATCGGTTCTACTCCTTGCTGCGAATCTTTCAAATCATCAACATCCGTCATTTTCGCTGAATGAAAATTCGTTCTAAATTGCAAAACACACTTTTGAAACTTTCAGGTTAGGAATTACTCGTATTGGCCAAGAATGAAGCAATTCTAGTTCCACGATTGGAACAAATTTTAGAATAAATAAATGGAACAAGTAATTTTACTTACATCCTTTACTGACCACTCTTAAATCATTAGTTAGTCCTTCATATCCGAATAATGCCCTAAAACAAATTAAAAAATAAATTCAATGTTTTTTTTTTCAAACAGTAATTTACAACAATTATAACAACTGGCATTGTTCTATCACTTTTTTAAATTGTTAATCAATTTTTGG
>JAGLBA010000197.1 GCA_018260475.1 Chryseobacterium sp. | reverse complement strand
GGCAGAATCTATGTGTAATATATAAAAGGAAGGCGGCGAAGACTTTTTTTCAGATTTCGGCCTTGGCAATTGGAATTAAAATAAGAAAACCCATTACCACCACCACCATCATCACCATCATCATCATCATCATTACTATTATTTTAATTGTCAAGGTCGCGGTGGCAGCCTACTACCTGAGGCCGCGTTTGGCAGATACGCACTTGAAAAAAAAACGGATGCTAAACTCGAACCGAATTCGACTCGGTTTCTGCCATTATTGCCATTACTCAATCGGATTTTTTCTTTCTTTTTTTTAATGTGAACATTACACAAGAGTTTGTAAATTTCATTACCAAAAATGGGGAGTCTTTGGAACAATAGATAAAAACAGAAGAATGAATTGTTTGGATAGATGATCAAATCGACCAAACGGACACGCTCCTGGATTAATAGCCTTTGTTAATTGCAACAAATTTACCGTTAAAAATCAAAGGGAATTAGGTCATCATCGAATAATTTATTTTAAATTACAAAACCGGTGTTTAATAACGCGAATGCTCTCCTTCCCTCCCTCCTCCTCTCTGCAAGAGGAAAAAAAGAAAAATCGTTGAAACAGAATTCTTTTCCGAGAGAACAAAAATCACTTTAAAA
>JAGLBA010000196.1 GCA_018260475.1 Chryseobacterium sp. | reverse complement strand
AAACGCTTTTGCTATCTTCTATCTATAACTCACATTTTCTCTATCTACCTCTTCCTGTTTTCTTTTCTTTTCTTTTCTCTCTCTATATTTTTATTTATTTATCTCTCTCTCTCTCTCTTTATTCTTCCTTTTTTATCTCTTTATCTACTCTTTGTTTTTTACCTCTCTCTCTCTGTCCATTTTTTCTTTTTTTATCTCTCTCTCCCTCTTTCACTTTACATCTCTTCTCTCTCTCTCTTTTTAAATTAGCTTCCAGGAAATATACACAAAATATATGGAAACTACTCAAAATGCCTTCGTTTTCTTTTTTTTTTCATTAATAAAATCCATAAAATTAAATACATAAAAAAATCATTGAAAAAATTTAATGCCAATAAGTTTTGGGCATTCCAAAAAAAATTTAAATAAATATCTTATTATTGAACAAAAATGAAATATGCCATTTAAACGTAATTTGCCTAACTTCTTTAATGGCTAATTTTTTTATTGTTAATAATAATTAATTGATAATCACAAATCTGATTACCAATTAAAATATTCAAAAGAAATGAGTGGCCATGACCGACTCAACTAATTATTTGCTTTTTTATCACCATGTATAATGTCTTTTAAAGATTAATAAAAGAAAAAAATC
>JAGLBA010000195.1:358-635 GCA_018260475.1 Chryseobacterium sp. | reverse complement strand
CGAAAGCGAACCTAACGGCCGGAACGAGAAACAAGGGGAGGTTTTCGAGCGTGCGCAGTTCGGCTTGATCACTTGAGAGAAGAACGATTTTCGCGTGTGAGCCATTCTTTCTGGCCGATTCCAAAATAAAAATAAAAAATAAAAAAGTATTGAATTCGGATTAATAAATTCTATTCCATTCAATCAAAAATCGAATTCGTTTAATTATGCGTTTGTGAAAATTCAGTTATTTTCTATATTATTGTTCGCGTGAACGAATGAACCCTCCCACCTCCTC
>JAGLBA010000195.1:0-348 GCA_018260475.1 Chryseobacterium sp. | reverse complement strand
GTTTTTCCACGAATTAGAATTGACCGAAAAATGAAAAAAGTTAACGGATTAATGGAACGGATTTTTCTCCTGTTTTTTTTTCTTTTTTGTGACAAAATGCTTCGTGCCGGTGGTGCAGTAAAACTAAAAAATAAAAAATAAAATATAAATTCCGAGAAAGGTCTTTCAGCCAATTTAGATCATTTAAAGAAAAAAAACCGTTCTGAAATTTGTTGCGATTGAATGTGAAAAAAAAATTTGATGGAAAATTAATATCAATTTATTATTATTACCTGCGAATTATTAATTCTCTTATGTATTGCTCTCCGTATTCCGCGTTTAATCAGACTCACAAATGCTAATAATTTC
>JAGLBA010000194.1 GCA_018260475.1 Chryseobacterium sp. | reverse complement strand
GAATCTAACATTCCTCATAGATTCGATTGTTCAGTCCCGGTCAGTTGGCAAACCTGCTTTTCTAACGAAGTCAACGGTTTTTCAATGATAATTTTTGCGGTTTTGAAATTAATTTTGATGTTGGCTTTTTGCTTTTATGTTTTTTTGTGCGGAATAACAAGTCAGTTTACTAGATCTCGAACGATTTAATTGCTTGATAATCAGCAAGTAATTTTATTAGTCCTCGATCCGAAGGTAACAACCCGAATGTGACACTCGATTACCTTTCCGCGAAATCAATTGCAAAATTTTTCATCTAATTGCTGTTTAAATGATTAAATCGTCTGTAGAGAAATTTTGGCGAACAACAAAAACAATTTTTTCATTTATTCGTTTCTATTTTTTTTATTATTTATTTATTTATTTCAAGTTTTCACGTTGTTTTTATTGTTTATTAAAAATAACTTTTTTTTTTTACAATCGCCTCGTATTAATTTATCGGCTTATTTGTTTGATTTTAAAAAGTTATTATGTTAAGTTATTACGTTTAATTAAAAAGTAATTTAATTAACGCCAGTCCTTGAAATTGAAAAAGAAAATAATGAATTTGGGCAGCGGGAGGGAAGGTAGAAACGTTAAAATTGAAAAAAAAAATGC
>JAGLBA010000193.1 GCA_018260475.1 Chryseobacterium sp. | reverse complement strand
CCTCCTTTCCAGTAGGACAACTTTGTTACGTCGTATCCGCCGACTGACGGAGTGACGGGCGATTTGTACACTCAATGTAGCCAAAGTATATTCAGCTTCATATGATGAATGTAGCTTACTACCAAATTCTTCTTCTTTACTCAACTTCCTGAGTAAATCCGACAGTGTGATCAATTACTGACATACACAATATGCCTCCGCATAATCTGCACCTTGACTTGACATTCCTCTCATTTTAGAGGTTGACTCGTATTTAACTACTAGTCTTTCGTGACAGCGATGTACAAAATATTAGCGAAGGTAAGATTAACGTGCAATTTCGATTACTTGCATATGTATCTGGATGGGCATTGAGCCGCCATACCACTTAATTTTCTAGAACCAAACTAATACTCCTCTGGTATCTCAAATTACGCTGTGTATAGTAGGGTATCTAATCCTAGTTTAAGATCACAGATTCTAACTTTACAGAACACATATTATATTTTAGTTACACATATTTAACCTTAGTAGCTAAAAGAATTTTATCTATTCCTATTAACCTGAGAGTTATACCAATAATAATTGATTTGAGTCGTATGTATGACCGCAAGTGCTGGCACATAATTTTCATGACTCTAAGTCATTTACTTTACCT
>JAGLBA010000192.1 GCA_018260475.1 Chryseobacterium sp. | reverse complement strand
TCGCCCATCCGCCAAAATAAAAATCGTGAATGGTGAAGTAGAAGCAAAAATCGAAAAAGAACAAAAGAATGGAAAATTGATTTTTTCCATAGAAGTTCAAGGCATGGATTTTTTTCAAATAAGAAATTTTTTTCTAAACCAAAAATTAATATAAATAACTAAGGTCACTAGTTAACTTTTAGAACTAATCTAGTTAATTAAGATCACCAATACTTTTCTTTATAGAAATTTAAGCATTTTGAAAAGCAGTTTCCATTTCTTTCTTTTTTTTCACTGGTAAGCTTAAATATTTTTTTTTATTTTAAAATAAAAATTTTTTTATATAAATGCATAAAATTGAAATCATAATACTATACAAAATTTGTCATTCTATATATATATATATATATAGATATATATATGTATATATATATATATATTTATTTATTTATTTATCGGGTGCTTATCGAAATCCAGAGTTAAACCTAATGGTTGCAAGGGATTTCGGACTGTATAAAAATTTCAAAAATGAACCTTTATCATCTATTTGGGTCGAGATAAAAACTCAACTGCAGAGAATTCGTGGTGAAAATCATAAATTTCTTAAAAACGTCAAAATAAAAGTAAACCTATAATCGATATAAAAATGAACAGCTTTAAA
>JAGLBA010000191.1 GCA_018260475.1 Chryseobacterium sp. | reverse complement strand
CATCTTCTTCTTCTCTTTCCTTCATCTCCTTCTTCCCATTCTTTCATCTTCTTCTTCTCTTTCCTTCATCTCCTCTTCCCTTTCTTTCATCTTCTTTTCTTTCTCTCTCCTCCTTCTTCTCTTTCTTTTTTTTAAAATAATTTTTTTTTCTTTTTCAAAAATCTTCCAATTTCAAATTCTTTGAGTTTTTTTATTTCCGCCGAAGCGCTTTCTTTCGGTGAAAAATCAAACCGCGTCGCTCAATTTCCGAATCGTCATCATATTGCTTTGAGTAGTAGTTCGCCAACATATTAACAGATGTCGCGCTCTCAAAAATAAAAAATAAAAAATTCCGCCGACATCTCATCACGATTTCCAATCAATCAATGAATCAATCGATCGATCGATCAATCGTAATTCATGAAAAAAAAAATGGAAAAATGGAGTTCGATACGGATTTTTTGAAACTCGCATTTTTAATGATGAACCGTCGAAGAATTATCCGGAGGGGTTGACAATCGTTTAAAAAAAAATTAAAAAATTAAAAAGAGAAAAAAATTCTCCTTCTGTTAATTCCTCGTGGGCAGGCAAACGTAATGGAGTCAGGTCTTTGTCCAGGTTTCTATTTCTGGTTTTCCTTTCTATTTTAATCGTTTTTTTC
>JAGLBA010000190.1 GCA_018260475.1 Chryseobacterium sp. | reverse complement strand
ACTCCGTTGACAGCGGAAAATCCTATGAAGTTCACCAAAAAATCAACGAGGATGTGAGCATGACTTGGCGAAAACCTTATCCGCAGGAGCATGAGATTGGACTGCCGAGGGAGAAGATGGGAAGGTAGCCACTATCCGGTGTACCTTTATGATTAAAAGAAGTTTTTATGTTGAAAACTATTTGATTGAATTTGCAGCAGCAGAATATTTATTATCTATTCAAAATAATAATATTTTAAGAAATTTACAGAATCTTAAAATTTTATGAGATTTTCCTCAATTAGCACAGCGTAATGCTGATTCGAAGCAAATTATATTACAGTTTGATAGCACCAAGGTAATTATGTGAAAACTATGCTGCTGCACCATTCGCAAGAAATATTGGAAGACACCGTTAAGGGTTTGAAAATAAAACTCTTCCTCGTCCTAACCTACGATTTCGAAAGAACAATCCTTTTCTATTACGACCGCATGAAAATCCTGGAGCCAAAATCTTTTAAAAACAAAATGAAAAAGGCACTCGAAGAAGAGAAAGGACTCCTGGTGGAATGGGAGGGGAAGGGAGAAGTAAATCTAGCTGAAAAAATCGAAAACTTATTGAATATACTTTTAAAGAAAGTTAAAATTCTATGAAATCTACC
>JAGLBA010000018.1 GCA_018260475.1 Chryseobacterium sp. | reverse complement strand
ATCTCCAGTTGTGGAACTGGTACCATCTTCATCTCCAATTTGCGAAAGATCAAGATTGGTGAAAAAAGGATTACCAAATTGATAAATAAATTTACCGTAATCGCCAGTCCAAGCTGTTGTAACAAAAGGATCTCCTAAGTAAGTATTATATTTTTCGCCATAACCATTTCTAGCACTTCCACCTGCCCCAAAGTCAATTCCATTACCAGAATTTTGAAGCGTTTCAGATATACCCGCTGCAACAGGACGACCTTTAAATGTAAAGGTTTTACTTGCAGTGTCCCAAGACTTACTGCCTATATAGTAATAAGTGGTAGCTTTAGACTCATAACCCATACCTTTGTTATTAATACCAGTACTAATAGTAGTAGTGCTTAGCGGAATGTTATCCGAACGCCTTTTGATATTATTGGTACTAAGAACTTCATTATTCGACCAGCGTGCATCTGATAGGCCGCCGCCTACTTCGGTATTCAAAGAGGCAAAAGATTTTTCGAAAAATGGAATGGCCATTTGCTGATAGGCTCCCAAATCAGTTGTCTTGTACTCCTTATCTACAACACCATTTAATTTCCCTTGTGGAATACCAGAAATATAGAGTTGACCATAAGTGGATGATGCAAAATTGGCTGCATCATTCAATCGAAGGATAATATTACCACCATCGGTTTTCGCAGCAGTACCGTCAGTAGTTGTGGCAAGCTCGTCATTATTCGACCCTACAATCATAATATTTCCGTGATTGTCTACTTGTCCGGAACCTACGGTCTTCATACCGCCTCCGTTATAGACAAGCGCCCCTTCTCCTACATAGAATAGAGATTTATCTCCCATATACGAGAGAAACTGCGCATTGGCACTGATGCCTGCGGCAAGCATACCAATAGTTAGTAAAGTTTTTTTCATTTTAAGATTGTGTTTATTAATTCTATAAGCGGCAAATATAAGAATAAAATTAAAATTTAATGTTATCTTTTGTTAATTTTATTTTTTTTCCAGGCTGAATATCATACATATAGTCCTCCAAAACCTTCTCCGTAGTACCACGCAGGCCTCTAGCTCCAAGACCTTTGTCCATAGTTTCTTCCACGATGGCATCTATGGCGTCGTCTGTAAATTCAAGTTTAACACCGTCCATTTTAAATAGCTCTATAAACTGATTAACAATAGAGTTTTTTGGCTCACGCATGATTTTTATCATGGTTTCCTTTGTGAGTTTTTCCAAGTAGGTAATTATCGGGAATCTACCCAACAATTCTGGAATCAATCCGAACTTGCGGAGGTCTATAGCATTTAATTGCTTCAGGATGTATTCTTCCTCATCGATTTTATTAATCTTTTCAGCACTAAAACCTATAGCCTGCTTATTCAGTCTTCTTTCAATGATGTCTTTAATTCCATCAAATGCGCCACCTGCGATAAATAATATGTTCTGCGTATTTACTTGGATGTATTTTTGATCTGGGTGCTTGCGTCCACCCTGCGGGGGTACATTCACGATGCTACCCTCCAAAAGTTTTAATAATCCCTGCTGAACGCCCTCGCCGGAAACATCGCGGGTGATGCTCGGGTTATCGGATTTTCTTGCGATTTTATCAATTTCATCAATAAAAACAATCCCTTTTTCAGCGCGCTCTACATCATAATCAGCTACCATCAGTAGGCGGGACAAAATACTTTCTACATCTTCGCCCACATAGCCTGCCTCCGTGAGGATAGTAGCATCCACAATGCAAAACGGAACATTCAGTTCGCGCGCTATGGTCTTTGCCAAAAGCGTTTTACCAGTACCGGTTTCACCAATCATAATGATGTTGGACTTTTCAATCTCCACATCCTTATTCTCTTTCTCGCCTCGCTGCGCATAGATGAGTCTTTTATAATGGTTATAAACCGCTATGGACAATTGCTTTTTCGCCTGATCCTGTCCTATTATATATTGATCCAGAAAAGCCTTGATTTCCTTAGGCTTCTTTAGTTCGTCCAAATTTTGGGTGGTTGCCGAAGTTGGCCCGGAGGCGGTATCCTTCACGATGGAATGCGCCTGCTCTATGCAGTTCTCACAGATGAATCCCGTTTGTCCGGAGATCAGCATCTGTACTTCGCTGCGCTTTCTTCCACAGAATGAACATTGGTTGGCACTCATTTTTGTTTTCAATTTTTTATGTTAAAAGTGTCGGCGTATGTGGCCGCACTATTTTAAATTAATGATTAGAAATTTTACTTTGAATTTCCCGATATTCTTCTTCGGAAAACTTCAATCTTTCATTTTTAAAGTTCAGATCCTCCATTTTTCCTATCGGAACGAGATGGATATGCGCATGTGGAACTTCTAAACCGAGCACCGCCACGGCAATTCTCTTGTCTTGATAGGTCGCCGTCAATTTCTTGGCTACTTTTTGAGCAAATGCCCACAAACCTTTATATTCCTCGGTTTCGATGTCAAAAATAAAATCGGTTTCTTTTTTTGGAATTACCAGGACATGGCCTTCTACCAATGGCATTGCATCTAAAAAAGCCAAATAATTTTCGTCTTCAGCGATTTTGTACGAAGGGATTTCTCCGTGGACGATTTTTGTGAATATGGAACTCATATTAAAAATGTATGTCGTTATTGAATTAATTTAAACAAAAAAGATCAAAAAGTTATAAACCTTAAAAACAAATATTTTTAATGTTTAAAAAGCAATGCGCTGCTGTTTCTAAACCTGAGTAAATTAAACTCAAATTAACTTTTATATCTTTTGCTCCTTTATTGGTTATATTCCACCAAATTAATTTTGTATTAAAGCGAAATATCCAAAATTTCAAAGGACAGTTTGTTGCCGTTTGGCAAAACGATATTTGCCTGTTCGCCGATTTTTTTACCCAATAGACCTTTTGCAATCGGGGTATTTATGGATATCCTTCCAGCTTTCAAATCACTTTCGTTATCTGGAACGAGAGTAAATACCTGCTCTTTTTTGGTGTCATGGTTCAGAAGTTTCACCTTACAAAGAATCGACACTTTGGAGGTATCCAACTGGGATTCATCTATAACCTTGGCATTGGAGAGCAAATCTTTCAATTTAGAAATTTTCATTTCCAACATTCCTTGTGCCTCTTTTGCTGCGTCGTACTCGGCGTTTTCAGAGAGATCCCCTTTGTCGCGTGCCTCGGCTATTTGTTGTGTTATTTTTGGTCTTTCGATGGTTTCGAGTTGCTCTAACTCTACTTTCATTTTTTCAAAACCATCCTTCGTTACATATGATGCCATAACTTCTATATTTGAAATAAGTATAAAAAAATAATCCGACATTTGCCGGACAATATTTTTTTTTAAAAATTGTTTTGCAAAGATACATAATTATTTACAATGAAAAAAAAAATAAACTTGATTGTTGCAGTAATAGTTCTGGTAACCAGCTTTTTAATCACTCTCGGATGCACTCGCATGGCTGAGCCGGTAAACTGTTTCCCATACTCAAACATCAATGTACAACTAAACCTAAATTTGCCCGCCTACTACGCGCTCCAAAACACAGGCGGATGGATATATGTTAATGAGCAGCAAAGCGGAACGCGCGGCCTCATCGTGGTGCGTACGACGACAGGCTTCATGGTTTACGATAGAAATGCGCCACATATTTGCCCGGAAAATAACACGACACTGAGTGTGGAAAACGATATTAAAATCACTTGCCCGAAGGATGGCTCCGAGTGGATCCTACTGACAGGACAACCGGTGAAAACAGCCAATATCGCTCCGAAGATGTACACCTACACTTTCGATAGCAAAAGCAACTTCCTAAATATCTATAACTAAATGAAAATCATCATTCAACGCGTTTCGCAAGCATCCGTAAAGGTAGATGGCGAAACGGTGGGAAGCATCGGGAAAGGCCTATTGCTGCTCATAGGCGTATCCGAAGAAGATGAAACGACCGATGCCGACTGGATGGTGCAAAAAATACTTAATCTAAGGATTTTTGGTGATGTAGAGGGTAAAATGAATCTTTCCGTACATGATATTTCCGGGGAGATCCTTTGCATCAGCCAGTTTACGCTCTTAGCAGATTATAAAAAGGGAAATCGGCCGTCCTTTATCCGTGCGGCAAAACCTCAAAAGGCAAATCAAATTTTTGAGTATTTTAAATCTGAAATTGCAAAATCCGGACTAAAAATCCAAAGTGGAATCTTCGGTGCCGATATGAAAGTATCGCTGCTAAACGATGGTCCCGTGACTATTGCGATAGATTCCAAAACGAAGGATTAACAGAAATTTAACATTCATGGTAGCCGAATTGGAAAGGTTATTGCATACAGTACAGCACTATTAACTTAAAAAAAATCATCATGGACCAAAAAATGAAAAACTCTGAGTTTCACAAATTTTTTATTGACGAGCTAAAGGATCTTTATTGGGCTGAGAAGGCTTTAGTAAAGGAATTGCCGAAAATGCAAAAAGCAGCAACTAGCAAGGAATTGGCAAAAGGTTTTGAAAAACACACCGCCGAAACCGAAGAACACATCGCTACTTTGGAAAAAGTATTTGAAAGTATCGGTGAAAAAGCATCTGCTGTGAAATGTGAAGCCATGGCGGGAATTTTGGAAGAAGGAAAATCCATCATCGAGGATACAAAAAGTGATACCTTGACAAGAGATGCAGGCCTAATCTTGGCAGCCCAAAAAGCCGAGCATTATGAAATTGCAACTTATGGTACCCTTCGTACTTTCGCAAAACACATGGGACACACCGAAGCAGAAAAACTTCTTTCTCAAACTTTGGAGAATGAAAAGGCAACAGATGTCACATTGACGAAACTTGCTGAAAGCTTCATCAATGAAGGAGCAGCTGAAGAATAATTTTTTCTTTAATAAAAATCAAACCTCTGGAAATTTCTTTCCGGAGGTTTTTGTTTAAGACTATCTCAAAGTTTCATAATAAAGTATTTTAGAAAAGAAAGAATCTTTTTGATTTTCAACCACTTCGTATTCCGTTTCATAGTTTTTAAAATGGTTCTCTAAAATCTTATGATTAAAGTTCAACGAGCGGAGATAATCCAAATCTCCTTTTTTATGATCGATGTTGTAGCGCGTCGCTATTCCGCCCCAATTCACGATGGCGCAGAGCAAAAGTGTCCCTTAAAAATACCAAAACATTCTGTTAAAAAGAAAAGCGTTGGTCTTTTTCTTTAAAATTTTATAAAAAGTCAGCGATAGACCAATCTGCGACAGCAAAAGGAATGCGTAAACGCCAAGCCGCTTATATGTAAGTCCCAAATTCAACACATATTCCGAATTTTTCAGCAGGGCAGATAGAACAAGCACCACATTTAGTCCCAACCAAACATACGCAAAAGCTTTCAGAGCTCCAGCTTTAGCATCGAAATTAAAAGTGGATTTGAAGTAAAACATGATTACCACTATTGCCATGATAATAGAGAGAATCACAGCTGTCACACGCTCGTGGGTTTCCCCGCTAAGTTGTTTCGGCGTTTTTGGCACTTCCACAAACTGCTCATAATTAAAGGTGATGATGAAAATCAAAAGCAACAAATTCAGAGCACCAAAAGTAATGAGGCCGCTTAGTCGTTCGGACTCAATGTCTAAAAAATCCCAGGTAGGTTTAGGTTTTATTATTTTTAAATCAAAGTCTTCATCCATCAGTCGGTTTTGTTTAAAAATAAATCTTTCGACCGCAAAATTCCAAAAATTGAAGCACAGGAAAAAACCTATTGTGGCAATGACAAGGAATTTCCATATATCTAAATTCCATTGGTAGCCAGAAAACAACGATAAAAAGTGTGTGCTTCCCATGGCATAAATTCCAAAAAAAAGCGCTACAAAAACCCCGGGAATTAGTAGCAATGCGATGGTTTTAGTCATATTTCCTCCACTAGATTTTGGCAGCCATCTTTCAAAATGGAAAAAACGAAAAATGAATGTAGCGCCGTTTGTTAAAACCAATGGGAAAGCAAATAGGGCATTCAGATTGCGATATTTGGACTTTAACCTTAACAAAAATAAAGAAATCGCAACGGCAAAAAATGATGGCAAATCGCCATACCAAGCGTATGCCCCAGCACTGATAACCGCACAGACAAACAATGCCAGATAGGATTTTGTTCTTCCATTTTTGGGCGTGGTTAATAGCGTAAGAAGCGCAATCGCTAAACCGAATATTCCTACATTTAAACCGAGAAATTCATCATAAAACAAGCAGATGAACAGTGCCGTAGAAAGCAAAATAAGATGGTGTGTTTTCATTTTTAGAAATATTTTATTATTTTTTAAAGACCTATAATATTAAAAACCAAATATTCATAAAGCTACGCGATGGGTATATTCATACACAGGATCACCGATGATATGATAAATTTTTTGCGTTTCTCCGGCATTGATTAAAAGTACAGTCCCTATCAAGAATGAAATTAGAAACGATTGAATACCGATTGGTTTTGATTTTGAATTGTCATTTTTAAGTTTTAAATTATACATAAAGTTCTTTGGATTTCAAAGTTTAGACACAAAAAAAATATAGCCTTATTTTTCCAGCAATTTTTCCAGCGCGGATAAATGTTTTTGGAAAGCATCTCTACCCGATTGCGTTACACGGTAGGAAGTGCGCGGTTTCTTTCCCACGAATTCTTTTTTTATCTCGATATAATTTGCTTTCTCCAATGCCGTGCTGTGGCTTGCTAAATTGCCATCTGTCACTTCCAACAACTGTTTCATCTCGCCAAAATCCACCCAGTCGTTTACAATCAGGACGGACATGATGCCCAACCTGACACGGCTTTCGAATTCTTTGTTAAGGGAGGCAATCATAGCTGATCAGTCAATTAATTTAGTTGATGTGAAGGTGCAAGTAAATAATTATGAAGTTAACAGTAACTGATTAGCGACGCTACTTATATTTTTTGTGCATCATCAAACCATACACGATATGCAGTACCCCAAAACCGATCGCCCATTAAACCAATCCCCAGCCTAGGAAGAAAAATCCTAGTAAGCCAAGCGCGATTTCACAGAATCCTAAATACTTTATATCCGATAATGTGTATTTTTCAGCATTTACCAAAGCCAATCCATAGAAAATAGGTGTTGCGGGAGCTACTACCACAAACATGTGGTGGTAGAGAAGCCCCAAACAGAATAATCCGCCTGTCACCAAAGGAATCGCAAAATTTAACAAAAGCCTTTTGGTGGTAATATCCCAGATTTTCTGATTCTTCACTTTGGTATTTTAACGGTAAAAAAATAACCACTAAACACCGCCGCTAAAAGTATGACAGCGCCCACTAAAACCAGTTCGCGCACTAAAGTCGGACTAAAAACATTCCGATTACCCGCTAAATAATCGATCCCGTCCCTTCGAAAAATGAAATACACATAGGACCCCAGCAGAGCCGATAATCCGGCAAACACACCGGAAAGCCCACTCAAAGATAAGAAACGAGAAGATCGCTCCATCATCGTGCGGATATGGGATAAGTCTTCGGTATAGTTATTCTGATCCATAAAAAGAACTTTGAACTGCAAAGTTAGGACTTATTTTGAATTATCAAAATTAAATTAAAAAAACTGCAAGACTTTGTTTCTCGCAGTTGATCGGTTTTAATAAATCTTACTAATGAAATAGCTTAATGTAAATTCAAAATCATTTTTAACCACAAAAAGTCAAAATAAATGCCAAAAATATTTTTTAGCACGCAAAGGCAGAATACCACTTATCAATACTTTTTTAAGTTATAATATTATGCAACTTTTGTGGTAAAAATCTACTTAAACAAGTATAAACCTACTTCGCCCGCAGCTTTTCTTTGATCATATTGATGTTCGCTTTTGCGGATTCTTCTAAAATCAAACTCGCGCTCATGTGAATTCTAGCAGGCATTAATTCTGTAAAATGCTCCGTGCCTTCCCAGGACACTTCTTTAATCAAAGCTAAAGCATCTTCGCTGCGCGTGGAAAGTTTCTGTAAAAATTCGGAAATTTTCGCATCCATCTCAGCGATATTTTCTGAGACAGAGTGATACACATTATGTTGTTCTGCCCAATCTGCACTTCGGAAATCTGCATCTATCGCCATCGCTGCAAACTGCGATTTACCAATTTTCCGTTCTACATAAGGCCCAATCACAAACGGACCTATTCCCAAATTAATTTCTGTCAAAGCTAATGCCGCATCTTTAGTGGCAAAACAATAGTCAGCGCCGCTAGCAAGCCCTACTCCACCTCCCGTGGCTTTCCCTTGAACCCTTACTACCACTATTTTTCCGCAAGTTCGCATGGCGTTCAACACTTTGGCAAAGCCACCGAAGAATTTTTTTGAAGTTTCAAGTTCCTCAATTTCCAAAAGTTCGTCGAAACTCGCTCCGGCGCAGAACGCCTTTTCGCCTTCCGATTTTAGAAGGATGGCTTTCACTTCCTTTTTTGCGCCTTCATCCAAAATGGTTTTGGCAAGTTTTTCCAGAATATGTCCGGGCAAAGAATTGCTTTTTGGCGTTCCAAAAGTTATTTCGGCAATATTATTCTTAATTTCTGATCTTACAAATGTATCCATATTATTTTTTAGTAGTTTCAAGAACAGTGAAAATGAATTACAATCTGCTACTGAGATGACTGTAAACCTATATTATACACTTGAAATCAAATCAATTATTTCCAGTTCGTCATTATTTAAATAAAAATAGATTCAGATTAATGAAAATCTGTGCACTAAATCAGACCAAATTGTTCTAAATGATGTGTAAGATGTTTTCGTTGGAACAATTCCATCATTTCTTTATTTAATGTTCCAAATTTTGGGTGAAAATGCTTTGCCTCGGGATTATCTTTGAAATAAATGGTGAAATCCTTTAGTGTATTTAGAAGTTCTTCCTTGGCTTGGTCAAGATTTTTAAAGCGAAGTTTCGGTAATTCGCCATCTTTCAGGAGTGGATATTTCGCTCCGGGCCGAATTTTTTTATCCGTATAGAGCCAGTCTTGCAATTTTTCGAGTTGATCTTCTTCAATAGCTGGAAAATCTGCTGGGTTCAAATTTCCAAAACCATTTCGCAGCACTTCTTCCAAATGTTCCACCATCATCTGTGGCGTCATTTCCCCAAAGTTTGCAACGGTATTTTCCGTTAAAGCATTAAGCATTTTTTTGATTTCAGTTTGTTTTAAATTCACAAACGGAGATTTTTTGGCCACCAATGTTAAGATGGTCGCCACGCAAACCATTTCCTCACGCTGGTTTACTACTTCTACCAACCATTTTACCACGCCGCTCGGAATATTTCTGCCCTTCACACCACGATTAATTTTTTCTTTTGCAGTAAGATATACTGTAATCGTATCTCCTGCATAGACCGGCTTGAAGAACGAGCAGTTTTCCAGGCCATAATTTGCGATAACAGGGCCTTTTTTGCCGGAAACAAAAAGTCCTGCCGCCGCCGAAAGAATAAAATAACCGTGTGCCACAGTCTTGTCAAAAATAGTTCCCGTTAAACTTGTCGCATCCGTATGTGCGTAAAAATGATCCCAAGAGACATTGCTAAAATTTACAATATCAGCATCGGTTACAGTTCTTCCTGCAGTCTCTAAACTGTCGCCAATTTCTACTTCCTCAAAATATTTTCGGAAAGGATGCTTATCTGAGAAACGCTTCTCGGCACCGGTTTGATAAATTTTCGTCACCGCCGTAAGAACATCCGGAGACCCTTGCACCGCCGTTTTTTGAAGGAAAAAATGCAACCCGTTCAGTCCGCCCATTTCCTCGCCGCCGCCCGCTCTTCCGGGGCCGCCGTGCATCATGGTAGGCAGTGGCGAACCGTGGCCAGTGGATTCCTTAGCACTGTCGCGGTTCAGAACGAAAATCCTGCCGTGGTGCGAAGCCATTTTCCAAGAAGTTTCTGCAATGAAATCGTTATCGTGAGAAATAATGGATCCCACCAAGCTTCCTTTTCCACGATTGGCTAGTGTGGCGGCTTCTTCGGCATCGCGGTAAGGCATCAGCGTAGAAACCGGACCGAATGCTTCCACATCATGGGAAATATTTTTTTCGAAAGGTTTATCGTTAAAGAATAACTTCGGTGTCATAAAAGCACCGTGCTCAAAATCAGCATCTATGAGCTCTTGTTTTCCGTCATAGATGAGTTCGTTTTCTGTTTTCAGGATGTCGATTTTTGCCAGAACCTCATCGTATTGTTGCTTACCAACCAAAGAGCCCATCCGCGTTTCACGGTTGAGCGGATTTCCGATTTTTATTTGGTCTAAAGATTTTGTCAATGCCTGTTGCACCTCGCCAACTAAGTTTTCAGGCACTAAAATGCGGCGGATAGCGGTACATTTTTGCCCCGCCTTCGTCGTCATCTCATTACGAACTTCCTTGATGAATAGATCAAATTCCGGAGTACCTGGCTTGGCATCGAGGCCGAGGATGGAACAGTTCAAAGAATCTGCTTCTAGGTTGAAACGAACGGCATTGCCAGCGATGGATGGCAAGGATTTTAGTTTTCTACCCGTATATGCCGAACCTGTAAACAACACGGAATCCCCGTCCTGAATATAGTCCAAAATACTTCCCGGTTCTCCGCAAACCAACTGTACCGCACCTTCCGGAAGCACACCGCTCTCGATCATATCCCGAAAAACAGCGTTTGTAAGGTAACTACCTGGCGTGGCAGGCTTCACAATGCTCGGAACGCCGGCTAAAAGCGAAGTTGATAGTTTTTCCATCATGCCCCATACCGGGAAGTTATAGGCGTTAATCTGCACGGAAACGCCCTCGCTGGGTGTAAGAATGTGTGTGCCCAACTGCGTGCCGTTGGCAGAAAGCTTTTGCGTCTCGCCATCTACCCAAAAAGGCGTGTTCGGCAACATCCTTTTTGCCAATCCTGAGTAGGTAAAAAATGTTCCGAAACCGCCCTCGATATCCACCCAGGAATCAACATGAGTGGCTCCGGTTTTGTACGAGAGTTCGTAGTATTTTTTCTTTCTTTCGAGAAGGTAAAGCGCCACTTTTTTTAGCATTTCGCCACGGTCGTAGAAGGTCATCCGCGATAGGTTTTTGTAACCCACGGTTCTTCCGTAGTGCAGGGCCTCCTCAAAATTGAGTCCTTCGGTATCGGAGATGGCAACGATTTCGCCATTCACAGCGTTATGCAAAGGAATCCCGGCACCATTGCCCTCGATCCATTGTCCGGATATGTAGTTTTGTAGTTTTTCCATTTTAATATAGCAATTTAAAAATATATCAATATAACAATCCTTTCAACATTCATTTTTTGACTGTAACGGCGAATCTCGCGCGGCCGGGATAGGAGCGGCATCCTTTTTTGGGGGCGGGACGGCGCGGACCGAAGGGAGGCGACGAAACGAACCCGAAAAAGATACAGCGGATAGCCCGAGATGCCGCCCAAATAGTGTTCTTGGTTGTCGGTATTCGGTTACCGGTTTTAGTGAAAACACATACTTGGAAACCTTACCTGGCAACGCTTTACACCCGCTCGATGACCATCGCATAGCCCTGCCCGACGCCGATGCAGAGGGTGCAGAGTGCGTATCTCTTACCTGTTTTTTGCAGTTCCAGAGCGGCGGTACCCAAAATTCTGGTTCCCGACATGCCGAGCGGATGCCCCAGGGCGATGGCGCCCCCATTTGGATTCAGGCGAGGATCGGCTACCGCGATGCCGAGTTCCTGCAAAACGGCGAGGCTCTGCGCCGCAAAAGCCTCGTTGAGCTCGATAATATCCATGTCCTCCAGCGTGAGGTGGGCACGGTGAAGTGCCTTGCGAGACGCCTCCACGGGACCGATGCCCATGATGCGCGGCTCTACGCCGATGACGGCAGAGGAAAGAATTTTTGCAATCGGTTTCAGGTTATGTTTTTCCACGGCGGTCTCGCTCGCAAGAATCATTGCCGCAGCGCCATCGTTCAGTCCAGAGGCGTTGCCCGCGGTGACGGATCCGCCTTCTTTTTTGAACGCCGGACGCAGTTTGGCAAGGCCTTCCAGTGTGGTATTGGCTTTGATGAATTCATCCTTTGCAAAAATTTTCGGATCGCCTTTGCGCTGCGGAATTTCTACGGGAACAATTTCTTCGGCGAGCCTTCCGTTTTCTTGCGCTTCGGCTGCTTTTTGTTGGGACTTCAATGCGAACTCATCCTGATCTTCCCGACTGATGTTATACATTTCGGCGAGGTTTTCGGCCGTTTGCCCCATACTGTCCACGCCGTACATTTCTTTGAGTTTGGGATTGATGAAACGCCAGCCGAAACTGCTATCGTGCATCTCGGAATCGCGACCAAAAGCACTGCTGGGTTTGCTCATCACAAACGGTGCACGGGTCATCTGCTCCACACCGCCGGCGATGAATATATCGCCCTCGCCACAAGCAATCGCTCGGTAGGCATTTGCAACGGCAGCCATCCCACTGGCACACAACCTATTCACAGTTTCGGCGCCTAATTCCACCGGCAAGCCGGCTAAAAGCGAGGACATTCTCGCGACATTGCGATTGTCTTCCCCAGCCTGATTGGCGCAACCGAGAATAACTTCTTCGATTTCGTTTGCTGGAATCTGAGGATTTCTTTTTACGATTTCCTTGATGACAATCGCCGCCAAATCATCTGCACGAACTTCTGAGAGCCCGCCTTGAAATTTAGCAATCGGCGTGCGGATGTAGTCTATGATGTATGTGTTCATTTTTTTCAAATATAACAAAGTATTAATTTAGCAATGTATCAATTTTTACAAATCAACCACTTTCTTTCCTATTTTGTAAACTGTTCCTCGGAAAGCAGCGCAGAGTTCTCCCTCTTGGTTCTTCACCGAAATATCGTAAACGGCGGTTTTTCGTGTGTCTGTAACGAGAATGCTTTCGGCACGAAGTGTATCTCCCAAACGAACGGCTTTCGTGAAACTGATGGTGCAATTCATTGCCACTGCCGCTTCGCCGGTATTATTGGACGAAAAAGCCAACGCAGAATCGGCAAGCGAAAAAGTAACGCCGCCGTGGACGGTTTTTAGTCCATTGATCATTTCCTTTTTTATGGGCATTTCGATGAGGCAATAATTTTCTCGGATTTCAATTAGTTTTATACCCATCCATTGGGAAAAATAATCTTGATCGAGCATGTATCGCACTGTTTCCAAATGAGTCATAATAATTGTTGATTGATAGTTGTTGGTTGTTGGCTACATTTTCTTTAGCAGTGGCGATTGTCTGTACCTCTCTTCCTGATAGTCATCGTAGAGATTTTGCAGGGTTTCGGAGATTTTCTCGTACCCTATTTCTTTTCCCCAAGCTAAAAGTCCTTTCGGGTAATTCACACCTTTTTGCATGGCTAGTTCCAGGTCATCATCGGTAGCGATTTTCAAACGCTTCGCTTCCACCCCCTCGTTGATGAGCATAGAAAGAATTCGCATGAAGATTGCTTGCTGGTTAGATGTTGGTTGTTGGTTGATGGTTGATGGTAATGCCTCCTGCTTTCCGCTACCTGTTTCCGTGTAATCGTAAAATCCCTTACCTGTCTTTCTTCCCAAAAGTTTAGCCTCCGCCATTCGCTGTTGCAAAAGTGACGGTTTATACTTCGGGTCGAAAAAATAATCTTTATAAACAGTTTGTGTTACGGAAAAATTAACATCAATACCAATCAAATCCATTAATTCAAAGGGGCCCATTTTGAAGTTTCCAATTGTGCGCATCACTTCATCTACCTCCTGCGGTGTGGCAATATTCTCTTCGACAATTCGTAATGCCTCGCCGTAAAAAGGGCGTGCAATTCGGTTGACGATAAAGCCGGGAATATCTTTTGCAAACACAGGCGTTTTGCCCCAAGATTTCATTAAATCATAAATATTTTGTGGCACATCTTTATCCGTCAAGAGTCCGGGAATCACTTCGACCAAAGGCATGAGCGGAGCCGGATTGAAGAAATGGATTCCGATGAAACGCTCAGGATTCTTCAATTCCGATGACAGCGAAGTGATGGAAATGGAAGAGGTATTTGAGCCAATGATGCACTCTTTTGAAACGAAAGATTCTAGTTCACCGAAAACTTTAGTTTTGATCTCTTTATTTTCGATAATGGCCTCAATTACTAAATCACTATCCTTTAACCCTGAAATATCGGTGCATGGTTTTATATTGTTAAAAACCTCATTCGCTTTTTCGGCGGTGAGTTTTCCCTTTTCGGTAAGTTTGTTTAAAGTTTTCTTTAAACCCGATAGTGATTTTTCGGTCTGTGCGGCATTGGCATCATAAAGAAAAACTTCGCAACCCGCATTGGAAGCAACTTGCGCAATCCCAATCCCCATAGTCCCAGAGCCGATGATTCCAACTTTTAAATTATGAGTTTTGAGTTTTGAGTTTTGAGTTTTTTCCATCACTTTTTTTGAAATCTTGGTTCTTGATTCTTGGCTCTCAGAATCTATTTTCCTTGATAAATAGGTTTTCTTTTTTCTACAAATGCGGCAATTCCCTCTTGGAAATCAGCAGTTTCGGATGCTTGTTGCTGGTATTTACCTTCCAATTCCAATTGTTGTTCTAGAGTATTTCCATAGGATTCATTGAAGGCTTTTTTAGTTAAAGCCAAAGCCGCTGTCGGCATTTCCGAAATTTCCTTTAAAACGGATAAACACGCTGAATCAAAGTCTGCATCAGCGAAAACTTCCGCCACCAATCCGAAATTCTTAGCATCATTAGCGCTCAGTTTTTTTCCTGTAAAAGCAAGATAGAGGGCCATTTGCCTGCCTATAAGTTTAGGTAAATAATAGGTGCCGCCTGTATCGGGAACAAGCCCTATTTTCGAAAACGCTTGTGAAAAATAGGCACTTTCCGTTGCCAATACGAAGTCACAAATGAGCGCAAGATTTGCACCCGCACCCACGGCCGGACCATTTACGAGGGAAATGATGGGTTTTTTGCAATAAGAAATTGCAGTTACCACTGGGTTGTAATAATTCAACACCATTTTTTGGATAAATTTATCGTCCTTACTTTCTTCGCCAGCAGCTAAAGCGTCCTTTAGGTTTTGACCTGAACAAAAGGCTTTTCCGCGACCCGAAATGGCGATACAACGCACAGATTCATCTGCATCGGATTCTATAATAAAAGCGGATATTTCCTTTAGCAAAATACTATTCAAGGAATTGAATGTTTCCGGCTGATTGAGGTAGCCGATTTTAAGTTTTCCGTCGAAATGAGTTTCGATATCGAGATGAGTGTACATTTTTTTAAGATATGGGATTTGAATTAGAAGATTGATTCACTGTCAGATTGAAATATTGTCAAATTAAAAACTAATGGCATTTGAAATAATCAAACGGTTCCAAACAATCTTTGCATTGGTAGGTTGATTTGCATAGTGTAGAGCCGAACCGGCTGATCTCCGATGTATTTTCCGAGCCACATCGCGGGCATTTTTTTGGGCGATGCAAGTGGCTTTCTCCGGCACCTTTTTCCGGTGGGACAATGCCATAGTCACGCAGTTTTTCCCTTGCTTGATCGGTAATCCAGTCGGTAGTCCATATGGGGAAGATCTGGGTTTTTACTTTTGCTGTAATACCGTTTTCTTTTAATAATTTAACAATATCTTCCTCGATATTATACATCGCCGGACATGCGGAATAAGTAGGCGTAATGTTAATTTCTGCTTCCTTTTCCGAAATCATATTCACATCCCGAACAATCCCTAATTCCACAATATTTATCACTGGAATCTCCGGATCAGGAATTTGGGAAAGTAAATTCAACAAAGCCTCTTCACCCCCAAAGGAGGATGCACTGGTGAGGCTCGCTATATTTTTTTTAGAACTTTGCACTCTATTAATGTATATAAAATTTACAGATTGCTTATTATCCCTTCGGGGTTTGGGTAACTACCATGCGCATCCCGGATAGGCGCGCTGCATGTATTGCAATTCGCAGAGGATATAGCCGAAATATTCCGTATGTATGCCTTTGCGACTGCCTTTTTGCATGAAAGGATCGTCGGGAATTGACAAACCTAATTCTGCAAAATCTTGGGCAATTTCTTTATGCCATTCCTTTTTTATATCCTCGATAGACGGCACCAAATCTAAACCTGTAAGATTTTCTTCGGCTTCTGTTTGGTCAAACAATCCTCCCGTATATTCCCAAAGCATTGCCAATGCAGCATTGAGTTTTTGGTGGCTCTCGTCGGTTCCTTTGGCGAAAACAGTTACCCAGGTTTTCGCGTGGGTGAGGTGGTATTTTACTTCTTTTAACGACTTTTGAGCTATCGCCGAAAGATTTTCATCTGCCGAATGGCTTAGTGCCGTGTAAAGTAGTTTTTGATATACTGCAAAAAAGTACACCTTCAGAATCGTTTGGGCATAATCTCCATTGGGCAGTTCCACGAGTTGCGAGTTTAGATATTCATGTTCATAACGCAGGAAAGCCAAGTCGTCTTCGGATTTTGTACCGTCCAATTGAGCGGCATAATTATAAAAATTATTGGCTTGACCTAGATAATCCAGCGCAATGTTTGTGAGTGCAATATCCTCCTCCAGATAAGGACCTTTGCCACACCATTCTGCAAGGCGCTGTCCCATGATCAAGGTATCATCGGCGTGTGTTAGTAGGTAGTTTTTCATTTTTATTTAGAATCAAGAAGCGAGAATCAAAAATCTAGATAATAAATAAATCTGGATCTAATATCTCCTCGCATATTTTACATATTCTTTACATCATTCGGAATTTCGTAGAATGTTGGGTGGCGGTAGAGTTTATCATCCGCCGGATCGAAAAATGCCTCCTTATCCATACCCTCACTGGTTACAACATATTTTGCGGGAATCACCCAAATCGAGGTACCTTCCATACGGCGGGTATAAACATCTCTTGCGTTTTGAAGTGCGATTTCTGCAGTCGCCGCCTGCACGGTGCCGGCATGCTTGTGGGAAAGCCCAGGTCTGGTTTGTATGAAAACCTCCCAAATATCTAAATTATTCATTGTTATTATTTTAAAACTTTTAAATCAAATCCCTTTAAAATATCGGGCATAATTTATATGCTATCTCCGGCAACCAATTATTGAGCATCATATACTCAAAATCAGTCGAATTTTAAAAAATAAATAGCATCATTCATTTTAAACCTATCTCTTGTTTACTATAAAAGCCTTTTGTTGAACAACGCTGCAATAAACATTCTATCAAAAAAAAACCGTCCGATAAAAAATTATTTAAACAACGAAAGTCGTGCAATTCTAAGTTTCTTCCTTTGACTCTGCTTTATTGAATTTTATACCGCTATATCATCACATTTCTTAGCATACGCTATTGCCGCTTCCTTCACCCAGGCATTTTCTGCTGCCGCTTTTCTTTTGGTTTCTAGGCGTGCTTTGTTACATGGTCCATGGCCGTTCAGCACTTCCATAAATTCGTCCCAAGGAAGTTCCCCGAAGTCATAATGTTTGGTTTCCTCGTTCCATTTCAGTTGGTCGTCGGGTATGGTTAAACCTAAAAATTCCGCTTGGGAAACCGTAACATCTATAAATCTTTGTCTCAGAGCGTCGTTGCTTTCGCGCTTCACGCGGTAGTTCATGGATCTTTGTGAGTTTGGCGAAGCATTATCATTAGGTCCAAACATCATCAAAGCTGGCCACCAAAAACGATTTAGTGCAGCCTGTGCCATTTCCTTTTGCTCTTTGGTACCGCGGCAAAGTGTCATCATAATCTCGTAGCCCTGTCTTTGGTGGAATGATTCTTCCTTGCAAATACGCACCATCGCGCGGGAATAGGGGCCATAGGAATTCCCCATCAGCATCACCTGGTTCATAATGGCAGCGCCATCTACCAGCCAGCCGATCGCTCCTATATCTGCCCAACTGAGCGTAGGGTAATTGAAAATACTGGAATATTTTGCTTTTCCGGAAAGCATATCGTTGTAAGTCGTATCGCGGTCAGAAGCAATTTCACCATTGTTAAGTGTTTCTGTGGCGGCGTAAAGATAGAGGCCGTGCCCAGCTTCGTCCTGAATTTTTGCCAAAAGTGCCATTTTCCGTCTTAGGGAAGGCGCACGGCTAATCCAATTGGCTTCGGGGAGCATCCCAACTACCTCGGAATGCGCATGTTGCGAAATTTGACGCACCAAAAGTTTGCGGTAATCTTCAGGCATCATATCTTTAGGTTCTACTTTATTTTCCGCCTGAACATATTGTATGAATTTTTCGTTTTCCATGTCTTTAATTTTTAAATCTACTGAGTAGAATGTATCATATACTAAAATTGAAGTTATAATGTTTCTTTGTACATTGTCCTTTCTATGTTGTACAGAAAAAATTTAGACATCATAATTCAACATTACCACATTGGTTGTTGGGTGGCACTGGCAGGTAAGCACGAAACCGCGCGCTACTTCTTCCTCCGTGAGTGCAAAGTTTTTTTCCATAAACACCTCGCCTTCCATCACTTGGGCTTTGCAGGTACAGCAAACACCACCTTTGCAGGCAAAAGGAACAGGAAGTTTGTCGTTCAGTGCCTGATCCAGGATACTTTTCTTTTTAGAATTCAGGTGGAAGGAATATTCATCATCATCAATAATTAAAGTCACCATACTTTCCAAGTTTGGGATCGCTTTAAATTCTTCGCTCATTTCTGCAGAATCCTCATCATCTGGTGCCGAGAAATATTCATAAAGCACCTGTATAGCGGGCACTTTTTTGTCTTTTTTAAGGAAATCCGAAACATTTTTAATCATTTCTGCCGGACCACACAGGAAATAAGTGGCTTCCTGGGGGTTGATTTCCGGGAAATAATTGAGCAGTTGATCCAGTTTTTCTGGTGAAATACGGCCTTCAAACAAATCATTTTGCTTGTGCTTTTCTCGGCTTAGGATATAGACCACGGTAAGTCGACCATTGAATTTTGATACTAAATCCTCTATCTCCTTCCTTTTTAAAATCGTAGCTTCTGTGCGGTTGCTAAAAAAAAGATACGCCTTGGCATTTGGTTCCTGATGCAGAGATTCTTTCAGGTTGGAAAGCACGGGCGATATTCCGCTGCCGGCTGCCAATCCGATGTAAGTTTTTTGGTTAGATGAGTGATAAATGGTATTGAAATTCCCCATCGGTTGCTGAACTTCCAGCGTGTCGCCAGTTTTCAGTTCATTGTTCAGGAATTTTGAAACCGTTCCGTGTTCCATCTCTTTCACTAGGATCTCAAGGTCGGGGTTGGCATCGCCGGGTGCATTCACTATGGAATAAGACCTGCGAAGTTCCTCGCCATTTAGGTTGAGTTTCAGATTAAGGTATTGCCCTTGCTTGAAACGAAATTTTTCTTTCAGGTCCGCCGGGATTTCAAATACAATGGAAACAGCGTCCGCCGTTTCTTTGGAGACCCTTTTGGTTTTTAGTGTAAAAAAATGATTCATCTAACAGATAACTATTAAGACAAATATACTAATATTTTTCTTATGAGGATTAATAAATTTCGCTTTGAAAAAAAATTAATTGAAAAAAACAAAATACTGGCTCCGCGGCTGTCCTAGCCGCGATGGAAACGGCATCCTTTTCTGTGGGTGGGGTGGCGCCGACCGAAGGGAGGCGGCGAAACACCCGCAGAAAAGATACAGTGGACAGCGGGAAATAGCTCCTAAAAAGAATGCGATAAAACCATCCTAAATTCCCTAAAAAAATATAAATTACGGGTTTTTTGACTAAATTTGTGGCTTTATTATCATTAAAAAAACTAAAACCATGACAAACGCTACCATGATACAATTTTTCCATTGGTATTCCGATGGAGATGCACAACTTTTCGACCACGCTACGGAGGTTTCCGACTATCTTACCGATTTGGGCATTTCATCCGTTTGGTTTCCACCGGCTTACAAGGCGGCGGGCGGTGGGTTTTCGGTGGGTTATGATCCGTATGACCTTTACGACCTGGGGGAATTTGACCAAAAAGGAACGATTCCGACAAAATATGGCACGCGCGAGCAATACCTAAACGCCTGCAAAACCTTGCAATCCAAAGGCATATCCGTCATAGCGGATATTGTGCTGAACCACAAAGCCGGCGGAGATGAAAAGGAACGCTTCACGGTTGTAAAAGTCTCCGAGGAAAACCGCCAACAAGTGATTTCTGAACCTTTTGAGATAGAATCTTACACGAAATTTAACTTCGCGCGTGGCGATACATACTCGAACTTTCAATGGGATTTCACATGCTTTACCGGTGTAGATTACGCGGAGGGCATGGATAAGGGGATATACCAAATCATCCACGACCATGGCGATGGATGGGAAGAGCTGATCGATGATGAAAAAGGGAACTACGACTACCTGATGTACAATGATATAGAGCACCGTAACCCCTTCGTGCGTGCCGAACTGAACCATTGGGGCAAATGGTACCACGACCAGATTCATTTTGACGGTGTGCGCCTGGATGCCGTGAAACACCAGTCGCCGCGATTCTATAAGGAATGGCTGCTGATGCTGCGCCACAATACCGACAAAAATATCTTTGCCGTTGGGGAATATTGGGCACCGGGAAATCTGGAACTTTTACAAAAATACATTGCTGCTACGGAGGGCAGTATGAGCCTGTTTGACAGTTCTTTGCAACACCGTTTTCATTTGGCTTCGCTTGCTGGGAACGCCTACGACCTGCGTACAATCTTTGATGATACACTTACGCTTGCCGATCCTCTGCACTCGGTTTCTTTGGTGGACAACCACGACACACAGCCGCTCCAACAACTGGAAGCGCCTGTGGAAGCTTGGTTTAAACCGCTCGCCTATGCGCTGATTTTACTTCGGGTAGATGGTTATCCGTGTGTTTTCTATCCGGATCTTTTCGGTGGACATTATGTGGATAAGGATAAGGAAGGCAATGACCAGGAAATTTTCCTCGATAAAGTAGAGAAAATAGATGAACTGCTGAAAGCACGCAAACATTTCGCCTACGGCCCGCAAACCGATTATTTCGACAGCCCAACCTGCATTGGATGGGTGCGCTTCGGCAACGAGGAACACGCTGGATGTGCCGTGGTGATGAGCAACGCGGAAGCAGGCACGAAATCTATGGAAGTAGGCGCACACTTGGCAGGCCGTGAGTTTTACGACTATATTGGATGGTTCCCGGAGCGCGTGGTGATAGATGAAAACGGCTGGGGGAACTTCCCTGTACCGGCTGGAAATGTATCTGTGTGGACGGTGGTGGTGTAATGGTTGTTCGTTGGTGGTTAAATTTAAACACAAATGACACGACGGTTTTCCCGAGGGCACTAATTTTGGGAATTTATGATAAGTTGGATTGTGATATCTGTGCCAAAATCTTTCGTGTCTGCGGTGACTTCTAAAGATATGTATGAAAAACTCTAAAAATTCTTAATTCTTGGCTCTTAGTTCTCGTTGTCTATTTTAAAATGCCCTTCAACACTTCTATTTTCCCATCTATTGGTTGGGTGATTTTTAAATCTAAAATATTTGTTAAGAGCGGATAGACATGTACATTTTCGAACGCCTTTATTTTTAGATTTGGTTTAAAGGCATCTCCCCATGCGTAAAAGGTCGCCTTCATATCCGGAGAAAGGCGTGGATCGTAACCATGCTTGCCAGATTTGGTTTTTTCGCCAGGTCTGAGGAAAATTTTAGGTGCTTTTGGTACCAGGAGAATTTGCCCAATTCGGTGCCTACGGTCGTCCGAGGTTCTGTAATGCAGCCTTTTTGGAAATTTATCTGTGAGATACACCTTGTAGTCAGAAGTTCTTTCTTTTTTTAATTTTTTATAAACCGACTTTACTTCTGCCTCGTTCTTTACCATCACTCGCAGGAGAGTTTGGCCACTGATCGTGATGAAGCGGCTCTCATCCAGAAGCGTGGGCGGAATGGCGATGGGGTTTTCGGTATCCACATCCGTCATCCCGTGATCAGAAACAAATATAAAATTTACATTCGGCAAATTTAAAGCACTAACCTTGGCCACGATTTTAGCGACATATTCATCCACCATTTTCACTGCGTCTTTAGTTTCTACCGCATTTGGTCCGTAGATATGCCCGTTCTTATCTACTTGTGGAAAATAATAAGTAATGAAATGCGGGCGAACTTCTGCAGGAAGTTTTAACCAATTTAAAAGTATATTGATTTTTTGGTCCTCGGAAAATTGTTCGTGATAGTCATAATAGTAGGTAGGCCTTGTGCCACCCGCATCGCTATTAGACGCTACCCAAAAAAGGGACGCAGAAATCATTCCCTGCTGCTCCGCCAAACTCCAAAGAGGCACTCCATTTAGCCACGATCCATCGGAAATTGTTTCTTTCTTGCTCATGGAAAAATATTCTTTCCGCTGGTTGTCAAAAAAATAATTATCCACAAATCCTGTGTGGGACGGGTACATCCCCGTAATGAGCGTATAGTGGTTTGGTCCGGTGATGCTCGGGAAACTCGGAATCATGGCATCGGCTTGTACGCCGGTGGCGGCAAGTCTTAGCAGGTTTTCGGCGTTATATTTCTGGGCATAGTCATGCCGAAATCCGTCGGCGGAGATGAGAATGACATACGGTTTGTCCATGGTCGCCGGTGAGTTCTTGCGATTTGGAATGACGATTTGGGCAGTATCGACTTCGGGTTTTTGCGCAAATGTCGAAGTGAATATCGCAAGCAGGAAAAAGAGGATGGTATTTTTCATGCCTGTAAAATTAATGCTTTAGAGTTTAGCAGCGCAAATTTCGAAGGGAGAAATTTTCAGAATCTATCGCTCGCAGATTTCACGGATTAGGGCTTCGTGTCGTGGGATTTCTTTTTTTGTTAAAGGGTTATGTCTTTGTGTTTAGATTAACACCCGGTGATTTCAATTTGTTCTCTATGATTGCTATGTGGCTCTGTGGTTACTATTTTTCGCAGATATACACGGATTTTTTTGCCATGAAAGTTCTTGTATATTGCTAAAATTCGCCGGTGGCAATGGCAGCGAATCCCGCGCGCCCCGGATAGGAACGGCATCCTTTTTTGTGGGCGGAGCGGCGCCGACCGAAGGGAGGCGGCGATACGCCCACAAAAAAGATACAGTGGATAGCCGGAAAAGGCGCCCATATCATGATCGTCCTTAAAACTGATATTTTAAATTCATACCGCCTAAAAAGTACGCCTTGGATGGGCCGGGATTCCCAAAGGTGGTGACGCCGGCAGGTAATCCGCTGTTGGCGTAAAAAAAGCGGGGAAAACCCCGCTTAATTATAAAACTTAAAAATATAACAGTTAATCTTTTAGCATTTTTATGGTCTGACTTGCTGAGTCTGACTTAAGAACCACTAAGTAAAGTCCTTTTACTAAATCTCTAACATCAAAACTGATTTTAGATGCTGCCGGTTTTTCGATAACACGAATTTGCTTACCGCTGGTATCATAGATTCCTATTTTTACCATGCCTTTCACACCCTTAGGCAGATAAAGATCAGCCACATCATGTACCGGATTTGGCGCAAGCACTATGTTCTCGCCAGCAGAAACTGTTTCCGAGGTACCAAGCGTAGAAGACGGTACAATAGATTTTATTGCCCAGCCGTATGCGGTAGCGCCCGGATCTGTAAGAAGTCTTAGTCTAACGGCAACTTCCGTTCCGGCAGGAAATTTACTCGCAAAATCAAGCACACTTTTTTGGAATAGTGATTCATTCACATTTGCAGTCGCGACACCTGTCCAGTTGCTGAATGTAGATTCATCATAAGCGCCAACCATTGTCCAATTTATCATATCTTTAGAAGCCTCTACATAAGCGTAATCATATCCCTTCTCCGTAAGTGCCATATGGGACATAGTGAGGTTAGAATCTGTGCCAACAATGATCGGTGTTCGGAAATATTGTCCGATGGTGCGATGTCAAATTCAATTCTTTTAATGCCTTTCGCTTTGACTACTGCATCAAATACCAACGACCATGTATTTCCACCATCTGTAGATTTTATAACACCATAAGTATTAACAGAGGCATATAGCGTGCTGAAATCCTTGCTCGCCTTTAAATCCTGAACATTGTAGTAAGTACCACTTCCTGAATAAGTTTTAGTCCAAGAAGCTCCGCCATCGGTTGTTTTAAAAATACCTTTCGAAGTAGCCACTACAAGGTTATTAGCATTCGTTGGGTTGACAGCAAGCCTTCCCACGCTGCCAAAGCTTTCTGTCCCACTAATTCTTGACCAAGTTTCTCCGCCATCGATAGATTTTATTAATCCCGAACCCGTAATGGCATCTAAGTTACCAAATGGCTCTCCTGTTCCGGAATACACTATTGAAGGATTTGCAGGAGATATAGCAACAGTCGTATTGGCTAGATTTGGCACTTGCATATCAGTTGTGGAACGCCAATTGGTTCCACCATCCTCAGACATCCACACACCGCCACCAGCCGAACCTGCGTACCATTTGTTAGGATTGGTAGGGGAAACCACTAAATTCCTCATCCTACCAGGAATATTGTTTGGACCTCTTTCCTTCCATAACACATTAGCCAAAGAGTAAGTCCCTGCTTTAGAAGTCTTATATCCGACTTTCTTGGCATCCTGGAATATGCGGCTCTGTAACGCTTTATCATATTCTTTTACGAGAAAACCGTCTTCATAAAGCATCTTATCAGTCCCAATAGGCATTGTGATTTCTCGCCTATACTTGGCAATTTCTTCTATGCCGGCCTTTTCACCTGGTAATTTCTTGCCTTGAGCCTTTCTCTCTTTTCGATCGGCTATATCTCGGTAAAAATTTTGTCCCGGCTTAGAAAGATCCATCAAAAGCTGCTTTCTCAGTGCATCATCAGCCTCAGTTGTACCGAAGGCGAAAACACGGGAAGTAGCCGTATGTTCCTCTCTCAATTGTTTTTTTACTGATGCCACAGCATCGGTGGCAGTGGGGGACTTTTTAACAGGAGTGATTTTGGAATAGTCTTGATTAAAATGCTGACAAGCTGTAAGCATCAACACTGAGCCTAACACAAGCAATCCGCGAATATGGTAGTTGTTATTCATAGAAACTTATTTTATATTTATTAGGATTTCATTTTTATTAGGATTTTCCAAGCTTTCTTCCTGTATCATTTCTCGGTAAGGGATGATTGCTAATGTATTTTTGTCTTTCCAATATATTTTCTCCGCCAAAATGCGTTGCTCTTTTAGAATAATTTCCTTACCATCTTTATCCGTCACAAAATAAAGATACCAAGGAGCCATAGCATTTACACTTTGCTCAGTTTTGTACCATAGAATCCTAGAAGAATCCGGATTTGGCGATTTTCTGTAACCCTCAGTCATAACTTGTGTTCTGGATTGTGGAAATTCCACTTTCTTCGTAACCTCCCGAGGTTTACATGAAAGCAGGAAGAATGTGATGAATGTTAATAATCTAAACATAGTCTTGTATAATGGTTTCAAATATATGATTATTATCATTGATACAATAATAATTTTTAAATATTATTAAAAAAATAGGAACGATAAAGCAATTTTTTTGCATGAATGTAAAAGCATTAATTAGCTTAATTTTATTATAAATATCTATTTCACATCAGATTTAATCAAAAAATCCCTGCCGTTGCCGACAGGGATTTGTTTATGAAACGGTTTCAGGATTAAGCCTGAACATCGTTCTGACCCAATACGAATGGTTCGTTTTCTTTTATTTCGCCGAATTGTTGCTCGTAGTTTGAGATGTTTTGCTGAAGCGCGTTCATCACTCTTTTAGCATGTAGCGGAGCAAGGATCACACGGGATCTTACATTTGCCTGCTGTACACCTGGCATCAATTGGATGAAATCCACCACGAATTCTGAAGGTGAGTGGTTTACTAGCGCAAGGTTGCAATATACACCTGCCGCTACCATTTCGTTCAGTTGGATGTTAATGTTGTTCGGGTCTTGATTTTGGTTGTCCATTTTTAAAAAATTTTAAATTGTAAATTATTGTAATAAATTATAGACTACGAATATAAATCTTTTCGAATTTAAAATCCTTAATCTATAATTAAATTTTAGTTAATATCCTCGAATTCCTTTTTGGATCCTACGATAATGTTCTGGAAGTCTTTCAGACCAGTACCTGCTGGAATTCTATGACCTACGATTACATTTTCTTTCAGACCGTTCAGTTCGTCCACTTTACCTGCTACTGCGGCTTCGTTTAAAACTTTAGTAGTTTCCTGGAAGGATGCTGCGGACATGAAAGATTTGGTTTGAAGCGCCGCTCTGGTAATCCCCTGCAATACAGGAGTTGCCGTAGCCGGCAATGCCTCGCGCACCTCCACCAACTTCAAATCTTCGCGTTTCAGTTTAGAATTCTCATCACGGAGTTCTCTCGCGGTAATCATTTGCCCAGGCTTGAATTCTTTAGAATCTCCGGCTTCGGTTACTACCTTCAATCCGAAAACGCGGTTGTTTTCTTCGAGGAAGTCGATCTTATGCTCCAGAGCACCTTCGAGGAAGCGGGTATCCCCACCATCTACGATATTTACTTTGGTCATCATCTGGCGTACGATAATCTCGAAATGCTTATCATCAATTTTCACCCCTTGTAGGCGGTAAACTTCCTGAATTTCATTTACAAGATATTCTTGTACCGCAGTTGGACCTTTGATTCTAAGGATGTCATCCGGCGTAACGGAACCATCTGATAGTGGTGATCCGGCGCGCACATAGTCATTCTCCTGAACCAAGATTTGGTTGGAAAGCTTCACGAGGTAAGTTTTGCGCTCGCCCGTTTTCGCTTCCACGATGAGCTCGCGGTTACCACGCTTGATTTTGCCATAAGAAACCACTCCATCGATTTCTGTAACCACAGCCGGGTTGGATGGGTTACGCGCTTCGAATAGTTCGGTAACTCTCGGTAGACCCCCTGTAATATCCCCTGTTTTTGCGGATTTTCTTGGAATCTTGATCATTACTTTACCAGCCTTAATCTTCTCACCATCGTTTACCATAAGGTGGGCACCCACAGGAAGGTTATAGGCTTTTTGCTCCACGCCTTTAGAATCTACAACCTTCAGGGTAGGAACGGCTTTCTTATTTCTGGATTCCGAGATTACTTTCTCCTCGAAACCTGTTTGTTCGTCAATTTCCAATTGGAAGGAAATACCTTGGATAATATCTTCGTACTCTACCTTACCAGCAGTTTCCGCGATGATTACCGCGTTGTACGGATCCCACTTGGCAATAAGGTCGCCTTTTTTTACTTTGTCGCCCGGCTTCACCATCAAGGCAGAACCATACGGCAAGTTAGCCACCATCAGCGGTGTTCTCAATTCATTATCTGCTACCAAACGGAATTCCGTGGAACGGGACACCACCATTTCCTGGCTGTTTCCGCTTTCATCTTCGGAGGTAATGGTTCTCACATCATCCATCTCCACGATACCATCTCTTCTGGCAACAATAGAAGGGTTTTCCGAGACATTCCCCGCAGTTCCACCCTGGTGGAAGGTACGAAGCGTCAACTGTGTACCCGGCTCCCCGATGGACTGTGCAGCAATAACGCCCACGGCCTCACCCATGTGAATCGGCTTACCGGTCGCAAGGTTTCTACCATAGCAAGTCGCACATATACCTCTCTTGGTTTCGCAAGTAAGAGGTGAACGAACCTCTACACTTTCGATACCCGCTTCCTCTATTTTTTTTGCTAAAGCTTCGGTAATTAACTGGTTTGCTTCCACCAAAACCTCATCGGTTTCAGGGTCGTAAATATTGTGCAATGATACTCTACCAAGAATTCTCTCGGAGATGCGTTCCACGATTTCATCATTTTTCTTCAAAGCAGAAACTTCGGTTCCACGGAGGGTACCGCAATCTTTTTCGGTGATGATGATGTCCTGTGCCACATCCACCAATCTACGGGTTAGGTAACCTGCATCGGCAGTTTTAAGTGCAGTATCCGCAAGACCTTTACGCGCACCGTGAGTGGAGATAAAGTACTCGAGAATGGACAGACCTTCCTTAAAGTTTGCCACAATCGGGTTTTCGATGATCTCAGCACCGGCAGCACCGGCTTTCTGAGGCTTAGCCATCAAACCACGCATACCAGAAAGCTGGCGAATCTGTTCTTTGGAACCCCTGGCCCCGGAATCAAGCATCATATACACAGAGTTGAACCCACCTTGGTCGGTTTTCATTCTGCTCATAATCATCTCGGTGAGACCAGCGTTGGTATTCGTCCAAACATCGATTACTTGGTTATAACGCTCGTTATCTGTGATAAGACCCATGTTATAGTTGGCCTTAATTTCATCTACATTTTCCACCGCAGTAGCGATCATGCCTTTTTTCTCTTCCGGTATTACGATATCGCCGAGGGAGAAGGAAAGTCCGCCTTTGAATGCGTTGGAATATCCAAGATCCTTCATATCATCCAAGAATTTCACCGTGGTAGGGAAATCTGTATCTGCTAGGATGCGGCCGATAACATTTCTCAAAGATTTTTTGGTCAATAATTCATCAATATAACCAACTTGTTTCGGAACGATTTGGTTGAAGATGATTCTCCCTACCGTAGTTTCTGTAAGTTTAGTTACCAATTCGCCATCTTCTTTCACCGGCACGCGGCATCTTACTTTTGCGTTTAGGGAAACTTTTCCTTCAGCATAAGCAATCTCTGCTTCTTCTGGGGAGTAAAATACTAGGCCTTCCCCCAACACTTTATGATCCTCGGTAGAATGTGCTTCTTTGGTCATGTAATACAGACCCAAAACCATGTCCTGAGAAGGTACGGTAATTGGGGAACCATTCGCAGGGTTCAAGATGTTTTGAGAACCCAACATCAAGAGTTGCGCTTCCAAAATCGCTTCCGGACCGAGTGGCAAGTGAACCGCCATCTGGTCACCATCAAAGTCGGCGTTGAATGCCGTAGTTACCAATGGGTGTAATTGGATTGCTTTACCTTCAATCATTTTTGGCTGGAATGCCTGGATACCAAGCCTGTGCAGAGTTGGCGCACGGTTTAGCAACACGGGGTGACCTTTCATCACACCTTCCAAGATATCATAAACAACAGGTTCTTTTCTGTCGATGATTCTTTTCGCTGATTTTACGGTTTTTACAATACCTCTTTCAATCAATTTTCTGATGATGAATGGTTTGTAAAGTTCTGCCGCCATATCTTTCGGGATACCACACTCGTGTAGTTGAAGGTTTGGCCCAACTACAATTACGGAACGCGCAGAGTAGTCTACCCTTTTACCCAATAGGTTTTGACGAAAACGCCCTTGCTTACCTTTCAATGAATCAGAAAGGGATTTTAGCGGACGGTTGGATTCAGATTTTACCGCAGAAGATTTTCTTGTGTTATCAAACAATGAATCCACAGATTCCTGAAGCATACGCTTCTCATTACGCAAGATAACTTCCGGCGCTTTGATTTCCAAAAGTCTTTTCAGACGGTTGTTTCTGATGATGACCCTTCTATAAAGGTCATTCAGGTCGGAAGTTGCAAAACGGCCACCATCCAATGGCACTAGCGGACGCAATTCCGGCGGGATTACAGGAAGGACACGCATGATCATCCATTCCGGCTTGTTTATCATTCTTGTATTCGCACCTCGAAGGGCTTCCACCACATTCAGACGCTTCAGAGCCTCGGTTCTTCTTTGTTTAGAACCTTCGTGGTGTGCTTTGTGGCGTAGGTCGAAAGACAAAGAATCCAAATCGATTCTGCTAAGAAGTTGTTCCACTGCTTCAGCACCCATCTTTGCGATGAATTTATTCGGGTCGGAATCATCAAGGTATTGATTTTCCTGCGGCAGCGTATCCACGATGTCCAGATATTCTTCTTCAGTAAGGAATTCCATTTCCTCGAAATCGGAACCATCGGCCTTTTTGGCGATACCCTGCTGAATCACTACATATCTTTCGTAGTAGATGATCATATCCAATTTCTTGGACGGCAATCCCAAAAGATATCCGATTTTGTTTGGCAAAGAACGGAAATACCAGATGTGGGCGATAGGCACCACCAAATTGATGTGGCCAATGCGCTCTCTTCTTACTTTTTTCTCGGTAACTTCTACACCGCATCGGTCGCATACGATACCTTTGTAACGGATTCTCTTATATTTTCCGCAGGCACATTCGTAATCTTTTACAGGACCGAAGATTTTTTCGCAGAAAAGCCCATCGCGTTCCGGCTTGTGCGTCCGGTAGTTGATGGTTTCCGGCTTTAGGATTTCCCCGCGGGATTCCTGCAAGATAGATTCCGGAGACGCTAATCCGATTGAGATTTTTGTAAATCTGCTTGTTTTATTTCTATTTGACATTTTTTAGATTTTAGATTTTAGATTTTAGATTTTAGATTATCTTTAAACCGTTTATAGAAAACGATTTAAAATTTATAATTTAAAATTTAAAATTACTCTATAAGTCTTACATCAAGACCTAGACCTTGAAGTTCGTGAAGCAATACATTGAAAGATTCTGGAATACCCGGTTCCGGCATGGCTTCACCCTTAGCAATCGCTTCATAAGTTTTCGCTCTACCGATTACATCATCTGATTTCACGGTAAGGATCTCGCGAAGGATATTCGAGGCACCGAACGCCTCAAGCGCCCAAACCTCCATCTCTCCGAAACGCTGACCACCAAACTGTGCCTTACCACCCAATGGCTGCTGCGTGATGAGTGAGTATGGCCCGATGGAACGCGCGTGCATCTTATCATCTACCATGTGTCCCAGTTTCAACATATAAATCACCCCTACGGTCGCTGGCTGTGCAAATCTTTCGCCAGTACCACCATCATAAAGGTAAGTGCTACCGAATTTCGGAAGGTCTGCCTGCTCGGTGTATTCTGTAATTTGGTCAAGTGTAGCTCCATCAAAGATCGGCGTTGCGAACTTCATTCCGAGTTTTTTACCAGCCCATCCAAGTACGGTTTCGTAAATCTGACCGATGTTCATACGGGAAGGTACTCCAAGCGGGTTCAAAACGATGTCTACAGGTGTTCCGTCTGCAAGGAACGGCATATCTTCTTCCCTTACGATACGGGAAACGATACCTTTGTTGCCGTGGCGACCGGCCATCTTATCTCCTACATTTAGTTTACGCTTTTTAGCGATGTATACTTTCGCCAATTTCATGATGCCAGCTGGAAGTTCGTCCCCAATGGATAGCGCAAATTTCTCGCGGTTTTTGACACCGGAAATGTCGTTGTATTTGATTTTATAGTTATGAATCAGTTGCTGGACGAGGTAGTTTTTATCTGCATCTACAGTCCAATCCGCTCCACTGATGTTGTTATAATCATCAATAGAAGTCAAGAGTTTTTGTGTGAATTTCACCCCTTTACCGATGATTTCCTCATCCAAGTCATTGGTTACACCTTGGGATGTCTTACCATTAACCAAAGAAGTTAATTTCTCGATCAGCGTATTTCTAAGTTCGTCAAACTGAGATTTGTATTGATTTTCGATTTCCTCGAGTTTCAATTTCTCCTCAGATCTTTTCTTTTTATCCTTGATGTTTCTGGAGAATAGTTTTTTGTTGATAACGACCCCTCTCAAAGAAGAATCTGCTTTTAGGGAAGCATCCTTCACATCACCGGCTTTGTCACCGAAGATTGCGCGAAGAAGTTTTTCTTCCGGTGTAGGATCGGATTCGCCTTTGGGAGTAATCTTACCAATCATGATGTCGCCTGGCTTGACTTCTGCACCGATGCGGATCATACCGTTTTCATCCAAATCCTTGGTAGCTTCCTCGGACACATTCGGGATATCGGAAGTCAGTTCCTCCATACCAAGTTTTGTATCTCTCACCTCCAGGGAATATTCATCAATGTGGATGGATGTAAACCAGTCCTCACGAACTACTTTTTCATTGATTACAATTGCATCCTCGAAATTATAACCCTTCCAAGGCATGAAGGCTACCACAAGGTTTCTACCGATGGCCAATTCACCTTTCTCGGTGGCATAACCGTCGCAAAGGACCTGCCCTTTCTCTACATGGTCTCCTACCCTTACATTCGGGCGAAGCGTAATCGTAGTTCCTTGGTTGGTCTTTCTGAACTTCGTAAGTTTATAAGTCTTCGTTGCCGATTCGAAGGAAATAATATCCTCGTCCTCGCTTCTGTCATATTTAATGACGATTTTATCAGCATCTACATATTCCACGATGCCACTTCCTTCGGCATTAATGAGTACTCGGGAATCTTTTGCTACTTGTTTTTCCAGTCCGGTTCCTACTATCGGCGCTTCAGGCTTCAACAAAGGAACGGCCTGGCGCATCATGTTGGATCCCATGAGGGCGCGGTTCGCATCGTCATGCTCCAAGAACGGAATCAAAGATGCGGAAATACCGGAAATCTGGTTAGGTGCTACATCTATCAAATCTACCTGCTGAGGCTCTACTACTGGATAATCGCCATCCAAACGGGCAATGATACGGTCGGTTTCGAAACCACCTTTGTCATTCAGTTCCACATTCGCCTGCGCGATAATTTTAGATTCCTCGTCTTCAGCATTTAGGTAAATTGGTTCTGCATTCAGGTTCACTGTTCCATCGGTAACCTTTCTGTAAGGTGTTTCTATGAAGCCTAATGAATTGATTTTCGCATAGATACCCAAGGAGGAAATCAAACCGATGTTTGGTCCTTCCGGAGTTTCAATCGGGCAGATACGCCCATAGTGGGTATGGTGAACATCTCGAACCTCGAACCCTGCTCTTTCTCTCGATAAACCGCCAGGTCCCAGAGCCGAAAGACGACGCTTGTGCGTGATTTCTGAAAGCGGGTTGGTTTGGTCCATAAACTGAGACAGCTGGTTGGTTCCAAAGAAGGAATTAATCACCGATGTCAAAGTCTTGGCATTCACCAAGTCTACTGGGGTGAATATTTCATTATCACGAACGTTCATACGCTCGCGGATGGTTCTTGCGATACGGGAAAGCCCCACGCCAAACTGGCCTGCAAGCTGCTCTCCTACGGTCTTTATTCTTCTGTTTGAAAGGTGGTCGATATCATCTACCTCCGCTTTAGAATTTACCAACTCGATTAGGTGGCGAACAATGGCGATGATGTCTTCCTTGGTCAAAACCTCTGTAGTTTCAGGAATATTTAGACCTAATTTTTTATTCAAACGGTAGCGGCCCACCTCGCCAAGAGAGTAACGCTGTTCGGAGAAGAATAGCTTCTCGATGATGCCTCTCGCAGTTTCCTCATCGGGTGGATCTGCATTACGCAACTGACGGTAAATATATTCCACCGCCTCTTTTTCGGAGTTGGTAGGGTCTTTCTGAAGCGTGTTTTGGATGATAGAGAATTCGTTGGAATTTTCTTTGTGAATCAAGATAGACTTCACGCCGGCATCCAAAATCATATCGATGTGCTCTTTTTCCAAGATGGTTTCTCTGTCCAGGATGATTTCGTTTCTTTCTATGGAAACTACCTCGCCGGTATCTTCATCCACGAAATCTTCGAACCAAGTGTTCAAAACCCTCGCTGCTAAAGTTCTGCCTTCTACTTTTTTCAAAGCAGCTTTAGATACTTTTACCTCTTCAGCAAGGTCGAAGATTTGGAGGATATCTTTATCGGATTCATACCCGATGGCTCTTAGCAAAGTCGTAAGCGGTAATTTCTTTTTACGGTCGATGTAAGCATACATTACATTGTTGATATCCGTGGTAAATTCCATCCAAGAACCCTTGAACGGGATAATTCTGGAATAGTACAACTTTGATCCGTTGGCATGGTAGGTTTGCCCAAAGAACACACCCGGGGAACGGTGAAGCTGTGTAACAATCACACGCTCAGCACCATTGATGATGAAAGATCCGCTCGGCGTCATATAAGGTACCGGTCCGAGGTACACATCTTGCACCACGGTTTGGAAATCCTCATGCTCGGGATCTGTACAGTATAGTTTCAATCTGGCCTTCAGCGGCACAGAGTAAGTAAGCCCTCTTTCTACGCACTCGTCGATAGAATAGCGCGGTGAATCGATCAGGTAATCAATGAATTCCAACACAAATTGGTTGCGGGAATCGCTGATCGGGAAGTTTTCTTCAAAAGTCTTGTAGAGGCCTTCGCTTCTACGGTTTTCAGGCAGGGTATCCAGCTGGAAAAATTCTTTGAACGAGGCCAACTGGATATCCAGGAAGTCCGGCGTAATGATTTTTCCTTTCGCTGTGGAGAAATTGACTCTCTCTACCGGCTGAATTTTTTGTTTTGTCTTACTCATAAAGTTTTTAAGAAAGGGTTAAAAAATATTTTGTTTAAAAAATACAGAAGGCCGGAAGCGGGAAGCAAGGATGCTGGAAGACTCATGATTTTGGCACTATCAGAAGAAGTCTTGGCCCTTGATTCTTGGTTCTTAGCTCATTCTTACTGCAACGCCGGTATATCTTTTCACGGCGTAGTGCAAAATATTTTCCTCTCCCCGATCCTCTCCAAAAGAGAGGGAGCAGGAATACACATCCAGCGATAGTCATTATCTAAATATATAAAACACGAAAATCCCTTTCAAAAAATTGAAAGAGTTGTTTTTCAGAGTTTTACAATAATATGATAAGTTTTAGCGCCAAAAGTGACTGCAAAGATAGGTAAAAATCCTTACATAAAAAAACTCTAACACCCCAAGAATTCATACCACTTAACTAATTGAAAAAAAGTTTAATTTAATCAAGTGAAAATTATGAAAAGAAGGAGAGGAAAATTTTGATGACTACATTATGTACAGCCAGGTACAACTCAAACACGATGGTGTATATACTAATTTAGCGTCCCGTTAATGTTAAGCATAAAACTTTAAATTTAACATTTGAAACGAGAGCGAAAGATCGACGATTCAGCTTTTAAAACAAAGGCAGTGGAATTAAGCAATACAAGAGATCTTATCTCTGAATTAGCTAGAGAATTACTTCCTTAAAGCCACCTAACTTTACAAATTGTGAAAAGAATACGGAGAATTTGGAAGATTTGAAGGATGCAGAGCTAGAACGGGATATATTAAAAAAAGCAATCGGCATTTTTTCCAAGAACGGTCGATGAAATATAGTTTGGGATAATGCTGTGGCGGAAAGCTTTTTTAAGTCATTAAAACACTAAATTAGTTTGCGGTAATAAACTTACCACAAAGGAAAAAAATGGAACTCGAAATCTTTGAATACATTGAAATTTGGTACAATAAAAAAAAGACAAAGTACACTAAATTACAAGATTATAAAACAGTTTAGTAGTCAAAATCAAATTAACAAAATCCCGCTTAAATTTTACTGGAAAGTATATTTGCATATCCACTTCCGGAAACCACCAAAAACAAAACCGCCAAAAAAAGGAATGAGTAAACAGCAGTTTGACGCCTTTTTAAATCCGATGCGCTGCCGGAACTTCGCGTGTACAAAAACGGAATACAAACTTGGTCGAACATCGAATATATGGACAAAGCAGGGGTTTTGGTAAATTTAAAATAGTTTTAGTATTATCTTTCATTAAAATCTAACTGTATTTTCCTGCGAAAACTTTATTTTTGCAGGCATGAAAAGATGGTATCTCTACCCTTTCTCCCTGGGTTATCATTTGGGTACGGGCATCCGGAACACCATGTACGACCTGGGGATCTTCAAATCTTCAAAATTCAAAACGCCGATTATCGGTGTGGGCAATCTGTCTGTAGGTGGCAGCGGGAAATCGCCGATGGTGATGTATATTGCCGATTTGCTTTCCAAAAACTACCGCACAGGTGTACTTTCTCGCGGATATGGCCGCCTGACGAAAGGCTACGGCATTACCAATTACGAAAGTAATTACAAAACCGTAGGCGACGAAGCCATGCAACTCTTCGAACGCTTCAAGAACCGTTTCGCCATCGCCGTTTCGGAAGAACGCGTGCCGGGAGCGAAAAAAATTATAGAAGATATGGATTTGGAAGTCCTTGTTTTGGATGATGCCTTTCAGCACCGCGCCATCTCTCCGGGACTGAATATCCTGATGACGGATTATAACGATCCATATTTCAAAGACTATCTTTTGCCGGCTGGTAACCTCCGCGAGAGCCGCAGTGGCGCCCAACGGGCGCAGATTATTGTGGTCTCTAAATCCCCGGATAACCTTACCGAAGAGAAAAAACAATACTACATTTCCAGGATTAATCCCCAAAAAGGGCAGAAGGTTTTCTTCTCCTCGATCGTATATGACGAGCATGTGCACAGCAAAACCAAAATATTGCCGGATAACAATCTTGCTTACTACGATATCCTTTTAATCACGGGGATTGCCAATCCCAAACCTTTGCTGGATCATTTGTCCAAATTTTCTCGGCGCGTGAAGCATTTGAAGTTTAAAGACCACTACAGCTTCACAGATCAGGATGTGAAAAACATCATCGCCGAATATAAAAAATTAGGCGATTATAAAATAATCCTTACTACAGAAAAAGATTTCGTTCGGCTGAAAACTTTTGACTATCTTCGGGAAACCGTTTACTATTGGCCTATTAATGTCGTCATCGACAAGAAGGAAGAATTCAACCAAATAATTTTAGATTATGTCCGAACTCAGCTTAGAAAAAATTAAAGAAACCGCAGCGTTTATTAAAGATATCATCGGCGAAACTCCGGAATTCGCCATCGTGCTTGGCTCCGGGCTTGGCGCCCTGAAAAACGAGGTGCAGGCCATCCATACTTTAGACTATTCCGAAATTCCAAATTTCCCCCAGACCACCGTAGTTGGGCATGGTGGCAAGTTAATTTTCGGCACATTGGAGGGCAAAAAAGTTCTTATGATGAGTGGGCGCTTTCACTATTACGAAGGACATTCTATGGACACAGTCACATTCCCGTTCCGCGTTTTTCATCTTTTGGGGATTAAAAATCTGATCGTATCCAATGCTTCCGGCGGTGTGAACAAAAATTTCCGCGTAGCAGATATTATGATTATCAAAGACCATATCAATATGATGCCGGAACATCCGCTTCGTGGTAAAAATCTGGACGAATTCGGGCCGCGCTTCGTAGATATGAGCGAGCCTTACAATTTAAAAATGATAGAAACCGCAGAAAAAGTGGCGGCGGAACAAGGCATACAAGTCCACAAAGGAGTCTATGTTGCGCTGCAGGGCCCCACCTTCGAGACACCTGCGGAGTACGGGATGATCCAAGCCATAGGCGGCGATGCGGTGGGCATGAGTACCGTTCCAGAGATTATCGTGGCAAAGCACCAGGGAATGGACTGCTTCGGTATTTCAATTATTACAGACATGGGCGGACCAGAAATCGCCTTCACTGTCTCCCACGAAGATGTGTTGCAAGCCGCCAACAAAGCCATGCCGAATGTCATTAAAATCGTAAAAGGTTTAGTGAAGAATTATTCTTAACAAAAACACGACCTCCATCTTCAATCACTGTTACGCTTCGTTTCAGTGCTTTTTTAATACAACTTATTTATGGGTTGCGGGCAGTAGATTTTTCGGCCGCAAGAAACACACTGGCTCCCGTTCCAAACGCTGTCAAACTGCTCGATCACAGATCCCACCATTTCCGGATGATCGGTCAGGATTCCCGCCTCAAAGTTTCGGTTGTTCTTAGACTTCATCCCAATTCCCGCGCCGGTGAGATTGGCAGAGCCAATGTACACCTCCTTCAAATCAAAAATAAAAAACTTAAAATGGACCCTCGGACAAACCGCTTTCTCCAGAAACTGAACGAGGATTGGCAGTTTATCAAAATCGTTTCTAAAGTTGGGACCCGGCTCCTTCGCAAAAAGCAGTCGCACCTCCACACCGCGTGAAATCAATCCAGAAAGTGCCGCCAAGAAGGGGCGAGTCCCGGTCAGTCCGTCTTTTATGTACAAATCCTTGATGTCCGCCGTGCCAATCCAAAGCGTGCGCTGCACAGTGAGCGACTTCTCCACCACCTCGGTATAATGCGCTTCGTTGGCGATATATTTCAGCATTTTGCAAAGATATGGATTCCCAAAAAGATGTCGCCGTTAGCAGAAAAATACAGAACCTATCGAAATCTCCTCCTGTAAACTTCCATAATCCCAGATCCCTCCTATTTTTAAAGTTCCAAATTATCTCATATCTAAATTTTTTTTTGGCGTGCCCCTCCGGGTCGGGCTGTTCAGGGCTTCGCTACGCTCCGGTGCTTTGCACTGCTCCCTTCGGTCGCACCC
>JAGLBA010000189.1 GCA_018260475.1 Chryseobacterium sp. | reverse complement strand
TCTGCCATTTTCTTTGAAAAGAAAGAAAAAGAAAATGTTGAAGACCGAGAAGAGAAGAAAAAGACTTGGAGGAAGAACAAAAGAGTTTGAGAGTTTAAAGTTTTCTTTTGTTTTTTTATTTTATTTTTTCTTTTTTTTGAAAATAGTTTTTGGTCTTGAAAAAAAGGGAGGAAAAGTAAAAGATGAAGAAGAAAATGATAAAAAAGAAAAAGAAGAAAAAGAAAAAAAAGATGAAAAAGGAAATAAGAAAAATAGGCAATAAAAAAGAAAAAATAAAAAAAAGAAGAAAAAAAGGAAAGAAAAAAAGAGAAAGAAGAGTAGGAGAAAGAGAAGAAGAAGAATAATAAAGGAAAGAAAAAAAAGGTGATAAAAAAGGTAGAGATGAAGAAGAAATAGAAAAATAAAAATAAAAAAAAGAAGAAAAATAAGAAGCTGAAAAAGAAAAAAAATAAAAAGATGAAGAAGAGAAAGAAGAGAAAGAAAAACAAGAAGAAAAAAGAAAAAAAAGAAAGAGTTAAAAAGGACCAATGGGAAGAGAATCGGAGATCATCGGAAATAAATTTCTATTGATTGATTGATTTATTGATTGATTGATTGATCGATTCATTCATTCATTCTCTTGTCAATCGGTTAGAATCAAGA
>JAGLBA010000188.1 GCA_018260475.1 Chryseobacterium sp. | reverse complement strand
CAAATCCAAATTGATTCTTACTGAAAAAGCTTATGACTCAAATGAAATAACAACAAAGGAATTTTTAGATCAATTAAAAGATTGTGAAAATGTTTTGAAACATGCAATTTCTTTATTAATTTATGAACCTTATAATAGTCCAGAAGGAAGGCTTCTGAAAGTTGCTTTGAGTGAACTGAAAAACCTGAGAAAAGAAATAAGCAATATTCATTTATTGAGCAAAAAAGAAACTAGAAAAAGAAAATAAAGAGACAATTAGAGTGTGCATCGTTGAAAAGGTGAATTATGTGCATCACACAAAAATTTGTATTATAAATTAACTCCTATTTGCACGTGAATGGTCATTATTCAAAAAAATATATAATAATTTAAATTAAACATTATTTTAGAAAAAAAAAATTTTTCAAAAACCTTTCAAAATTGAATCAACATTTTAAAATCTAATTAAATTTTCCATTGCATTAAATTAAAATTAAAACATTAAAAAAATCTCTAATATTAAATCAAATAAAAAAAAAATAGTTTTCATTGGATGCAACTACAATTTCTCTCTGGTAAATCACTTGGACATAATTCTTGAATGGATCTGGTCAAACTTGTAGGACAACATAAAATATTGTAATTTTAAAGGCCGAATTTGATG
>JAGLBA010000187.1 GCA_018260475.1 Chryseobacterium sp. | reverse complement strand
TTCGTAAAAGGCAAGCCTTCTTTTGCGTGTGACATCCACTAGTTTTGGTATTCCTTTTCCCTTAAGGTGAAATATTCTGCCACACACAAGGCTTCTGGTCTGATAACAGTTCATTAATGCCTAAAGTATTTTTAGTATTGATAAAAATGGACTTTTTTATTGTAAAGCTAAAGAACTATGTGTATTTTAAATTTTATAAATTTTATTTTTAGATATTTCTGTTTTTAAAAATTTAAATTACTTCAGTTTATGAATCTTTTACGGAAAAGAAAAGATTTGCTTTCTAAAAAAAAAAAAAAAAACTTTTTATGAGCGATTTATTTATGAAAAAATAAAACATTAAAAAACTTGATTAAAAAAAACGCTTATAAAGCACTAATTTTTATGCTAATATATAATTTTAGCTTATAATAAAAAAAAAAATAATAATAATAATAATAATAATAATCAGAAAATGATTAAACCAAAACGTGACGAACGTCGGAAGCAGCAGCAGTAAAATCAATCAATTAATAACAGAAGTCAACATTTTACAAATAAAAATCAAAAAAAAAAAAAAATTCCAACCAAAACAATAAAAAGATGGCGAAAAAATTATGTATAAAAAAAAATAATAATAATCCCAGAAAAAAGAATAATAATAA
>JAGLBA010000186.1 GCA_018260475.1 Chryseobacterium sp. | reverse complement strand
GGATTTTGATTTTTTTTTGTTTTACACAAATTTCTATACAAACGTTCGATTTCGATCCGATTTGATTTAAACAAAATTCGCTTCTTTTTTATTTTATTTGTCCTCTGCCCCGATGAATTCTTTTTTATTTTTTTTCTTGTTTTTTTTATATTAAATTCGGAAATTTTTATTTAAAAAAAATATATTTCATTTTCACCGGAAGTACGTAATAATTTTAATTCGACCCTCTTTTATTACGTCATTTCTCTAACCGGTGAAAAGTTTCCATTTTTTTTTCATCGGTTCAAGAAAGCCGGGGGCGGGCGCGAAGGTTCTGACGTTGTAAATAATTAAAAATAAAAAAAAAATAAAAAATAAAAGTGAGTGAAAAACTCAAAGTTGAAGTTTTAATGAAATTGAAGCTAGGAACAGATTCTCGGGGAAGCGAAAACGGGGATTTTCAACGGAGGTAAGCGTTTCAATGAATTCTCTTTTAATGCGATTCAAAAAAAAAAAACCGAAGCCGGAATTTTTTTTTCAAATGGCCGCCCCACCGTTCTCTCCCCAAATTCTCACCGTTTCAAATCGATGACCGAATTTTTTACTGCAATCCAGACGAAACTGAAGATGGAAATCGTGACATCTTCAAAAAAAAACATTTTTGT
>JAGLBA010000185.1 GCA_018260475.1 Chryseobacterium sp. | reverse complement strand
TAACACCCCCCCCCTTCATAGTCATCCCCCTGCATTTTATTTGGTTCTTTTTTGGGGGGAGGAAAGGAGGGAACCATCATTGATTTGCTATTTTTGAGTCATAAGGAGTTCTGTTTAAAAAAATGTTTAAAAAATGATTTTATTTTTATTATTTTTCCTTTCTTTGAAAGTCCGCAAATCGATTTATTAAATTGAAAGTAAATTGATGCTTAATTTGATAATTAAATTGAAATAATAATAATAAACTCTGAAATTTAATTTATTGATTGATTTTACACTGGAGCCTATTATTCCGTCTCCTAAATCTGGCAAAAACCCTTTTTTTGCCAACAGGCCGAAAAGTAATATTTGAAGATTCGTCTGGAGCAAATTAATCACCGGCGCAAACTTGACTTTATTTTAAATACATTTAATTTAGTTATTTTAATTATTAAATATTATTTATATTATTTTTAGCCCAGTATAAGTTAAAATATTATAAAAATACATAGCATAAATAAAATAATATAATTAGCAGAGTAGTGCCGGAAGAAATTCATGGGAATCTGTTCGATATCGTTTTTTCGGTCACCTTATTCGATCACGACGTCTCGAACAAGTGAGGGAATAATGAATATTAGAGAATAATGATGATAGTCATAACAT
>JAGLBA010000183.1 GCA_018260475.1 Chryseobacterium sp. | reverse complement strand
AAAATAAAATTACCTTTGTTCGGAAGCAGTAATATTGCGAGAGAGAGAGAGAGAGAGAGATTAAAAGAGATTGAGAGAGATGATGAAAATTGAAATTTGTATTTTGCATATATAAAATTTCATAATTTTAAAAAGAAAATTAGATCATTGAATCATTCAACGGAGAATGATCATCAAAAGGTATTTAAGGTTTTTATGAAATGGTGATGACTTAGTAAACTGGATTATTGATGAATTAGATAATACGACGAAATAATTAAAAAAAAGGAAAAAAATTTTGGAATCGATTCAGGCTAGAAAAATCGATTCAACCTTTCCAAAAAAGGAAATTTGCCTTTTGGGCAAAAGAAATTTTGCCTAAATTCTATACGCTTTTTGTAAAATTTTATTTAATTAAAATTAATTAATCAATTAATTTTATTTATAAATAAAAATAATAACCTTTTTTTCTGATGCCATTTTAACGGTAACTCCCGCGTCCCCTCCTCCGAACTTCAAAAGATAATTTTTTTTTGGCTAGTAATTTATTTTGCAATTTTCTGCCACTCTGAGAACTACAAACTGTTAATTTTTTTTTTTTGCAAAAGCTATGCTTTTTTCTTTCAATTTATCTTTAGAAAAATAAATAAATTATTCATGCTTTATTT
>JAGLBA010000182.1 GCA_018260475.1 Chryseobacterium sp. | reverse complement strand
TATGAATAACCTAGATGCAATTTACGACTTTATTTTGAATGAATTAAGGAAACTAACTTTGGACGAGAACTTTTATTTCAAACCCATCAAACCAAAGCTGTCTGATTTAGAACTCATTGCGATTAATATTTCTGCGGAATATCTATCCATTGATTCCGAATATCAACTGTTTAGGTATATATCAAACTCAAAACTAAACGGGATGATTGAGAGAAGCGTGTACAACCGTAGAAAAAGAAAACTTTTCCTGCACATGGAGGACATCAGAAAGCTGATGGTCGCCAGGTTCGATGAAACGGAAAATGTCTTCATAGTGGACTCAATGCCCCTGGAAATTTGTAAAAACGCAAGGGCAAACCGCTCTAAAATATGCAAGGAGAGTGAGTTTTCATTCCCCAGCAAGGGTTATTGCGCCTCCCAGTCCAGTTACTATTATGGCTACAAGCTGCACGCGGTGTGTTCCGCCTCGGGGGTGTTCCAAAGTTTTGACATCTCCACGGCAAGCGTCCACGACATTCATTTTCTGCAGGATATAAGGCATCAGATGGAGAACTGCACACTGATCGGCGACAGAGGATATTTGTCGACGGCGATACAGACCGATCTGTTCAACTATGCCAATATAACGCTCGATACTCCAATGAGGG
>JAGLBA010000181.1 GCA_018260475.1 Chryseobacterium sp. | reverse complement strand
CTCAAAAGAGAAGTGTACTCTGCACTCTTCTTCATAGAGCACACATGATTTCCAATCCGTCTTCCCTTCCTTCCGAACTACAACTTCTTTCCAAATCCTTTCAAGCCAACGGGTATTCTATTAAAACAATAGAAAACATCATGAAATCTTCACCTAACAGGACACACACAGCACTACGATCTCTTCTTGTTCACCGAAAAAAGCATTTTTACCATACATTCGCGGCGTCACTGACCGCCTTTCGAGACATCTCAAAAAACGTAATATATCAACCATTTTTCTTCCCACCACCAAGATATCACAGTTACTCCGTTCTCCCAAAGATGCAATCGACCCCCAGGCTTACCCTGGCATTTATCGCATTCCCTGCCAATGCGGCCAAGCATACATAGGCATGACCAATCGGTCCGTATCTATTCGGATGAAAGAACACGAACGCCATTTCCGACTAGATCAGCCAGAAAAATCAGCATTGGCAGAACATGCCCTATTGTACAATCATAAAATTCTATTCAATAAGACGAAGGTCCTGGTAAAGAACCCTTTGCCTCAACATCTTCCCTTTTTGGAATCCATAGAAATCTTGAAACACCCCCAAAATCTCAACCGTGACTCGGGCTTGGAACTCAGCCCTACCTGGACCCCCC
>JAGLBA010000180.1 GCA_018260475.1 Chryseobacterium sp. | reverse complement strand
AAACAATATTTTGTTTACATTTCAGTCATGCGAAGAAGGAATTGTCAGACTCAGAAATGCTCAAACAAGTCCACAGACACCTCTTTTTTACGTTGTCAATCAAATTCTCTATCCGTTTGTTCAAGGATGTGAAACAAAAGATCAGAAAATAGTAAAGGTAACCGCTCTCTTTGTATTCATAGTGTGCAAATAATCAAGGATGGAAATAAGAATGAAATTTTCATTTAAACAAAACGCATAGATTTTATTTAAAATAATTTATTGTTATGAATCAGAAAATCGTCACAGTGCTGATTTGCATTGTAAAACAACTTTTTAAAAATTTTTTAAATAAAAATATTTTATTTTATGTTTGATGAATAAATGAATTTTTAAATAATTTTTAATCACACTGCAAATTAGTAAGAAATCACATAACAGACCAAACAATAAACTTCATTACATATGAAAACATGCAATAATAAACTTGAAATGGGATAATTATCAATGAAATTTGGATAATGAAAAAAATTTTAAGCATGAAAATGTATTTTCCACCGCGAATAAAAAGTTGCGGTGAAAACTATGTTAAAAACTTTCAGTAAAAATACATTTGTGGTGGGTAAATGCGGTAATATAAAACAAAATGCATTAATGCTGAAATATTTAG
>JAGLBA010000017.1 GCA_018260475.1 Chryseobacterium sp. | reverse complement strand
CTCCGAAAAAACTGCTTTGTGTATCTAAATTCTGAAAACGACATCCCCATAAGAGGACCATCATACTGCTGAAAAGCTACCGGAACTTCCGTTCAACGGGCTTTCATCTTCTGTCCTGCGGACAAGACGAAAGCTTAGTTATTAGTAGAAGTTTTTATTATAATTCTCTCATTTTCTTAGCCACTTTTTTGTCCATAATATCTTCAGATTGTTCCAAGTGACTGATTATTCGCACATTGTTCTTTTCCTCGCGATTTTGTGAGAATTTTTGTTTAATTTTAATCTCAGTTGGAATAATGTTTAACCCAATTGCGCCTTTCATCTCCTTTTCCACAAATTCTTTCCCCATTTTCTCTAAGGTCATTGGACATTTTTGAGGTGCTTCATATATATTAGTCAACTTGTTTAGATGATTGTATAATTGGATGTCATTCATAAATTCCACCTTTCCATATATTTGAACTTGTTCATAGTTCCAGGTCGAAACGTTTGTATGATCATACCATGAAGAACTGATATAAGTGTGAACACCTAAAAACTCACATAAAACTTCATTTTCTGCATCAATTTTCCGTGCAACAGGATTGGCCCGATTCAAATGTGTTTCGATGTAAAAATCATTTTCATTTCCATTTAATAACATCATTGCACGTGTTGTCAAGATCTTTTCATTGTAAATAATCAGATTTGAAAATGAATTATTCTTAATTATTTCCTTGAGAATTTCGAAATTTTCTGTTTTGAATAATTTTGGTAAGTGCATAAATTTTGTAAGATATTTGTATTTATAATTTCAGCTAACGGAAAAGAGCTTTGAGATGTACGTGCTTTAATAATCAAGTAGTTATACAGAGATAGATGGTAGCAAATAAACGTTTTCCCAGCTATCTAAGCAAACTTCATAGTTTCGAACCCTATAGCGGTCACAAGAATCATCGCAAATATGAGGCTTTTTGTTTTACAAATGCTTAAAATCCACTACTAAATCGCCCGCAATTTGTGTTTCCGAATACATTACCAAAGAAATTCCTTCCACCAATATCCTATTCCAGTAGTGGCTTCCAGCAAATCGGCTTTCCAAGACTTTTGCCTGCTTTCCATTTTCCGAAATCGATATTTCATGAGGGTAAAGGTGGTTTTTATTTAATCCAAGTGTTTCGCGCTCGTTGTCGGAAAGGAGGTTTACTTCCCCAAAAAGCTTGGCAACATAGGAATTGTAAGGGTTTCTATAAGTTTCTTCCGCGGTGTCATTTTGAATTAGGCGGCCTTCCTGGAGCACGATGATTCTGTCCAGCCACGGCAGCACTTCCTGAATTTCGTGCGTGGAAATGATCAGCGTAATCTGTTTTTCTTTCACATAATTAAAAAGCCGTTCGCGGAGTTCTACTTTTCTTGAAAAATCTAAATTGCTAAAAGGTTCGTCCAGCAAAAGGAGTTTCGGCGTTACCGATAACGCCCGTGCGATGGCCACGCGTTGCTGTTGCCCGCCGCTGAGGTTCTTCGGAAATTCTTTGGCATAATCCAAAAGCCCGACTACCTCCAGCAGTTCTGCTACTTTTTCGGCTTTCGCTTTCAAATCAATATTAGAGAGGAACTTTCCTACATTATCCGCCACGGTGGAATAGGGCATGAGGTCGTAGTTTTGCGCAACAAACTTCATGTCTTTTTCTCCCGGAACGATGTTCCCTTTAGGGCCCATCAGTTGTTTCCCATCGAAGATAATTTCCCCTTCTTGCCAATCGGCAAGACCATAGATCAGGGTCAGTAGGGTAGATTTCCCGCAGCCACTTTCGCCGGCAAGTGCCACGGCGCCGCCTTCTTCTATGCGGAGGTTCAAGTTGCGGAACAGTGACCGGTCTGCGGTGTATGAAAATCTGAGGTGTCTGACTTCTAATAACATTCAGCAAAAATAATTAATTTTGAATTGGCATATAAAATCGTTAATTTAGCTCAAAATTTATAACTGAAATGAAAAATATATTTGCTCTGCCTGTTTTGGCTATTGTTTTATCAGGAACGGCTTTAGTTACTTGCGGAAAAGACAAACCTGTGACGAGCGAAAGCTCAGAAGTGACCACCACCAAGGAAGGAAGACAGTTCGTGCTAGATACCCTGAACAGCAAAATCGAGTGGAAGGGTTTCAAAGTATTGCAATCTGATAACACAAGCCATTTCGGAACAATTAAATTTGAAAGTGGCGACCTGACTGTGAAAGACGGAAAACTTGAAAGTGGAAAATTTGTTGCCAACATGGCTTCCTTGGACAACACCGATCTAAAGGACGATGCTGAACAAAAAACAAAATTGGAGGGCCACTTAAAGTCTGCAGATTTTTTTGATGTCGAAAAATTCCCGACTGCTTCTTTCGAGGTTACCAAAGTGAGCACGCCAGCTCCAGAAGGCGATTACAATACGCTCATGGAAGGAAATCTTACCATAAAAGGAATTACTAAACCTGTAAAATTTAATACGAATGTAACCGTGAAAGACGGCGAAGTGAGTATCGCGTCAGAACCTACGGACATCAACCGAGACGATTACGGCGTGAAATTCCAAATGCCAGTGGCTAACGGCATTATTAAAAATGAAATGACGCTCCAAGTGCTTATCAAGGCAATGGAAAAGAAATAATCATCGTAAATCTAAAAATTAAATCTGCCCATAAATAGGCAGATTTTTTAATGTGAATGCACTTTTTCACGATTTTTTAAAATTTAAAAGTAGTATTTTTGCCTATCAAACCATTACCATGCTAGATAAGATTGATGAATATTTGAACGATGTAGCCCAATTTTCCTCTACCAATAAGGAGGAAATAGAGCAGTTCAGAATAAAATATAACAGTAAAAAAGGAATTCTAAACGAAATATTTGATCAATTTAAAACTGTTCCAAACGAGCAGAAAAAAGAATTTGGTCAAAAAATCAACACCCTAAAACAAATTGTAGCCGCAAAATTAGATGAGTTGAAAGATTCTGATAATGCCGGCGTACAAGCCGATAAAGAAGACCTTACCCGCCCAGGATTTCCATTAGAATTGGGATCCCGCCACCCCATTAGTTTGGTGAGAAATCGCATTACAGAGATTTTTAAATCCATAGGTTTCGCCGTGGCAGATGGCCCAGAAATAGAGGACGATTGGCATAACTTCACTGCGCTAAACCTCCCGGAATACCACCCGGCGAGGGATATGCAGGACACATTTTTCATAGAGAAAAATCCCGATATTTTGTTGAGGACACACACTTCTTCGGTGCAAATCCGCCACATGGAAAACAATGAACCGCCGATTCGCATACTATCTCCGGGGCGTGTATTTCGTAATGAGGCTATTTCCTCGCGCTCACATTGTATTTTCCATCAAATAGAAGGTCTTTATATTGATGAAAATGTGAGTTTTGCAGATCTGAAACAGACGCTTCAGTTCTTCACCACAGAACTTTTTGGCAAGTCCAAAATCAGGATGCGCCCGTCTTACTTTCCTTTCACAGAGCCCAGTGCCGAGGTAGATGTGTATTGGGGACTGAACTCCGAAACCGATTACAGAATCACCAAAGGAACGGGTTGGCTGGAGATAATGGGTTGCGGTATGGTGGATCCCGCGGTACTGAAAAATGTAAACATAGACCCCGATAAATATTCCGGCTATGCCTTCGGGATGGGCATCGAAAGAATCGTGATGCTCCTGCACCAAATGGGCGACATTCGAATGTTCTTTGAAAATGATAAAAGAATGCTCGAACAGTTCAACGCATTGTAACTAAAAAAAGCGCTTCCGATTTTGGAAACGCTTTTTTTATTTTGTTGAATATTTAAGTTTTTTTATTTAATGAATTTCAAGGGATACTTCAGGCCGGTAATACCATCAATATCTGCTCGCAAAGATCCAACTACTAGTTCCGCTTTTATTGCGATTGGTATGTGGTTTTGGTCGTTGCTTACCCATAGCACCACGCTTTCATCATTTTTGAAAACACGCCCACCTTTCACTGTTGGTAGGATTTTCAGGCAATTTAACTTACCATACTTTGTGTTGATGGTTTCAATACCGACAATTCTAATATTAAATCCGAACATTTCTTTGTCGATCCAGACATTCAGATTTTTCACGGTACCTACGCGGATTTCCTCTGGTGAAAGTCCGCGAAGATAGTAGAATGCAGAAATCATATCTTGCAAACCTTTCACAGTTTTAATGACTTTTGAGCCGTTCTCCGGATTTTTTTTATCGGTAAGAATTACCGTTTGATTGTTTTGGTTAAAGGCTGCCGCCAGATGCTGGGAATAACCGCCCTCCCTCACATTGCGGATATAGTAACTCGGCAATCCCGTACTGATATTGATGTAACTTTCATACACATCCTCCACTTTGAAGAAAGTCCGCACCGGCCCAGTGGTTCGTCCCACGCCTTTCACATAAAAATGCGGAACTCCTTGGTAATTCGTTTTCAAAGTCGTGAGGGTGGCGGTTCCGGCGTTCAGTGCGCCATAGTGGATGCGGTAGATGAGACGCTCGCCCCCCGAAATATTTTCGAGTTGTGCGAAGCCTAAACTAAAACTTAAAATCGTAAGTATGCTCAATATTTTCTTCATAAACTCTTTTTCAACAAAAATTTTGCCATAGATTAAACAATCATTCAACGGCATTTAGAGTGTTTTTATTTCTTAATGTTAAAATTTAAAATATAAGCATCTGCATTATATCATAAACAGCCGTGATTTAATTTTTGTAAATTTGTCACTATATTTTTAAAAAAATTCTATGATTACCACAGATATACTCATCATCGGCGCCGGTCCTACGGGACTTTTTACCGTGTTCGAAGCCGGATTGCTCAAACTAAAATGCCACATCATCGATGCGCTTCCGCAACCGGGCGGGCAACTGGCAGAACTTTACCCCAAGAAGCCAATTTTCGATATACCCGGTTATCCATCGGTAAACGCAGGCGAGTTGGTAGATAATTTAATGGAACAAATCAAGCAGTTTCAACCCGGGTTTACTTTGGGTGAAACCGCTGTTTCATTAAATAAAATAGATGATGTGTGGTTTGAAGTGGTGACCAATAAAGGCACATTACACCGCGCCAAAGCCGTGGCTATCGCCGGTGGATTGGGAACTTTTGAACCGAGGAAGCCGGAATTGGAAAATATTTCGTCTTATGAGGATAAAGGCGTGGAGTATTTTGTGAAAGATCCGGAACTTTTTAGAGACAAAAAAATATTGATTGCCGGAGGTGGAGATTCCGCTTTGGACTGGACTATTTTCTTATCTGATGTAGCGAGCGAAGTTACGCTGATCCATCGCCGAAATGAGTTCCGTGGGGCTCTGGATTCCGTGGAGAAGGTGCAGGAACTGAAAAACCAAGGCAAAGTAAACCTGATTACTCCAGGAGAGGTGGTTGCCTTGAAAGGCGACGGCCACATCCAGGGCGTAACCGTCCAAAAGGAGGGCGAGCAGGTGGAAATAGAAACCGATTATTTTATTCCGCTATTCGGGCTTACCCCGAAACTGGGAGAAATTGCTAACTGGGGCCTGAATATTGAGAAAAATGCAATCGTGGTCAATAATGCATTGGATTATCAAACAAATATCGATGGTGTATATGCCATTGGTGATGTCAATACCTATCCGGGTAAACTAAAACTGATTCTTTGCGGTTTCCATGAGGCGACTTTGATGTGCCAAAGCATTTACAACCGCCTGAATCCGGGTAAAAAGTATGTCCTAAAATATACAACCGTGAGTGGTGTAGATGGCTTTGATGGAACTCGAAAAGAGGCCGAAAAAGCAGTGGTTAAAAAAATACACTAAACATTTGATAATGAATGATATCAGTATAAAAATCATCGACCGAAACGGCGAAGCTCACCAAGTGGTAGCACCTACGGATATGAGCATGAACCTGATGGAGGTCATACGCTCCTACGAACTCGCGGAGGAAGGCACTATCGGCGTTTGCGGCGGTATGGCCATGTGCGCATCGTGCCAAGTTTACATCATTTCTGGTGCGGAAAAACTAAAACCGATGGAAGCGGAAGAAGATGCCATGCTCGGCGAAGCTTTCCATGTGGAAAGTAATAGCCGCCTGGGCTGCCAAATACCGATTACGGAAGAAATCAATGGGCTGGCGGTGCAACTCGCTCCTTATCCTTAACAAAAAGACAAAATCCCGGTAATTAGTCGGGATTTTTTTATTTAAAAGGAATTTATAACCGATTTTATTCTAAATTTGATAAAAATAAACCCTATGAAAACTGTTTTGAAACTGATTATGTTCTGTTTTTCGCCTTTTGCCATGGCACAAAGCGTATCGGACTATCCTTATATCCTGATTCCTACCAAACTCAGTAATTTTAATGACAATGAATATGGCCTTTCCGCAAAACTTTCCAAGGACTTAAAAAATAAGTCTTACACCGTGCTTACTTCGGATGAATCTGCGTGGCCGGCAGAGGCGGTGCAAAACCCGTGCAGCAGGATGACGGCAGACCTTATCAACAGCAGTAGTTTGTTTAAAAATAAAGTTTCGGTGGCTTTGAAGGATTGTCATGATAAGGTATTGGCCACATACACAGGTGTTTCCAACGATAAAAGTTTCGATACGGGCTATCCCGATGCGCTCTCCAATGCTCTGGCACAAATCCAAAGTGCGAAACCCCAAGCATCTTTAATTCAACCTAAAAAAACTTCGGAATCTGCTAAACCGCAGGACGCCCTTACCACTAATTCACTATACAAAAATGGTGATTTAGAAGTGCGCCATGTTGCGATTTCGGCAGGCCAGTTTATGCTTTTTGATGTAAAAAATACCACCGCATACGCCATTTTTCGGGAGTCGGATAAAAAAGAGGTGTACCATGTGAAAATGGCCAACGGCGCGCATGCATTGGGGTATATGGATGGACAAACCATCATCATTGAAACTTCAAATTCCGACGGCAATTTCAGCAAAGAAGTGTTCTCAAAAAAATGATAGTGAAACGGGACCTTTGGAGATTTTCAAAGAGAAATTTCGGTCTAATTATTTTTCATTAAAGAAATCCCAAACAACTTTTCCGCGGCTTTTTCCGAGGATTTCCTCCAAGGTTTCCAATGGCGCTTCTTTGATGCGCTTTACGGATTTCAGTTTTTCAAATAATAGGTCAATCGATTTTCCTCCTACACCCGGAATTGTTTCCAGTTCGGAGGTAATGGTCGTGTTTTTTCGCCGTGTGCGGTGGTGTTTTACGCCAAATCGGTGGGCTTCGTCGCGCACGCGTTGCAGGATTTTCAGTGTTTCAGATTTTTTGTCGAGGTAGAGCGGAATCGGGTCTTCCGGAAAGAAAATCTCTTCCAATCTTTTTGCGATTCCGATAATCGTGATTTTCCCGTAAAGTCCGAGAAGTTTCAGGCTTTTCACCGCCGAAGAAAGTTGGCCTTTCCCCCCATCAATCACGATGAGTTGCGGCAAAGACTCGTTTTCGTCCAGCATTCTTTTGTATCGGCGGTAGATTACTTCTTCCATCGTTGCGAAATCGTTGGCGCCCACCACGGTTTTTGGGTGGAAAATCCGGTAATCGGCCTTGCTCGGTTTGCCATCTTTGAAGACTACGCATGCAGAAACGGGATTTGTACCCTGAATGTTGGAGTTGTCGAATCCTTCAATGTGGCGGGGTTCTTCGGGCATACGCAGGAGTTTTTTCATTTCCGCCATGATGCGGTTGGCGTGCCGGTCAGGATCCACGATTTGCATCTGTTTCATTTTTTCCAGACGGTATTCCTTAGCGTTTTTTTCGGATAGTTCTACGATGCGTTTTTTGTCGCCCATTTTCGGGACGAATATTTTAGCGTTTGGAATTTCCACAGTCAGGTGGAACGGAAGCAAAATCTCTTTGGAATCAGAGTTAAATTTTTGTCGAATTTCTATCAATGCTTCTTCCAAAATATCCTCATCGGTTTCCTCCAATATTTTTTTGATTTCTGTGGTAAAACTTTGGATAATGTTTCCGTTTCGGATTTTAAAATAATTCACATAGGCGGCCGTTTCGTCGCTCGTCATCCCGAACACATCCACATCATCTATGTGTGGGTTCATCACGGTGTGTTTGCTTTGGTATTTTTCCAGCATTTCGATGCGCTCCTTGATGGTTTGTGCGCTTTCAAACTGCAAATTTGACGCAAAACGGTTCATTTGGTTGATTAAATAATCCTTTGCCAAACGGTAATCTCCTTTTACAATCCCTCGGATCGCGTCTATTTTAGCATCATAATCCTCCATAGATTCCAGCATTTCGCAAGGGCCTTCGCAGTTTTTGATGTGGTATTCCAGACAAACACGGTATTTTCCCTCAGCAATTTTGTTGGGGCTGAGGTTTAGGCTGCAAGTCCGGATTTTGTAAATGTGTTTTATGGTGTCCAAAAGAATCTTCGCCGGGCGCACTTTGGCATAAGGGCCGTAGTACTCGGAACCGTCTTTAATCATCGTCCGCGTGAGGAAAATTCGGGGGAAATCTTCATTTTTAATGCAAATCCAAGGGTAGGTTTTGTCATCCTTCAGCATCACATTATAAAACGGCTGATGCTCCTTGATCAAATTATTTTCCAACAAAAGCGCATCGTATTCGCTAGGGACAATGGTGGTTTCCAAACGGTGAATTTTCGATACCATGATCCGCGTACGGTATCCGGAAAGGTTTTTGTTGAAGTAACTCAGTACGCGGTTTTTCAAGCTTTTCGCCTTGCCCACATACAGCAGTTGCCCGTTTTTATCGTAAAAACGGTACACGCCGGGCTCGCTTGGAAGGCTTTTGAGTTGTAGTTCGAGGTTGGGATTCACGCTGCAAAAATACGGATTTGATTTTTCATCTCCCAGAAATGATATTTTTTTAAATAATGGCAAATCATAATTAGTTTAGGCTAAAACTTTCCTAATCGCGCAGAAAAATGTAATTTTAGCCAAAATAATTTTAAATGAACATTTACGGTATAGATACCTTAGATCTGCATGATATTTTGGCCATTGCCAATGATCCTTCCCAAGCAACACTGAACGATGAAGCGAGAGCACGAATCGTAAAATCTCAAAATAATGTACGCCAAATTGTAGAGTCTGACCGCACGGTTTACGGCATCAATACGGGCTTCGGACCGCTTTGCGATGTGAAAATTTCCGATGAGGAAACAGCACAACTGCAGTACAATCTTATTATTTCCCATGCTGTGGGCGTGGGCAAACCGATAGATAAGAAACTTACCAAACTGATGATTATCGCGAAGATCCATGCGTTGTCAAAAGGATTTTCCGGCGTTTCCTTGGAAGTGATTGAAAGATTGGCTTTGATGTTGGATAAAGACATCATCCCCGTAGTTCCGGAGCAGGGTTCTGTGGGTGCATCGGGCGATTTGGCTCCTCTTGCACACATGGTTTTGCCGCTTTTGGGACTTGGAAAAGTTTGGGAAAATGGTGCCGTGGTAGAAACCCTTCCTGTGTTGAAAAAGCATGGTTTGGAGCCTTTGAAATTAGGTCCAAAAGAAGGTCTTGGACTGATAAATGGGACGCAGTTTATCCTTGCTCATGCCATTTTTGGTTTAGAAAAAATGGAATATCTGCTCGATCTTGCTGATATGACGGCTGCGATGTCTTTGGAGGCGTATCGTGGCTCGAAAAGCCCTTTCAAAAAGGAGCTTCACGAGATTCGTCCTTTTGCAGGAAGCAAAAAAGTAGCGGCAAGAATGCTTAGATTCTTGAAAAATTCCGAAAATATGGAGGCGCATGAGTTTTGCGACCGCGTGCAGGATCCGTATTCCATGCGATGTGTTCCGCAGGTGCATGGCGCAAGTAGAAATGCCTTCGAACACCTTCTTCAACTAACTGAAATTGAACTTAATTCTGTTACCGATAACCCGATTATTTTAAGTGCGGAAGAATCCATCTCCGGCGGAAATTTCCATGGACAACTTTTGGCGATGCCTTTAGATTATGCCACACTCGCGGCGGCGGAACTTGGGAATATTTCCGATAGGAGAAGTTACCTTTTGCTGGAAGGAAAATACGGTTTGCCAAAACTTTTAGTGGAGAGTTCAGGCTTAAATTCTGGTTATATGATTCCTCAATATACTGGAGCGGCGCTGGTGACGGAGAACAAAACGCTATGTTTCCCAGCATCTGCGGATTCCGTACCTACGAGTTTGGGTCAGGAAGACCATGTGTCCATGGGCAGTATTTCGGGCAGAAAATTCAACCAGGTTTTGGATAATTTGGTAAATATTCTTTCCATTGAATTAATGTTTGCGGCGCAAGGTTTAGAATTCCGCCGTCCGGCAAAATGTTCAAAAATTATTGAGGAAAATTTTGACCTCATCCGTTCCGAAGTTCCAAAATTAGAAAACGACCGATTGATCGGCGAGGATATGTTGAAAATCGCAGACATGATTCGTGCAAGGAAATTCAATGTAGCGGTTTAACCGAGTGGATTTGTGGATGGGTTTATGTGATTTGCAAAAAATCGGCCGAGTAACCTTTGCCGAAACATTCTCCCTCGGTAATTCCCCAGAAGCGATGGCGAAATATTTAGCTCAAAAATTCTCGATTGGAAAGCTGGGTGAGGATTTGCAAAATCCTGATTCTGAATCTTATTTTGCTGAAGGTAATGGAAAAGTCGCAGGATATTTAGAAGTAACTGCCGGTGGTATAACGGAAAAATGGGAGGCCAGAAAGGTGGGTAAGTTCCGTTTGAAAAAGTAATAAACTTACGGACGAAAAAAATCATCTGATTATGAGGCTGTAAATTGTTAAAATTATTCATTTTCCTTTTTATGAACTTCGACCATCGCCTCGTGGTGGCGGTCCTTTTTATCTTTTTTATACTTCCGCTGGTTGTAATGCTGGTTCATAGTATTGACGAACATCAAAACCAATACAAGGCTGATCAACAAATAGAAAATGTTGAAAATTTTGCCTTCGGTAGATTTTGGGTAAAGGTCTCCGTAACCGGTGGTAGTTACTGTGGAAACACAAAAATATAGACTGTCCAGCCAGTTCCAGCCTTCCGTATAGTGGAATACCAAAGTACCCACAAGAATCATAACGATAATGGTAATGAGGAGCTCGCGGTATATCTCGTCCTTAAAAAAACTCAGAAGCGTGCGAAAAAGAAACATAAAGATTTAATTTCCACAAAAATACACTTTATCCTCCGATTTTCACGCTCCTCATGCTCAAACTGCAGCCGACAGTTCGTCATTTCGTAATATCGTAGATGTTTGTTTCTCTTCGTGCTTTTTGTGTGTAACTTTTGCGACTATTGGTCTCGATTAAACAAAAAAAATTCACCCGTTAACGGGTGAATTTTATCTCAATTATTGAAAAGTATTATGCCTTTACGAATTGAAGCTCTCCAGCGATTTTTACATCGTCAGAAACCAAAACGCCTCCAGTATCCAAAGCCGTGTTCCAAGTAAGACCGAAATCGCTTCTTTTTATATTCCCTTCGAAAGTGAATCCTGCCTTAGTATTTCCCCATGGATCCACATTAATTCCGCCAAAATGCACATTCAACTTCACTGGTTTAGTAACCCCGTTGATGGTCAAGTTTCCTGTAACATCGTCGCTTAGGGAAGAAGATTCAAACGTAATTTCTGGATATTTTTCCACATCGAAGAATTCCGCACTTTTCAGGTGCACATCACGATCAGCATTATTAGTATCCACGGATGCTGTTTCCACTTGCGCCGAAACTTTTGCGTTTTTAAACGCGTCGTCATCCATTTCTACTTGCGCAGTAAAATTCTTGAATTGTCCCTTTACATTAGAAATCATCATGTGTTTTACTCTAAAAGTGATCTCGCTGTGCGTAGGATCTAAGTTCCATTGTGTTGCCATAATTTTTGGTTTTTTAAATTAGTGATACAAATATAGGCAAAAATAAAAATACAGCACATTGATGTAAGTTAAGAAGCTAACACGAGCAGGATTTTTCATCTCACCCTGTTTTTTTGGGCGGCTATTTCCGTCCTCCGCTCCCGCTGTTTTGTTCGTCGTTCCTCCTCACAAAACGAGCTCCGCTCAGGCCGGGCCGCGCAGGATTCGCCGTTGTGCAGCGCGGTCATTTTTTTAACATAAATGTCACTGATTAAATAGAAAGCATAATGTGGAACATCGTTTTTTTTCCATGTTTGCATTTATGTCTTTTGTGCTTTAATATTTTAACACAAATACCCATAATAAATTCTAAATTGACGATACCGATCCTCAAAAAACACGCAAATTCATTACCTTTGAAATTAATTTTTACAATTATGAATCACAAACCGGTAGAAGGATTTTCTAAACTCACAAAACAGGGGAAAATCGACTGGATCGTATCACAATATCTTGAAAACGATGCGCATTATAAAAAAATACTGAACCAATATTGGAATGACGACGCTGCTTTGCAAAAACTGCACGACGAGTTTTCGGAAAACACCGTTTCCAATTTCTATATGCCGTACGGAATTGCACCTAACTTCCTAATAAACAATAAATTATTGGCATTGCCAATGGCGATAGAGGAGAGTTCGGTAGTGGCGGCAGCAAGTAAGGCGGCAAAATTTTGGCTGGATAAGGGTGGCTTCAAAACAACGATCATTAATACAGAAAAATTAGGACACACGCATTTCATCCTGAATGTAGAACCGCATAAGCTCCTGAATTTTTTCAACTTTAATTTAAAACAAAAACTCTTTGCAGCTACGGAGGACATCACGAAAAATATGCGCAACCGTGGCGGTGGGATTTTGGACATCAAACTCATCGATAAAACGGCGGAATTACCCAATTATTTCCAGTTAAAAGCCAGTTTCGACACCAAAGATTCCATGGGTGCGAATTTTATAAATTCCTGTTTGGAGCAGTTTGGAAAAACACTGAAAGAAGAGGTGGCAAATGCAGAACAATTCTCTCCGGAGGAAAAGAATTCTCTACAAATTGTAATGAATATCCTTTCCAACTACACGCCGGACTGCATCGTGCGTGCCGAAGTTTCTTGTAAAATCGAGGATTTGAAGGACGATTCCGGGATTTCCAATGAGGAATTTGCATGGAAATTTAAGCAGGCGGTTATCATCGCCGAAATAGAACCTTACCGCGCCACCACGCACAATAAGGGCATTATGAACGGCATAGATGCTGTGGTTATCGCTACTGGAAACGATTTCCGTGCGACAGAATCTTGCGCTCATGCCTACGCCAGTCGATCCGGGAAATATTCCAGCCTTACACACTGCACCACGGATAACGGGATTTTTCGATTTTGGATTGACTTACCGATTTCAGTCGGCGTGGTGGGCGGCCTCACGAACCTGCATCCGCTGGTGAAGTTTTCTTTGGCATTGCTGGGGAAGCCATCTGCTCAGGAATTGATGAGCATTTTGGCGGTGAGTGGTTTGGCGCAAAATTTCGGGGCTCTTCGCTCCCTCGTGACCACGGGAATCCAAAAAGGACACATGAAAATGCACCTCCTCAACATCCTGAACCAACTGGGTGCCACAGAGGACGAAAAACAATACTTCGTAAACTATTATAAAGACAAAACGGTAAGCCACCACGAGGTAATTGCGGAGTTCGAGAAACTAAAAAACAAATAAAATTATGCTGCTAAAAGCGATACAATACCTTCTGCCAGTTATATTCATCATTTTGGGATTGGTGATTAAATATAGCAAAAACCCACGGTGGAACTCTTCAAAAAAAATGTCCACCATCTTGATAATTTTGGGAATCATAACCCTTTTGGGAAGAATTGCTTTGGATCAAAATTTAATTAAATAAATATGAAAAATTTAACCTTAATCGTAGGGGCCGTATATGGGCTTTTATCCGTGGTACTGGGAGCGTTCGGAGCGCATGCCTTGAAAAAGATCATCTCCGTAGAGAAATTACAAAGTTTTGAAACCGGCGTTCGTTATCAAATGTACGCTGCGCTTTTCCTGCTCATCATCGGATATATTTTAAAATTTGAAACAGGAACGGAAAGATGGATTTCGATATTAATGATTGTCGGGACTTTTCTGTTTTCGGTAAGTATTTATTTGCTAAGCATGAGCGATGCTTGGGGAACCAACTTTAAATTTCTTGGACCTATTACGCCACTTGGCGGACTTCTGATGATTATTTCCTGGGCAATGCTTATTTTCTATTTTACAAAGAACAGACTTTAGAAATTAGAGCCGAAAATCAATTAGAAGGGCATAGCTAATCACCCACATACGGAAACTAACAACCAAAATAATCACCATGTTTTTCTTCATAGCAGGTAACAAATCCAAACTTGTGGGACAGGAAACCCGAAAAATTAACCGCAACGGTTTCGAGGTGAATGTCCAGATAAGCGTTTATAAAAACTATATCACTCTGTTTTTCATCCCACTTATTCCTACTGGAAAGAACTACAGCGTCTACATCCCGCATACCGATGAGTTTTACCAAACCGGAATGTTCGGGAAGATGCCTCCTGAGTTGCAGGAGCTTTGTAATGAAGTGGGAAGTAATTATTAAAGGTTCCATAGCGATATGCCTATGTATTGTCCGCTGTTGGCGACAACAATTTTATAACGAAAAATAATGAGCAACGAGCAAAAAATTACAACCGAAATAAAAGTCCCAAACAAGGATTTGGAAGCATTGAGATTAAACTTTCCGCATTGTTTTGACAAAGACGGAAATTTTCAATTAGAAAAATTCAAAAACAACCTGACCGAAAATGAAATCAACTTTTCAACGGAAAGTTACGGATTAGACTGGCTTGGTAAATCGTATGCAAGACTATTGGCAAGCGACCCTGCAACAACTTTGCTGAAAGCCGACGATAACCACAACAGCAAACCCGAAAACACTAACTCTGAAAACTTGCTTATAAAAGGCGACAATTTGGAAGTATTAAAACATCTTGCCAATGCCTACTACGAGAAGGTTAAGATGATTTACATAGACCCACCATACAACACAGGAAGTGATGGATTTGTATATGAAGATGATAGAAAATTTACAGTAAAGGAATTACAAAATCTTATTGGGGTTGACGAAGAAAAAGCGAAGCGGATTTTAGATTTTACACAGCAAAAGAGTAATAGTCATTCTGCTTGGCTCACTTTTATGTATCCACGCTTATACATTACTAAACAACTCTTAAAAGACGACGGCGTAATTTTTATTTCCATTGATGATAACGAGATTGCACAATTACGATTGCTGATGGATGAAGTATTTGGAGAGGAGAATTTTGTGGCAAATATTGTATGGCATAAAAAATATGGTGCTTCAAATGATTCCAAATATCTTTCAGAGGTGCACGACCATATTTTATTATATGCAAAAAGTAAAGAAAAATGGGTTCCTAATTTATTTGAGCGACCTAATGAGCTAAATGCTAAATATAAGAATCCAGATAATGATGAAAGAGGCGAATGGATAGCAACAAATTTGTCAGTAAAAACATATAGTGAAGCAAATGACTATATTATTGTTGGTCCAAATGGTGATGAATTTACTCCGCCACCTACAAGAGCTTGGGTAGTTTCAGAAAAAAAATATTTTGAATTACTAAAGGACAACAGAATTACTTTTGGAAAAGACAACAAATCAAGACCTTATTTAAAAACATTTTTATCAGAAGTACAAGATGGGATTGTACCAACGACAATTTGGAATTATAATGACGCTGGTCATAATATAGGTGCTAAAAGCGAATTAAGAGATCTCTTTTCGGACTCTACAGTTCCATTTGACACACCTAAACCAACGAAATTAATTAAACGAATAATTAGTGTTTCTCAAAAAGAAAAAAAAACCGACCTAATCCTCGACTTCTTCGCTGGTAGCGGAACCACTGGTGATGCCGTAATGCAACTCAATGCCGAAGATGGAGGCACAAGAAAATACATATTAGTGCAAATTCCTGAACCAATCGACCCAAAGAAAAGCAAAGCTGCCTACGATTTTGTAAAAGATGAGCTAAAAGCTGAACCCACTATTTTTGAAATCACCAAAGAGCGTTTATTGAGAGCAGCAAAAAAAATAAATGCAGAAATAGATCTAAAAATAGATAAACTAAAAAAAGAACTTCCAACAGAAGAAACCAAAGCAGAAATAGAAAATTTGGAGCAATGTAAAACTCAAAACAATTTCAAAATTTTTGAAACAACACCCATTTGGGAAGATTACGATTTTGAATCTGATGAATTAAATAACCAAACCACTTTGTTTGATGAAAGCAAACTCTCCGAAGACGATATCAAAGCATTGCTAACAACTTGGAAAACATATGATGGAATTGCTCTAACACAAGAATTAGTAATGGTTGATTTAGGAGGTTACGCCGCTTATTATGGAAACGGTAAATTGTATTTGATGGCTAAAGGTTTTACAACCGACAACCTAAAAAACTTGCTTGAGAAAATTGATTCCGACAAGAAATTCAATCCTACATCCATAATCACTTTTGGTTATCATTTTGACAGTAAGAACTTGCGTGAACTTTCTGAAAATATAAAGTCATACGCCAACAAGAAAAAAATTGATATTGACTTTATAACAAGATATTAATATGAAGGGATTTAATTTTGAAAAGAATCTTAATCATCAAACACAAGCAGTAGAAAGTTCTATTGCCGTTTTTGAGAATATTAATCTTGTCCAACCAACAGTAGCAGATAAAAACTTCATCAATCCTGCATTTGATTTTTTAAGCGACTGGACTTATCCACAAAATTTAAGAGCCGTTCAACAAAGTAACGGTATAGATGAAAAAATAAAGCGTAACAGCACCATCATTGATATAATGATGGAGACTGGAACAGGAAAAACTTACACTTACACTAAAACCATTTTTGAACTCAATAAGAATTTTGGCATATTCAAGTTTATTGTGGTCGTTCCTACGCTGTCCATCAAAGCGGGAACAATAGATTTTTTGAAATCGGACAGTAGCCGTGAGCATTTCAAAGAGCAATACGGAAAGACGCTTCATTTGCATATTGTAGAAAGTAAAAAGAATAACAAAAGCAAAAAATCGTTCATACCGCCAGCAGTTACAAGTTTTGTAAATGCAGGTAATTTTGAAAAAAACAGTATTCAGGTAATGATTATCAATGCTGGTATGATTAACTCTGAAACAATGCAAAAGAGTTTTGACAAAGGACTTTTTGATAAATACACCGTTCCTTTTGATGCCATTGGAGCAACTAAGCCGTTTATGATTATTGACGAACCGCACAAGTTCGGAACAGGCACTAAAACTTGGGAGAACATTCAAAAAATGAAACCCCAGTTTATTTTGCGATATGGTGCAACCTTTCAAGGATATGAAAATTTGATTTACACTTTAACCGCAGTAGATTCATTCAACAGAAATTTGGTGAAAGGTGTAATCGGACACATTACAGAATTTGAAAGTGGTAAAAACGCAGTAGTAAAGTTTATTGATTCTGACGGCACAGAAGCTAGTTTTGAATTAACAGAAAACGACAGGAAAAAAACTGTAAAAATCTCTAAAAAGGATAGCTTGGTGAATATTCATTCTGAAATGTCCGATTTGAGAATTGAAAACTTGAATAAAAGCACGGTAGTTTTATCAAATGGTTTAGAAATGAAAAAGGGTGATAAAATCAACCCTTATTCTTATGCTGAAAAGTTGCAGGAAACAATGATTCAAAAGGCAATCAAGCACCATTTTGAAATTGAAAAATCATTGCTAACAAGAGAAGTAAAAATAAAACCGATTACGCTGTTTTTTATTGACAACATAGACGAATACAGAAAGGAAGACGGATATATCCGAAAAACCGTAGAACAATACATTGAATTAGAAATAAAGGAACTGCTTAAAACTGAAAATGATGTCTTTTACAAAGCATACCTTGAAAAAACATTGCTTGACCTTTCGGCTACACACGCAGGATATTTTTCAAAAGACAATACAGAAAAAGACGAAGCTATTGAAAAGGAGTTAAACGAAATTTTGCACGACAAACAAGCAATGCTTGATTTAGAAAATCCAAGACGTTTTATTTTTTCTAAATGGACCTTACGCGAAGGTTGGGACAACCCGAATGTATTTCAGATTTGCAAACTACGAAGCAGCGGAAGTGAAATTTCAAAATTGCAAGAAGTTGGTCGGGGTTTGCGTTTGCCAGTAAATGAATATGGCAATCGTGTAAAAGACGAACAGTTTTATCTAAACTATTTTGTTGACTTTACAGAAAGTGATTTTGTAGATAAATTGGTAAATGAAATCAATCAGAAATCTGGAGCGGTATCAATGGAAGTAGTTCCTGACAAACTTTCTGATATAATGGTTAAGAAAATTTGCGAACTATACGAAACAACCGAAGATGAACTTTTAGAAGTTTTAGATTCAAACAATGTTGTAACAAGAACAAATTATTTTAAAACTGAAGGTTTTGATTTTATCAAACAAAACTACCCGAAAATTTTTGAAGGCGTTAACTCTAACCAAATACGAAAAGCAACAGACACAAAAAAGAAAGTTGTTGTTAGAACAGAAAAATATCAAGAGTTGAAAGACCTTTGGGAAAAACTGAACGAAAAAGTAATTCTTGAATACAAGTTTGACAATGAAGCAAATTTCAAAACTTTGTTTACCGAATTTTTAAAAGCACAAAAAGACAATTTCACATCAGACGGAATCAACGAAAGAATTTCAAAAATTGAAATTAAAGACAATAAGGCAATAGTAAGCGAGCCTGAATCGGTTTACAATAGAAAAACAGCTACGATTTCAATAATGAAATACAGCGATTTTCTGAAAGAGCTTTCAAAGAGTTTAAATATAAATATCAAAACACTTCATCAATCAATCATCGATGCAGGAACAGATATAAATAAATATCTAAATCAAACAACGCTCAGAATAATTAAACAAAACTTCGATTATTACTTAATGGCAAACGCCATTGACAAATTTAGCATTGAGTATAAAAAGGTTTCAAACAACATACACCCGACCAAACTGACAGACGAGCATGGAAATGTTCTGGAAGAGATTTCTGCTTCTGATGTTGGTGTTTTGTTTTCAAACGAAGATGTTGCAAACTCTTATTTATTTGATGAATTGTATTATGATTCTGACTTAGAAAAAACGAACATAAAATCCGAGATTAAAGAAGTAATTGTGTTTACAAAGATTCCGAAGAACTCAATAAAAATTCCAGTTGCAGGTGGAAAAAGCTATTCGCCAGACTTTGCCTATGTGTTGAAATTCAAAGACGGTGAGCAAAAACTAAACTTTATCGTAGAAACAAAGGACGTTAACGGCAAAGACGGTTTACGCGACGATGAAAAATTTAAAATAAAACACGCTGAAAAGTTCTTTGAAGGTAAAGTGAAAATTGAATTTAGGACACAATTTAGCAACAACAAAATAGTTGACTTAATAAAAGAAATTTCTACTAATGCATAGAAAGAACCTCAGTTTTTCCAGTCTGCGAAAAATAGGAACGCGGGAGCGCTATGTTGAAAATGAAATTTATAAGTTTACATTTTTTAACAACCAACGACTAAGAAGCAAAAATCCGTGTGAGTAGTGGTAGCGCATATCCAACAGTGAAGCCGCGGAGCGGTAAAACGGGGAATAGTAGCGGATATAGCCACCCGGTGCGGCTGCCAGTGCACTGTAGAGACAACCCCAAAAAAACTTTTAATTTGAGAGCTACTCTTGCAAACTTTTTGTAAATTTGTAAACATTAAAAAAGAATAAATTAATTATAAAATATTATGAATCTTCACGAGTATCAGTCCAAAGAGATTTTAGCGAAATACGGCGTTGCTATTCAGCGCGGTTTTGTTGCCAACAATGCAGATGAAGCCGTAGCTGCTGCCGAAAAACTAAGTGCCGATACAGGCGCACAAGGTTGGGTGGTAAAAGCACAAGTACACGCAGGTGGTCGCGGTAAAGGCGGCGGTGTTAAGTTTTCTCCGAACATGGAAAAACTGAGAGAAAACGCTAACAACATCATCGGGATGCAGCTTGTGACACCACAAACCTCTGCCGAAGGTAAGAAAGTACACTCCGTACTCGTAGCCGAAGATGTCTATTATCCTGGCGAATCCGAAACCAAGGAATTCTATGTATCTATCCTTTTGGACAGAGCTTTGGGCAAAAACACCGTGGTATATTCTACCGAAGGCGGTATGGATATCGAGCATGTGGCAGAAGTGACGCCGCACCTTATCCACAAAGAAACCATAGATCCCGCTTTGGGTCTGCAAGCCTTTCAGGCAAGAAAAATCGCTTTCAACCTTGGCCTTGAGGGAAATGCCTTCAAAGAATTCACAAAATTCATCACCAACTTATACAACGCTTATATAGGGATTGATGCTTCACTTTTCGAAATCAACCCGGTTTTGAAAACTTCCGACAACAAAATCATCGCAGTAGACGCCAAGGTTTCTTTGGATGACAACTCCCTCTTCCGTCACAAAGATTTGGCAGAACTTCGTGATAAGAGAGAAGAAGATCCTATGGATGTAGAAGCAGGCGAAGCCGGTCTGAACTTCGTGAAACTAGATGGCGATGTCGCTTGTATGGTAAATGGTGCCGGTCTTGCGATGGCAACTATGGATATCATCAAACTATCTGGCGGTAACCCGGCAAACTTCCTAGATGTAGGTGGTACTGCAGATGCACAGAGAGTTCAAACCGCTTTCGACATCATCCTGAAAGACAAAAATGTAAAAGCAATCCTCATCAATATCTTTGGCGGTATCGTTCGTTGCGACCGAGTAGCACAGGGCGTTGTAGATGCTTACAAGGCCATCGGGCAGTTCCCGGTTCCTTTGATCGTTCGTTTGCAAGGTACAAACGCAGTAGAAGCCAAAATACTAATCGACGAGGCAGGTCTTCCGATCCATTCCGCGATTACTCTGGAAGAAGCAGCCAACAAAGTAAAAGAAGTTTTGGGCAACTAATTGTTACCTGAACATAAATCATAAAAAGCCTCGAATTTCGGGGCTTTTCTATTTTACCAACAACCATAACCTTACATTCATTTTTAGGGCGGCATTTCGGGCTATCCGCTGTATCTTTTTTTGGGACGGGGCGCCGCCTCCCTTCGGTCGGCGCCGCCCCATCCCAAAAAAAGGATGCCGCTTCTATCCCGGCCGCGCGAGATTCCATGTCAGATTCCGTGGTGAATTCAATAAGCGGCTTACTACTTAATCAACCAACCCACCAACTAAACCGCCGCGCAGTCTACCGCCGGGATGGTAGGCGGCACCATGGAGATGCCTTCCGCGTCTAATCTTTGTTTTATTTTCAGGAGCGCCTCGCTTTTCGCCTGTGCGATATTGCCGCCGGAAACCATTTGGAACCTACCTTCCAAATAGAAAATTCCCAAACTTTGCTTTTGGAAAAGCACCTCCGAGTTACCCGCAGGATCTGCAGATTCCAGGCTTTTGATAGCATCCAGCACCGCCTTTTTAGCCTTCTCAAGATTTTCGGTATTTGGAATTTCAAGATTTACAAAAATTTTCCGTTCTTTGGATGCCGAAAAATTCACAAATGGCGCATTGAAAATCAATTGGTTAGGGACATATACCTTTTTACCTTCATCGGTGATCAGTTTCGTCGTCAGGAAACCGATTTCCTCCACCGTGCCAGTCACATTGCTTATTGTAATGTAGTCGCCCACCTTGAAAGCCTTATCCACGCTCACCAGCAATCCCGAAAATATACTGGAAACCAAATCCTTTAGTGCTACCCCGGCAATCACCCCGGCCACACCGAGACTTCCGATAAATTTCAGCATAAACCCACTGAAACCCATCACCTCAAAGGCTAAAAATATACCTATTAAAATGAAAATAAACCTAAAAATTCCGATAAGATTCAGCACGGCGTCTTGGTGTACTGTTTTTGGGAAAACTTTATTGAAGACTTTCACCGTGATTTTACTGAGGTAGGTGCTGGCCGTATAGAAAACTATGAAAATGATAACGCCTATGATGAGGTTAGGCGTCATCACCATAAATTTATGATACCATGTTTCCAAAACATTCATCACCGTATCTGTATAACTTTTATATTTCATACCACAAATCTATAGAATTTAATTTTCATGACTATTTTGTATAAAAAAATCCCGACAAATTGCCGGGATTTCACTTTTTGTATTGGAAATTATTGTGCGTCTTTTGCAGCCGCTTTCAATTTTCCGGATGGCAAATAGATATTGAAACCTACGCCCAAGTTTAGATCGCCGTTGGTATTTTTGTTACCACCGCCTACAAGTGCGTTGAATTTCAATAGACCTTCCACGCTCACATTATTAGTGATAAAGTATGCGTAACCAGCACCTATGCCTAGATCTACGCCGTTGGTAGTATCACCAGATCCACTATTTCTACCACCGAAACCTACGCTACCTTCTCCGAAGAATGCACCGTTGTTCAAAAGGCTATTTACCTCGCTGGAAGAGAAATAATATCTCGTAAAAGGTGCAATGTTCCAGTTGGTCTGTGTAGAACCTTGACCATTCACTTTTTGAATATCTAGGTTTACTTGCGTACCTACTGCCCATCTATCTTGGATGAAGTAAGCGGCTTTTGGTGTGATGCTTAGATCCAAACCATTAGTGAAACGGATTCCCATCAAATCAGAACCTACCATCCAGTTTCCTTTTTGTAATTGTGCATCTGCTGTGGATAATAGACCTGCGATTGCAAACGCAGCTCCCAAAAATAATTTTTTCATAATTTTTATTATTTTAATGTTAAAAACATCCCAACAAAGACTATGCCAAAAAAACTGCTTTTTTTTCTATTGATGGACTAAATTACACTTTCCATCGGCTTTTTACTATCATAAAACCTTGGTTTTTAAATTATTGAATTGCTAATTTTTAACAAAAAATTTAATTATATAAAAATCAAGACTAAAGCCAAGATCAATCCAATGCCTGCCCAAATCATCCCATTTTTGAAAGATTTGCTCTTCGGATTGAACATAAAAAAACTGGAAATTACGAAGAAAAACAAACTCAACCCAAACAAAGTGTTCAGTCTGCCAAGTTTCTCTTTGGAAGGCGATTTGTGAAGTTTCGTCATCTTATCCAGCACGAAAGGCAGTTCTTTTTTGGTGTATTTTGCCTGACCTGTCGTGGTGTTGTAGGTGCCATTTTTAAAGTAGAAAACACCGTTTTCCAGCTTTTCGATTTCAAGATTTCTTATTTTCAGTTCCTTACCAACTTCTTTTTCGTTGAGGTTTTTCGCAACTATTTTTTCGTAATGTTTCTCACGTTTCAGGAAATCTGTATCGCGGTACACCAGTAGCACACCGGAAATAGCATACACCGCCATCATGCCGGCCATGAAATAACCAAGAACGCGGTGAGCATCCCGCATAAATTTCCTTGTGGCGGCACTCGCTGATCTGCTTTTCGACTTTTCTTGAATTCTGATGTCCATTAATTAGAAAAAATTTAAGATTTATTTTTAATTCAACTTAAAGTTTATAAGTGAGGGTAACATAATAATTTCTTGGCGCAATAGGGTTCACCGAGTAGTTTTCGTGTACGGTATAGTTTACAACATCAAAAAGATTGGAAACTTTCGCCATCACCGAGAATTTTTTGGCATCATAGCCCAATGATAGCGCCGTGGTAGAATAATCGTCTAGTTTTATGACGCGTGTCTGTCCTTTACGGGACTCCAGCGTGGCTTTCGTGTCATTCCAGCCAGCAAGTCGGTCTCCAATGAAATAATAACTGGCACCCAGTTTCAAGCCTTTCACGAATTTTGGCAAGGTATAAAAAACTGAAGCATTTGCCGTGGTAGCAGGTGTTCTAACCAAACGCTGGTTTTCAACATAACCGAATTTATCCGGAGTCTCCAGATATATGGCGTGATTATAAGATACGCCTGCAATCAGGGATAGCGATGGTGTAGGATTTCCCGTGATGTCGAGTTCGGCGCCTCGGCTGCGCATTTTTCCAGCAAATTCCTTCAAGTTAGCATCCGCATTCGGAGTGCCATCCGCTTTTAGGATCGCGGTTTGGTAGTAATTCTGATTCACAATCTGGTAGGCCGCGATGTTTAGCGCTACCACATTTTTCAAAATATTCTTTTTCATCCCAACCTCAAACTGATCTATAATCGATGGTTTAAGAGCATTGTCCTGCAAGTCCCGACCAGAGTTGGCTGCAAAGGAGTTCGTGTAAGTAGCAAAAATCGAGAGGTTGTCGTTTGGCATAAAAACCAATCCCGCTTTTGGAGAAAAAGCGCGATTCACAGTTCCTGGGGAAAGTATTTCGCTGTTATCGTTAAAGTTGCGTTTTTCGGTGTCTTTATTTTCAAGATAAGACCAACGAAGTCCTGCCAATAATTTCAAAGTATTTGTTAAACTCAAAAAATCTTGCGCATAGACTCCAAACCGTTGTGCAGGCATTCTTGTGCGGTCCTTCAGAGACGCGCTTGGCATTGTTCCGCTAATCCAAGTCGAAGGATCATCCATATAAATAATACCGCTTGTGTGGCCGTTGGTACCATAGTTAGACTGAGAAAGAGTGTAGGAATAGGCGTCTGCGACTCCATAATCGGCATCTGTGCCCACTAATATTTTATGTAGAATATTTCCGGTTTGGAATTCCCCGTTTAGGTTGAGTTGCAAAGAGGTGTAATTCTGCTCGTTGTAGTTTTTCCCAAGTGGCCGCGTCCATTTCAGGCGGTTGGCATTGTCATAAGTCCAAACTATTCTTTCGGTAGAGAAATAATCTTTGGTGTAATTTTGATACGAAGTGGCAGCATTCATTCTCCATCGTGAATTAAATTGGTGATTGAAGGAGATTCCCGCCGTAGCCTGTTGCACATGTTGAAACTGCCAATCAGCTCCTACAAAGGCATTTCTTGGCAAGAGCGAATTTATGGAGTAGGATTTATCTTTATTTTCAATGGAACCGATTCCAAAATCCGGTGTGAAATCGGTTTTAAGATAATCACCTTCCACGATCAACTGGGAATTTTTTCCTATATTATAAAGGAAAGACGGGTTGAAATAATATTTTTCGGATTCCACCTTATCGCGAAAACTTCTAGCCTTTTCAAAAATACCATTCACTCGGAATGCCACATTTTTTGACATCGGCCCGTAGAAATCTACGCTTGGTTTGTAGTTGTCCCAGCTGCCCACATTCATCGCTGCGCTACCACCGAAGGTGAAACGAGGCTTTTTTGTCACCATGTTTATCAGACCACCGGCGCCCACATTTCCGTACAGCATGGCATTGCTGCCCTTCAGGACTTCCACACGCTCCAAGGAAGAAACCTCTGGGAAGACGCCGCTGTTTACGCGTGAACCATTCTGAAAGATATTATCGTTCCCGAAAACGAATCCACGCCCTCCAAAACTGTCTTGTGAGCTGCCCCGTGTGGAAGTCACATACAAGCCATTCACATTTTGGATGACCTCGCTAAGTTGCTTACTCTGTTGTTGTTCTATGATTTCGTGCGTTACCATAGCTACAGGTTGCGGCGTTTCCATGGCGGTTAGGTTGGACTTTGGCGACATCAATTTGGCTTTGTTCGGATTCCCCGTTTTGTGCAACCGAATATCCTCGATATCTTGGAAATTTACGGTATCTATTTTTACTTTTTGGGAATAAACGACGGATGGAAGAATGAGAATTAGAATAGAATAAGTTTTTAGCATTTTATTTTTATTTAGAATTAATTAAAATAACGAAGCAAATGTAAAATATATATTTTTTAAAACCAAAATTATTTGGAATAAGTCTAAATAGTTATTTTTTAAATCTATATCTACTTGATTTTTAATACAATAATGATACTGATATTTGTCATGTTTTTATTAAATAAGCTCAACCAAAGCATTTTATCTTGAAAAAATGTATTTTTGAGAATGAATTTAAAAGAGCAAATTCGAACGGTCACTGTGATGCGTTATATCCTGCCGCTGCGGGAGGGCGGTTCTTTGCCAGCGCTTGCGGAGGCTGATGACGATTTTAAGTATGTACTTAAATTCCGTGGAGCAGGTCATGGCGTGAAAATGCTGATTTCTGAATTATTAGGCGGGATGATTGCCAAACAATTGGGCTTAAATATCCCTGAAATGGTTTTCATCCACCTGGATGCAGATTTTGGCCGTACCGAAGCCGATGAAGAAATCCAAGATCTCCTAAAGTTTTCAGAGGGATTAAATTTTGGGCTACACTACCTTTCCGGGGCGCTCGCCTACGATCCAAGCATGAAAGTGGATGAGCAGATCGCCTCGAAAATTGTTTGGTTAGATGCCTTTATTACCAATATCGACCGTACTTTTAAAAATACAAATCTCCTGTGGTGGCACAATGAACTTTGGGTGATTGATAACGGAGCGTCTTTTTATTTCCACCATTCTTGGCAAAATTTTGATGCTGCCGCGAAAACGCCTTTTAAATATATAAAAGACCATGTGCTCTTGCCACAAGCCACGATGCTTGCCGACGCGGATGCATTTGCTAAAACAAAACTGAACGATGAATTTTTCCGTGAAATTGTGAACGCAATTCCCGATGAATGGCTACAATGGAACGATGCAGATGAATCGCATGCGGATATCCGTGATGTGTATTTCAACTTTCTGAAAACGAGGTTAGAGCATTCCGAAATTTTTTTAAATGAAGCCAAAGATGCAAGAGGTTAATATTTACGAATATGCCGTCCTGCGTTTGGTGCCGCGGGTAGAACGGGAAGAGTTCATCAATGTAGGGTTAATTCTTTTTTCAAAAAGAGCCGATTATATTCGCACGAAAATTCATCTTTGTCCAGAAAAAATGGCGGCATTCGGTGGCGACTTAAATTGGGAGGAAGTTTTGGAAAGTTTAAACAATATTTGCAATGTTTCTAAGGGTGAAAAAGGCAGTAGTCCAATCGCCGAACTCAGTGTACCGGAGCGATTTCGATGGCTTACGGCAGTTCGCAGCGCCATCATTCAAACATCCCGGCCACACCCTGGTAAAACCAAGGATTTAGATGCCACTTTCGACCGACTATTTACCGAACTTATCCTCTAATCCTTAACTTTAAACCCAAACTCCTTGAAATTCCTTGTCATTATCCCTGCTTATAACGAAGAAAAGAATATATTTTTCTGTTTGGAATCTTTAAAAAATCAAAGTTTTAAGGATTTTGTAGTCGTTGTGGTAAATGATGGCTCTAGCGACAAAACGGCGAATGTGGTTGAAGAGATGCATCTACCAAAAAATTTTAAGGTTAAAAATCTGCCGGCCTCTACCCACGAGCCAGGAGCAAAAGTGGTAAGAACTTTTTATAAGGGTTTGGAAAGTATTGATTTACAATATTTTGACATTATTTGTAAGTTTGATGCAGACATTATTTTCCCGCCGGATTATTTGATGAGGTTAAATGAAATTTACATACAAAATCCCAAGGTGGGAATGGTTTCCGGGATTGTAAAAATAAAGAAATCTGTTTTTGAACACAGGTTGGCATTCGACTTTAAAGATGAAAAAAAGCAGTGGCAATATGAGAATCTTTCCTCCAAAGACCATGTACGCGGACCGATAAAATCCTACCGAAAAGAGTGTTTCCAAGCCATTGGCGGCCTTCGACCTATGTTGGGTTGGGACAATATCGATGTGATGCTCGCTAAAATGCATGATTGGGGAACTGTTACTATAAAAGATTTGTGGGTGAAACACTTACGGCCGACTGCGTATAAATATAAAAATCAGAAAGCCGAAAAGCTCGGTGAATATTTCTACAATATTGGTTTGGATTTCCCCCTGGCAGCAATTTCCTCGGCTAAATCTTCCTTAAAGAACAGATCCGTTTCGGAGTTTTTTATCACTTTAAAAAATTATTTAAAACAAAACGGAAAGCAGGAACTTTCTGCCGATGAAGTTCGCTATATTCGGAAACTTCGGTGGAGGACAATGTTAAATAAATTCAATAAGAAATGAAAAAAATTTTAAGCATCATCGCCGCAGCGATAGTATGTTCCTGTGCCACACAAAAGCACGAAACGGCGGATTTGATCGTCCAAAACGGTAACATTTATACTGTAAATTCCAAGTTTGAAAAAGCCACTGCAATGGCCATAAAAGACGGGAAAGTTGCGGCCATAGGTTCAGATGAAAAAATTTTGAAAACCTATTCCTCATTTAACACCCAAAACCTTGATGGCAAAACGGTTTACCCGGGTTTCATAGATGCCCATGCGCATTTTTACGGCTACGGAAGCAGCTTGCAAAACGCCAATCTCCGCGGTACGGCGTCTTGGGAAGAGATGCTAGCCAAATTAGAGGCTTTTGCAAAAGACCACCCAGATGGCTGGCTGCTGGGGCGTGGCTGGGATCAAAATATTTGGCCGGGAAAAGAATTTCCGACCAAGGAAAAACTGGACGAGCTCTTTCCGGACCGCCCGGTATTTCTGACGAGAATAGACGGGCATGCAGCAATCGCTAATCAGAAAGCGCTGGATATAGCAGGATTTACAACAGATTCCAAAATGGAAGGCGGCGATTTTATTCAAATAAATGGAAAATTGACCGGCGTCTTGATGGATAATGCCAAGGACAAAATGGCGACCTATATCCCTGCTGCCGATGAAAAAAAAGTACGCAGAATCTTCGCCGATGCCCAGAAAGACTGCTTTGCGGTGGGGCTGACTTCCGTTGTGGATGCCGGACTGGATTATGATTTGGTAGAAGAAATTCAAAAGTTGCAAGACGAAGGAAGCCTGAAAATGCGCTTGCATGTGATGCTTTCCGATTCGCAAAAAAATATCGATTGGCTCACTAAAAAAGGGACATTTAACACTGGAAAACTGCATGTGAACGGCTTCAAATTCTATGGGGATGGCGCTTTGGGATCGCGTGGGGCGTGTCTGTTAGAAGATTACATAGATAAGCCCCACCACCGTGGATTTTTGCTTTCGGACATTTCGCATTTCAAGAAAATGGCAAAAATAATGTATGATAATGGTTTTCAAATGAATACCCACGCCATCGGTGATTCTGCCAACCGAGAGATTTTGAAAATTTATGCTGAAACGTTGAAGGGGAAAAACGATCGCCGCTGGAGAATTGAACATGCGCAGGTCATCAACAAAAATGATTTCGATTATTTCGGGAAATATGCCATCGTACCTTCTGTGCAGCCTACCCATGCGACATCCGATATGCGTTGGGCAGGCGAAAGACTGGGTGCGGAACGCCTGAAATATGCCTATGCTTACCAAGAATTATTAAAACAAAATGGTTGGATTCCACTTGGCACCGATTTCCCGATCGAGGAAATAGATCCACTGTTGACCTTCTACGCTGCGGTTGCGCGAAAAGATTCTAAAGGTTGGCCGGCAAATGGTTTTCAAAAAGAAAACGCGCTGAGCAGGGAAGATGCGCTTCGCGGGATGACTATTTGGGCGGCATACGGAAGTTTTGAGGAGAAGGAAAAAGGCAGTTTGGAACCCGGAAAATTTGCGGATTTCATTATTTTGGATCAAGATATTTTAAAAGTTCCTGAGTCTGAACTTTTGAAAACAAAAGTGCTTTCTACCTACATCAGCGGCGAAAAAGTGTACGGCAGATAATGAGGAAAATCGCTTATATAGAACTGGATACCCACGCGGAAATTGCTCTTAATTTTATGGAATTGATGACGGATTCCACATCATTTTCTGTAGATTATTTCTTTAGCGAAAAAATTTCAAAACAAATCGGTAAGAGAGAGCGTGTAACGATATCCAATCCAAAAAACTTAACAGAAAAAATAAAAGTAGGGAACTACGACCTTGTGATTATTGGGACCGCGCATCGGTATTTCAATGTTTTAAAAAAAATTGTAGACGAAAATCCGACTGCTGTTATTGTTCATAATCAGAACTTTAGCAAAATATCAAAGCGGGAGTTATATTTAAGCCTATTTAAAAATGATAGAATTTTTCGCCTTAAACTTTTGTTGAAAGAAGGTTTGCTTGCTGCGCCGGAGGTTTATGGAAAGGCCAAAGATCGTTTGGTTTTGGAGGAAGGCATGGCGAATAAAGATGTTTTTCTGCCTCTGTTTTTCACGAAATTTCAGTCATCAACAAAAAACATGATCCCGAAAATCGTGGTGCCTGGTGCGGTTTCCAATCATCGTCGGGACTACGACATGGTTTTGAAAGAATTTGTTCAGTTTAAGAATCCATTTGAACTTATATTGCTTGGAAAAGCGTCTGGGGAAGAATTATCTAAGATTTTGAAAATTCAGAAATCGCTTCCTAACCATTTGAAAATTAGATGGTTTCCTGAAAAAGTATCATCAGATATTTTTGATGAAATCCTTTCGCAAGCCGACATTTTGTGGTGTCCGGTAAAAAGAGAAACAAAATTTTTCAGTCAGGAAGAAATCTATGGCGAAACCAAAATGAGCGGCAATGCTGGCGATGCCATAAAATACGGCAAATTGGCAATTTTTCCTTCACATTATCATTCTAAAGAAGCCTTTATCTTTCAACAAAAAGATGATATAGAAGGACAAATTCTATCATTAATGACGACTAATTCTTTTGATTTTGAAGGCCATTTTAACAAAGAAAAAATTTTGAAACAATTGGAAGGAGTGCTGAATGGTTTGATTTAAAAACTTCTTTTTTTACTTTGGCATATTATATGCGTTTCAATTTTGAATTAAAAATAATTATGAAAAGCATTATTTCTATTTTGGCAGTAGGTTTGGTTCTAACAGCCTGTAAAACTACAAACACGGCTAGGAACACAACCGGAACAGATGCGTCAACCGGCGCTAAAACTACTGTGGTAGATTACATTCCAGAACGAAATCTGCGCATGAAATTCAATAGAGATTTCCCAAATTCTACACGCGTTGTTTGGTCTAAAAATGATCTTCGTGCTTATGTGGATTTCAAAAATAGTGGCGGGTTCCACTCGGATGCTACTTATGGTTTCGATGGAACTTTGCTGGAAAACAACATCGGGATGGATGTGAACAAACTACCGGTATCCGTTAAAAAATATTTGAATACGAAATTTCCTAATAATGAGATACTTGGAGTGTACACCACGAGACAAGGCTATACTAAGAAATATATTTTTGTAAGACTGAAAAATACCGATAATGTTCTGTTTGATTTTAAAGGTAACTTCTTGAATTACAAACCGTAATCACTTTTATTTAAAATGAAAAGCCGGATATTTGATTCGGCTTTTTGTTTAGAATTTGAAAATGCTTTTCAGGAATGTTCTGTTAAGGTAATCTTCCAGCGGGAAAATTTTCATAAAGTGGTTTCCTATCAAAATCAAGATTAAAACCACCGCAGGCTTGTAAATTAGGTTGACAAAGGAATGGTCTGAATCCGGCAACAATAATGAAATGGTAATGGCCAAGGTACAAATGATGGATGCAAACACCATTTCTATGGTCAGCGGAAATACTTTGAATTTATAGTAATTAAAAGTTATTTTCGTCAAATTGAACAGCGTTAGCGAGACTGCATAGGAAATAGCCACACCAAAGATTCCGAGCGTGGTGTTTTTAATGAAGTAAAGATTCAGCGAAATGGTGAGTAGCGCCAGCAGCAGCATAACTGCAATGTTGAACTTGTAGTATTTTGAAAGTGAAATAATATGTCCGTTGAAACCTGTTGCAAGTTCGAAAAGAATAGCGCTACCTATAATCCACAGCAAAGGTTCTGCCTCCAAAAGTTGGGCGCCGTTTTTAGGCATGAAGTGCGCAAGATAAGGAAAGCCTACCCAAATACACGAAAGCAACACCAGACCCATAAAAAATAAGGTGAGCGAGGTTTTTTTGTGGTACTCATCCAACTCCTTCATCGTTTTATTGGCAAAATGTTGGTTGATGATAGGAGCGGAAATGTTGTAAAGCCCCATTGCCGGAATGCTGATGAGGGACACAATGGAATAAATTGTACTGTACACGCCGTTTTCTTCAAAACCGAGATACTCTCCAATCATGTAACTGTCGATGCTCAGTGCGAGGTAACTTCCCAAGTTTCCGAGAAATCCAAAAAAACTGTAATTAGCGAAATTCTTCCAGAAACTGTCTTTTTTAAAAAAAACCAGGCTGAAATCAGGCGTAATCTTCTCGAGCTTGTTGGCATACATGGCATATCCAATCAGTCCGAGAGCGAATATGCCGAGAAAAAATGCATAAGTTCCTTTTTCTGGCATTCCTGCGAAAAAAAACAGGGAAAATGCTCCGAAGTTCGCCAGTTTCGGAAATATATTCTCGAAAATATTGGGAACGACAATGCGTTCGTAGTTGGAAATATATTTGTTAAACACCGCCGAAAGCGCCAATACCAAAATTAATGGCAGTATGAGCCGCTTCATGTTCCAAAGTTCGGTGGTTTTGTATTGCGGAAAAAGTGTAAAAAACAAAAAAAGTCCTGCGGCGAAGATTAGGAAATTAATCCCAACACCCGCTAAAGCGAGCGAAAGCATGTTCTGATGTTTTCCTGCAGCCTTGGTCTCAGGGAAAAATTTTACGGTGGAATAGGAAAGTCCAAAAACGACAATAGATAGGAACATTTGCGCTGTGGGCAGGATGTAGCGCAGTTTCCCGTAATATTCTAGGTCGTAAGGAAATATGAAAATCGCCGAAACCGTCCCGAGTAAAAAACCGAAATAGCCAATCAATGAATATTTGAAACCCTGCCTCTTGACTACACTCATTTTTTAGGGAGAAATATTATATTGTTGATGTAATTTTTATAGGCTTTCACTTCCGCAGCATCCTGTTTTTCAATGAGTTCCTTCGTAAGTGGAGTAGGCGAGAGCGTGGTTCTATCGAGATAGTTTGCCGAAAATCCCCAAGATTCCACTTCGTAAATGATGTTCCAAATGGGGAAATCATGGTGGCGTTGTTCTATTTCCACCATCATTGCGGGGCGGAATTTTCTCACCGATTGTTCTGCACCTCGCAGAGTTTGCAACTCATTGCCTTCCACATCTATTTTAATAAAATCCAATCGTTTAGGGTTGTTTGTCTCCATCCAGATGTCGAGGGTTTTTACGGTTACTTTTTCTATTTTAGAAGCCGTTTCGCCGTTTTCTTTCACATCGGTTTGCAGCGTACCGCGGGTATGTATTTTTTTGCCGTTCATCACCGGGATTTTAAATTCTGCGGTCGTATCTTGGTCGGAGAGTGCAATATCAAAAATATGAACCTTTGGAAAAATCCTTTTCAGGCGCTTGTATAAATGTTGATTGGGTTCAAAAGCGAAAATGTTTTCGGGTTTTAAGTGCTTTTCAAGTCGAAAAATATAGGCGCCTACATTTGCGCCAATGTCCATAAAAACAGCGTCTTTCGGTAGTGATTTTTTCACCCAATAGAGTTCAGGTTCAATCTTTCTGTCCAGAATGTTTTCCGCACGCAGACCGCTCAGTTTTTTAAAAAATCGTTTTTTGTAAAATTCCGGGGAAATAAATTGCAGGTATTCTGCAAGCGAACTGTAGAGGGACATAGTTATAACTTAGGTTGGCAAAGATAGGAATTTTTGTTAATGAGTGTTAAATTATAGTTTTTTATTAGTTTTAGAAAACTTATTTTTGAGTATTATTATGTGATGAACTTATGTAATCCTTTGTGTATTTTAAATAGTTTTAACTTTATAATATTTCAATTAAAGTACTCTTTATAGATAAATTGCATAATGATAAGCGCAATTATTTTGGTTTATATTCTGGTTTTAAAGCCTCCAAATGACTTAGCGGGATTTCTTCCGATCATAACCTGGTTACATTGTTTCGAGAAGAGTGTATCACTTCATGACCAACCTTATTGCCGCGGTCGTAACTTACCATTTCTTACCAAAACAGCCTTCCATAAAATACGAAACACTAAAAACTAATCAGCTGTCAATGTTTTATTAAATGAAATAATAGTAATAGAAAAATCTGCAACATATTTTTTGGGTCTATGCAAATTTGATCTCTAATTTAGGAGCTAAAGTCCCAATTCAAGAAATGAAAAAAGGGCTTAACATAGTAATCGCAAAAGGCGCTCTAAGGATTATAATTCATTTTTAGCCGCATCTGTTATAGTTGCATAAATTTTTCATTAAAAAAACACCCCATTGGGCGCTTTACTTATTTTTTTCTTGAAGATTGTTGTAGATGTTGTGGATCAGGCCGTCGGCCACGGATATTTTCGGGACATACATTTTGTGGATTCCTGCCCAGCTCAGTACATTTTTTACGATTTCCAGTGCCGGGACGATCACATCTGCGCGGTCTTGGCGGAAGCCGTGTTTGGTCATCCTTTCCTCTACCGTTAGTTCGCTGAGGTCATTGTAGAACTGCCTAATCGTCACATCGCTGATCGGGTCTTTGTCCTTGGTTTTACTCATGGAAAAAACCTTATTGATGTTTCCGCCAGAACCTATAGCCACCAGTTTGTTTTTACTTTCTATGTTATTTTTTATCGCTTCCTTCATTTCTTTCCAATGGTCATCGGTCACCAGACCATTTAGTAAGCGTATCGTTCCGATGTTGAAGGAATGTTCGTATTCCATCTTACCATCTTTGTAATAAGTAAGTTCGGTGGATCCTCCGCCCACATCCACATACAGATAGTCGTAGTTTTTATCCATATTTTCGGCGATGTGGTTTTCATAAATCAAACTGGCCTCCTCATCTCCGGAGATGATTTCTATATTGATTCCCGAAGTATTTCTCACCTCTTTGATGATTTCTTCGCCGTTTCTGGCATCCCGCATCGCACTGGTAGCAGCGGCGCGGTAATGTTCAACTTTATAAATGCGCATCAAATCCGCAAAAACTTTCATGGAATCTATAACCATCTTTTCCCGCTCCGGTCCGATTTCTCCTTTGGTGAAAACATCCATCCCTAACCGAAGCGGTATGCGGAGCAAGTTTAGCTTTACAAATTCTGGTTCGCCTTTTGTGCCGTCTATTACTTCGCTGATCAGCAGTCGTGCCGCATTACTTCCAATATCTATTGCTGCTAATTTCATAGGTCAAATTTTTTCTTTTTTAGGTATTTATAAATTTCAATCTGCGAGCGGACCTCCTTATCGTCGCCTTCTACATAATTGTTTTTCAGGTTTTTATCTAATATTCTTGCCTTCACATTATCGCTCAGTTGGATGTCGATGATGTCTTTCAGTTCTTGTTTCAAGGCTTTGTCGGTAATCGGTGTTGCCGCCTCTATTCTGTGGTCCAGGTTTCGCGTCATCCAGTCGGCGGAGGAGATGTACATATCCTCCTTACCGGCATTGTAAAAATACATCACACGGGCGTGCTCCAAATATTCATCCACAATACTGATGGTTTGTATCTTCTTTTTGAAAGATTTTTGATTTACGGCGCAGTAGATTCCACGGACAATCATTTTAATCACGACACCCGCCGTAGCAGCGTCATAAAGCTTGTTGATGAGGTCTTTGTCGCTAAGGGAATTGACTTTGATAATCATTTCCGCGCGGCGTCCGGCTTTTGCTTCCTCGATTTCTTTGTCGATGTGTTCCCTAATTTTCTCACGCATAAAGGTAGGGCTCGCCATAAGTTTATTGCAGGTCGCCAATACCGGTGTAGGATCTTCCTTCGGTTTTCTGAGCGCATTGAAAACTTTGTTGATGTCCGCCATCAGCGTTCTATCCGAAGTCATCAGCAGGTGATCGCCGTACACACGGGAAGTTTTTTCATTAAAGTTTCCGGTGGAGATAAAGCCATATTGCACGGTCTTATTGTTCACCCTTTTTTTGATGACGCATAGTTTCGCATGAACCTTCTTGTTCGGGATTCCCGTTAAAACTTTGATGCCTTCGGGTTCCAGGATTTCTTTCCATTCCAAGTTGCTTTCTTCATCAAATCTTGCACGCAGTTCTAGCATCACCGTTACTTCCTTGCCATTGCGGGCGGCACCGATAAGCGCGTTGATGATTTTGGATTTGCTTGCCAGTCGGTACGCCGTAATCTGTATAGATTTCACACCCGGATCCATCGCCGATTCTCGCAAAAGATCTATCACCGGGGAATAAGTGTGGTAAGGGAAACTCAGCAGGACATCTTTTTTAAGAATAACATCTGTCACGCGTTCTCCTTGGTAAAACGCCGGGTGATCAAAAGAACTTCTTTCTGCTGGTTTTATGTAAGTTTTAAAGACATTCGGGAAGTCCATGAAGTGGCGGAAGTTATGGATTTTTCCACCTGGAATAATGCTGTCGCGCTTGGTAAGGTACAGTTTGCGAATCAGAAATTCCAGCAAGGCCTTATCCATATCTTTATCAAAAACAAATCGGGTAGGCTTCCCTTTCCGTCGGTTTTTGATTCCTTTTTCGATTTTTTCTGCGAGGTTGGTTTTGATGTCATTATCCAAATCAAACTCCGCATCTTTTGTTATTTTAAAGGCATGCGCCTCGAAATCATCATATCCGAAATAAGAGAAAATGTGCGGCAGCATAAAGGTAATGACATCCTCTATCAGCATCACATCTTTTTCCTCCTTTTCCTCGGAAGGCAGCAGCAGGAAACGCCCCACGAATCGGGAAGGCATTTCTATAATGGCATATTTACTGTCGTACTGCCATTCTTTTTTGCGCATGGCGATACCCAAGTACAGGGATTTGTCGCGCAAATAAGGCATAGGTTTATTTTCATGGAGCAGGATGGGGATCACATTGGATTCCACCACTTCATCGAAATATTTTCTTACAAATTCTTTTTGGGCTGGAGTGAGGTTTTTGGCTGTTTTAATGAACACTTTTTGCTCTGCCATTTCCTCCTGAATTTTCTTCCAGGTTTTATCAAAATCTTTTTGCAGGTCGATCACATTTTCATTGATTTGTGCCAAAATTTTCGGCGGCGGTAGGAAAAAGGAGTCCGTAATGTACTTATCCTTAAAATCCATCGCTCTTTTCAGACCTGCCACGCGCACGCGGAAGAACTCATCCAGATTATTGGAAAATATCCCCAAAAACATGATTCTCAGGTGGAGTGGAACATTCTCGTCCATCGCTTCCTGCAATACTCTCTCGTTAAAAGCCAGCCAGGAAATATCCCTTGGATTGTAAAGTGTGGACATAGTTGATGTTTTTAATTGTCAAAAATAAGAAATTTAAAGATGCTGTATATTAAGATTATCTAATATATATACCAATAAATAGATGTTAGCAACAAATTAGCATGTCATTTTGTCATAAAAAAATCATTGGTATAGATTTAGAGAATGTCACGGTGTTTCACAGAAAGAATTTAACAAAAACAATAAATATTATGAGTAAAATAATTGGAATCGACTTGGGTACTACCAACTCCTGCGTAGCAGTAATGGAAGGTAATGACGCCGTAGTAATCCCCAATGCAGAAGGGAAAAGAACAACGCCGTCCATCGTGGCTTTCACAGAAGATGGAGAAAGAAAAGTAGGTGATCCTGCAAAAAGACAGGCAGTAACCAACCCTACAAAAACTATTTATTCTGTAAAAAGATTTATGGGAACGCACTTCAGCGATGATGCTTCCGAAATCACAAGAGTACCTTACAGCGTAGTAAAAGGCGCAAACGATAGTGTAAAAATTAAAATCGACGACCGCGAATATACACCACAAGAGATTTCTGCAATGACGCTTCAAAAAATGAAGAAAACCGCAGAAGATTATCTTGGACAAGAAGTAACAAGAGCTGTAATCACAGTACCTGCTTACTTCAACGATGCCCAAAGACAAGCGACTAAAGAAGCCGGAGAAATCGCAGGTTTGAAAGTGGAAAGAATCATCAACGAGCCGACTGCTGCTGCATTGGCCTATGGTTTGGACAAATCTCACAAGGACCAAAAAATCGCAGTTTATGACCTTGGTGGAGGTACTTTCGATATTTCAATCCTTGACCTAGGCGATGGCGTTTTCGAAGTACTCTCTACAAATGGTGATACCCACCTTGGTGGTGATGACTTCGATGATGTGATTATCAACTGGATGGCAGATGAGTTTAAATCTGAAGAAGGTGTTGACTTAAAATCTGATGCTATCGCGCTTCAGCGTTTGAAAGAAGCTGCTGAGAAAGCAAAAATCGAGTTGTCTTCTTCAACTCAAACAGAAATTAACCTTCCATATATCACCGCAACTGCAAGCGGCCCGAAACACTTGGTAAAAACATTGACCAAAGCTAAATTCGAGCAATTGGCGGCAGATTTGGTAAAAAGATCTATGGAGCCTTGTAAAAAAGCACTTTCTGATGCAGGACTTTCTGTATCCGATATTGATGAGGTCATCCTTGTGGGCGGTTCTACGCGTATCCCTGTAATTCAGGAAGAAGTAGAGAAATTCTTTGGTAAAAAACCTTCGAAAGGGGTGAATCCTGATGAAGTTGTAGCAATCGGGGCTGCAATCCAGGGAGGCGTTTTGACCGGTGATGTGAAAAATGTATTGCTTCTTGATGTAACGCCGCTTTCTTTGGGTATAGAAACTATGGGATCTGTGTTCACGAAACTCATAGATGCCAATACAACCATCCCAACCAAAAAATCTGAGGTATTCTCCACAGCGAGCGACAACCAACCGGCCGTAAGCATCCGTGTAGGACAAGGTGAAAGACCAATGTTCAACGATAACAAAGAAATCGGAAGATTTGATTTGACAGACATTCCACCCGCTCCAAGAGGGGTTCCACAAATCGAGGTAACTTTTGATATTGATGCGAACGGTATCCTCTCCGTTTCTGCTAAAGATAAAGGTACTGGTAAAGAGCAGACGATCAAAATTCAGGCAAGTTCTGGTCTTTCCGAGGCAGAAATCGAAAGAATGAAGCGTGAAGCAGAAGAAAACGCTGCCAGCGATGCTAAGAAAAAAGAGGAAGTAGAAATCATCAACAAAGCAGATACTTTGATCTTCTCTACCGAAAAGCAGTTGAAAGAGTTTGGCGACAAACTTTCTGCAGACAAAAAATCGGCTATCGAAACTGCCGTTGCAGAATTGAAAACCGCTTTCGAAGCGAAAGAAGTAGAAGCCATTAAAACTAAAACTGAAGCGTTAGACGCAGCGTGGATGGCGGCTTCTGAGGAACTTTATGCTGCTGGTCAACAAGCACAAGAAGGTGCAGCAGACATGAACGCAAATTCAGGCGGAGCAGCCGGCGATAATGTTCAGGATGCTGACTTCGAGGAGGTCAAGTAAGTTAGGTAACAAACGATAATCAATAATTAGTAAATCGCTGTAAACTATTTGTTTACAGCGATTTTTCTTTTTGACTAAATTTATCTATTAATCGATTTCAATCAATTTTTGTCATATATTTGTATCATATTTGTACCGCGAGTTATTTGGATACAATGTGCGTCCTATGCGCCTTATTTTATTTACGGTTGAAAAGTAACACGCAATACGGGTCAAAAATTCAGTTATGGGATTTAGCAAATTAAAAATACCGAGAGTGTGCGAACATTGTTCTAAACCTTTTGAAGCAAAGACAGTTACAACTCGTTTTTGCTCTGCCTCATGCGCAAATAAAGCACGGAAAGAACGAAAAAAACTAGAGAAAATACAGAAACAAACAGAAGGCTTACTTTTAAAATATTCAAATAAGATTGCAGAAACTCAAACACGAGAATTTATTTCGGTTTCAGAAGCAACCGTTATGTTCGGAATATCAAAAGACACTATTCACAGAATGCTAAAAAGAGGCATTATCTCGGGCGAAAATCTTGGAGTAAGATTAACTCGTGTGAGGAGATCAGATTTAGAAGCATTGTTTACAGGTATAAAAATGCCTGCTGAAGAAAAGAAAACTAAGCCAATATTTGAAATTGGTGAATGCTACACTATATCGGATATCTGTGCGAAATTTTATGCAGACCCGGCTACTGTTAATAATGCAATTAAAAGACACAAGGTTCCTACAAAAAAGGTAGGGAGTTTCGTATATGCGCCAAAAAATCTCATTGATAAAATTTTTGATGGATTATGAGAGAATTATTAAAAACCAAAGT
>JAGLBA010000179.1 GCA_018260475.1 Chryseobacterium sp. | reverse complement strand
ATTTAAATTTTCAAACAAAAACCATCAAACGGAATCGATAATTAATCATTTTGAAATTTAATTCATCATCCAAAAACAAAATTCACAGCCATTAACTGCGTCAGAATCAAAAAAATAAAAAATAAAAAAAAAATTATTTAAAACGATGAATGCAGGAGGCGGTCATTTAACGAGAATGAACCCAGACAGGTTGACCAACAGGACCTTTGCACTCCTCCTCCAAAAAAAACCAGGTGAGGCTTGGTTCTGCGAAATTGTAAAAGACGCCCAAAAGGTGTGGGATAAATCAAGAAGATTTCAAAAAGCGGGATATGCTTAAAGCAGAGACAAACCTTCATTCACAGACACACCAAAAAGAAAGACAAGTGCAAAATGGAACGGAAGAACAAAAGGGCAGAAGAAAATTGTCGAAATCACGTGATCCATAGATGGCCGAAACGAATACAAAAAAAATAACAGTTCGTCATATTTCGATAAAAAAAATATTAAAATATTTGCTTCAAATTTAATTAAAAATCAATTTCAAGAGTTAAGAAAATTTTACATTTAAATTATAATTAGATTGTTCATTTATTTATTTATTATTTATTTATTTTGGATTAATTAATTTGGATAATTTATTTCATTTATTTATTATTATATTATCATT
>JAGLBA010000178.1 GCA_018260475.1 Chryseobacterium sp. | reverse complement strand
AGCTTAAATCAGTACACTTTTTGCTGACGATTTACAATAATTCAAAAAATGAGAAAAGATGATGATCGACTTAAACCAATTGAAATTGACGAGTTTATTTCGAATATGATTAAACCATATGCAAGTTTCTTAATGTACGAAAACCATCACGTTACTAAACTTGCATTTGATGAATAAGGAAAGAAAAACGAGTGCTAACAGCACCTACAAGAAATTGGCGGTTCAGTGGTTAAATGAAGCTTTGTGCTTCGTATCAAGTTCAGTGCTGGCAGACAGTTTTGTGCTTCGAAATCGCCAACTTCTTGTAGCTGCAAACCGTTGTAGGCAATTTCATACCAAAATTTCGCTAAAGAATCGAAATTCTGAAATTTACCTAAAACGGCGGGTAGAATTAATTAAAACTAAATTCCACTTTGACGTCTTAGCGCAGAGTTGCGTAAATCAGGGATTAAAAACATTATGAAAAAATTATTTTCTGTTTTTGCACTTTCTGTTGCAATAGCATTAAGTGCGCAAAGTGCTAACCCTTTTAGTGAGGGCTTTAGAGAAGGTTATCAATCTACGTTGAACGATGCTAACCTAAGAGGTCAATATCATTTAGCAGATGAAAGTAAATGTCCGCTTGATAAAAAATTAAACAATGTTGCTA
>JAGLBA010000177.1 GCA_018260475.1 Chryseobacterium sp. | reverse complement strand
CAATTACAATGAATTGTGGTGACTGACAAAATCTACAGGCAAACCAAACGAATGCCTCACAAAAGATGTAAATGAAAAGAACAATTAGAAAGGAAAGAAAAGTAGATGGCTTAAGTGTTAAAAATTTTTTAAAAAATTAAAAATTATAATTTATTAAAATAAAAAAAAAAAATTAAAAATCATTAAAGTTGAAAAAAAAATTAAAATTAAAAAGAAATTAAAATTAAAAAAATTAATATTAAAAAAATTTAAATTAACAAAATTTAAATTTAAAAAATTTAAATTTAAAAAAATTAAAATATAAAAAAATAAAAAAATTTAAAATTAAAAAGAAGTTAAAATTTAAAAAAATTAAAATTTAAAAAAATTAAAAATTTAAAATTAAAGAAACTAAAATTTAAAAAAAAAATTACTAATTATTAAAAATTTAAAAAATAATTAAAAATTAAAGAAACTAAAATTTTAAAAAAATTAAATTACAAATTATTAAAATTTTAAAAAATAATTAAATAAATAAATTATTGAAGAAATGAGCGAAAATTAAAGTTATCGTCAAACAATATATATAAATTAGACGCAATAAATTAAAAATTTAATAATTTGTTTTTAAGTCAATCCACTTTTCACACTATTCAATCTGTTTTTGGGTC
>JAGLBA010000176.1 GCA_018260475.1 Chryseobacterium sp. | reverse complement strand
GAGGAATTCAAAAGGGAAAAAAAAAATTCTTTTTTTTTTTTTTGTTTTTCCTCTCTTTCGTAATCGTTTCATCGTTTCTCTCGGATCTGCCTTGGTGCCGAAAAATGCAAAATAAAAAAAAAAATAAATAAAAATAAAAAATAAAAAAAAAGATTTCCATTTTTTTATTTCTGGGCTGCTTAAAAGGCGGCGCCAAAGAAGCAAAACGAAAATAGAATTCCTCCGCCCACGGCCTTCTCGGATTTGAATCCGACCCAGGCTTAATTGACTGCTAGAAAAAAATAAAAAATAAAAAAAAAGAATGGCGAAGAATTTCTTCGGCCTTTCGCAGTCGGATAAATTACCAGGAGGTTCTGGAATTCTTTTCTTCTTCTTTTTCTCCAGAAAGAAAGAGAGGGAGAGACGTTCGATTGATTTTTCAAAAGTGATGCATAATTGCATTGTCGTGACCGTCGTTCGGATACATTTTTCTTCCATTTGTTTTATTTGAGTCATGAAATCTATAATTAGATAGAATATGCAATTTCGCCATTCGAAGATTAGTTAGCATTCGAAACAAAAAAAAATTTCTCGTGCCCTTTTTTCTTTTTTATTTGCATTGAAAAATAAAATTTCAAAAGAGGGGGTATCTAGATTAGTGCCCTTCTCTCT
>JAGLBA010000175.1 GCA_018260475.1 Chryseobacterium sp. | reverse complement strand
CACAATTTTTGACTGAAATCCGAAGTTTGTTGACATTTTCAATTCTAGACTTTCAATCGAATTCAGAGAAGTTTATACACAGTAAACGGATCCTTTTTTCATTCAAACGAAAATAAATCAGTCGAACAATATAAATTTTCAAATTTATGTATTTGTGCTCTTATTATGTATCACATTAATGGTAGACCAGACCGATAGCAATCAAGGCATTTCGGTTTGCTAAGGCAAATTTTAACTCTTCGCAAAAAAAAATAAATACTTTTTTTATTTTTTTTATTTAGTAAAAGATATTTTTTGTGAAAACGCCTGATCTCATAATTTTCATTAAATAGTTCGTTGACCAAAGACGATTATTTTAATGACGAATGGCAAATTTTAAAGACGGGTTTTTGATTTTATTTTTTTTCTATTTTTTTGTATTCTTTTTGTGCTTTTGCCTTCTGCGACTCAAGTCGAAAGGTCGTGCGCTTGCAAATTTGTCAAAGCTTTTTTGGCCGCATCAAATTTTTGCAGCCATTTACAACAAGAGAATCAAAAGGCATTCCGGTCAAGCTGTCGAAAATTGTCAAACTTGTTTTATTGCCTTTGGCAAAAAAAGAATCAAAAATCCTAATTCATGCCACCTTCCGCCTCTCTTCCCCTGCCTTTAAGCA
>JAGLBA010000174.1 GCA_018260475.1 Chryseobacterium sp. | reverse complement strand
AATTCTCTTTAACTAGGTTCTCAACTTGGCTTGGCCCTACAAAAGCCAACTAATTAGTTTCGATTACATTCTCATTATTTGAAGGAAAATTTTTATGGAGAACAAGAATGAATGAATGAATGGAATAAAAAAATTTTTTTTTGTTTTTTGTAAATTGAAATTGATTGCTTCAACGATGATTTAGTTCCGCCAGAGTGAATGAAATTGACTCTTAAATGAATAAATCTGAAGGGTGGGAGAAAAAATTTTTATTTTTTATTTTTTATTTTACACGGAATCATGAGCAAGAGTCGGGATTCAATCAAGTAGTTTTCTGAAATCTAATGCAAACTAACCAAAAAGAAAAAAAAAACTAAGAAATTAAATTAACTCACGCTATTCATTCCAAGTGTTTTTGGGGGTTATGTCGCCGGTTTATATCGCAACCCATTTGCAATTTCCTACTTTATGCAATTTGAAAAAATAATAAAATCGCGTTTATTATTATAATTTTTAAAAATTTTTAAATATTCTTTCGATATTCCACAAACTTTTTTTTTATAGTTTTTTGAAACGGCTTTTACGGGTTTTACTACTGTTAAAACAATAACGATTTTTGGGTTATGATGCAATGTTGAAGAATGGCCAAAAGAATGGGAAAGACAACAAATGTTA
>JAGLBA010000173.1 GCA_018260475.1 Chryseobacterium sp. | reverse complement strand
ATTAGAACATAATAAATTTTTAAATAGAAATATTTTAAAATAATTTTTTCTAATTGAAATTATAAAAACAATTTATTTTAATTGTTTTAGAATAGATTAGAACATAATAAATTTTTAAATAGAAATATTTTAAAACATATTTTTTTTTAATTAAAATTATAAAAACAATATATTTTAATTTTTTTAAAATAGATTAGAACATAATAAATTTTTAAATAGAAATATTTTAAAATAATTTTTTTTATTTGAAATTATAAAAACGATTTATTTTAATTGTTTTAGAATAGATTAGAACAGAATAAAATTTTTAATAGAAATATTTTAAAATAATTTTTTTAAATTTAGATTATAAAAACAATTTATTTTAATTTTTTTAGAATAGATTAGAACATAATAAATTTTTAAATAGAAATATTTTAAAATAATTTTTTTTTGAATTTATATTATAAAAACAATTTATTTTAATTTTTTTTTTAGAGTAGATTAGAACAGAATAAATTTTTTAATAGAAATATTTTAAAACATATTTTTTTTTTAATGTAATAGTTCGGTGTAATCGTTTTATTTATGTGGAAGAGTTAACATTTGGATTTATTGGAAAAAAGTGATCGTTTCTCAGGTACGGTTAAATTCGATTCAGGCAATTCAAATCAG
>JAGLBA010000172.1 GCA_018260475.1 Chryseobacterium sp. | reverse complement strand
ATTATCTTTTAACACTAACTAAATTGGAAAATTAAAATTAACTTTTTATTATGCATTACTTTGGAATATTGAAATTAAAAATGAGAAAAATAATGAGAAAAAATTGGTTGTTTCTTTTCTTTTTTGAAAATTATAAATTGAACTGCAGAATCTGTTTGTTGAAGAGAAAAGGTGAAAAATTGGAATGCAACTTGAATTGAAATAGTTACTTCATATATATATGGTTAGATTGAATATTATTTTGGAACCTAAGAATTACATAAGCAGACCCATACGAGAACAACCTAAAGAGGAATGAACCCGTGAAGAAAGAAAAAATAAAACAAAAAAAATTCTTCGACGCCGCAGAAGGGGTTAAAATAGTTAAGGTTAAGAAGTTAAACGGATTCGATTCTGCAAAGAGAGAAAAAGCAGGGAAGAGTGAAAGGGGTTGTAAGGGGATGAAATTCCAGGATAAGGAAAAAAACAAAATTGGAGCCCCTTAATTTGTTTAGGGGGCAAAAAGGCTTTTCGGTAAAAATGGAGAAGGGATTTTAAAAAAAGGGTCAGAAGTCTTTCGGAAAAAAAGTTTTTCAATCAGAAGGGGTGGAACGGCGATTGGGAGAGGGTTGAAATGCTTCAAACTTTTTTCATTTATCAGAGGTGAAACGTGCGA
>JAGLBA010000171.1 GCA_018260475.1 Chryseobacterium sp. | reverse complement strand
CACTGTAATAACCGCTGTAAATACGCGTATTTACAGTGGACGATGTCAAACCTTTTTCCTTTCCTTTTAGTACCTAAAATATTCACAATTTCTTTAGTCCCTTACCGCCCTAATACCCCTCAGTTTTATTAGTTTATTACCCCCTGATCTTCCCCGATTCCCAGGGTCTCAAATAGTCCGATTTGACTCAACGCAATTGTCATTTTGGATCAACCATTGAAAAAGCCAACAGTGGAATAAGTTGGCGAAGCGTCTCGTGTTTATGGTGTTAACGGAATTTTGAATTTTACAAGTGTCGTGCATCAATTGTTAAATGTTTGTGCGAACATTGTTAGTCTCTTTAGGCTACATACCATCTGCCTCAGTCCGTTTTCCACAAACAAAGGGAAAATGGCTAAAAACGAACCATCCGTTCATCAATATTCAACGCGACGTCATAACCCAAAAGAACTAGGTAAGAATGATGTGAGAAAATGTTTATAGTTTTCTACGCGACGTAATCACTCAAAAAGCAAGGAAAAAAATGATAGTGAAACCAGATAGACTTGGTTTTCTGGTGCCCAAGAACTGTGGCAAACCAAAGAGATTTCAAAAAGCGGGACGCACTCAAAGAGAAAAATAGTAAACAAGAACAACAAGACATAGGAACAACAAAAT
>JAGLBA010000170.1 GCA_018260475.1 Chryseobacterium sp. | reverse complement strand
TTTTACAATCGGAATTTGAACCATTCAATTAAAAAAAAAGTTTGTTTTTAAACCGCAACTTAAAACCGTGTCTGAAATCGTGGTTAATTATTGGGATTACATTCTAATATCGAGAATCACATTTCGAATATGATTTTAATAATTTAAATTTAGACATGCAATAAATTAAAATGAATTTATTTAAATTAGTTTCAAATGGCATTTTATAGGACTTGAATTAATTTTTATAAATTATAATTCTCGTCAATTTTAATTAAATTCTTTCAAATGCTTGAAGTAAAATTTCCATGCCTGGATATGAAGTTTTTGAAGCAAGCCTAACGGTTCATTTAAAAACACATATATTAACATTTAACAAGCATTTAAATTGATTTTGGAGAGAAGAAAAAAATTGAAAATAATTTTTATTTTATTTTAATTTGCTTTAGTAACTTTTGAGTATTTCTAAGGCAAGCCAAGAAGGATGTATCGCTGAAATTGTCATATAATTTAAAAGCTGTGGAAGTAGTTAAATTTTGTTGAATTTTTTTTTGTATTTTTTTTTTTGGTCTCTCGGCACACTAAATTTATTGTGGGTAATGAGGAAGGGTGAATTCGAGGTGAAACAAATATCCCATTTACCTGAAATCATGTGGTTTTCTCTGTTCAGGGGGGGGG
>JAGLBA010000016.1:5377-55595 GCA_018260475.1 Chryseobacterium sp. | reverse complement strand
CTCTCCGTAGATGTTTGCGAGCTCCTGAGACGCCTGTAATGATTGTTCCTTAATCTGTCGGAACGCTTTGGCATTGAACTGTGTAGCCTCGAAACTTTCAAACGGGATCATATTTTTTTGAAGGTAAGAATGGTAACCCAAAACGCCCAATCCCAACGCACGGTGGCGGATGGCGAAATTCCTTGCATTGGTGAGGTAATAATTGCCTTCGGTTTTTTCTATAAATTCTGAAAGCACAGCATCCAAGAAATAGATGGCAAGTTTCACTGCGTTCGTATCCTTCCACTCATCGTAAAGTTCCAAGTTCATGGAGGATAAGCAACAGATGAAGGATTCTTCTGCGCTGCTCGGGAGCATAATCTCGGAGCAGAGGTTACTGGCGTTCACCATCATTCCTTTATCCTTATACACTTGTGGCTTGTTTCGGTTCACATTATCGGTAAAGAAGATGTATGGGAGCCCCTTTTGCTGGCGGCTTTCCAAAACGCGCGCCCAAATTTGGCGTTTCTCCATATCACCGTCGATCATGTCCTGCATCCAATAATCCGGGACGCAAACTCCGATGAATAGATTCTGAATCGGACTTCCTATGTCTTTTATAGAAAGAAACTCTGTGATGTCGCCGTGGTCTATATCCAAATATGCCGCAAAGGCACCGCGTCGCACACCGCCTTGGGACACGACATCCATAGCGGTATCAAACAACTTCATAAAGGAAACGGCTCCTGAGGATTTACCATTATCGGTTACTGCGGTGCCGCGATGGCGCAATTCGCCGAAATAGCCGGAAGTCCCGCCGCCGATTTTGGTCTGCATAATGACTTCACCCAGCTTATGAGTAATCCCATCGATATGATCCGGAACATGGACATTGAAACATGAAATCGGCAGGCCACGCTGTGTCCCCATATTCGCCCAAACGGGTGAGGAAAAGGAAATCCAACCCTTGGTGATCATCTCCGCAAAAGCGGGTTGTAGTTCAGGTTTGTATAGGCGTTTGGCCGCCGCCGTGGTGATTCTCTCGATCGCGCCTTGTACGGTTTCACCTTTCAAAAGGTAACCGCGGTTCAGCATCTGCTCGGACTCTTCATTGAGCCACCAAATATTTTCTTCTTGTTCCATATTTCTGTAAAATGTAAAATGTACACTAAAAAAAGTACACTTTGGTCTTAGTTTTTATTATTTCCGTTATTGCAAGCGCAGTGAAGCAATCTAAATTTACGCGATAATGAGTAATTCGTTTATTTTATCCCTATATTCAGTTCGGGTAACTCATTCTGCTCATTAATTTATTGGAAGAGTCGTCAATTAGCTTTTACATTTTGTTTTGCAGCTCCGTGAATCTAAACTCGTTTTTATTAAACCAATTGCTAAAAACTACCTGCAATTTTTTTTGTTTTTTGTTTGAGAAACAATGGTCTTGTTTAAGCTAAAACTGTTTTTAAATCCAATAGCTTCACGCGCGTGCGCCCCGACCTGAGTGGAGCTCGTTTTGGTGGGCGTGGGGCGGGGCGACCGAAGGGAGACCCGTCCCACACCCACCAAAACAGCGGGAACGGAGGGCGGATAAAGGCGCCCAAATATTTTAATTGAATCCTTCACTTTGTAATTTCAACTCCATCTCGCGGTCGAAAAGGTCGTTTGCGGTGATGCTTTTGTCGTGCTTCGTGTAATCCACTGGGCGTTTGGCGAAGAAATCATCCATAGTATTGGCGAAAACCTCTTCCTCGAACCATTTCATCGGCATATATTGCTCCTGGGAAATGTTGTAGCGCGGCGCCATATTGATTTGTTTCAGGGAATCGTCCACGCGGTATTTCATGAAGTTTAGCAAATCTTCTTTGGTGAAATTATCTATCTCGCCACGCTCGAAAATCCAGTCCAAAATCTCACCTTCTAATGCAACGGACTGATCTACAAGGTTATAAATATCTTCGATGTCAGCATCCGTTAATAATTCCGGTTGCTCTTCGCGAATCTTATTAATGAGGTAGATTCCTGCGTTGGCATGAATTTGCTCGTCCACGGAAGTCCACGCGATAATGTTGGAAACATTCTTCATATACCCTTTAAACCTTGTGAATGAGAGTATTATGGCAAATTGTGAGAACAGGGAAACATTCTCTATCAAGATACTGAAGAGTAATAGCGAGGAAACATATTCCTTCGGCGTTGTGGAATGTGCGTGGCGCAGGACTTTGCTGAGGAAGTCGATGCGTTTTTTGATAGCCGGGGTTTCTACGATATGCAGAAATTCATCATTATAACCTAGAACTTCCAAAAGGCGTGAATAGGCCTCGGAATGGCGAAACTCGCACTCTGCGAAGGTGGAACCTAAGCCGTTCATTTCCGGCTTCGGAAGGTGGTTGTAGAGATCACCCCAAAAGGTTTTCACGGAGACTTCGATCTGCGCGATAGCGAGCAGGGCGTGCTTCACGGCGTTTTTCTCATGCGGCAGAAGCTGCGAGTGGAAATCCTGCACATCGGCAGTGAAATCTACCTCGGAGTGTACCCAGAAAGACTTATTGATTGCCTCGGTGAACTGGAGGATCTCAGGATATTCAAACGGCTTGTAACTGATTCTTTTGTCAAAAATTCCCATAACTTCTATTCCTGTTGATTAATAAAAAAACTTGATTAATTCCCTTGCCGATGCTGCTCAGTTTTAAATTTAAAAAATTTATAGTATTGAATTTAAACAAATTATACTCAATGTTGATAAAGTATAATCCTGAAACGGACTCTCGGCATTGGTTTACAAAAATAGAGAATGGGTAAGGATTTTGAAAGGGCGTAAAGTTAAAACACTGGAGGTTAGCCGCAAAAGTTTTCCACAATCATACAGAAGTGGCGGTACAGCGGAAGTCCTGAAAAAGGCGGCGATACAAATGCCTAAACAGCGTGTGCAATCATTAAACAAAAAGCGGAGAAGCCAATATCAAAAGAAGGATTAGGTTAAACAGCTAATTTTCTTCTCCGCAAAAGCAGAACGATATTCATAAACAAGAGTAGGAAACAAAGCGAAACCCATATGCCAAGATACATATTGCTGCTCTGGTAGGCAGAAATGTCCTTTTTAGCAATGTCGGAAAGTTTTTGGCTCTGGTTGATGTAGTTTTGGACCTCGATGATTTGATCCATATTTTTATTCGGAACGGCGTGCTGCGAGAAATACACGAGATTTTTCTTACCAAGGTAGCCCACAATCCAAAATTCATCCGAGGTTTTCATATCCAAATAGGCAATTCTGAAATAATCCGGGCGGATATTCCCTAAATGCGAAGTGACAAAGCGCGACGGCTCGTCAGTCTGAGAATCTTTTTTAAGGATGTAGAAATCAATAGGTTGCGGCAGTTTATTGATGAGTTGTACCGCCATGGAATTCTCTACAAAACGCGTGACACTGCGTTCGAAAAACCAGTAGGAAAACACTGCCACGGTGACCGCCACCGTTGCTATACGAAATAGGCGCGCCCAACGCACAAACCTGCCTGACCTGACTAAGGAAAGGAACAGCGATATGGCAAGTGCCAAAAATATAAGTGTGATGATGTACCCCATAACCGGCGCAAAGATAAAGATTTTTGCTAATCCATGGCGAATTCCCACTCTCGGTAAAACTGATCGAGGAAATCCAGCATAAATTGGTGACGCTTTTCGGCCAATTTTCGAGCCGTTTCGGTGTTCATCATATCCTTTAGCAAAAGGAGTTTTTCATAAAAATGATTGATCGTGGTGCCGTTGTTTTTCTTGTATTCTTTTTTCTTGAAATTCAAATTTGGTTGAATTTCAGGATCATACATCGGATTGTTTTGGAACCCACCGAAATTAAAGGTCCGTGCAATCCCAATCGCGCCTATAGCATCCAGCCGGTCAGCATCCTGTACGATTTTCATTTCGAGAGAAACTTCCTTCGGTACCTCGCCGCGGTTTTTGAAGGACATATTTTTAATGATAAACAAAACCTGATCTATAACCTCTGGAGATATATTTTGACTTTCTAAAAAATTTTTAGAGATATGTAATGCTAACTCTTCATCACCTTCATGAAATTTAGGGTCGGCAATATCATGAAGCAAGGCCGCAAGTTCTACTACCAAAAGGTTACCACCTTCTTTTTCGGCGATAAATTTTGAGAGTTTCCAAACGCGTTCGGTATGGAACCAATCGTGACCGGCTTCGGCGCCGCGCAAGGTTTCTTGGACAAAAGTAATGGTGGTGGGAATCATTTATTTGTATTTTTTTGAAAGCTGAACCGTTTCATTTAAATGCTCGCAAACTAAAAAGCCACTTTTCAGTGGCTTTTGTCCTATTTTATAAAATCTTTCAGATACGGCAATCCTTTTTGTGAACCGCGGTCGCCGCCTACTTTCAGCGAAACTTCATTGCCAAAAACCACACAGTCGTCGATAGAGTTCCCGTGGCAAGCCGCTAGTGCAAAACCAGCGGTGAAAGCATCTCCCATCCCCATTTTGTGCGCCTGTTGACCAGGCTCGTTGCGGAAATACTTCATCTCCGAACCGTTGTAGTATATGGTTGAATTAGTTTCGTCCCTAACAAAAATTTTGTTGGCGTTTTTGCGCAAAATCTCACCCTTATTTTCATCGCCAAAAACTGTGGAAATATCATTGCTTTTTACCACGATAAAATTGGCATATTCCACGATTTCCTGTGGCAACCTAACCGCGGGCGCAGCATAAATTCCCAGTTTTTTGCCGTATTTTTTTGCCATCTCATAGGTTGCCAGCACCGCCTCCATCGGTATTTCCAACTGCACGAGAATCATATCTGCCGTCGGGAAAAATTTTTCTGCGTAGTAAACATGCTTGGCGCTCAAGCGGGAATTTGCAGCAGGCACGACCACTATGGCATTTTTTCCTTCGGATGCCGTGACATAGGCCGTTCCTGTGGGTGCATTTTCGGATTCATGTACGAAGCCGACATTCACGCCTTCGTCCAAAAGGTTGCGCATCACCTGCTGGCCCATAGGGTCCATGCCCACACAGCCAACGAAATAGACACTCGCACCCAATCGCGACGCTGCCACGGCTTGGTTCGCACCCTTGCCACCAAAAAAACTTTCCGACTTCACCGCCATTACGGTCTCATTAGCCTGCGGAAAAAAGTCTGTATTTAGTACCAAATCTACGGACGAACTCCCGACTACGATTATTTTTGGGTTTTCCGAAGTTATATTCATTTAGATTTTTTAATGTTTTAGTAATTTAATGAAACAAATTTAAACTATTGTTTATCAGGTAGCAATTCTTTCTGCTAATTTTCGACATTAATTTCAATAAATTCTGTGACGATTTTTTGCGGCACATTTTCTTTATTAAAACCAATATAACTCGCATAAAATCCCTCGCCATAGCCTGTTTCGAAGGCGAAAATAGTCCCCGGATCATCATCATTCGGTTTTAGGAAGGCAAATTGATCGATCGCTCCATTGTCATCAAAAAAATGGTCGTGGAAAAATTCTTCATATATTCCCATAAAATCCACCCCTTTTCTATGGTAAAGGCGCTGCTCTAAATGGTTCAAAGATTCCTGAGCCTGCACATCCATATAACATCCCATGCCGCTCTCCACGGGGAATCCGAAGACTTCACCTTCCGTGAGGTCGGCAATGTTTTGCCCTTCCAAAGTTGCCATTTTCCATTCGGAAATATCGTCATTGCCAAAAACTATTTCCGTGTAAGCGATACAGTTGCTCTCGCGCTCCTTATGTACCAATACGGGAAAACTACCCGCCGGGAACACCGTAGCAAACGCAGGCATATCATTGGTTATGAGCGGGTCACAAGCCACGATACTACCCGTAGGCAAGAAAATGTTTCCCGCCTCAAAACTTTCCAGCATTGGGCTTTCGACGAAGTTTTTAGCGAAGATTTTTGATATGTTTTTTATGTGATCCATTTTTTTTTGAGGATTGGGATTAAGCGATTCGTTTTAGGTTACTCCAATGATGTAATTGAAAATTCTAAACCACTAACTTCTTCTACAATGTTTTCAATTTCTCCTCCAGCAATCTGATTTTATCCAAAGCGTCCTGCTGTTTTTTGCGTTCGCTGGCCACCACTTCTGGTTTTGCGTTGGCTACGAATTTCTCATTGGAAAGTTTTTTCTCTACAGAAACCAAGAAACCTTTCAGATACTTAATTTCATCCTCCGTTTTCACCTTTTCTTCAGTAAGGTCAAGATTTTCGCTAAGGGGAATCGAAATTTCATTAGGACCAATCAAGAAAGTGAAACTCGGCTTATCGGTTTTTTGTTTGAAATTAATTTCGGAAACATTCGCTAATTTTTTAACCAAATCTTCATTGGCGAAACTTTCTGCACTTGTAAATATTTCCACGGCTTCGCGCGGCGAGATACCTTTCGACTGACGGTAATTTCGTACTCCTGAAATGATTTCTTTTGAAGTTTCAAAGTATTTAATCAAATCATTATCAAATGGTTGTGCATACTTCTGCTGCATAATCACTAATGCTTCCTCCACAGATCTTTGGGAAATATTTTGCCAAAGTTCTTCGGTGAGGAACGGCATGAATGGGTGGAGTAATTTCATTAATTCTTCAAAATAATAAATGGTCTTTTGGTAAACTTCGTGCGATATAGCCTCACCAAATGCAGGTTTAATCGCTTCCAGATACCACGAACAGAAATCATCCCAAATCAATTTATAAATCAAATGCAGAGCATCCGAAATTCTGAATTTCGCAAACTGATCATCGATTTCAGCAATGGTTTTATCCATCTGGTGACCGAACCACTGAATGGCCTGATTATCTGCACCATTAGGCTTAATATTTTCATCTTTCGTCCAATTTTGGACCAAACGATAGGCATTCCAAATTTTTGTGGCGAAATTTCTTCCCTGAAGCATTAAATCTTCATCGAAAAGTAAATCGTTTCCGGCGGCAGAACTAAGCAGAATCCCCACACGAACGCCATCTGCGCCGTATTTATCGATCAATTCAATAGGATCTGGTGAATTTCCGAGGGATTTCGACATTTTTCTGCGCTGCTTATCACGCACAATTCCGGTGAAATAAACATTTTTGAACGGCACTTCTTTGCGGTATTCCAGTCCGGACATGATCATACGCGCTACCCAGAAGAAAATGATATCCGGGCCGGTTACCAAATCAGAAGTTGGATAGTAATAATTAATATCCTTATTTTCAGGATCCAGCAAACCATCAAAAACCGAAATCGGCCAAAGCCAAGAAGAGAACCAAGTATCAAGGGCATCCTCATCCTGCCTTAAATTCTGAATATTGAGGTTTGGATTTTGAGTTTTCTCCTGGGCTAATTTTAGCGCTTCCTCAATGGTTTCCGCAACTACGAAATCATTTTCGCCATTGCCATAGTAGTAAGCAGGAATCTGCTGTCCCCACCATAACTGGCGTGAAATATTCCAATCGCGGATGTTTTCCATCCAGTGTTTATAGGTGTTTTTGAATTTCTCTGGGTGAAATTTCACCTCATCGTTCATCACCACATCCAGCGCAGGCTTTCCTAACTCACTCATTTTCAAGAACCATTGAACGGAGACTTTTGGCTCAATCACTGCGCCTGTTCTTTCGGAAGTTCCAACTTTGTTTAAATAATCTTCTGCCTTTAGAAGCAGACCTTTTTCTTCTAATTCCTTGGCAATCAGTTTACGAACATCGAAACGGTTCTTACCTGCATAATGCTGGCCATGCTCGTTTAAGTTTCCGTTATCATCCAAAGAATCAATCATTTGGAGTTTATGTTTTTGACCAATTTCGTAATCGGCAATGTCGTGTGCAGGCGTTATTTTCAGCGCTCCAGTTCCGAAGTCAATATCCACATATTCATCGGCAATCACAGGAACAGACTGGTTTACAATAGGTACGATTACATTTTTGCCAATCAGATTTTTAAACCTTTCATCATTCGGGTTCACACAGACTGCGACATCCCCGAAGATAGTTTCAGGACGCGTGGTAGCAACGGAAAGGAATTCCTCCGTACCTTCGATTTTATATTTTAAATAATAAAGTTTACCGTTTTGTTCTTTAAAAATAACTTCTTCATCAGAGATATTTGTTTTCGCCTCCGGATCCCAGTTGACCATGCGGTAGCCTCTGTAAATCAAACCTTTGTTGTATAAATCCACGAAAGATTTGATGACTTGTGCAGAAAGTTTCGGCTCCATAGTGAAGCGCGTTCTGTCCCAATCGCAAGAGCAACCCAGTTTTTTAAGTTGTTCTAAAATGGTTCCGCCGTATTTATCGGTCCATTCCCAAGCGTGTTTCAGGAATTCTTCGCGGGTAATGTCGGATTTGTTGATGCCTTCGGATTTCAGTTTTGCCACTACCTTCGCTTCGGTTGCTATGGAAGCGTGATCCGTTCCTGGTACCCAGCAACCGTTGAAACCCGTCATCCTTGCGCGGCGCACCAGCACATCCTGAATCGTATTGTTCAGCATGTGTCCCATATGGAGAATCCCCGTAACATTCGGTGGCGGGATTACGATGGTGTATGGTGGTTTCTCATTCGGTTCGGAGTGGAAATATTTGTTTTCGAGCCAGTAACTGTACCATTTATTTTCGGTTTCCTGCGGGCTGTATTTTTCTGAAATCTGCATATTAATCCTTATATTATCATTAAGTTTTGCAAAAATAGGTTAAAGTCGAAAATTATCTGCTTTAATTAAAATAATTTTTAACTTTGCTGCCAGATCTTAATCAAAAATGTCTAACATTAAATAATTTTCTTATGAAAAAAATATTCGCAGGAATTGCATTAATCAGCCTTTCGGCTTTTGCATCGGCACAAACCATCTCTTTCGACAGAACTACTTGGGATTATGGTAAAATAAAACCAGGTTCGGATGGGCATCGTTATTTCACTGTAAAAAACACCGGAGATAAGCCGCTAATCATCTCCAAAGTACAGGCGTCTTGCGGCTGCACCACACCAGAATGGAGCCAAGACCCGATCATGCCGGGACAAACTTCTAAAATAAAAGTTGGTTATAACACAAACCTCGTAGATCCAAACGGGTTCCAAAAACTAATCGAGGTGTATTCCAACGACCCTGCTAACAGCAGATCGGTGATCTACATAAAAGGTGCCGTAGATCCAAACGCTCCTGAAGCCACTGTAAATGAAGCAGTAAACGATGTAAAACAAGCAGCAAAAAAAACAGGGGAAGTCATTTCCAAAACTGCAAAAAGAGGTGCGAAAGCGGTGAAAGCAGGCGCTAAAGCCACTGCTGAAGCTTGGAAAAAATAATTTCTAATTCCAATTATCATAACCGTTCGGGTTTTCCGAGCGGTTTTTTTATCTTTATCCTTTAAAATAGAAAAAAATGAGCAACGATTTTAGCGAAAAATTTAAGATATCACACTTTTTCGACATTGAAAAAACAAAAACCGAATACGAAGGCGAACTTTCTAAAGAGGATGGTGAAAAAATCCTTGAAGAAGCAAAAAGCCGTCTAAAAGAACTTCAAGAAAAACTTTATGCCGACGGCAGTAAGTCCCTGCTGATCGTACTCCAAGCGATGGACGCAGCCGGTAAAGACTCCCTGATAGAGCATGTTTTCGGTGGGGTAAACCCGCAAGGCTGCGAGGTTACAAGTTTTAAAACGCCGAGCGCCAAAGAGTATCAACATGATTTTCTTTGGCGACAGTACATCCACCTTCCGGAAAAAGGAAAAATCGGGATTTTCAACCGTAGCCATTATGAGAGTGTTTTGGTCTGCAAGGTGCACCCAGAATATAATTTGAGTGAAAAAGTTTGGAAAAACATTGCTGATTTCGGTGCCGACTTTTGGAATAACCGATATGAAAGCATACGAAATTTTGAGAAGCATTTGGCGCAAAACGGCACTAAAATAGTTAAAATATTCCTCAATATTTCTAAAGACGAACAGAAAAAACGATTTCTGGACCGCATCGCAGAGCCGGAGAAAAATTGGAAATTCTCACTCGGCGACCTGGCGGAACGCGCACTTTGGGACGAGTATCAAAAGGCGTACGAAACCGCTATCAATGAGACTTCCAAAGATTACGCGCCTTGGTTTGTGATTCCGGGAGATCAAAAATGGTTCGCTCGTGTGGCCGCCATCCAAATCATCATCAAGGCATTAGAAGAAATGGATCTCCACTACGCGGTGCTGCCACAGCAGGTTGTAGACGGCTTACAAGAAGCCAAAGAGCAACTGGAAAATGAAGCTTAAGAATTTAAAAATTATGCAAAATAAAAAAGGTTCGTTTCCCTTATGGAATCGAACCTTTTAACTTCTTAACATTAATAAAAAACCACAAGAAAAACGATAAGCCGGATTCTGTAAATTCGCCGAAGCGAAGATGCCTGTTATTTATCTGCGCGGGACATTGCTGCGCCGCTTTAGCTGCTTACCCCTCGGTTTTTGGGACGGGCCGCCCCTATTTTCATTTCTGAAAAAATCCGATATACTTAGCATTGCACCGCATAGAGTTTACCTGATTTCACTATAAATTAATATACATCCTTTCTGTTGCACTGGTCCTCGTATCGCTACGGACGGGCGTTACCCGCTATGCTGCCCCGTGGTGTCCGGACTTTCCTACCCTCTTGCGAGGATCAACAGGCTGTCTTTCTTGTGGAGGGCAAAGATAGCAAATTCTAGTCCGGTTGTTCGTCGTTTTTAGATGGCGTGAGGAATACATCCAAAAGACCATCTGGAAGTTCCATTTTGATGAATTTTTCCTCGCGGCTTACTTCCAAAATCCAGCCTTTAATGACCGGGATGATGACTTCTTTCCTATCTAAATCGAGTTTGAAGTAATGCTGAGCCGTCATATCATTCACGGATTTTATAGTTCCGCAATAAGTGCCATTGGAATCTAATATTTTAAAACCCTTCACTTCGTGGTAATAAAACTGATTTCCAGTAAGTTCCGGCAAAGTAGAAAGCGGGAGATACACGCCCTTCCCGATGGATTGATCCACCAGTGCCTCGGTGGCATTTTTAAAAGTGATGATTTTCGTATCCGCCTTGCTCCAGGATTGTTTAGCTACAAAAAATGGCACCAATAGACCGTTTATCTCTACAAAAATAGAATCCAGTTTGTTGTAAAGTTCCGGCTGGTCGGTATCCATTTTGAGGATGACATTTCCCGCCAGACCGTGGCGACGCGTGATGGTTCCCAAGAAATAGCAGTCTTCTTTTTTCATAATCTAAAAATTGTTTAACAATAACAAAGGCGCCAACCGGGCGCCTTTGCAAAAGTTACGAATAAAATATTATTAAGCTTTCGCGTCTTCTTCTTTCGCGCCTTCAGCATCGTCGGATTTCCCGGCAACAACTTCGGTTACTTTTTCAGTCACATTAGCAACCGCACCGGCTACTGCCGCTGCGATACCTCCCAATTTCTCCGCTGCGGTTTCTACTACAGATTTATCTTCGGTAGTTTCTTCTTTAGTCGCTTCGTCTTTTGGAGATTTTTGCTCAGATTTTTCAGAGATTGGCTCTTCATTTCCGGCTACTGCTACAGGTGCAGCTTCTTCAGCAGGAGTTTCTTCAGCTTTTGCCGCCTCTTCAGTTGCTTTTGCCTCAGCATCCTTCGCATCTTGTTCCGCTTTTGCCTCAGCATCTTTCGCATCTTGTTCAGCTTTAGCTTCTGCATCTTTCGCATCTTGCTCAGCTTTCGCATCGTCTACAACTTTTTGTGCAGCAGCCTCTCTAGCTTCGTTTACTTTAGTTTCCGCTTCTAGAGCGGCTTTTCTCACAGCATCTTTAGCTTTAGTCAATGAATCTTTTTTGCCTTCTACTTGTTTTTCTTTCTCTTCCAACCAAGCATTGAATCTTTTTTCAGCTTCAGCCTCGTCGAAAGCGCCTTTAGTTACACCGCCTTGAAGGTGTTTTTTGTACATTGCGCCTTTGTAAGAAAGGATTGCTCTCGCAGTGTCAGTTGGCTGAGCACCGTTGTTAAGCCATTTTACAGCAGCATCCACATCCAATTCTATGGTTGCAGGATTGGTAATTGGGTTGTAGATACCTAGTTTTTCGATGAAACGACCATCTCTTCTAGCTCTTGCATCCGCAACTACGATGTGGAAGAAAGGTTTTCCTTTTTTCCCGTGTCTTTGTAATCTGATTTTTACTGACATATATAAATTGTTTTGTGGGAACTCGTCCCGGATTAATAAGTGTGCAAAGATAAGGATTTTCTACTATGTAGCAATACCAGAACTCAAAAATAAATCATTTCATCTCTACTGAATATCAAATCATTCCCATATAAAAGAGTCCTAAACATTTTTGATTTTCTTCTAGATTTAAAAACTTGCCAAGTTGCGCCGTTACTGCGTGCGAGCTCCAGTAACAACCGACATTTTGCGCCGTTGAGGTGAGGTACATATTTTGAACAGCCATCGCCGTGGCAGCAATTTCTTCCCATTCCGGGAGGAGACCGCTGAAATTGACACAGATGGACACCACCGCATTAGATTTTGCAATTTTATCCGGAATATCACGATACTTTTTTTCTACAAAAAGTTGCGGCGGTGTAGAATTTTTGTAAAGTTCGGCAATGGTTTGCCCTAAAACCGTTTTTTCCTCGCCCCGAAAAACTTTAAACAGCCAAGGTCTTGTCTTCTTATGGTTCGGTGCAAAGTTGGCAGAGTTAAGTATTTCCTCCAAAACCTCATCTGGAATTGCTGCGCCTGTATAATCTTTTGGATAAATGCTTCTGCGCTTTTCTATAATTTGTTTTAAAATTTCTGATTGCATAGGTAGGACTGTGTCAAAATTGAGGTTGAGAATATCAGATAAGTTCGTTAAACATTAAAAAATCCGTTCGATTTTTTGTGCTATTTTATTTAAAACAAACTCATCGCCTTCTTTCTTTCCGTACATTATTTTTGCCATCGGGCTTTCCTCGGAAATGGCATAGAAACGGTCGCCTTCGTAGAAAAACTCGCCCAAAGATACAGAAATATAGAAACGTGCTTTATTGGTAACTACCAATGCGCCAATTCTTGCGGTATCGGCGGGCATGTTTAGGACGCGCTGCAACTGCTTTTGCATGGATTTCAGCGCGACCATTTGTTTATCCAAATGATAAATTTCCTCCTGCATTTCCTCCCGAATCGAATCGTATTTCGAAGTTTTCTTCACCTCGCGCGTGGCTTCCAGCGTGAAGTTCAGATAGAAATCCAGTGTTTTGATTTTTCCGGCAATGGCATCATTTACAAAATTCCGGATGGCAGTTTTATCGTAGTTTTTTGTTAAATCCAAATCAAATTTTAATTAAAATTAATACCGCCATAGCGCACAAAACTGCCCAAAACCAGCATTGCCACGCCTAAAAGTGTTACAGAAACGATATGGAAGGCCATCAATGGAAGTTTCTCGGCAGAAAGTTTTGGCAAAACTAAAAAATTGGCACTCAAAGCAAATATAACCGTGATGAAAAGAAGCAATAGTTTTAAAGAAACAACAGTTTCCACAGGATTCGAAAAATGAAACCACTCCGACACTCCGAAACCAAACTGGTAGGCCATCCAAACTCCGGAGACTACCATCACCAAAAGGGCGGGCAGTCCAATTTTTTCATATTTTCTCTCAAAACTCAATAAAATTTCGGGGTCTTTTTTCTTTAGAACTTCGGGTAAAATACCCAAGCACAAAACCAAATGCCCACCTACCCAAATGGCGGCGCCGAGCAAGTGAAATATTAATAGTAAATGATGTGACATAGTTAGTTTTAAAAATGTAAAGTTAAAGATTGATTTTTAAACGAACTAAAAAAAGTAAGCCTATATACAAATTATGGAACTTCTTTACGACTGACAAACTTTTCGTAATTTTGTTAAAATTCAATATAGAAATGAACAATCCATTAACGCAAGAATTCAATACAAAATACAGCACAGCACCTTTTAGCGATATAAAAAATGAGCATTTCCTGCCCGCTTTTCGGGAACTTATAAAGGTTTCCGAACAGGAGATTCACGCTATTGCCAATAATCCCGAATCACCCACTTTTGAAAACACCATCGAAGCAATGGCGTATTCGGGTGAAAAACTGGATCGCGCGTCTTCAATTTTCTTTAACTTAAATTCAGCGGAGACCAATGATGAAATCCAAAAAATAGCACAAGAAGTTTCGCCACTATTGACTGAATTTTCATCTAAAATTTCTCAAAACGAAACACTTTTTAACAGAATCAAAACTGTTTTTGATGAAAAAGAAAAGTTCGCCCACACCGATGAACAACAAATGTTGCTGAACGAAACCTACAAGGGATTTGTCCGCAGTGGTGCGCTTTTGAACGATACCGACAAGAAAAAATTAGAACAAATCAACCGCGATCTTTCATTAAAATCCTTGCAATTTGGGCAGAATGTTTTGGCGGAAACGAACAATTATATCAAACACATCACCGACGAAAAAGACCTCGCAGGAATTCCCGAAGCCATCAAACTGCAATACCGCGAAGAAGCTAAAGAGCGCGGCCTCGATGGTTATGTAGTGACGCTGCAATACCCGAGTTTCGGACCGTTCATGACTTACGCTGAAAATCGGGATCTGAGGAAAGAACTCGCAGTGGCAAACGGCAAAAAAGCCTTTAACGATAATGAATTTGACAATAAGAATTTAATTAAAGAAATTGTATCGCTAAAGCACGAAAAAGCGCAGCTATTAGGCTATAAGACCTATGCCGACTTCGTTTTGGAAGAGCGCATGGCAAAATCTCCGGTAAGAGTTTTAGATTTCCTGAACGAACTTTTAACAAAGGCAAAACCTTACGCCGAAAAAGAAATCGAAGAATTGAAAAACCTCGCCAAAAACAATGGAATCGATGAACTTCAAATTTATGACCACGCCTTCTATGCCGAAAAACTACGCAAACAAAAATTCGATATTGATGATGAAGAGTTGCGACCCTATTTCCAGTTAGAGAAAGTTCAGGATGCGGTTTTCGGTTTAGCGGAAAAACTTTTTGGATTGAATTTCGTGGAAACACAAGATATTCCGAAATACCACGAGGAAGTAAAGACCTATGAAGTTTGGGAGGAGCAAGGAACAAAGAGCGAAGAACATAGAGCTGATGCGCCTTCTGAAGAAGCAACCATCAGCCAAAAACGGGCAACCACCTTTAAGGCGATTCTTTATGTTGATTACTTTCCGCGAAAGGGTAAGCGCGCCGGCGCATGGATGACGAGTTATAAAAATCAGTATAAAAAAGAGGGGGAAAACAGCCGTCCGCATATCTCGGTTGTTTGTAATTTTACAAAACCAACTGCGGATAAGCCAAGTTTGCTGACATTCCAGGAAGTGACTACGCTGTTTCACGAATTTGGGCATGCCTTGCACGGAATTTTGGCCGACACGCAATACCCGAACCTTTCCGGGACTTCCGTTAAATGGGATTTTGTGGAACTGCCGTCGCAATTTCTCGAAAACTATTGCTACGAGCCAGAATTCCTCAAAACTTTTGCCAAACATTACCAAACAGGCGGAGTTTTACCAAATGAAAAAATCGAGAAGATATCACAATCCAAAAACTTCATGGAAGGCTACCAAACCATGAGACAACTTGGCTTTGGACTTCTGGATATGGCGTACCATACAAAAACAGAAAAAATTTCGGACATCAAAACTTTTGAATCTGAAGAAACAAAAGCCACCAACCTCTACCCTACCAACCCGGAAACTGCAATGAGCACAAGCTTTTCGCATATTTTCCAAGGCGGATATTCGGCGGGATATTATTCTTACAAATGGGCAGAAGTTTTGGATGCCGATGCATTTCAATACTTCAAAGAAAAAGGTATTTTTGACAAAGAAACCGCAAATAAATTCAAAACATTACTAGCATCCGGCGGAACAAAAGATCCGATGGAACTCTACAAAAACTTCCGTGGCAGCGAACCGAAAGTGGAAAGCTTGCTGAAAAGAGCGTTTGGAGATTGATTTTTAGTTAAAATCAAGAACTGATTACGATTAAATATTAGCCTTACTCCTTGCTTTTGCGAGCATCGGAATAGAAATCACGCCCATTACAATCATAATCACCATCTGCATGGTGTGCGAAATAAAGGCATAAGCTAAACCAACCTCCGCGCCTTCTTCAAAGGTCTTGCCAAATGAAAGAAATAGCGCACCAATTCCTATTTTCAATGCAAAATGAAAGGCGCCGATGCCGCCAGAAGCAGGAACCATCATGCCCAATGTACCCACCACGATGATAAAAAAGCCGTCGGCAATGCTGAAGCCAGAGGTTTCCGGTAAGGCAAAACAAACCAAATACGCCGCTAAATAATAGCAAATCCAAATGGCCAACGAATATAGAATGAACCTGCCGGGCTGCCGCATCTTGAAAATAGAAGTGATGCCCTGCCAAAGGCCATCGATAAGTTTATAAATTTTAGCAAAAATCGAAATCGATTCCAATTTTTTCCTTAATACAAAAAATAATACCGCTCCAACTAAGCCCAATCCAAAAATCCACCATAATAGACTGGAAGCGTTGCCACTATCTCCGGTTTTTTGCTGCGTAGCATACCTGTAAAACGCCAAAATAGCATCATATTTAAAAGGCAGTGTCAGCGAAAGGAAGCCAAGCATACAGACCAGATCCACCACGCGTTCTAAAATAATGGTTCCAAAAGATTTATCCACGGGAACCTTTTCCACGCCATACAGTGCTGTCGCGCGCGCCACTTCCCCACTTCTGGGAATGGTGAGATTCATCAAATATCCAAAAGAGATAGTCCACAGCGCGTTGGAATTTGAAATGCGATAGCCCATCGGGTCTAACAAAAGATTCCAGCGGATGGCGCGAAACCAATAAGCAAGCAAGCCAAAAACCGCCGCAAACGCCACCCATAAGTAGTTGGCTTTGGCGAAATAAGTTTTGATTTTTTCAAAATCCAGACCCCGAACAGCAAACCACATAAAAACCCCGGCAAATGCGAGGGAAATTAATATGGTAAGTGCAGTCTTCAGTCCGGAATTGTTATTTTTCTTTACCAAAATTTAGGTTAAAAGGTTAGTAGCCTCGTTCGGGAAAACAATTTTTGGCTGGAAAGTAGCCGCCTCCTCGGGCGTCATGTGGGCATAGGCGATAATGATGATCGTATCGCCGCGCTGCACTCGTCTTGCCGCAGGACCGTTCAGGCAAATCTCCCCAGACTTTCGGGTTCCTTTGATAACATAGGTATCGAAACGCTCGCCATTATCCACATTCACGATCTGCACTTTCTCACCTATGATGAGGCCTGCCGCATCTATCAAATCCTCATCTATCGTGATGCTGCCTATATAATTGAGATCCGAAGCCGTGACTTTTACACGGTGAATCTTTGATTTAAAAACTTCTATTAACATGGCGCAAATTTAAGATAAAAATCTACACTTGCTTCAATTTTGAAAGATTCATTTTTACGAGAAGCAGCATCTTCAAAATTGACGCAACTTTTCACACTTAACTACAATAACCATAGCCTTGTGGCATGATTTTAGCGCTAAAAAAGAATTATTTACACAGCTAACACGTTTATAAAAATTGGTGTTGCTTATAAAATTAATATATTTTATATCAATTTAGATAAAAATATTTGCATGATGCCAATTTTATATTATATTTGCTTATAAATAAACTAACATTTAACACTATAATTATGAACAAGTCTGAATTAATCGATGCTATGGCACAGGATGCCGGTATCAGCAAAGTGGCTGCAAAAGCTGCTTTGGAATCTTTCATCTCTAATGTAACATCTACGCTTCAGAAGAAGGATGGAAAAATCTCCCTAGTAGGTTTTGGTACTTTCTCTGTTGCTGAAAGAGCTGCAAGACAAGGTATCAACCCTGCAACTAAGCAACCAATCTCTATCGAGGCTAAAACTGTTGCTAAATTCAAACCAGGTGCTGAACTTGCAAACGCTGTAGCTTCTGCTGCTAAGCCAGCTCCTGCTAAAAAGAAAAAATAATCTTAACCGATTTTTAAAATATCGAAACCTTACTTTTCCGGTAGGGTTTTTCTTTTATGGTGCCAAACGAGAGATGTGCCAACTAAAGTTTTCGTTCAAACTATACAAAATCCTGTCGTGCAAACGATTAGGTCGGCCCTGCCAAAACTCTATCTCATAAGGTTTTGCGATATATCCACCCCAGTTTTCAGGGCGATCCACCTCTTTATTTTCATATTTTTTTTCCAAATTTTTCAGTTTTTCCTCCAAAAATTGGCGATTTGGAATCACTTGGCTTTGTGGCGATACTACGGCGCCTAACTGACTGCCTTTTGGGCGCGAAGCAAAGTAACCGTCGCTAAGATTACCGGGTATTTTTTCCAGATGGGCTTTTATGATGACCTGACGCTCTAACCCAGGCCAGAAAAAATGCAAGCAGGCTTTTGGGTTCTCCGCGAGAGCCTGCCCTTTTCGGCTGTCGTAATTAGTATAAAAGATAAAGCCTTCCCAAGTGTAAGCCTTTAGCAATACCATGCGTGTGCGCGGGCAGCCATCCGATTCTAAAGTAGAAACCGCCATGGCATTGGCTTCGGAAATATGAGGTTCTTGCTCCGCTTCATGATACCAATCCCGAAATTGCTCGATCGGTTCCTTTTTAATCTGATCTTCCAGCAACTCAGATTTATCGTAAATTTTTCTTTTATCTTGAAGATTTTCCATTTTAAAATATTATTTTTGAGTATGAATATTGCTTACAAAGGTAAAATTTTAATTTCCACACCCGATATATCCGGAGATATTTTCTCACGGTCGGTTATACTTATCATAGATCATGATGAGAATGGTGCTTTCGGACTTATTCTGAACAAAAAAAATAAAGTTATGAGCCGCCATTTACTGGAAATGTTTGGGTTTGAAATAGAAGTATATGAAGGCGGCCCGGTGGAAAACGACAAAATCTTTTTCATCATTAAAGGTGAACCGGTGACAGAGCATTTCCTTAAAATTTCCAATGAATACTACCTAACCGAAGATTTGGAAAAAGTAGTCGCCGGCGTGGTAGATACCACTTTGGACATAGCCTCGGTAAAGGTATTTTCTGGCTATTCCGGTTGGGCAGCAGGCCAATTGGAAGCTGAAATCGCAGCCAAATACTGGACCGTTGTAGAAGTTTATAATTTGGATTACACCTCTTCCAACGATCAAAACCTTTGGAAAAATATCATGCAAAACCTCGGTGGGGAATTTCTGCTTTGGGCAAATGCGCCGGAAGATGTGTCTATGAATTAAATGAATCTTCCCACTTTTGTAGCATTTCCGAAAACCGCTGATATTCAAAATTCTTATTTCGGATTTTGGCAACCGGCGCAATGCCTTTTTCATCAGAAATCATTAATATTTCATCGGCTTTTTGGGATTCAAAGGCGATAATTTCGGATTCTTGTATTTCTGCTAATTGGTTTTTGTGAATGAATGTCACAAAGTTTTCCATCAAAGGTGAAATGTACGCACCTTCCGTTGTTTTAGGGATTTTAATGGTATTTCCTTCCAAAAAAAGCAAGTTTCCGAAGATACTGCGCGCGATTCTTTTGTTGGGGTTTAGCAAAATAACATCATCCAAATCATTTTCGCGTGCATAGATTTCTGCATAGATATTTTCTGGGCAATGCACTCGAAGATTGCTCAGCAAATGGGTGTTCACGCTGATTTCTTTAATGAGATCCATCGTTATCGAAGGCGTGATTTCTAAAATATTCTTTTCAATAAAATCAAAAAAGTTAGAAATTCCGGATTTCGATAATAGATTTCCGCTCTCTCCACGATAAACCATAAAGCGGATAACCGCCTGCTGAATGCCTTGTGACAAAACTTTTTCGTGAAAAAGATTTTCAAAATATTCCAGCGTGTAGTCTAGTGGAATGTTCATCCGCATCTTTCGCATGGAGGCCATGAGGAAAAAATAACATTCCTCCGCCATGATAATTCGGCTATTTTGAATATAAAAGTAAACCTGCACAGCGTCGCCATATAAAAATGCACGGTTTACGGTAGGGTTTTCGTTTGATTTGAAAAAATTGTGTTCCAAAAAGAAAGGATTTAGATTAAAAAAATAATGAACGAAAATATCGCTCATCATTTAAATATTAGTTGAAAAAATTAAGCTGCACCTAGCTTTATTTGTAGATTTTCGATCAGGTTTTCCCAATAAAGGCGGTTCTCTTCTTCCTCGCCCTCTTCGCAGAAGTCGGTGACAATCAGAGCAAGATCTTCCGTGATTTCATCAATCACGATGGTCATTTCAAAATAATTTTTCGTACCTTCATCCTCTTCCCAACGGAAACGCACAAAGCCCTCCGGCTTATAGCGGATGAGAGTGGCCTTCTCCTCGTGACCGCCACCCCAACTGAAATAAAAATCGTCCCCCTTTTCTACCACATCATCTGCGAACCACTCCGCTAGCCCCTCGGCACTCGCTAAGTATTCATACAAAATCTCTGATAGACAATGCATTGGGAATTCATATTGCACTTTATGCTTTGCCATGTTCGCCTCTATTTAATGTGGCGCAATATAGAAATTAATTTTTTATTTAAACAAAAAATCGAATAAATTTTAATCAATGAAAAATTAATCCTCATTTAGAACTCCCAAGATAATTTCGCATCCCTCGCGGATTTCGTTATTAGTAATGGTAAGCGGTGGCGATATTCTCAAAAATTCATTGCGGTAAAGTTGCCAAAAAACAATCAAACCCCTTTCCATACAGCGTTTTGCAATATGCTGCGTGTATTCCGGTGAGCCAAGATTTACCGCCAGCATGAGTCCGCGCCCGTTCACGGTTTGTATTTTTGGGTGAATCAATAAATCGCGGAAAAGTTTTTCTTTGGCATCTACCTCGTTCATCAATCCGCTTTCCAAAACCTCTGAAAGTGTGGCGTAGCTTGCCGCTGCAATCAGCGGATTGCCTCCGAAAGTGGTGATATGGCCAAGTTTTGGAGATTGTGAAAGACTTTGCATGATTTCGCGCGAACTCATAAAAGCGCCTACCGGAACGCCGCCGCCCATCCCCTTGCCCATCACAAGAATATCCGGGACAATGCCGTAATGCTCGAACGCAAAGAGTTTCCCAGTTCTCCCGAAGCCCGGCTGGATCTCATCTAAAATCAACAAAGCGCCTACCGCCTCACAACGATTTTTCAGTTGTAAAATAAAATCATCCTGCGGCACCAAAAACCCCGCCGCACCCTGAATAGTTTCCAAAATAACGCACGCCGTTTTCTCTGTAATTTTTACAACATCATTGGTATTATTGAACTCAATGAAGTTTACTAAAGGAAGCAGTGGACGGAACTCGCGCTTGTGGTACTCGTTTCCTGAAACGGAAAGCGCGCCGTGGGTATTGCCGTGATAAGAGTTTTTAAATGAAATTATTTCCTCCCGACCAGTGTATCTTTTCGCCAACTTCAAGGCGCCATCTATGGCTTCTGCACCGCTGTTTACGAGGTAAGTCATCTCCAAAGGATCGGGCGTTGCCTTCGCCAAAAGTTCGCATAGTTTCACGGGCATTTCCTGAGCGTATTCGCCATACACCATCACATGCAGGTATTTTTCGGCCTGGTTTTTTATGGCATTGATGACTTTGGGATGGCTGTGCCCGAGGGTATTGACAGAAACTCCGGCAACAAAATCCAAGTATTTTCTGCCGTCGGTTCCGTAGATGTAACTTCCTTCCGCTTTTTCGACCTCGAAGCCGGCAGCGAAAGGGGTGGTTTGGGCTTGGTATTGGAAAAATTCTTTTTTCATTTATTAAAAATTTAAACAAAAATGGCAAGAAAAGGCTTTTTTAAATTAAACACGAATTACACGAATAGGTTTAAATTATAACAAAAATAGATCAACCTACAATTGGTATCAATAGTTTTAAAAATTATACACTAATGTCACAAACTGTTGTTTAAAATTAAACATAACAGTCACGAACTGTTTTAATTAATGACCACAAATAAAATCATTAAGAACAAAAAAAACATTTAAGGTTCACAAAGCTTTTTTTCTTGAGTGAGATTTATTTATTTGGACCGAACTCTTTTTTCCATTCTATTGCAGCATCTGTTAGGGATTGATAAAAGTCTTCGCCGTATTTCCTTATTAATGGGGTTTTCAGAAATTTGTAAACAGGAACTTTCAATTCCCTTCCCAAAATACAGGCATCATTGCAAATCGGCCACTCATGGTAATTGAGCGCCGTAAAAGTGCGGTATACGGTCGCACGGATAGGATAAAGATGACACGAGATTGGTTTTTGCCATTCGATAGCGCCGTCTTCGTAAGCCTTTTCTATCCCGCATTTTGTAATCCCATTGGCATCAAAAGTGACATAGGCGCACTCCCGATCCTCTACCATTGGTGTCACAAAATCGCCATCGGACGGGTCGGTTGTCCAAGTTCCCTGCCGTTCCAGCGCCTTCACGCCCGCTTCCGTGAGGTAGGGTTTTACTTTATCGAAAATATCTTCGAGAATTTTGGTCTCAATCTCGTCCAACGGTGCACCCACATCGCCCTCCACGCAGCAGGCGCCTTTGCACTTGCTCAAATTGCACACAAACTCCTCGGAAAAAATATCTTCAGAGATTAGTTTATCGTCTATTTCTATCATTATCAATCATTTTTTTCACATCAAAAATGCAAATGTTCATTTCGTATTTCAACCCAAATCTTTTGTAATAACAAAAAATAGGTAAACTTTCTTAAAACAACTCAAAGTACCCACCGACTTTGAAAAGTATTAAACTGAAAATCATTAACCAGAGGGCGCTCTCCTTCATCCAATATTTGGGTAAAAAAATCAGCGCACGGCTCAAAATAATGCTCGCTGGGAAAGCTAATAGAAGCAAATATTCGTAGTGACTGCCCATATATAATACGATGGCGATCATTTGCGCAAGCGTGAAGGTGAGTATAAAGGTGTATTTGTACCGGCTAACGGGGCTTTTCTCATTATAGTGTATGAAGTGATCCCATACGGCGTACAACGCAAAAACCAAGACAGGCAAAAGAAAATGCAACGGATAAAATCCAGTGATGAATTTTGACGAAGGTATGGGGATATATTCAGGGTTAAAACTCGTGAAGCCAAAAAAATACATCACGCAGAAATAGGCAAAGTATATCAATACCATCCCGAAAACTAGGCGAAAAATATTCAGCAAAATATTTTTTGAAGTCGCCACAATATGTAGCAATACAAACAAAAACAGTGGCCAAACGGTAGGCAGAAATATAAAATTGATTGCCAAAATAGCCCCGGCAAGGAGATAGTTTTTCTTGCGAATGGCATCATCCGGCGTTGTGAGAATCAGCAATAAAAAGGAGTTCGTAAGCAGCGAAACCGCAATTCCGATATCCAAATCGCCTGGATAGAACGAAAAAATGAAAAAAGTGTATAGAAAAAGCGGCAAATGTGTTTGATAAGTCAGTCGGATTTTGTTAAAAACAAAATATCCTAACGCCACTCCACAAAAGCTGATGATTGTGGAAACACTATCTATAGCACTAAAATTCAAAATATTAAACGCTATAACTATCAAAAGAAGAAACCCGATATACACGGGCACAGAAAAAATATTTGATTCTTTTGAAAGAAGTCTGAACATTTATTTATAAATTTGTGCAAAGTTAATTTAAAAAAGGAAACAATGACATCTTTCTGGTTATTCTTAAGCAAAGTATTCAAGTGGTCTTTCGGTTTTTACGATATGTTCGGAACGGTTCTTAACTGGGTTCTTTTCTTGGTTGCATGCGCAATGTTTTGCTATTGGTGCTGGGTTTTGGTCAGTATTTTGGGCAACAACAAGGACAAAAAATACTACTCCCCTACGGAGGGCAAATTCCCGTATTACGACCCGAACGTATACAAAAAAGGATAGTCTGAAACCTTTAGGCATAAAAAAAGTTCTGAATCTTTAGACTCAGAACATTTTTTGTTTTCATATTTTAAATTTAGTCGTGTACCGGAATCACCAAAACTGGAATCTTTGCATCTTTAGTCAGTGCTTTTGTTAGGCTACCCACAAAAACATCGTATATATTGCTTCTGCCGTGGGATCCCATAACTATATAGCCGGCATTTTTGTCCTTAGCATATTCAAAAATGACATCTTTTGCCACGCCTTGTTTTAGTAAATGCTCGCAATCCACACCCTTAGCTATGATGCTTTGTTCAATATCATTGAGGTGTTTAAGTTCAGATTTTATTTCGCTTTGCTCCACCTCCGGGAAATACTGGAAACCCATATCCCCGATTGCAAATCCCACATCCATCGGTGCTACATGGATCAGGCAGATTCTGCCGTTTACTTCTTTGGCAAATGCCACGGCACCATTTACCAAAACTTGCGTTTTGTCCCCGAAATCTACGGGTAAAATTATATTTTTCATAGCAGATATTTTTGCACTTTAAAATTACGAAAAAGATTTTGAAGCAGTGATGATTTCCAACATTTAATTTTAAATACCGAATTAAAAAATCCTTACATCCAATACCTTCTTGTCTTCCAAAAAGGCTTCCAATATATCATTCTCCTCAACTTTTCCTACGCCTTTTGGAGTTCCAGTGAAAATCAAGTCGCCGGTTCTCAGTGTGAAATATTTTGAGACAAAGGCTATGATTTTTTCGTTACTAAACATCATCATCGAGGTATCGCCCTCCTGAACTTTTTCTTTATTTTTTAATAAAGAAAAGTTTAGACTTTTTAGATTAAAATTTTCTTTCGGGTAAAAGGGAGACACCACAGCAGAACCATCAAAGGCCTTTGCAAGTTCCCACGGCAGGCCTTTTTCCTTTAATTTTGATTGAAGATCACGCGCCGTAAAATCGATACCCAAACCTATTTCGTCGTAGTGTTTGTGTGCGTTTTCTTCCTGAATGTATTTTCCGCCTTTGGAAATCTTTAAAACCACTTCTAGCTCGTAGTGGATGTTTTGGGAAAATTCCGGGATGTAGAAATCATTTCCCTTCAAAACCGCGGTGTCCGGTTTCATGAAAATTACGGGTTCGGCAGGAATGTCATTGCCCAATTCTTTGGCGTGATCGGCATAGTTTCGCCCAATACAGAGGATTTTCATTTTTTTGGTTGATTTGTGTCTAGGTTGTGTATTTGCTGACAGTTTAGAAAAATGAATAAAAAAATTAGATTATACTAAAACTTGCTTCGCAATTGTATTTTGGTTAAAACTTTTTTGGTATAAAGCGGGAAATCAGCATTTTGGATCCATCCGTAGTAGCCAAGGTCTTTTTGAAAGACATCTTTCACGCGGTGGCCTTTATATTTTCCGAAAGCAAAAATCTCCTGCCCATCCTCATCAAAATGAATCATTCCGGCCAGGTCTGCAAACTTATGATGGAAAGACACTTCGCTCAACCCCGCAATGTCATTCGGAAGTTCTTCGTAATGTGCCACTTGCGCATCCAGAATTTCAAAAGTTGCCAGCACATCCGCCTCGGCAGAATGCGCGTTGATCAGTTCCTTGCCACAATAAAACTGATAGCCGGCGCCAAGGTTTCGAGGTTCCATTTTATGATAGATCGTTTGTGCATCTACAAATTTATGCTTGGAAAGATCAAAATCAATCCCCGCGCGCAAAAGTTCTTCCGCCAAAAGAGGCACATCGAAACGGTTGGAATTAAAACCCGCCAAATCTGCTCCCGCAATTATTTCCATAATTTTTGGCGCAATTTCTTTGAAAGTCGGCGCATCTTTCACATCCTCATCGCTGATGCCGTGTACCGCGGTAGATTCTTTCGGGATGTACATTTCCGGGTTCACACGCCAAGTTTTGGATCCGCGGGACGCATCGGGATTTACTTTTAGAATGCAGATTTCCACGATTCGATCTTTTGAAACATTGGTTCCCGTAGTTTCAAGATCGAAAACGCAAAGGGGCTTATATAGTTTTAGATTCATTTTTTTAGTTGTGAGTTGATGGTTGTTGGTTGTTTGTTTTAAAATTCCCTTCGATTTCGTAAATATTAGAATATTTCATTCATAAAAACCGTCAACCATCAACCGAATTAAAATTCTTTTTGGAACAGTAAAGATACAAGGATGTAATAAACAATGACGAGGGGGATTCCCGTGGTTCTAAAAATTAACAAAATCAAAATGGAACCGCCCAGCAAAACCACTTTCGACCAATTGTCTTTCAATAGTTTAGACTTAAATTTAAGGGAAATCATCTTGATGGGCGAAACGAGAAGCCAGCTTGAAAGCGCTGTTAGAACAAGCAAATGTATCGGATTTAATTTGAAATCTGCCTCTAATACTTCTTTAACCACATAGTAAATTCCAAAAATCAAAATGGTGTTACTGGGTGTATTCAGACCTTTGAAGTAATATTTTTGTTCTTCATCCAGATTAAATATTGCCAATCGCAGACAGGAAAAAAGGGTAACGAAAAGCCCTAGATATTTAATTTGAAAAGGTAAATTGAATCCCAAAAGTTCATTCCCATGCGGCTCCAGCATTTTGTACATCACCAAACCGGGCACCAGACCGAAGCTTACCATATCTGCCAAGGAATCCAACTGCACACCGAGGTTAGAATTGGCTTTCAAAGCCCGGGCCACAAAACCATCAAAAAAATCTAACACCAAGGAAATAATGATGCACAGCGCAGCAATCTTGTAATTGCCGTTCAGTAGATGGATGGCACCTACGCAGCCGGAAAAAAGATTCCCGAGCGTAAGGGCATTTGCAAAATTATTTTTTATGAAATTCATAGATATCTTTTGTTTTATCCGTCCTCAAATTTAGTGTTCTCAACTGGAAATACAGTCCGAAAAGCGAAAAAAAAGCCGTAATCAAGGTAAAAAGTAACGATGCTGCTAAAGAATAAGTAGGCGAAAATTGGTAATATTTTGAAATCTGAAAAAACAACATCTCTCGAATGCCTATTCCTGCAAAAGAGACTAAACTCAACACGGAGCTTAGCAAAAACATAGCGGCATATTTCACAAAATCAGAATCTACACCTACGCTCATCAACAAAAATGTAAAACTCAATATTTGAAACATTTGCACAACCATAGACCAGCCAAGCGACAGCCAAAAGATCTTTTTGAAATTCGAAAATAACTTTAAGGTTAGAAAATAAGTACCTAACAATCCAATAAGAATCATCGACAGAAAAAACCAGGACCATTCAGGTATAAGAATTGCAGATAATACACATATAAGTGAGCATATAGCGATAAGACCACTTAAACGATCGCAGAACAATGCTGATGTCAGCCTTTTTGCGTTCCAGCGAAATTTTTTGTTCAAGATGTAAACTTTATAGGCATCCCCGCCGACGCCCCCTGGGATGAAAAAGTTATAAAACATTCCTAAAAAATACAATTTTAGATTGCTTTTAAAACTTAGTGCAAACCCCGATGAGTAGAAGTATAGTGCCAATCTTTTTGCAGAAGTAATTTGGGAAAATAGAAAGAACAAAGCACCTAAAAAGAGATAGGATAAATCGACCGTTTTCCAGAGTTCTGCGACCTCCAGAAAAGGAATTTTCGTAAATACGAAGTAAAGCAAAAAAATGCTAACCAGTATTTTACCAAGGTTAATCCCTGTCTTTTTAAGCCTTGACCTCTCCAAAATTGGTAATCTTTCTAATGTTGAAAGGCCTCTTATCTTGCGACTCATAGTAGGTTTTCATCAGCATATCAATGATGATTCCCGTAGTGAAAAACTGTATTCCAATGAACACGAGCAACACCCCGAGAATTAACAATGGTCTTCCACCAATCTGATTTCCAAATAACTTCAAAATGAACAAGTAAACATTGATAAGCATCCCTAAAGTAAAAGTAATCAAGCCAAGATTTCCGAATAAATAAATTGGTTTCGACAAGTATTTTTGGTTAAAAAGTACCAATAGTAAATCATTAATTACCTTAAAGGTTCTGTTCATGCCATACTTAGATACCCCAAACTGTCGCGCATGGTGGCGTACCGGCATTTCGGCAATTCGTGCGCCGTTTAGATGCGCCATTAAGCTTATAAATCGGTGATTCTCACCATATAGGTTCAAATCTTTTGCGGTGTCCTGCGTAAATACTTTTAGTGCACATCCTTGATCAGAAATATTCAACTTAGTGCTTTTTTTTATAATATAATTTGCGATTCGGGACGGTATCGTACGCACCGAGGAATCCTTCCGCTTCTGCCTGTTTCCCACCACCAAATCGTAGTTGCCTTGCTCTATGAGCTGAACCATTGCTGGGATATCTGAGGGGTCATTTTGCAAATCCCCATCCAAAGTGATGATATAATCTCCTGTTGCATAGTCAAATCCCGCCATCATTGCGGAACTTTGTCCGTAATTTTTCTTCAACTCTATCAGCACCACCGCAGGATCAGATTTCTCGCGGATTTCCTTTACCGTGTCATCTTTCGAAGCATCATCTATGAGGATCAATTCGTAGCGGTAGCCTTGCATGGTCTGGCGTATTTTGTCGATGAGCAGCCCCGCGTTTCCCTTCTCATTGTACATTGGGATGATGAGCGAATAAAATTTTTCCGGATCCATTAGTTGTGATTTTGAATGATTAAATTTGTGGTACAAATTTTTGCAAAAATACTAAAAAGCAGACTTACTAATCAGATAAAAAAAAAGAACTCATTCATATCCATAAACAATTTTAAATGACTGAAAACCAACTCCTTTCACTAAAGCATCTGCTATTACTATATCTAGGTTTTGCGGTAGTATATATTTCCGGGCTATTCATTCCCCTCATGGAAAACGATTCTGCACAGCATGCTTCCATGGCCATGCGAATGGCCATCAATAATGATTTCCTGCATATTTTTAAGGGTGAAAATCCTTATTTGGATAAGCCTCATATGCACTTCTGGCTTGCGGCAATCTCTATGAAATTCTTTGGTATAAATGCTGTTGCATACCGTATTCCTGCACTTTTGTGCCTTGCACTAGGAGCACTATCCACCAAAAAACTTACGGAACTTCTTTATTCCAATAAAAATCTTGGGTCGGTAGCATCTCTGATTTTCCTATCAGCACAGACCATCATTTTGTCTGCCCATGATGTTCGAACCGATGCCGTGCTTACAGGCTTTATTATATTTTCGGTATGGCAGCTTGTGAAGTTCATAAAAACACAAAAGATTTCGGCAGCGCTTCTCGGAGGCCTTGGTACTGCAATGGCTTTTTCCAGCAAGGGGCAAATGGCAGTCTTGATCATTGGCTCTTGTATTCTCGCGTATGTTGTTTATTCTCGGGAGTGGAAAAGTTTATTTACTCTAAAAGTATTAACAGCCGCTTTGGCCTTCGCGATTGGCATTTTACCCATACTTTACGCTTATTTCGTGCAGTTCGGAGCGGAGGGAATTCGTTTTATTTTATTTAACCAAAGCTTTAACCGACTGACTGGTAACGGGTTCAAGGAGACCAGCCCAGATTATTTCTTCTTTTTCCATACGCTGCTTTGGGTTTTTTTGCCGTTCTCGCTACTGTTTTATTTAGGCGTTTTCGAACGGAGCAGGTTTTTCATTAAAAATAAATTTACAAAATTTTCCGGTGTAGAGTTTTTATCTTTGGGCGGATTCTGGTTTGTGATTCTATTATTTAGCTTCTCAAAATTCAAATTACCACATTATTTGAATGGACTAATCGCCGTTCTTTCCATCTTCACAGCGGGTTATTATTATCATTTAGTTAAAACGCATCAACCTAAAAAGGTGAAGATTTTATATTACATTCAATTGGTGGTCATCTCTCTTGCCATCGTCGGTGTCGCTGCGCTGGCGTGGTTTTTTGCAAGCATCCCGAATATTCCAATGTACATAGTTACGGTGGCTTCTTTCGTCTTTTTATTGTTAAAAATGACTTCGCGCGAAAATATTTTCACCAAATATCTATTTATATCGCTATGGTTTGCAGTATCGGTCAATTTATTTTTAAACACACAATTCTATCCCGTACTCACACAGTATCAGGGTGGTCTACGCTTGGCAAAATTCGTAAATCAGAGGAGTATCCAAAAAGATAAAATCATTTGCCCATCTGGCTATGAAACTTGGGCTTTTGATTTTTATACACAAAGAAATACGCCAAGAATACCCATTGAGGAAGTACAACCAAAGGATATTTTATTAGTCAAACAAGAAGATTTGGGTAAAATAAAGCATCCCTACAGAATAATCCATGCAGAAAACCAATACCACATCACGCGACTATCGATCAAATTTTTGAATCCAAAAACGCGTCCTGATCAGCTTAGTAAGATGTATTTAGTTGAAATACAACCTTAACCACAGTTTTAAGATAAATCAAACATTTGTTTAATTTAATATCAAATTCATATTGATCTGGTAAAATTCTTTTTGAAAATAATAAAAAATTTGGTATTTAACTTTTTTTATTTATCTTTATCGAACTAATATAATTTTAAAAAAAATTAAAAATGAAAAAAATAGCGTTTGCCTTCGCGGCACTTTTGTTAAGCACATTTTCTTTCGCACAGATTGAAGGTAAATGGAAAACCATCGACGATGAAACTGGAAAGGCCAAATCCATCGTTGAAATCTTTAAAAAAGCCGATGGAAAGTATTATGGGAAGGTTGTACAACTTTTAACAAAACCAGATATAGATAAATGCGAGAATTGTAAAGACGACCGCAAAAACAAACCAATTTTGGGCTTAGAGGTTATCCGTGGAATGGTAAAAGACGGCAACGGATTAACTGGAGGCACCATCGTAGATCCTAAAAACGGGAAAGTATACAAATGTAATATCACCCCGAAAGGTGACAAACTGGAAGTAAGAGCATACATAGGTTTCGCGGCCATTGGCAGATCCCAAACTTGGCTGAAAACGAAATAAGTCATTCATTAAACAAAACGAAAGAGCAACCCGAAAAGGTTGCTTTTTTTATAACGAAATTTAAAAACCGACACCTATTGTTTAAACTTTCACGACCGTGAACCAAAAAGAATAGGAATTTGTCGCACATATGAATGAGCATCAGCGGATTGCACAAAAATTTGCTAAATCTACGCCGATGACCCAGAATATCACAATGATCGTCTACTACATATGTGTATTTGATATTTAGTTTAGCAAAAAAAATTCCTCAGTTAAATAAAAATTTTCGCGATGTAAGAAGAACTTTCTAATTTGGTAGAAAAGTGATGCATAATCGCATAAGATTGATTATTTTTGTAATCTAATTTTCAATTGAAATATGAAAGAATATACTTTTCGCGAGGTGATTGCACAGGCCATGAGCGAAGAAATGCGCAAGGACGAATCCATTTACCTAATGGGTGAGGAAGTCGCAGAATACAATGGCGCCTATAAAGCATCCAAAGGAATGCTAGATGAATTCGGTCCGAAACGCGTGATTGATACCCCAATCGCGGAACTTGGTTTCACTGGAATTGCCGTAGGTTCTGCCATGAATGGCAACCGCCCGATTGTGGAATATATGACCTTTAACTTCTGCCTTGTAGGGATCGACCAGATCATCAACAATGCAGCGAAAATTCGCCAAATGAGCGGCGGACAATGGAACTGTCCAATCGTGTTTCGCGGCCCTACGGCGTCTGCTGGTCAATTAGGTGCTACCCACTCCCAAGCGTTAGAATCTTGGTTCGCAAATATTCCAGGATTGAAAGTAGTGGTACCATCTAACCCATATGATGCAAAAGGTTTGTTGAAATCCGCAATTCAGGATAATGATCCCGTTATTTTCATGGAATCCGAGCAGATGTACGGCGACAAAATGGAAATCCCTGAGGAAGAATACTACATCCCAATCGGGAAGGCCGACATCAAAAAAGAAGGTACGGATGTGACTTTGGTTTCTTTCGGAAAGATTATGAAACTGGCGATGCAAGCCGCCGCAGATTTAGAGAAAGAAGGCATATCTGTTGAAGTAATCGACCTTCGCACAGTTCGTCCACTGGATTTTGATACCGTTTTGGCATCTGTGAAAAAGACAAACCGACTTGTTATTTTGGAAGAAGCGTGGCCGTTTGGCAACATCTCCACGGAAATCACTTATATGGTTCAACAAAAGGCTTTCGACTATCTGGACGCCCCTATCAAGCGTATCAACACTCCAGATGCACCGGCACCCTATTCCGCAGCACTATTCGCAGAATGGTTCCCTAAACTGGAAAAAGTGAAAGATGAAATTAAAAAAGCATTGTACATCAAGGCTTAAGAAAACTAAAAGGCGCATAGAAAGCGCCTTTTTTTATTTCATTATTTTGTCACTATGTAGATCCTATCTATAGATGGATGTAATTTTCGTTGATATACCTGTCAACTAAAAAAGTAGTTGCCCAAATTTAATTAGGCTATCGCAGCGGTGCCGCTTTTAAACAGCAATGCACGATGACTTGTACCTCCTCTCCGTTTAAACTTGCTATTCGGATAAAATTTCTGTGGTAATGAAGGCTTTACTTCGGTAACCACCATGAAATTAATAATCCAATTCCAGTTTTTCTTTGGTGTATGCTCGCATCTCACGCGTAAGTTCAGGGTGGTCGGACATTTTCACGGCGTAGGTAGGCACCATTTCTTTCAGTTTTTCCTTCCACTCGCCTTCCACTTTCTCCGGGAAACATTTTGCCAAAACCGTAAGCATGGCAGATACCGCCGTAGATGCACCCGGTGAAGCGCCTAAAAGTGAAGCCAAAGTACCGGAACTATTCACTACTACTTCGGTGCCAAATTCTAATTTACCACCTTTTTCGTCATCTTTTTTAATGATTTGCACCCGCTGTCCGGCTATTTTTAATTCCCAGTCCTCCTCGCGCGCATCTCGCACGAACTCCCGAAGGTGTGCCATGCGCTGTGCTTTTGTCATCGCTACTTGCTGAACTAAATATTTAGTCAATGGAATATTATGCCACCATGCACCGAAGAGTGAACGAATATTTTTGAAGTTCACACTCTCTGGAAGATCCAGGTAACTGCCCTCCTTCAAGAATTTTGTTGAAAAACCTGCAAAAGGCCCGAAAAGCAATGCTTTTTCACCGTCTATTACTCGAAGATCCAAATGCGGAACCGACATCGGCGGCGCATCTACCGTGGCTTGGGTATAGACTTTGGCATAATGTTTCTCCACTAATTCCTGATTGTGCGAAACCAGCCATTGGCCGGAAACAGGGAAGCCGCCGTATCCCTCTGCCTCGGCAATATCGGAACTATCTAATAGTGGCAATGAATATCCGCCGGCACCTATAAATAAGAAATTTGTAATAATTTCCTGATCGTGGTTGTTCAGGCGGTCACGCATACGGATGTTCCATTTACCATCTTCGCGCGCATCTATGTCCTTGGCTTCATGGTAAAGAAACACCTCCACATTTGAATCCTCTGCCAAAAACCTGCCCATTTTTCGGGTAAGGGTTCCGAAATTAACATCTGTGCCCATATCCATTTTTGTAGCGGCGATTACTTCGTTTGGTTTTCTTTTCGCCATAATCAAGGGTACCCACTCGCGGAGTTTATCGTGATCCGTGGTGTATTCCATTCCCTGGAAAAGGTGGGACTGCGTCATTCTTTCGTGTCTTTTTTGAAGAAATTCAGCGTCTTTCTCACCAAATACCATGCTCATATGTGGGCAGGTGGTGATGAAATTTTTAGGGTTTCCGATAGACCCTTTTTGCACCAAATAAGCCCAAAACTGCTTGGATTGCTCGAATTGTTCGGCGATGTTTTCTGCCTTCGTGATATCTACGCTCCCGTCGGATTTAAACGGTGTATAATTCAGTTCACAAAACGCGGAATGCCCTGTGCCGGCGTTGTTCCAAGCGGCAGTACTTTCTTTTGCAAAACGGCCAAGGCGTTCGAAAATTCCGATGCGCATGGTGGGATCCAGCTCGTGTAGCAAGGTGGCGAGCGTGGCGCTCATGATTCCGCCGCCGATGAGTACGGCGTCATAAGTTGGTTTCGGGGTTCTGCTGATTAACTTCTCGGGCATAGCTTGTTTTTTGTGATGCGAATTTCGGAAAAATCTTTTAGGTAAGGAAATGTTGTAGGTTAAATAATGTTTGTTTTGATGACAAAAAATGACTTCGATTTGTTAGAGCGTCCGTCGCGCGAGGGATTGGAGCGAAAATCCCGGAGGCGCAGCCCTGAAAGGGCAAGCCGAGGAATTGTAGCGGAAAGCCCGGTTCGTCTATAGCTGGATATGGCGCGGCCTTCGGCCGCGCCATATCCAGCTATAGACGAACGCGCCCAAAAATTAATCCAGTTTCTGAATGAGTTTTTTAAACTGTTTCTCGGCGCTTTTGCCTTCATACAAAATGGCGTGGATGGTATCTATAATCGGGGTGTCTATCTTTTTCTCCTTCGAGGTGTTGTAAATGCTGTCGGCGGCGTAGTAACCTTCGGCAATCATATTCATACTCTGGATGGCGGATTTCACGGTATATCCCTTCCCTATTAGGTTTCCAAGGTTTCTGTTTCGGGAGAAAAGGGAGTACGCGGTCACCAAAAGGTCGCCCAGGTAGGCGCTTTCGTTCACATCGCGCGGCGCCTCGTAGATGGTTTCCAAGAAGGATTCCATCTCGCGGACGGCATTGCTAACGAAAACGGCCGTAAAATTGTCGCCGTAGCCCAGGCCGCTCGCAATGCCGGCACCTATGGCATATATGTTTTTCACAATCGCGCTGTATTCGTTGCCTAAAATATCCGTGCTGGTTTTCACTTTTATGAAATCCGATGAGAAAAGTGCCTTCAGTTGTTCGCAAGTGTCGTTTTCTACCGTTGCGATGGTGATGTAGGAAAGGCGCTCCATCGCGACTTCTTCGGCGTGACAAGGACCGGCAAGTACAGCCTGATTTTTTAAACTGATATTAAATTGATCTTTTAAATAATACGCTACCACATCGTTCACCTTGGGGACAATACCTTTAATTGCTGAGATAAATATTTTCCCGGAATAGTCGCAGGTCATTTTTTCCATCGTATCGGCAAGGTAAATAGATGGTGTCGCCAAAACGATGACATCGCAGGCCGTTACCAATTCATTGATGTCCGTGGTGATTCGTAAATTTTTGGTGTTAAAATTCACTGCTGTAAGGTAGGACGGGTTGTGTCCGCGCTGTTCTATGGCGCCTTTTACATACTCATTTCGTACACACCAATGCACCAACTTACTGTTTTCCAGCAACATTTTTACAATAGCTGTTGCAAAACTTCCGCTGCCTACTACTCCTACCGAGAGGTTTGGAGTTACCTTTTCCGTGGTGTTTTCTTTTGTTTCGGTTTTCGTTTTCTTCTTAGCCATAATTCATCAGTCAGATTTTGCAAATATATAAAACCAAAGCAGATTTTATTAGTATCGCAAATTATAATTTAACAAATTGATTCTCAAGAATTGAAGAAAATTTTAAAATTTTATACCATGTGATTTGTCACCCCATAAACCGCACCGAAAGTTATTTTTATATATAGACCAAACGATCATTATGAACTTAATAAAGCATAAAAAAACTTTCAATTTTCGTTCAAAGAATTTATGTAAATTTGCGCTTTAATTTTTTTTGGTAATCAGGCCTTTATCTTAAATGAAAAAATTCTTCAGCAAAAAGAAAGCGAATATCGCCATAGGACTGCTTACTACAGTGATATTTGCTCAAGCGGTTCTTTTGGCAAAACTATTTTCCGAGCGCGAAAACCACTCCTATGAAGTGAATTTGGTTAAAATAAACACCCAAAAAGACAGTATCGATTACCCAAAAATGCGCAATGACCTCTCCGTAATGGACAGAACTTTGCACCAGTTGCACTCTTTTTTGGTTTCTAAAAATGTACCCGACGACGATATTGCGGCATTAGCGCAGGACAGCCTTTCTAATGCGGTTTATTTGGCAAAACAGAGCAACCGATATAGCCAATACCTGGTAGATCTTCAGGAAAAATTACAAACCGTGCCATTAGGAATGCCTACGGACGGCTACATTTCTTCCAACTTCGGAAACCGAAAAAATCCTATACCCTTCCCAGAAAAAGTGGCGGCAAAACCAACTCCCGAAAGAGCAATAACAAAAGCCGAACCTGCGCCGGAAGCGCAAACACAAATCATAGAGGAAAAAGACAGTTTGGGCAATGTTATTAAAAGAACCATAATTCCTGCCCCAAAAGTAGCGGTGGTAAAAAAGCCTGCAAAATCTGCCATCGCCACTCCAAAAGAAGTGAACGGACCACCTGCGGAAGCCTACCAAATCCAATTCCATAAAGGGGTGGATATTGCAGTGGCCTACGGCACAGATGTAAAGTGTACGGCGGCCGGAATGGTGATCTTTTCCGGGGTGAAAGGAGGCTATGGCAACTGCGTAATAGTATCTCACGGCAACGGTCTTGCTACACTGTACGGGCATCTTTCCCAACTGTTAGTTGCGGAAAATGACAAGGTAAAAGTAGGGCAAGTCATTGCAAAATCCGGAAACTCCGGTCGTTCCACGGGGCCACACCTGCATTATGAAGTGCACAAAAACAACACGCCGGTAAACCCGAAATTGTTTTTGAATTTTTAAGAAATTAATTCCTGAAATCGCCCATATCCAATTTTAATGAAAAGAAATTGGAGTAATAATTGGAGCCATTCACGCCGGAATTGGTCAGCGCGTAGTCTATCGTGAGGCCTTTGTATTTAATTCCTATCCCCGCGCTCGGCTGAAAGGAGATTTTCCTCTTCAAACTTTCAATATCCGTGATATTTTGGAATCGGTTTACGCCGAACCTAACAAATATCATATCCTGATACGCCACCTCGGCTCCCGCATAAGGCGTAATACTCGCAAAATCTGTAGAAACCAAGGCTGCAGTTTTAGCAAAATCTACATTGATGCCCGCTTCTGGGAGAAGTTTAATATCTCTGGAAAGTTCAAAATTTCGACTTGCTCCGATATTCAGTTTTGGCATCGTTATTTCCATTTTATCTTTTGGAGCAGGGTTAAATTCTTCACCATTCACCACTGTAGAAAGTTCTTTCTGATTGATGGTCCATAAATTAACGGTAGTTGTAGCATCCCGCAACATTCCGCCGATATTCCAGCCGCTGTCGTGGTGATAAATCGCGCCAAGATCAAACCCGAAACCAAAGCCGTTAGCAAATTTGCCAACATTTCGGTAAACGATTTTTGCATTGGCGCCCACATCCAATTTATGGTTGCCCCCCGGGTGGAAAGCGTAGGAAATCAGCGCAGCATAGTCCGCCTGTGAAAATTTTGTGATTTTATTATAATCAATATTCCCCTCGGCATCTATCATTTGCGTCGTGTTCAGGATGTCATCCACACCTAATCTCACCACCGAAAGCGCCACCACACCGCCACTAGCGTCCAAAGGTTTTGCAAAAGCAATATAGTCGTATTTAGCAATAGACTCGAAGTATTCTGCGTGCATCGCTGCGCCCTGCCAATCGCGTTCTACACCCAAGAGACCAGCGGGATTCCACATCGGGGCATACACATCATTTTGGTTGGAAATTACCGCCCCACCCATCGCCAAGCCGCGCGCCCCTGCGCCAATGTTTAGAAACTCATTGGAATATTTCCGCACGATTTGCGCATTCAGAGTAACAGAAAGTAGGGCAGTAAATAAAAATATATATTTATTCATTGATTTTCAGTTTATTACGAGCGGACTTTTTGGCTTTTATAATTCCATTTACCACAATGGCAGCAATCATTACCAAAGATAACATGTAGAAGACCAGACTCATTTTTTCGGACTCACCAAATATGAAAAAAGCAAGTATAATTCCGTACACGGGCTCCAAATTTACAGTCAGAATCAGCGTAAACGGCGAAATATGTTTCATTAAATTTACAGATTCAAACATAGGATAGGCGGTAAAAAGACTTGATAACAAAGTAATTAACGCTAAATCTAGGTAACTTATTTCATTGAAACTGAATATCTGTCCAGAAATAAGAAAGTACGCGGCTATAATTGCCCAGCCGCCAAATATTTCATAAAAAATAATATTACCGGAAGATGTTTTGCCGAAGATTTTACCATTAAAAACCGAAAACATGGTTCCAAAAAATGCGCAAATGACGCCGTAAATTATTCCTGTTTTATATTGAAACTCAACACTGAAAATCAACGATATACAGGCAACAACTATGATGCCGATGATGACTTCCGACCAATCTATTTTCCGTTTAAAAATTAATGGCTCTACAAATGCAGCAAATAAAGAGGATAGTGAAAGGCAAGAAAGAGCAATGGAGACATTTGATGTTTTTATCGACTCAAAAAAACACAGCCAGTGAAGCGCCATCAAACCGCCAATCCCGATGAGTTGAAATAATAATTTTCGGGGTACGAAGATGGATTGCTTTTTAACAAAGCGAAGATAAACGAACAGGAAAATCGCCGCAAACAGCATTCTAAAAAATACCAATGCAGGCGTTTCAGCATGAATCAGCTTACCTATAATCGCAGTAAATCCCCATAAAAAAACGATAAAATGTAGTCTGAAAAGTGTTGATTTCATTATAAAATTTTCAACTGCAAATAAACGTAATTAATAATTATTATCTTTAGGAAATTTTTTATACTCAATCATGGATTTAGAATTCAACAAAAGAGAAGACCAAAACAAGTTGAAACTTGGTGAAATCAACCGGCTTATCGCCGAAATAAAGAAAGGTGGCGGCGAAAAACGCCTTCAAAAACTTCGGGACGAAGGTAAGATGACGGCACGTGAACGCGTAGATTATCTGCTGGATGACAAACGCGATTCCATAGAAATTGGCGCCTTTGCTGGATATGGTATGTATGAAAAAGAGGGCGGATGCCCTGCTGGTGGTGTAGTGGTGAAAATGGGATATGTTTCTGGAAAACAATGTATCGTGGTAGCAAACGATGCTTCTGTGAAAGCTGGTGCTTGGTTTCCGATCACAGGCAAGAAAAATCTACGCGCCCAAGAGATCGCAATGGAAAACCGCTTGCCTATTATTTATTTGGTAGATTCTGCCGGAGTATATCTCCCTATGCAAGATGAAATTTTTCCGGATAAAGAGCATTTCGGTCGTATTTTCCGCAACAATGCTAAGATGAGTTCTATGGGTATTGTGCAAATATCCGCAATCATGGGAAGTTGTGTAGCAGGTGGCGCTTACCTCCCAATTATGAGTGATGAGGCAATAATCGTAGACAAAACAGGCTCAATTTTCCTCGCAGGAAGTTATCTTGTGAAGGCTGCCATAGGAGAAAGTATAGATAATGAAGCACTTGGCGGCGCCACCATGCACTCAGAAATCTCCGGTGTAACTGATTTCAAGGCTAAAGACGATAAGGAGGCTTTGGACCGCATCAAAAATATTATGAAATCAATAGGTAGTTATGATAAAGCAGGTTTCGACCGTTGCGAAAGTTTCCCTCCGAAAGAGGATCCCGAGAATATCTTTGGAATCATGCCAGTTTCCCGCGCCGACCAATACGATGCTTATGACATCATAAAATGCCTTACTGATAATTCTGAATTTGAAGAATACAAACCTGATTACGGTAAAACTATTATTTGCGCCACTGCCCGAATCGATGGCTGGTCCGTGGGCATCGTCGCCAACCAAAGAAAAATGGTAAAAAACGGCAGAGGTGAAATGCAGTTTGGCGGTGTAATTTACTCAGACTCTGCCGACAAGGCGACACGTTTTATTGCAAATTGTAATCAAAGAAAAATTCCACTGGTTTTCCTTCAAGATGTCACAGGCTTTATGGTAGGTTCAAAATCCGAACAAGGTGGGATCATAAAAGACGGCGCAAAAATGGTAAATGCCGTTTCTAATTCTGTGGTACCGAAATTCACGATTATAACTGGAAATTCATACGGCGCAGGTAACTATGCAATGTGCGGAAAAGCCTATGACCCACGACTAATCGTGGCATGGCCTTGGGCAGATTTAGCGGTGATGGGTGGTAGCCAGGCGGCGAAAGTTTTAGCACAAATCCAAGAATCTACTCTAAAAAAGCAAGGGAAAGAAATTTCTGACGGAGAAAGACAAAGGCTTTTTGAAGAAACAGCACAGCGCTACCAAAAGCAAACAGAAGCCACGTACGCTGCTGCAAGACTTTGGACAGACGCCATCATCAACCCTACCGATACTCGGAAATGGATATCCTTGGGAATTGAGGCGGCAGACCACGCTCCTTTAATCGAAAAATTCAACTTAGGAATTATTCAGGTCTAAGCAGTAATGACGGTTACTTAAATAAGAAAACATTGTAATAGTGAATTAATCCGAAGAAACCTTAATAAGGGCCATGCAATTATTGATTTTAAAAATTAATAGCAATTATATTCATGTGTTGTGAATTATATAAATAGTTTTATGTAGATTTGACAAACATTTAAAGTCAAAACATATGTACAAACTATTTTCAAAAACTAAATCTGTTGTTATAGTAACAGCTCTCTTAACAATTGCATCCTGTAATACGGATCGAAACTCAGAAAACATTATTTCAGAAAATTCTATTGCATCAATAGAACAACCTACAGAACTTGAAAGAATATGTTCTTATGTCGATCAAAATTGGAGTTCTTCAGCTGTGCTTAGGACTTATCTCAATACTACAGATGATAGTAATTTTATGAACGCTCAAATATCTAATATCGCAAAGATGTGGGGTAGAAGCTCGCCTGTATTAAGATTTGTTTATGATCCAAATAATCCAAACTCTACATATAACGCAATATCTTATTCTACAGGTAAAATTTACTATGGTTATGCTATCTATTATGATGCAAAGAATAAAGGAGGTGATATTGTAAATGCTATGATTCTTGCTCATGAATATGGTCATCAATTACAGTACATATTCGGTTTACCAAGTGTTACAGAATATACAGCGCGTCCAAATGAACTAGAAGCAGATGGGTTCGCCGGTTACTATTTGAGAAGACCAGAAGGTTATAATAAATCAACTTTTACTGATATCGCAAAAGCATATGAATTTGCCCAAAGTATAGGCGATTATTCTACTAATAGTGCTAACCATCATGGCACACCATCGCAAAGAAGATCTGCTGTGCGTTTAGGATTTTTGTTAGGGAAATATCTTTACTCAGCAAAAGACTTTGATTATAATTTTTTCTATTATTATAATGGCGTACTAAATGGTACTTATAAACAACATGGCAATTCTAAGTTCCCAGAACTAGATGAATACATGTCCAAATATATAGATGAAATCAAAAAAATTCAGACAGGAGAAATATCCGCTCAAGAATTTGAAAATTTAAAATAGCATTTATAACCAATAAAATCCGTCTCACAACTGAGGCGGATTTTTTTTTGGTTAATTGATCGCCGGTACTGTTGGTCCTTCAAAGCCCATCCTGTTAATGGTGAAACTGCTGATTTTAAAACATCTCCGTAATGAACTGAAAATTTGTATCACATGTCTTTTGTGAAATTGATCCAATTCTTCATAAATGGACAGATAGGCAATAGATCACGGTATGCCGTGTAGCTCGAAAACGCCTTCTAACAAACCTGTTCAAAACCGAATTTTACCACATTGTGAAAGAGGATCAGAATGCCTATGACAACCCTGTGGAGCATAATTTCGCATTTACTGCTTCTTTGAAAAGCCATATAGTATAGGTTTATATTCTACCGGTACAACTTAAGGTGCAGTTTGTTGGTTTGAAATTAATTTAGGGTAAGAAGAAAAAGTGGCGACTTTATATTGTGCCTTGTGCTTACCCTAACACCTTTGGTAGATAGCGACTTTCAAATGTTACATTAAAGGCTGCTCCATAGGTACCTCGATGATTAAAACTTCTGCACCTTGTCCGGGAAATTCAAAATTAATTTCCGTTACATCCCAAAAGCCAATCCCATCGCGAGAGTTCAGTATGTGGCCGTTTGCGCTCGCCCTGCCGGAAACTATCATTATATATACCCCGTTTTCAGAATTTTTAAGTGAATAGGTAGCCTGCTGTTGCGCATCAAAATTCCCGATATGGAGCCATGCGTCCTGATAGATCCACCCGCCTTCATCTTCGCTATCTGGGGAAACAATCTGCTGGAATTTGTTTTGCCTGTCCTCAGATGAAAAAGTGATTTTATTATATTTTGGTGAGGTATTACGCTGCTTCGGGTAGATCCAGATCTGGAGAAAAGTGGCCTCTTTTTGGTGGCTGTGGTTGTGTTCGCTGTGAAATAGTCCCGTTCCTGCGGACATAACCTGTACTTCCAAACTTTTGATAATGGCTACATTGTCCAGTGTGTCCCTATGCTCCAAAACGCCTGTTACGGGAATGCTGATGATTTCCATATTATCATGCGGATGCGTTCCGAAACCTTTTTCAGCTTCGATAATATCATCATTCAATACGCGCAACGCACCGAAGCCCAGCCTTTCGCTGTCATAATAATCTCCAAAACTGAAAGTAGGCATACTGGTGACGAGATCGCTTTTGAATAAAGCTCTGTTTTCGGAGGGAATAAAGATAAAGTGGTCTCCTTTAATGGTTTCCTTTTTGTTGACTTTTTCTGCTTCTGCCGCTATTTCCGATACCTGTTGGAAGATTTCATTTTTCAGAAGTCCGCTGCCACCGCCGTAATGGGTGATGGGGATAATCCCTGCCGATTGCGCTATTTCTCGCATCTGATCTTCTTCTTCTGGAGAAAGCCCGGCACTGATGAGCAGGATGTCTGTCTGGTTATGTTGAAGATAATTCTGAGCATCTAAAACACTATGTGCAACACCGGCGCGCCAGTTCTCAGTTTTTTGCACCACACGCTGCAGGGTGGCTATTCCGTCGTCGTTATTTCTTCCTACAATCAGAAAGTTCATTGGTTTCATATTCTTATATTTTGGTTAGTTTAGCATTATTAATAATTTAAGCAAAAATTGGTCTAATAAGCGTTAACTAAGATAATATTTTTTCGTGAAGAGCACAAGCAATTTTTTGAACTTACTAACCCGTTCGTAAGAGGACCGTTTCTGCCATCCCGTGAGATTTTTTTTAAACGCCCGCTAGATGATTCAAAAAACATCTTTACGAAATCAGAATATTTATAATAACAAGACTTGTGCTAAGACAAGCTGAAAGTGTTACCCACAAACTACTTGTTAGTAAGATCGATTTTCTAAACAAATGAAATCACAACCTAATAGTGTAGTCGGCAGTTTTTTTAGACTAAAGATGCCATCGTTCTTATAAAATAAACAGCACTAAACTAGAAATTTTCAAGTTCATGATTCATAACTGCAATTTTGGGATAAAGGATTTTAATATTATATTTGAACAATTAAAAAACTGGGTAAAAACCTGCCAAGCACCAACAATCCTTCGCTTAGGGAAACACACAATTCGATGGATATCCATTCTATAAAACGGTCTGTAATAGGCATACGGTGTTTGAATAATTCTTACTTAAAATAGAAAAAAAATTGAGACAGAAAATCATCAGCCTTCTGCTTGGGTCGTTACCGTTTTTCGGTTGGTGCCAGAACACTGCCCTCACCGAAATTATCGACCGCGCAAGGCAGAACAATCCCGCAGTGCCCATTGCAAAGCAGTCTCTCTCCACGCGCGAAAATCTTTACCAAAGCACCAAAAACAACTATCTGCCCAAAGTGGATGTACTGGCAGGCTACAATTATCTGGGAGAAAAAACCCGTCTGAACCTGCAGGGTGAAAAGAATAATGTGGTAAATTATGCCACAGGAGAACTTACCGGCAGCGTGGGCCAACTCTACCAGCAGATCACCGGCAACACTCCTCCGCCGGCCCTTCAGCAACAGTTTTATAACACCTCGCACAATATCATCAGCGCCCTCTACCCGGACGGGAATCCTGAGATCGGAAAGCAGGGGAGTCTCTTGGCCGGAGTTTTTGTGAGGCAGCCCATCTACCTTGGCGGCAAACTGAAAGTAGCGCAGGAACTCGCTTCTATACAGGCCGAAAGCGGACGCTATAATCTGGAAAATGTACAAGATGTGGCTACCTACAGCGTCGCGGTGGAGTACATACAGATTTTGTACGCCAACTCTATGATCGCCATGCAGGAAAAAATGGTACAGGCACAGCAGAAAAATGTCGCCTACGCTCAAAATCTCGTAAAGGCCGACATCCTGCCACCGTATATGAAAAACTGGGCCGATGTAGCCGAAAAACAGGCACAAACTACGCTGCAGAACCTGCAGCTAAGCAAAGAAAATAGCCTGTTGGCGCTAAAATCGGCTTCGGGAATGGAACTGAGTGATGAACTGAAGATTGATGATAAGCTGGAAGAGAATTTCGGCGTTCCGCCATTTACTGACAGCGGTGCTAAAAATGGTGACATTCGCGTTCTGCAGGGGAAACTTCGCGAAGCAGAGGCGGCAGAAAAACTTGGCGGCACCATAGGCAAACCCAATATTTTTGCTGTGGGAAATGTGCAGCTGTTCCGAAAAGAACTCCCCATTATCCTTCCTCCATGGATGGTGGGCGTCGAAATGCAGTGGACATTGTTTGATGCTGAAAAAAAATCCCGGAACCTCTCTGCGAAAGCCGTAGTAGAAGAAGCGTCCTTGCTCATAGACCAAAAGCAAAAGGTTACAGATCTGGCCTTAGCAACTACGCGCAACCGAATTGTATCTTTAAAAGCACAGACAGAAACCCTCGATGCGGCACGACGAGAAACCTATACCACCACCGAAATGGTGCGGAAGCGTATGGAGAATTCCCTCTCCTCTATCAAGGATGTGAACGATGCGCTACAACTGCAGTACGAGGCAGAAAAACTGTACTATACCTCGCTGATGGCACTGCAAACCGCTGTAGCTACCTATTACTTCCTGCAGGGAAATCCTGCACAAATCACCCAACATATCCCTTAATCAATGAAGAATTTTCTGAAAAACTATTGGGCATTATTCATTCCCATCGTTGTATTAATATTCGCCCTTATTTTCGTACTGACAGGAAAAGCTAAAAAAAATCCAATTCCTGAAAACCAGATTATTGGCATGGTGGATGCAGAATTTGTTGATATTTCCTCGCCAATGCCCGGCCGTATCGCAGAGATGTATGTACAGGTAGGCGATGCCGTAACGGCAGACCAGATCGTCGCGCTGATGGAAACCGATAAGATAGAAACCCTGAAGGCGCAGGCCGCCGATGCCCTCATCATCGCCCAAAGCCAGGAAAACAAGGTAGAGGAAGGTACACGCCCAGAGGTATTGCAAGCAGCACGCAATCTTGAGAAAATTGCACAGGATCAAATGGTGCTGATGTCCAAAACTTATACCCGGTTTCAAAATCTTTATGCGCAAGGCGTGGTATCTGGTCAGGAACGGGATCTAGTATATTTCCGCTACAAGGCGGCACAAAAAGAACTGGAAACCGCCAGGTTGAATGTCGCAATGTTACAGAAAGGCAATAGCACAAATTCCAGAAATGCCTCTTCCGCTCTTACCAACCAGGCTAGAAATACCAACAAACTCATCAATCAAATCGAAGAAGGAACTAAAATACGCACCCCTGCCACAGGAATCGTCTCTACCCTCGTGGCTAAAACGGGCGAGATGGTGAACGCCGGATATCCGATGATGACGGTTCAAAAGGAAGGTTCTTTGTTTATTAAATTTAATGTAAAGCAGGACGCAATGTCCAAAATTCAGCAGGGCAAAACGGTGAACATCCGTGTGCCGGGCGCCAACCCGGAAAGAATGCAAGCCACCATTACCGACCTGGCACCGGGCCTTGGCTATGCCGACTGGGTGCCGGAGCGCCAGAGCGGACAGATCGAGCTGCGCACCTTCCAGATCAAAGTAAGGCCAAAAAATGCAGCACCCAACTCCGGCCTCCGCCCGGGGATGACCGCCGAACTCATTCTGGAGTAATAAAATAATGGAGACATTAAAGACGCTCAATACACTCATCATCCGGGAGTGGAAAAGAATTTTTTCCATCCCGAATTTCTATGTGATTCTACTGCTCATCCCACTGCTAGTGTTTCCGTTCTACCCGCTTATCTACAGCAAAGGACCGGTGCATGAACTCCCTATTGCCTTGTGGGACGATGATATGTCGCCAGTATCGCGCACTCTTGCCGATATGCTGGATGCTACGGCAGGGCTGCACATCGTGGGTAGAGCCTCCAGCGCGACAGATGTAGAACAACAGATGCAGCAGGGAAAAATATTCGGAGCAGTACATTTCCCCAGAAATCTTGAAGCGGATGCCAAGAAAGGCAAACCCACCGCGCTCACGCTGTACACCAACAGTTCGGCATTGGTACCCTCGCAACTGATTTATAAGGATGCCGCAATGGTACTGGTAAAAGGCGGCCTCGCCGTAGTGCTGCAGAAGGCACAGCGTAGCGGCATGCCCGAAAACCAGGCCATGGCACTGGTGCAACCGGTAAAACTCAATATGGTAACGCTCTATAATCCGGATTTCAGTTATAAACATTATCTGGGGCCGGGGCTCATTACCGTAGGTCTCCAGATGGCGCTCATCATCGCGGGTGTTCTGATTTTAAATATTGAAAAGGCAAGGAACACACTGCCCGACCTGCTGAAAATATCCAGATCCTCGTCACAGATCATCTTTGCGAAAACTCTGGCGCACCTCTCCGTTTCATGGATTAATTTTATTCTTATATTTTGCGTGGTGCTGCCAGTATATGACATAGAAATGCAGGGCTCTCTGTGGAACATCTTTTTGCTATACAACCTGCTGGCTCTGGCATGTATTGGTCTGGGGATGATGGTTTCTGCCCTGTCGGACAATTTGTTATTCTGCGTGGATCTGGCACTTTTCTACACCGCGCCGGCATTCGTTTTCAGTGGCTTCACCTTTCCGAAAACTGCTATGCCGTGGTATGATCAGCTTTATGCCGGTGCTATGCCGTACACCTATTTTTTGGATGGTTTTATCCGCATTTTCTATATGGGTTTGCCGCTGGAATATATTTTAGACAAAATCTATGCGCTACTTATTTTCATTGGAATCTCGTTTCCCATTGCCATCATTATTTATCAGTTTAAATTAAATAAAATTCGCCATGAAGCGGGTCATTAATATCTTCCTTCGCGAAGCCAAACTAGTGGCGGGAGAATCCAGCCTGTTGCTCACTCTGCTGCTGGCGCCTCTCATTTATGCTTTTTTGTACGGGAGCATTTATCTAAATAAGGACGAACGGAATGTAAAACTTGCGGTGGCGGATCTGGACCGAAGTGCTCTTTCGCGGCTTTTGATTAATGAAATCAACAGTACGAGGATGGTGGATGTTTTTGTGGTGGCAGACTTAAAGACGGCGGAAGAAGCCATGCTCAGGGGCGATGCTCAGGGTTATCTGGAGATTCATCCCGGGATGGAGGCGAACATTTATAGTTTGAAACAGGCACCCATCAACCTTTATATCAACTCGTCGCAGTTTCTCCCTGCGAGTGCCGTACTCTCTACGCTGAACGAGGTGGCCCTTACGGTAGGCGGGGGTGCGCGCAAGGTTTATTTTGAAAAACAGGGCCTGGGGAATGCTGCGGCGCTGCAGATGACCAACCCCGTCCGTTTTGATTATCGTCCGCTCTTCAATGAGGGAAAAAATTACGGTACCTTTCTCATTCCGGGCTTGCTGGCAATTATTCTACAACAGACACTGCTTATCGGTCTGTGTGCCGCTATGGCAGAAGAACGAGAGAAAAACAGCCTGCAGCCTTTGTTGGCCAACAATACCGTTTCGCAAGTAATATTGGGAAAGGGACTTTTCTACTGGTTTAGTTTTTTGGTTTTTGGCTTCTTTTTTATCACGGTAAACTTTACACTGCTAGAGACCAAATTCCGTGGCAGTTACGGAGATGTCTTTGTGCTGACATCGGTTTTTGTGGGCTGTATCATTACGCTTGCGATGCTGGTGGGTAGTTTTTTCCGGAGTACACTTATGGCGTTTCAGATTATGGGGTTTTCCTCTTATCCCATTTTTATGATTACGGGCTACTCCGTTCCATCGCAGTCGCTGCCGGAGGTGGTAAACTTTATAGCCAACTTGATGCCCACCGCGCCTTACCTGAAGACCTATATATCCATTGTACAACTGGGGGGCACGCTGGCCGACAACAGCCAGCACCTGGTGCATATTCTTATCCTTTGGATGGTGTATATTATACTTCTCTTATGGAGGTTCAGTTTTATAAAAAATAAAAATGGATATGCGACTAAAAGTTCCAATTAATGTGAAGCAAAATTTTTGTGAATTTTGTTTCGATTATTAGATCTTCTATTGTCTTGTATTTTAGCGTACTGTGTCGTCTTTTTTTACCAAATTCCAATGTATTCAAAGATCTCGAGTTCCATTTTTTCTTTTCTGATAAGTTTATTACCGTAAATTAAAAACTCTGAGTTAACGAGGATCTCCTCCCCACTTCCGGCTTGTTTGGAGCACTCTTTCTCCAGAAGCGTCGTAGGTTTAGTATGAGGTATACCCGTTAGTGGAGACAGCCTTCATTCTGTTTACCTCGTTCCATAGGATCTTTCTTAAGGAAGCCTCCTCACTGAGGGTGTCCTGTGTCTGAGCGTAGGATGCCGCCCAGCTAACCAAGAACAAGGCAAATGATACTTTGTATAGATTCCTCATTTTATGGGTGCTGACTGCCGTGTTTATATAGATAATATTCCCGTTTTTATCATACTAATAGAGATTGCGATGTCTTATCTTCTTCTGAGGGGTATCGGAGGAATTTTCCTCTCGCTAGGCATATCTTCAAGAAATACCGATGGATAGTGGGAAAGAATACATCTGGTACATGACCATGTATTTAAAACATGATCTGACCACATGATTCAATTTAGTCAGCACTTAACAACGACCTATTTTTAGTTTGTCAATATATTGAGTGTAATAAATTTTTTGAAAACAGGTTCTCTACATTAATTATTAAAAAAATCATATTGCCTAAAAATTGACAAATGGAAAATTTGCATTTGATCCTTGTTCTTTTTAAATTGAATGCCGCTGCAGCTAATAAAATAGAGCTGACTGTATTATATGCTCGTCAAATTGGTTTCTAAATCCTAGTACTTCCAACAAATTCTCTGTATTCCTGGTGATTACCAATGACACTTTATTGACAAACTTAAATTTTTTATGCTCTTTGCTTTTGGAGATACAAACTATACCTGGTTCATAAAGAGAGTAAACTTTGAATTTTAAATTTCTTTTCTGCGCCGATATACGGTCAAATAAATCAAAAAATTATTGGTCAATGGAACCTTCACCCAGGTGTCTCTGCAATCCCCAAAGTATCTGCCCGCAATGGTTTTTACTTTTCTGTCTGCTTTTCGTGCCTTGCCCTTAATTTTTTGGAGATTCCCAAACCGCTGGTCTACGCACTGTTTTTTAAGAGTCCGGTTGCAGAGATGTTGTAAGATTATCAATTCCACCATTATCCAGATAAACTTTGCAGGACGGCAATTATCGGCGAAATATAGTGGCGCAAAAGCATCCTCAAAGAGTTGCCAATCCATACGGTGGCTTAAAATAAACAATGGCTGACTTTGGTTGAGCGTACCTTCAAGATTAAATAAAAATTTTGCTTAGGGACAGGATGTCTGTTTAGAAACCCTAACTAAAATAGGCAAGGTTTACACCATAAAATTCTCAAATTGGCAGAAATAAACAAGCATAAGAAATATAAGTAACTATGAATCAACTAATCGAGTTTTTAATGGCTGACTAAATCGGTTGTTAAAGATAAAATGTAAGGCGACGAGTTCGTCATCTTTTCCGTCAATGAGAACAAAAGCATAATGAGTACATGTCAGATATATGAAAACCAGCGTGCAGTTAGAGCGAGGCCGGTTGTTTTAGGTGTATCGTCTTCGAACACTGCAGCCTCAGTATGCATACCAATCTGCAAGAACCCTCCAGGTCCGTGCACAAAAAAAGCCCGTCAATTGCTTGACGAGCTTCTGAAAAACTGGCGGCGACCTACTCTCCCGCTTTCGCAGTACCATCGGCGCTAGAGGGCTTAACGTCGGTGTTCCGAAAGGGAACACCGCAGCCCCTCTGCTAAAACCACCCTAAATATGGTTAATAGAGGGATTAGGATAGAACGTTTGGGAGTAGCGCAGTGCTGCCTCCTATGCTCCAGAAACCTAAATCCTATATTTAAATCGATAAAAACGTTCACAAAGAGAAGACCGTGGTGCACCCGCGGGTGGCTAATCAGGCCATAAATCTACGGGTAATTAGTACTACTCGTATATGGCATTGCTGCCT
>JAGLBA010000016.1:0-5367 GCA_018260475.1 Chryseobacterium sp. | reverse complement strand
ATCTTGAGGCAAGTTTCACACTTATATGCTTTCAGTGTTTATCTCTTCCGAACGTAGCTACTCAGCGATGCACCTGGCGGTACAACTGATACACCAGAGGTTCGTTCAATTCGGTCCTCTCGTACTAGAATCAAGCCCTCTCAAACATCTAACGCCCGCAATAGATAGAGACCGAACTGTCTCACGACGTTCTGAACCCAGCTCGCGTGCCACTTTAATGGGCGAACAGCCCAACCCTTGGGACCTTCTCCAGCCCCAGGATGTGACGAGCCGACATCGAGGTGCCGAACCTCCCCGTCGATGTGAGCTCTTGGGGGAGACTAGCCTGTTATCCCCGGAGTACCTTTTATCCTATGAGCGATGGCCCTTCCATGCGGAACCACCGGATCACTATGTCCTGCTTTCGCACCTGATCGACTTGTAGGTCTCACAGTCAAGCACCCTTATGCCATTACACTCTACGCACGGTTACCAAGCGTGCTGAGGGTACCTTTGAAAGCCTCCGTTACTCTTTTGGAGGCGACCACCCCAGTCAAACTACCCACCACGCAATGTCCTTCTTCCGAAGTTAGGCTCCAAGTAAGCAAAGGGTGGTATTTCAACGTTGGCTCCACAGACACTGGCGTGCCCGCTTCACAGCCTCCCACCTATGCTACACATTGCTTACTCAAAGTCAATACGAAGTTATAGTAAAGGTTCACAGGGTCTTTTCGTCCCATTGCGGGTAATCGGCATCTTCACCGATACTACAATTTCACAGAGCTCATGGTTGAGACAGTGCCCAGATCGTTACACCATTCGTGCAGGTCGGAACTTACCCGACAAGGAATTTCGCTACCTTAGGACCGTTATAGTTACGGCCGCCGTTTACTGGGGCTTCAGTCAAACGCTTCGCTTGCGCTAACGCCCTTCCTTAACCTTCCAGCACCGGGCAGGTGTCAGACCCTATACAGCATCTTTCGATTTAGCAGAGTCCTGTGTTTTTGATAAACAGTCGCCTGGGCCTCTTCACTGCGGCCCCCATTGCTGGGGGCGTCTCTTCTTCCGAAGTTACGAGACTATTTTGCCTAGTTCCTTAACCATGATTCACTCTAGCACCTTAGGATTCTCTCCTCGACTACCTGTGTCGGTTTTGGTACGGGTTGCTTCGATTCGGCTTTTCTTGGAAGCACGTTCCCTGCAGCAGCTTCGCCCGAGGGCTAGGCCTTGACTATTCCGTCAGTCTCCAGCAGGTACGGCGCTCCGTCCCCTTTTTAATTCGAGCAAGTACGGGAATATTAACCCGTTGTCCATCCACTTCCCCTTTCGGGTACGCGTTAGGCCCCGACTAACCCTCAGCTGATTAGCATGGCTGAGGAAACCTTGGTCTTTCGGTGAGGGGGTTTCTCGCCCCCTTTATCGTTACTTATGCCTACATTTTCTTTTCTGTCCGCTCCACAGGGGCTCGCGCCCCTGCTTCTGTGCAAACAGAATGCTCCCCTACCAGATGTATAAATACAAATCCATAGCTTCGGTAATATGCTTATGCCCGATTATTATCCATGCCGGACCGCTCGACTAGTGAGCTGTTACGCACTCTTTAAATGAATGGCTGCTTCCAAGCCAACATCCTAGCTGTCAGTGCAGTCCGACCGCGTTATTTCAACTTAGCACATATTTGGGGACCTTAGCTGTTGGTCTGGGTTCTTTCCCTCTCGGACATGGACCTTAGCACCCATGCCCTCACTGCCGTACATCATTTATTAGCATTCGGAGTTTGTCAGGAATTGGTAGGCGTTGAAACCCCCGCATCCAATCAGTAGCTCTACCTCTAATAAACTAATACGACGCTGCACCTAAATGCATTTCGGGGAGTACGAGCTATCTCCCAGTTTGATTGGCCTTTCACCCCTACCCACAGGTCATCCGAAGACTTTTCAACGTCAACCGGTTCGGTCCTCCACTTTGTGTTACCAAAGCTTCAACCTGCCCATGGGTAGATCACAAGGTTTCGCGTCTAATCCTGCTAACTAAGCGCCCTATTCAGACTCGCTTTCGCTCCGCCTCCGCACCTGAAGTGCTTAAGCTCGCTAGCAAAATTAACTCGTAGGCTCATTATGCAAAAGGCACGCCGTCACCCAACTTGTGGGCTCCGACCGCTTGTAGGCGTACGGTTTCAGGTTCTCTTTCACCCTCCTATTCGGAGTGCTTTTCACCTTTCCTTCACAGTACTTGTTCACTATCGGTCTTTCAGGAGTATTTAGCCTTGGAGGATGGTCCCCCCATATTCAGACAGGATTTCACGTGTCCCGCCCTACTCATTTGTCATCGAAATATGCCTTTCATGTACGGGGCTATCACCCTCTACGGCTGTTCTTTCCAGAACATTCTATTAAACATATATCGACTTTTGGGCTAGTCCGCTTTCGCTCGCCACTACTTACGGAATCTCTTCGATTTCTTTTCCTCCGGGTACTTAGATGTTTCAGTTCTCCGGGTTTGCCCTCCTTGCGGAGTGACTGGTCTTCAACCAGCCGGGTTGCCCCATTCGGACATCTGCGGATCAATTCGTGTGTGCCGATCCCCGCAGCTTTTCGCAGCTTACCACGTCCTTCTTCGCCTCTGAAAGCCTAGGCATCCGCCATACGCCCTTAACGATTTCTTTCCTAATTATTATATTAGTTCGATATTAATTAAAATATCTCCCGCCACCCGTGGGTGCGCGGCTTTCTCTTTGTGATGTTCTTACCGTTAATGTCAATGATCTTTTTTCTTACCTTACCCCTGATGTACAAACATTGTTTTTGGCTCTGTTCGTTACCTTTAAACCAGGCGCGAGGTACTGTGGAGAATAAGGGAGTCGAACCCTTGACCTCCTGCGTGCAAGGCAGGCGCTCTAGCCAGCTGAGCTAATTCCCCCCTAGTGGTTGCGGCTTTCGTCTTCCAGTCCTCGGACCGTGGACTATCGTCCAGCAACTGTATTAGTAGTCTCGGGCAGGCTCGAACTGCCGACCTCTACATTATCAGTGTAGCGCTCTAACCAGCTGAGCTACGAGACTGTCTTCTTAAGACTAAAAGACTCAAGACGCTAGATACAGGACTTGTTATGTCTTGACTCTCGCCTCCTGGCTCTTGTATCTCCTCCCTGTACTAATCCTAGTGGGTATGTTTTATAATAGCAACCAATTTACTTAATAAAAAAAAAAGAAAAACTAAGGCGCCTCCTCTGAGGGAGAACTTTTGCGATACGTACCGTATCTTTTGTTTGTTTAACGTCCTTAAAGACGCTCTAAAATGAGATGTTCCAGCCGCACCTTCCGGTACGGCTACCTTGTTACGACTTAGCCCTAGTTACTTGTTTTACCCTAGGCAGCTCCTGTTACGGTCACCGACTTCAGGTACCCCAAACTTCCATGGCTTGACGGGCGGTGTGTACAAGGCCCGGGAACGTATTCACCGCGCCATGGCTGATGCGCGATTACTAGCGATTCCAGCTTCATAGAGTCGAGTTGCAGACTCCAATCCGAACTGAGACAGGCTTTCGAGATTCGCATCTGGTCGCCCAGTAGCTGCCCTCTGTACCTGCCATTGTATTACGTGTGTGGCCCAAGACGTAAGGGCCGTGATGATTTGACGTCATCCCCACCTTCCTCACTACTTGCGTAGGCAGTCTCGCCAGAGTCCTCAACTGAATGGTAGCAACTGGCGACAGGGGTTGCGCTCGTTGCAGGACTTAACCTAACACCTCACGGCACGAGCTGACGACAACCATGCAGCACCTTGAAAAATGTCCGAAGAAGGGTCTGTTTCCAAACCTGTCATTTCCCATTTAAGTCTTGGTAAGGTTCCTCGCGTATCATCGAATTAAACCACATAATCCACCGCTTGTGCGGGCCCCCGTCAATTCCTTTGAGTTTCATCCTTGCGGACGTACTCCCCAGGTGGCTAACTTATCACTTTCGCTTGGTCTCTCACGCCGAAGCGCAAAAAACGAGTTAGCATCGTTTACGGCGTGGACTACCAGGGTATCTAATCCTGTTCGCTCCCCACGCTTTCGTCCCTCAGCGTCAGTTAAATCTTAGTGACCTGCCTTCGCAATTGGTGTTCTAAGTAATATCTATGCATTTCACCGCTACACTACTTATTCCAGCCACTTCAAATTTACTCAAGACCGACAGTATCAATGGCAGTTTCACAGTTAAGCTGCGAGATTTCACCACTGACTTACCGGTCCGCCTGCGGACCCTTTAAACCCAATAAATCCGGATAACGCTTGCACCCTCCGTATTACCGCGGCTGCTGGCACGGAGTTAGCCGGTGCTTATTCATATGGTACCTTCAGCTATCTACTCGTAGATAGGTTTATCCCCATATAAAAGAAGTTTACAACCCATAGGGCCGTCGTCCTTCACGCGGGATGGCTGGATCAGGCTTTCACCCATTGTCCAATATTCCTCACTGCTGCCTCCCGTAGGAGTCTGGTCCGTGTCTCAGTACCAGTGTGGGGGATCACCCTCTCAGGCCCCCTAAAGATCACTGACTTGGTGAGCCGTTACCTCACCAACTATCTAATCTTGCGCGTGCCCATCTCTATCCACCGGGGTTTTCAATAATCAACGATGCCATCGACTATGTTATGGGGTATTAATCTCCCTTTCGGAAGGCTATCCCCCGGATAAAGGTAGGTTGCACACGTGTTACGCACCCGTACGCCGCTCTCTCTCTCCCGAAGGAGAAATACCGCTCGGCTTGCATGTGTTAGGCCTCCCGCTAGCGTTCATCCTGAGCCAGGATCAAACTCTCCATTGTATGTTTGTCCGAACTCTCTCAAAGTTAATTGACGCCTTAGTTTTCCTTAAATTTCTTTTGGTTGTTATTGTATTTTCAATGATCTCTTTCTCTTCTCGCCTCCCAGGAAATCTGTTCTGTCATCGTTCCCTGATTGCGAGTGCAAAAGTATGAAGTATTTCTTACATGGCCAAATCTTTTTGGAACTTTTTCTGAAAAACTTTTTTGTAGTTAAGCTTCCCAAATTTACCCCCCAAATACCGGCCTTCTCCTGCGCTTCCGTCCGTCTCCGAACCGGGTTGCAAAGGTAATACTTTTTTCCGAACTGCAAAATGTTTTGAAAAAAAAATTTGTTTCTTTTTGCCTGTCCCTCCTGCGCTCCCGTCCGTCTCCGAACCGGGGTGCAAAGGTAAATGCTTTTACCGAGACACGCAAATAAAATGTTGCCTTTTTTCCTAACCCTGCATTCCTCAACTATCTTCTGCGCTCCCCTTGATTGGGACTGCAAAGATACAAACTCCCGGCAAACTTCCAAATATTATCTCCGGAAAATTGGCCGCGACAGCCTAACAAATTGGAAACGAGGGAGAAAAATTTCCT
>JAGLBA010000169.1 GCA_018260475.1 Chryseobacterium sp. | reverse complement strand
TTTTCTTTTTGGAAAATTCTTAACTTTCCGATTTTATATTGTAACAAAATTAAAGAAAAGAAGAGAAAGGGTCGCATTGGTGGTATTGGGGGTTTTCAAAAGAAAAATTCGTTGTTGAGATTTTTATTTATTTCTTTTTTGGAGATAATTGTTCGATTGGCACCAAAGTTTATTTTCAAAAAAAATTGTAGCTTAATTTGACCAGAAACTCTCACTGATAAGAGTTCTGTTTTTATGTATTTATTGACAAATATACTGAATTAAAAATTGAAAAATCAATTTAAAAAAAAAATAAAAAAGTTTAAACCTTCCTAAGGTTACTTGCATTAATATCGACTGCAGAATCAATCTGAAAACTTTTTTGAAATTAAAAAAAATGTAAAAAATTTCGAAAAAGCAGAAATGAAAAAGAGAAACTGCGCAGGATGGAGTAGGAAAAGAAGAGAAAATGAAAATCTTTCGGGAAGAAACGCATAAGAAGGATACAGGTCGGAAATGGAAAGGTGAGGAAACGCTCAGTCAAAAAGTGTACAAAAAAAAGTGTCATCCCGATTAGGGTTAGCAATCAAGACTGAGAAGACATTGATTTAAATAATATAATGTATTTGAGTATAATTTTGAAGTTCGGAAACAGGAGAAAAATTGGACATAAAAGGGAA
>JAGLBA010000168.1 GCA_018260475.1 Chryseobacterium sp. | reverse complement strand
AGATGAAAAAGGAAAAAAATTGAAAAAAAATAACAGAAAAAAGAAGAGAGAAATGGAAAGGAAAAAAAAAAGATTACAATGAAAGAAAAAATTTAAAAAAAGAAGTAAAAAAGGAAAAAAGAAAAGAAAAAAATGAAAAAAAGAAACAACGAAAATAAAAAAAACAAAAAGAAAACAAAAAGGAAGAAAAGAAAAAAGGAAAAAAGAAAACAAAAAAAGAAAAAATTATTATTTTTTGGTTTGTTTCCAAAATTTTCCAAAATTTTTCATTGAATGATAAAATTCAATTATTAATTTATTTGCGTCCCTCTTTTGGAAATTTAAATTGAGGACAAAATGTGATTGAATTTGAATTTTGGGTTTTGATTACTCAATCAATGATTTGGCCAATTTCTTTTGCCAATTGATTTTTCTTTTCATATTTTTGAGCGGCACGCTTTCTATTTCAGGCTGATTTGGTTTTATTTTTTGTGTTCGTTTGGAATATATTTTATTTATATTAATATATAAATATATTTGAATACGAAATTTGTGTTCGTTTGAAATATTTTTTGTGTTCCGGAATATATTCCCTATTTATTTATTTTTTTGTGTTCGTTTTAACCTACGAACCACGTGTTTTTGGCAATTTTCTCCTAAGCATTCCTTCATTTTTATG
>JAGLBA010000167.1 GCA_018260475.1 Chryseobacterium sp. | reverse complement strand
CATTTCCAACTTGTGTGCCCTGGCCTCTAGGGCTCGTTTCTTCCAATCGTTTTCGGTTATTAGTCCCCCTAGGCATTCGAAGTACTAGACAGGCCCGAATTTTTTAAAAGGAGAAAATGAAAAACAAAATATTATCCAGATTAATATTCTTCGTCGTCGGCACCAATCGAATTTTTTAATTTACAATTAATTACAACAATTATATACATAAAAATATGAAATGAATTCAATAATTTAATAAGGAATCGCTTAAATGCTAAAATTTACATGGAAAATTTATTTTGAAATTGAATTTAAGAGACAATGAAAAAAATAATATTAGAATTAGACTTAGCAGCCTGAATGTCAAAGAAAAAGAACTTCCACCTCCTGATGTTGTGAAGCATACATTAAAAATATTTGAAAAATCACAAAGTTCTAATAATTCTCTCAGTGAAAAAAAGAAAAACCAAAAAAATTCATCAGATTCTGTTTGTGCCAAAAAACCATTGATTTGTCCTAAGCCATTCATAAAGCATAACAATGCTGAAAAAATTGACCAAAAAAATTTTCAAAACCAAAAAGTTTCAGAAACAATAGAGTGTAATGTAAATGACTTCTGGGAAAAAAAAATTAGTAGTAAAATAGCAGTAAAAAATTTTGAAAACTCGTCAGAGAATGGT
>JAGLBA010000166.1 GCA_018260475.1 Chryseobacterium sp. | reverse complement strand
TTGTTAAAAAGATGCAATTTTTCTAATTATCTAGGACAATAAAATAGAATTTTATTGTCCTATTGTGTAGACTAAAATAGAATTCACATTGCGTGAAAAAAATTTTCTTTTTTAAGTTAAAAATACCTAAAAAAAAATTATTATGAATTAAGTTATTAATGTTAACTGAAAATAAAACAGAATAAAGAGATAGACAGAGATAGATTCAGAGAAAGAGAGAGAGAAAAGAAAATTAAGAGTTTTCGTCTGCGGTATTGACTTATCTTTATGGAGCGGCGGGGCCAAGAACATGATATTGTTTTCAATAATGTTATCAATTATTTTTTTCCAACATAAAAATTCGACGACCTCAATTTCACATACGTATTTGAAAAACAAATAAATTAAATGAAAATCGATAATATATATTGAAATAATAATAAATTTTTTCCTCTTCACATTGAATTGATCACGATTTTGCCGAAGTTTGATTTAATGTTAAATTTTGAGAAATCCCAAAAAACAAAAACAAAAATCGAACCAAATAAAAAGAAAAATTAATAATTATAATAAAAGCAAATTATGTAATCGCTCTTAAGTTAACGTCGAGAATTTGTGTCGAACACCTGCTTTCGAAAGTGGCTCGATTTTCCCGCTAAAAAATCGTCGCGGGGGGAGAGGGAGA
>JAGLBA010000165.1 GCA_018260475.1 Chryseobacterium sp. | reverse complement strand
GGAGTTATTGGAGGTATTTGAAGGAGTGAATTCTCTTGATTTTATTTTGATTTATTACTCTTTCTTTGGATGCTGTCTTTAGGTTGGTAAAGTACTCTGTTTTTGTAATACCTAATTATAATATAAAATCTTTTTTTTTTTTTGATCTTGCAATCATTTTTTATCAGTCTGATAATCACCGAAAAATATTTTGTAAAAAATGAAAACATTCGATCGGATAGATTCAATGTTTCAATGTTTGTCCCACTCTGTAATGATCTCTCTTACTTTTCGCAGACTCCTCTGAGTTTTTTTAATTTATTTGACTAAACAATTCTGCACTTGCATCGGTTGAAGTCAAAAAAACAAATTTTTTTCTGTGTTCCCTGTGTTGATCTCTTTTGACTGTAGCGAATCAAAAAATTATTTTTATTTTTATTAAAAAATTTAACTCACAATTTAGACTAATTTTGCTTCATTCATTCTTCATTCATTCATTAATTCATAAAGTCGCAGCATTGTGAAGGTCAATTTTATTTTTTCGCATTATTTTAAATTGTGGAAATTTAATTATTTCGCATTAGGTTGATTCAAAATTTTTATTTTTCCGCCAATGAAAAATGAATAAAATGAATGAATTTCAGTGGGCAAATTGATTTTTTTGTTATTCATTACCGCGAAGGGAT
>JAGLBA010000164.1 GCA_018260475.1 Chryseobacterium sp. | reverse complement strand
TAGCGGTTTCGGCGAGGTGTTAAATTTAACCGAGTTTGTACAGAAATTTTACAAGCAGTAAAATGCCATTAAAAAAGAAAATGAAAATAATATATTTAAAATGATAATAATTCGGTTAAAAAACATTTTTTTTTGTTTTTTGTTTGTCACTTGAGTTTTGAGAAAGCCAAACATTTTCACATCATTAAAATGAATGTGATTTTGTGCGTGCAACTGATCTTAAAATATAAGAACCTCCAACGACCTCTCATGTGGCATTTCCGACAGCAAAACATCGATCGAATCGAGTAAAAGTTTTGCTGCTGGAAATCGCACGCAGGGGTTTATCGATTTGGAGTCGTAACGCTATGACAAACTATTATATATTAAAAAAAATTTTTTTAACTGTTTTAAAGACACAATCTACCCCAACGGGTTTCTCGATTCTATTGAAAAATTATAAATTTGACTTCATCCACTCATTTAGGCACAGGTAGCCGAATCGGTTCAATAAACTGTTCCATTTTGCGCATTCGCCCTTTCAGATTTCAATATTAAAAATTTTGAAGTTGAAAAAAAGTCCGGAGAACTGAGGAAAGGCGAAAAAGTAAATTGGAATAGTTTGATTGAGCAGCAGCCTTTGCTGCTGCATTCCTCGCCCTCTCTCATTTCTATTCTGACCGATT
>JAGLBA010000163.1:438-666 GCA_018260475.1 Chryseobacterium sp. | reverse complement strand
ATTTATAAATGAGCCAAACAAAATACTCAAAATTTTATTCAGCAGGACCGAAAGTTTCAATCTCTTCTTACAAAAAAAGGCAACAGCAGGCCTGGTGAAAATTGAGCGAATTCCAAAATTGTAAACTTATAAAAAATAAATAAAATGAAATAAAAACACTAACGCTTTGCACTTACTTTTTGGGTGATTACGTAGCGTAGAAAAACTTTAAACATCTTTACCAGATGT
>JAGLBA010000163.1:0-428 GCA_018260475.1 Chryseobacterium sp. | reverse complement strand
TAATACTCATGGTATATAATTCCTACTAATTACCACTATTAATTATTCCTAACAAAAAAAATTATAGTAATAATCATAACGTTAATGGCGTTGAGAGAGGAATTAATGTCAATCCGATCGATTCTTCTATTGAAAAAAAAAATCATTTTTACCTTGTCTAAAATCGATTAATTTTTGTTTTTGTTGGTCTTTTTAATTAACTAATTTTAATTTAATTTAGCTTAAAAACAATAATTTTTAATTTTAAAATATTTTTTTATTTTATTTTATTAATAAAAAAATCTTAAAATTGAAGAAAAAAATTCACAACCACTTTTACAATTACTTTTTGGGTTATCATGTGGCGTAGAAAAACTGTAAACATCTTTACCAGAGGTTTCGCCCAAAAAATAAGGATAAAAGTGTTAGTGCATTTAATGAAAGTCGCA
>JAGLBA010000162.1:241-668 GCA_018260475.1 Chryseobacterium sp. | reverse complement strand
GTGGAAGAAAAAGAAGAATAAGAGGAAATTGGAGAAAAAAAAGGAGAAGAAAAAGAGAAAATAAAAGAAAAAGGAGGAGAAAAAGACGAGGAAGTAGAAGTATAAGAAGAAAAAGAAAAGAAGGAATTAGAAGAAAAAGAAAAGAAGAAATTAGAAGAAAAAAAGAAGAGGAAGTAGAAGAAAAAAGAAGAAGAAGAGGAAGTAGGAGAAAAAGAAGGAGAAGAGAAAGAGGAAATAGAAGAAAAAGGAGGAGAAAAAGACGAGAAAGTAGAAGTATAAGAAGAAAATAAAAAGAAGAAAAAGAAAAGAAGGAATTAGATGAAAAAGAAAAGAAGAAACTAGTAGAAAAAGAAAAGAAAAAATTAGAAGAAAAAAAAGAAGAGGAAGTAGAAGAAGAAAGAAGAAGAAGAGGAAGTAGAAGGATAGT
>JAGLBA010000162.1:0-231 GCA_018260475.1 Chryseobacterium sp. | reverse complement strand
GGATAGTAAGAAAAGGAGGAGAAAAAGAAGAAGAATAAGTAGAAGAAAAAAAAGAAGAAGTAGAAGAATAAGAAGGAAAATAAAAAGAAGAAAAGAAGGAATTAGAAGAAAAAGAAGAAGAAGAAGTAGAAGGATAAGAAAGAAAAGAAAAAGAAGAAAAGAAGAAGAAGAAAATTAAAAGAAAAAGAAAAGAAGGAATTAGAAGAAGAAGAAGAAGCAGAAGGATAAGAA
>JAGLBA010000161.1 GCA_018260475.1 Chryseobacterium sp. | reverse complement strand
AAATATTAACATGATAAACCCAGGCAGGTGACCAACAGAGCCTTTGCGTTCCTATTCCAAAAGAAAACCAGATGGGTTTGGTTCTCTAAAATTGAAAAAGATGCCTAAGAATTGGGGATGAACCAAGATTTCAAAAAGCGGGACATACTCAAGGAGAAAAACAAAAACAAGCAAAAGTTTTTAATTTTTTCAATAGATAAAAAAAATTCGATTAATTGAAATCTTATTAAAATCATTCAGCCAAAAGCGAAAAAAACAGAAAAAAACAATTTTTTTTCTCATACAATAACAATAACAAATAAAAATAGACTTTGCCACTGTTTTCTCGTGGTTTCCTTAAGTTCGATAAAATAAAAAAAAATTTCATTTAAAAAACTAAAAGGAATAAAGCAAAAGAAGCAAAGAGAAAAACAAAAAACAATAAAAAAAAGGAAAATCGCTTAAAATTATTCCAAAGGTGAATGGATTACGTACGGAATTAAATTGTGAAAGAATGTAAATTGGGCATTTAAATAAATAGAATTTTTCTTGTTGAAGTTTTAGTGATTTTCCCCTTTTTCTCTATGGATAATAATGTACTCTAAAAAATAGTTATGCTTCCCCTCCCCACGTTAAATAACAATCTTATTGCGCCCAAGTTTGTATTCTTCAAGGGAACTCACATGTTTGG
>JAGLBA010000160.1 GCA_018260475.1 Chryseobacterium sp. | reverse complement strand
CTGTAGATCTTTCTTTCTTAGTCTCGGTACCTATCTCTGCTTCTCTCTCTCTCTCTCTCTCTGTCGCGCAGTCATAGTGGCTTAAAAGTGTCGTGGAAACATTATTAACTTGTAATATTCATGTTCTTCGGGACATTGGGATGATGAAAAACAGAAACGTCATTTTTCAACGCATCGGGATCGACCCATAAGTATTTGTGCGGACATTGGAACTTTCTTCGGGCTGCATACCATCTATTATAGCCGTTTTCCACAAGCAAACGGAAAATGGTTAAAAACAGTTCATCGGTTCAGCAATCTTCAACGCGGCTATGTCTTAACGCAAAAATATTTAGAATAAATAGCGTGAGAAACTAAAAGTTAATGAAAATAATTTTTTAAAATTAAAAAAAAATATAATAACTATAAAATAACTAAACAGGAATTTCCAAATTAATTATTTTACATTTATCACTAACATTTTAATTTCATCGAGTGCAATAGGTTTTACATGTCTGAAGGAAAAAATTTTTTTTTTTCATGCGGGTGACTTATTAATAAATAACATAAATTTTCAATTGCCTGAATAAATAAATTGCGAATGAATTATAAAAAAAAGAGGCTTTTGGTGGAATCTGACATCATCGAATTCACGTAAAAATTAATTTATACTCGTCAAACTATATTTATA
>JAGLBA010000015.1 GCA_018260475.1 Chryseobacterium sp. | reverse complement strand
CTATTTTATTTAAAGTTTTAGTTGCCAATAATGGCCCTTCAAAAGTGGCCATACCGTAGCAAGTAACGGCTACTACGAAGAATTTCAAAATAGGATTCTCACGAACCTTGTCCCAAGCTCCTCTTAAGGTAAGAAGCCCGTTTAGCATACCACCCCAAGACGGCGCAATAAGCATAATAGAAAATCCAGTTCCCAAAGCCTGAGCCCAAGCAGGAAGCGATGTATATTGTAGGTGGTGAGGACCAGCCCAGATATAGACGAAAATTAATGACCAGAAGTGGATAATAGAAAGTTTGTAAGAGAATACAGGTCTATCAGCAGCCTTCGGCATGAAATAATACATTAAACCAAGAACAGGAGTTGTCAGGAAGAATGCTACAGCATTATGACCATACCACCATTGTACCAAGGCATCTTTCACACCTGCATATGCGGAATAAGATTTCCATCCTGTGAAAGACAATGGAACCTCTAGGTTATTGAATATATGAAGCATAGTTACCGCAACCCAAGTACCTATGTAGAACCAAATAGCTACATATAAGTGACGCACTCTCCTTCTCGCAATTGTCCCAAACATATTGATACCAAATATAATCCAAATCACAGCGATCAAAATATCAATCGGCCATTCGTGTTCTGCATATTCTTTGGAAGTATTGATACCCATAAAGAATGTGATTATAACGGAAACAATCATCAACTGCCATCCCCAGAAATGAATCCAAGAAAGCGTGTCGCTGAACATTCTGGTTTTAAGGAGCCTTTGAAGTGAATAATAAATGCCTGCAAACATACCGTTACCTACAAATGCGAAAATTACTGCACTGGTATGCAGCATCCTGATACGCCCGAAGCCAAACGCACCCTGCGTATTGATCAACCCCTGAAGGTTGCCAGCCGCAAGACTCTTGATTGTCGGGTCATCCGTACCGAAGAAAAATTCGGGAAGTTCCGGATAGAAAAGCAGAAGTGCCGCAGTAAGTCCCAATAAAAATCCTACAAGCCCGAAAGCAATCGTAGCATACAGGAACGCGCGCACAATGCTGTTGTCGTAACTAAACTTTTGTGTTTCCATATAACTAATTACTAATTTTTTGTTGTATCCGTTTCTGTTCCTGCAGACGGAGTCGCCTTTTTTTCATCATCAAACAATATCCTAACTGCTGGAGATTCATCATCTTCAAATTGTCCTCGGCGCGCATTGACAATAAAAATTATCAAAAAGACCACGGCCAAAGACACGCTGCAAAGAATCATTAAATATAAGATATCCATTAGGACACAAAGATAGATTTTATAAGGCATAAAAACTAAAGAAAAATTCTGATTTTCCTCATAGAGTGGTCAATATTTGTTATTTAAATTACTTCTAAATAAGGACCTCTATAAATTATTTTTTATTGTAAAAAGTCTTAAATCAAATTTTTCAAGCCTGATTATCAAAATATTTTCTTCCCGCCAGCCAAGTCATCACGGTTGTAAAAACCACCACGGTAATGGAGCTTACAGGCATCAGTATCGCAGCCTTTAGCGGCGATAGGTGCCCGGTGATAGCCAAACCAAGCCCTACGATATTATAAACAAAACTTATCCCAAAGGTCATTTTCACAATCTTCATCGCGTCTTTGCTCAGGTTCATATATTTATCCATTTGCGTTAAAACAGAGCCGTGCATGATGACATCCGAACTTGGGGTGAAGGAATTGGCATCATCTGCGATTGCCACGCCTACATTACTCTGTTTCAGTGCTCCTGCATCATTCAGACCATCACCAAACATCGCTGTTTTTCGGTTTTGCTCTTGCAAATTTTTAACATAATTCAACTTATCCTCCGGACTTTGGTTGAAGGCCATTGCTGCCACATTTGGAATAATTTCTCGAAGCGTTTTTTCTTCCGAAGCATTATCGCCACTCAGGATATGGGTGCTGTAATGTCTCAAATTAATGAAAAGGTCGCGCAGATGTTCGCGGTACTCATTTTTAAAAATAAATTTACCCAGAAACTCCTCATTTCTAGAAATATAAACCGCTGTCTCCAAATTCTGAGACTGTTGCCCCGCAAATCCGGCAGACCCAATTTTGTACACTTGTCCCCTCACCACCGCCTGGTAACCCTTCCCTGCAGTTTCTTCAAAGTTTTGGAGCGGATAATTTCCGTCTGTCGCATCCAAATAATCGTACAATGATCTAGAAAGCGGGTGGTTTGAGTTTTTCAATAAAGTTTTTATATTCTCAAGATCTAAAGCTGAAATCTCCTTTCCTTCAAAAACGATCTTAGCCTTTTTATTATGTGTGATGGTTCCTGTTTTATCGAAAACTAAAGTGTCTATTTTGGATAATTTCTCAATGGTCAGAGTGTCTTTTACATAGAATTTATGACGACCCATTATTCTCATGATATGGCCGAAAGTAAACGGCGCCGACAATGCCAACGCGCATGGACATGCCACTATGAGAATCGCGGAAACCACCTGCCACATTTTTTCTTGATCTATTCTTAACCAATAGATGCCCGCCACGAGCGTAATCCCGAGGATGATGAAGGTGAAATATTTCGAGATGCTGTTGGTAAGCGTATCCAGCCCTGTTTCGTATTTTTTAAAGGCTTCTTTGTTCCAAAGCTGCGTCAGGTAACTTTGGTTCACTGTTTTTATGACCTCCAATTCGAGTATAGAACCGATCTGTTTTCCGCCCGCAAAGATTTTATCACCTGGCTTTTTCGGTACCGAGGCACTTTCGCCGGTAATGAAACTGTTATCAATATTTCCATCGCCTTGTATCAAAATGGCATCCACAGGGATAATTTCTTGATTTCTTACCAAAATACGGTCGCCAATTTTTAAATCAGAAAGCAATATATTTTCTTGTTTTCCGCTAAAATCAACTTTGGTAACTGCAATCGGATAAAAAGATTTGTAATCCCGATCATAGGAAAGTGCGCTGTAAGTTCTTTTTTGAAAAACTTTGCCCAGAAGCATAAAGAAAAGCAAGCCGCAAAGCGTATCGAAATAGCCAGCTCCGTAGTTGGATAGCACCTCGTAAATACTCCTGCCATATAGCACTAAGATTCCCAAAACAATCGGAACATCAATGTTAACGATTTTGTTTTTTAAACCAAACCAAGCCGATTTGAAATAATCTGAAGCCGAATAAAAGACCACAGGCGTCGCCAAAAGGAACATCAAAAACCTAAATAAATCCTTGTATTGTCGCATCCAAAAATCATCGCCGCCCATGTATTCCGGGAAGGCAAAAAACATCCCGTTTCCGAAGCCGAAACCCGCCACGGTGAGTTTTATTAGGAGACTTTTATCCAGAAATTCTTCCTTCTTTTCGGCGCTTTCCAAGTTAATGATCGGCTTATAGCCAAGATTAGTAAGGAATTTTGCGAGTTCGCTTAGTTTAAGGTTTTTATGGTTAAAGGAAATTTGCACCGTTTTCCGCGTGAAATTTACTTGGGAATAATGGATATTCAGGTTCAGCGTATGCAGACTTTCCAGCAACCAGATACAAGAAGAACAATGGATTACCGGGATTTTGAAAGTCACCAGCGTGGTATTTCCTTCGGAGAAATCGGCAACCGTATCGAAGACTTCCGCGGTATCCAGATAGTCGTATTGCGCCGTATTATCGGTACTTGGCCGGATTCCGGATTGTTTATTTAACTCATAGAAATTCCCTAAATTATTGAGGCTAAGGATTTCGTACACCGATTTGCACCCGTTACAGCAAAAGAGTTTATCATCAAAAACGATTCTCTCTTTTTCGATGGTTTGGCTGCAGTGGAAACAGTTTTCAGACAATTTTGAAAGTATTTAATCTACAAAATTATGATAAATAAATTTGTATCAGGCGTTTAAAAACGCTAAATTTGTGATAAATATCATATCCGATGACAAAGGAGAAGCAACTTGCAATCGATGAGACTTTCCAGAAGGTTTTTAATGAAAAATCTTTTCAACAATATCTTTCAAAAGAAGACTTTGAAAAATATTTGGAGGCAAAACAAAACCTGACTTTTCATAAAGGCGAAGTTATTTTCGAGGATGGCGAAACCCCAAAAGGCGTTTACTATATCGAAAATGGCACTACTAAACTATCTAAATCAGGAGTTTATGGCAAAGAACAGATTTTAAGAATTATAAAATCGGGCGACCTCATCGGGTACCGCTCTATCCTTTGTGGAGAGAATTTTCAGGCCAAAGCCGAAGCTATGACGGATGTAGGAACTACCTTCATCCCCACGGATGTTTTCGTTAAAATGCTGAAAGCCGATCCGCAACTTTCCTTTGCCATGATGCAGAAAATAGCCTTTGAACTGGGCGAATCATCCAATACCATTACATTTTTAGCACAAAAAACAGTGCGCGAAAGACTTGCAGAAATCTTACTTTTGCTGGAACAAAAGCTCGGCACCGACCCGGAAGGGTTTATCCAAATTTCCCTCACCCGCGAAGAGATTGCGAACATCATTGGGACGGCTACGGAGAGCGCTATCCGTTTGATTTCAGAATTCAAACAAGACGGCCTCATCAGCGTGGAAGGAAGAAATATCAAAATCATTTGCCACGATAAATTAAGGAAACTGGGGCATATTGCATGAGCAATAGGTTATGGTTATGGTTATGGTGATCTTAGAGTTATCAATGATTCACTAATTTTAAATAATTGTCCTCTACTTAATTAAATTCCCAACTTATTACGCTTAATTTTTCACTAATCACCCATTGACATGTCTGTACATTCAGAAATAAAAAAAATAACTACGGAAACTTTGCGAAATATGAAATTTAGCAAAGAAAGAATAACCATGCTTACGGCATACGATTTCACCACTGCAAAAATGGTAGATGCCGGCGGTGTGGATGCGATTCTTGTAGGAGATTCCGCAGCGAATGTTATGGCTGGACATGAAACAACTTTGCCTATCACACTGGATCAAATGATTTACCATACCCAATGCGTAGTTCGCGGTGTGGAAAGAGCCCTAGTAGTAGCAGATTTACCGTTTGGAACCTACCAAAGCAATCCTGAGAAAGCTTTGGAATCAGCAGTGAGAATGATGAAAGAAGGCGGCGCACACGCCATAAAAATCGAAGGCGGAGAAGAAATTGCGGATTCCATAAAAAAAATAGTGAATGCCGGGATTCCCGTTATGGGGCATTTGGGATTGACTCCCCAAAGCATTTACCAATTCGGATCCTACAAAGTGCGAGCAAAAGAAGATGCCGAAGCGGAAAAATTAATCGCTGATGCAAAACTATTGGAAGAACTAGGCTGTTTTTCTTTGGTGTTAGAAAAAATACCGGCTATTTTGGCCAAAAAAGTAACTGAAAGTATTTCAATTCCAACCATTGGGATCGGTGCCGGCGCCGACTGCGATGGGCAGGTGTTGGTATATCACGATATGGTGGGCATGAACAAAGGTTTTAAACCAAAATTCCTTCGACAATATTTGGATCTTTACACAGAAATCACCGGAGCCGTAGCGCAATATGTGGCAGATGTGAAAACCGCAGATTTCCCGAATGAGAAGGAAAGTTATTAGTCTCAGATTGAAAGATTAAAAAAGCTGAAGCGTGGCAAGAAAGGAAATTGACATTCTTTAATTCAAAAAAAAATAATAAAATAAACAAAAAAATATGAATAACCTTAATATTCCAATGCTCCAGGGCGCTATCTCCATCGCTGCATTGCTTTGTCTCGCCGCCGGCTGGTTCAATGTTTTTTCCCCGGAAATCAACGCCATGCTATCTAATATAGTTTTTTATATTCTTATCGGTCTTAGTTTCGTGCTCGCATCGCTTTCTTACACCAACCAAAATCATAAATATCTCGCCTACGCCGCTGCTGCAATGTGTATCGCAGGTCCATTCTTACCAGCCAATTTACAAATTGTAAAAACCATTGGACTTTTCGCGGGCATTGCTCTGACTTTCATCGCGAGACCGAGGGCTGTTTAGGATCACATCAAAATTTAGAAATGGAAATTAAAAAATCTTCACATGCCGACATTGACGAAATTTTTCGTCTTTACAAATGTGCGCAAGATTTCCAGAAAAGCATAAAAAAAGTTGTTGTTTGGCCAGATTTTGAAAGAAAATTAGTGGATCAAGAAATTTCGGAGGGAAGACAATACAAAGTGTCCATAGATGAGAACATAGCTGCCGTATTTGCAATTACTTTTTCAGATGAGGAAATTTGGCAGGAAAAAAACCGCGACAAAGCTGTTTATATTCATCGGATTGCGACCAACCCTGAATTTCGCGGACAAAATTTTGTGAAAGTTATTACGGACTGGGCAAGAGATTTCGCTAAAGCAAACGATATTGATTTCGTGCGCCTTGACACATTGGACAGAAATGAAGGCCTCATAAAAGTATATACAAGTGCAGGATTTGATTTTCTTGGAATGTTCGAAGTTAGGGACGCTCACAAACTTCCTGAGCATTATCAACGAGGTCTGAAGGCCGCACTTTTTGAGATAAAAATATAAATTCCTTTGAACAATTCTCAACATTTCCAACAAGACCAAATCATCTTCGAAGACAATCACCTCCTCGTCATCAATAAAAAAGTGGGACAACTCGTGCAGGGCGATAAGACAGGGGACGATTCCCTTCTGGAACTCATCAAGGATTTCATCAAAAAACGCGACCAAAAACCGGGAAATGTATTCCTCGGGCTGGTTCACCGTATTGATCGTCCGACTTCGGGATTGGTGATTTACGCTAAAACATCCAAGGCGCTTACCCGCTTGACACAAATGGTGAAGAACCGCGAAATCCAAAAAACATACTGGGCTATCGTGCCAAAGGAAATGATTCCGCAGAGCCAAAGGCTCGTGCATTATTTAGTTAAAAACGAGAAAACAAACAAAGCAACGGTTTTCCCACGCGCTACGGAAGGGGCGAAGGAAGCCATTCTCACTTACAACATCATCAAGGTTTTTGATAATTACCAACTCCTTGAAATCGACCTTGAAACTGGGCGTCATCACCAAATACGGGCGCAACTGGCGAAAACGGGCGTCGCCATTAAAGGAGATTTGAAATACGGCGCCGCGCGCTCCAATCCGGATGGCGGTATTTCCCTACATGCCCGCAAACTGGAATTTATCCATCCAGTAACAAAGGAAAAACTGCAACTTATAGCTCCCGTTCCCCAAAACGACGCAGTGTGGAGGGCTTGCGAAGATTAAGTTTATTAAATTTTCGATTCCAATCGCCAGATTCATAGGAATTTTTCGATGTCAATAGAAGATTTCAATGAATTTTTTCTTTCTTAACTATTTTAAACTTAAAAAACCTCCATGAAAGTCAATTCTTGGAGGCTTTAATGAAAATAAAAAACAGAATTTCTAAGGCGCAACAGGTGCTACGACATCTTCTTTTTTGTCTTTGTTAAGAAGGATTGGTGCTTCTTTGGCGAGTTTGTTTTTAGTTGGAATTTTGTAGTTGATAGAAATTCCAAAGTTTTGAGAATCGAATTTATTTCCCAAATAGATATTAGAATTTTTATAGAGCGATGTCACGGCATTCTCATTCCAACGGAAAAGGTCATTAGCAAAAACAGAAACCGTCAGTCGGTCGTTCATGAATTTTTTTGTCGCAGTAAGGTCGAAACTATTCATCCACGGTTTTTCCATATGGTAATAGTACCAGTTTCCTTTTGTCATATTAGAGTAATTTGCCACCAATTTTATATCCGCCGGAAGGATAAATTGCCCCATCACATTGAAAATCCAGAAGCCTTTATTGGCACTTTCTTCCAGTTCGTGCAGTTGGTAACCGGCGTATAGATAAAGGAAATTAATCTTATCCGGATTGAAATTAAATTTCATTGCCTCCTTGATTCCTTTGGTAAAAATCATAAGCGGCAAAGGCAACCCGACATTAAAGTTGTGAATCCTCATCGTAGGCGCATTCAGGAAGGAATTCCTCACATAGTACGCCTCTCTTCCACCGATGGTATGCTGGTTCGGGTCGAAATAAACTTTTTCTGCTACCTGAAAACTCTGGTTTTTGGCAACACTCAAATTATATCCTACAAACGCATAATCGAACGCTGAAAGCTTGATTTCATAATTATCAAAAATAGTAGGTTGGAGGTTTACATTTCCGCCAAAACTAATGTTTCCTCCTTGGTAATTCGTGTTGTTCGGGTTTAACCAAGAAATATTCGGGAGTTGGATTTTTTTGTTATAATTAAATGCCAAATAAATCCGTGGTATAAAGTTATACTGGATACTTGCATTTGGGAACAGTCGGAACTGGTTAAAAGGAGTCAAGGCCGTTTCTTTCACGCTGCCGTTGGTATTCAATCTGGAAAGTCCGGAAATATCATAACCTTCGGCGCGTGTTCCAAGGATGAAATCAAACTTTTTTAGCTTCGCCTGAAGTTCGGTGTACGCAGAAGCGGTCTGTCTTTGGTAATCCAAATTGGTAAAACCATTATTCTGTGTATCGAACATTAATTTTTCATAGAGTCCTCCGAAAGAGATTTTCCCTTCATCCAAAATCTTCATAGGTTGGGAATAATCCACCTTCATGGTGTAGATATTTTGTTGCGAGGTGGTTTCGTACGCCGATGGATTCTGGGTTGTTCCTAAAAACTGAATACTGTTTTGGCTGTATTTCGTATCAAACTGATTAAAATTGAAATTCAAATCCAATTTCTTCGCACGATTATCGAATTTAATCTGATAAGTGGCGCTGGCATCGTGGCGGGTATTCTGTGTTTTTCCCTCGTCATCTGTAGTATAATCGGCAATTCTGTCAATAGTAGCAGTAGTTGGATTATAAATAGGCGCGATCCCGAAACTGTTCGTATAGGCATCATTATTATTGTGGTTCAGGTCATAATTTACCAAAAGTCTGTCTTTGCCAATATCGAAAGTCAAGGCTGATTTTAAGAAATAGCCGCGCTGGATATTCTCTGTATTTACACCGGTAATATCAGCGATTCTGGAATTTCGGAAGCCCTCACGGTAGTTTTGCCCCACATTCAGTTGCCAGCCAAAAAGTTTGTTTTTGGCATTCAACAAAATAGAGTTGCTGGTGCGGCTGCGGAATTTGTCGTAATTACTGAAGGAATATTTCCCCGAATAAGTCGCGGAAAGATAGTTTTGCGCGTTTTTATTGGTAATGATATTGATGATAGCGCCGCCTGATGTCGCCGGGAATTCCGCGCCGGGTTGGGTGATGATTTCCACACGCTCTATGGAATTGGCTGGCATTCCTTCAAGGTAGCCTTGCAGTTGGCTGCCGTTGATCCCAAGCGGGCGACCATCCATATAAACCTCCAAAAGTTTACCCTGATACATCATCCCCGCAACATCCGAAACCACCAAGCCGGGAAGTTTTTTCATGCCTTCCAAGACATTTCCGGTGTTCAGTGCGGGTTGCTCGGAGAAGTCGAAAATAGTACGGTCGGCCTTTTGTTCTACGGCTTTTTTAGTTTTGGTGATGGTCACTGCATCTATTTGCTTTTCCTTTTCTGGTTTCTGCTGAGCAAAAACCATGTTCGCAGATAGAAAAACAGCGGCGGTGAGTAGTTTGTATGTCATCATAATATTATTCTGTCCGATTGGTATTAAAAATCAGGCCATTGTTACAATACTAGTGATAATTTTTATTAGATGGAGGATGTGTTGACGGTTTCGACTGTTGAAAAATTTTTTTTTATAATCAAGCCGCGCTGTATGCAATTTTATATTAATTAAATACCATTGGGGTTACAAAAACTTTAGTTTTAAAAATCAACCTTGCCCATGCTGTCGGTGGATTGTTGGAGTTTTTTATATCTCAGGTTTTTTATATTAATTTCGCCCATACTGTCCGCAGACGCCCTCACCCCGTCTGCAGTTCCACTGATACGGATATCGCCCTTAGAATCAGCGTTTGCGGATAGCTGTTTTGTATTAACCACGGCCACAATACTGCCCTTGCTATCAGCTGAAACTGAAATTTTATCGGCAGAAAAATTTCCAGAAATGGCACCCATACTATCTGCTGATAGTTCTAAATTATCCGTAGAGAAATGATCTTCCACCACAATACTTCCTTCGGAATCTGCCGATAGTACATTGAATTCGGGGGTATAAACAGTGACTTCGGTGTGCACTCCGTTTAGCGATCTATTATAATCGTAACTTACAGTCAGACGCCCATTAGAATTTTTAACTTTAATATACTTCATCGCGTTGGAAGTCACCTTCACTTCGTGTTTATTTGCTTTAATTATTCTAAAGCTCATATTAACATCCGCTGAAATCTTGTTGAATTCCCCAATGCTAAAAGATTTGGATTCGGTTTTTTCATCCACTAAATTTTCTGCAGTACTGTTTGAAAAGGTTCTTTCGGCCTTGTGACCAATCGTAGTGTTGCAAGACATAACCGTTGTGGCGAATATCAATAAAATAATTTTTGATTTCATAAGGTGTATGGTTTTAATGATTATTTGATTTTTTTTGATGCAGCCGCACTTCTTTCTTACAATAAGACAGTGCAAAAGTCATTTTGTTACAGCCGATTAAAAAAACCCGGAGCAGGTTCCTGTCCGGGCTTTAATTCAGTATTTGAAATTTCTTATGCGTTTCTCTTTCTTGCTTCTTCGGCAATAAGGTTTAGCGCAGACCCTGCTATGAACCAACCAATTTGTTGATCATTGTAAGTGTGGTTGGCAAGTATTAGGTCTTTCGTGCCATCGCTGTGTACCAATTCCAATTGAAGCGGTGTGTTTGCAGCGAATTTATCCAAATCCAGGAAGTTAACGGTGTCATCTTCACGGAATTTGTCGTAATCTGCTTCGTTTTGGAATGTAAGCGCCAACATACCTTGTTTTTTCAGGTTCGTTTCGTGGATACGCGCGAAAGATTTTACCAAAACAGCTTTCACACCCAAGTGGCGCGGCTCCATAGCGGCGTGCTCACGGGAAGATCCTTCACCGTAGTTTTGGTCTCCCACCACGATAGACGGAACGCCCGCTGCTTTATACGCTCTTGCAGCAGCAGGAACTTCGGAGTACTCGCCGGTAAGGAGGTTTTTCACTTTATTGGTTTCCATGTTATAGGCATTAACAGCACCAATTAACATATTGTTAGAAATATTATCGAGGTGACCGCGGTATTTCAACCAAGGTCCTGCCATAGAAATGTGGTCGGTAGTACATTTTCCGAATGCTTTGATCAAAACTTTAGCACCAGTAATATTTTTACCATCCCAAGGTTGGAAAGGTTCTAGTAATTGAAGACGATCGGAAGTAGGGCTTACCAAAACCTGAACGCCGGAACCATCTTCGGAAGGCGCTTGGTAACCATTATCACCTACATCAAATCCTTTTGCAGGAAGTTCCGAACCTTTTGGCTCATCTAGTTTAATCTGCTGACCACTTTCATTGGTCAAAGTATCAGAGATGGGGTTGAAATCCAACCGGCCGGAGATGGCCACCGCGGCCACCATTTCTGGAGACGCCACGAATGCGTGCGTATTCGGGTTGCCATCTGCTCTTTTCGCAAAGTTTCTGTTGAAAGAGTGAATGATGGAGTTTTTCTCGCCTTTGTCAGCGCCCTCTCTATCCCACTGTCCTATGCACGGGCCGCAAGCGTTGGTAAAGATTCTTGCGTTTTCGAATTTTTTGAAAGTATCAATGAAACCATCTCTCTCAGCAGTAAATCTTACTTGCTCAGAACCCGGGTTGATTCCCAAGATAGCTTTTGGCTTTACGCCTTTTGCCACGGCATCTTCCACGATGGAAGCAGCGCGGGAAAGGTCTTCGTAGGAGGAGTTGGTACAAGATCCTATCAATGCCCATTCTACATCCAGTGGCCAACCGTTGGCTTCTGCTTTTTCTTTAAACTCAGCAACAGGCGTCGCCAAATCCGGAGTGAAGGGCCCGTTCAAGTGTGGCGTCAATTCATCCAAATTAATTTCTATCACTTGATCGAAATATTGCTCAGGATTAGCATAAACCTCGGCATCACCTGTCAAATGTTCTGCGATTTTGTCCGCAGCATCTACTATATCCTGTCTGCCGGTAGCAGAGAGGTATCTCCTCATGGAATCGTCATACCCGAAGGTAGAAGTCGTGGCACCGATTTCGGCACCCATATTACAAATTGTTCCTTTTCCGGTAGCAGAAAGCGATTGCGCACCTTCGCCAAAATATTCTACGATACAGCCGGTTCCACCTTTTACAGTAAGAATTCCTGCTACTTTTAGGATAACATCTTTAGGGGAAGTCCATCCATTCAGGCGGCCAGTTAATTTTACACCGATAAGTTTCGGCATCTTCAGTTCCCATGCCATCCCTGCCATTACATCTACGGCATCAGCACCGCCAACACCGATGGCTACCATTCCTAGACCACCTGCATTCACAGTATGAGAGTCGGTACCAATCATCATACCACCTGGGAATGCGTAGTTTTCCAGCACTACCTGATGAATGATTCCCGCACCCGGCTTCCAGAATCCGATTCCGTACTTGTCGCAAACCGAACTTAAGAAATTAAATACCTCCGAGTTTTTGTTGATTCCTTCCTGCAAATCCTGCTCAGCGCCTACTCTTGCCTGGATAAGGTGGTCTGCGTGTGCTGTGGAAGGTACTGCAACTTTCGCGCGGCCTGCCTGCATAAATTGTAGAAGCGCCATCTGTGCGGTCGCATCCTGCATTGCCACACGGTCCGGAGCGAAATCCACATAAGAATTTCCGCGCTCGTAAGCCTGTGAAGCATTGCCTTCCCAAAGGTGGGTATAAAGAATCTTTTCGGCGAGTGTAAGGGGTTTGCCAGTAGCCTGCCTTGCAGCGGCTATTCTTTCCGGGTAACGCTCGTACACTTTTTTAATCATATCAATGTCAAAAGTCATGGGAAAATAGGTTTTTGTTGGTTCTAAAATATTATGAGATTCAAAATTACAAAAAAATTAAGTTTTTGTATGTTAAAATATTGGAAAGTAATCATCTGCGGAAGATTATGTTGAAATTCTTGCAAAGGAAGCACTTACAGAGCGGATTTATTTTTTAAATATCTCTCGCCGATTTACAGTTTGTATCATTAGTTAAAAACATTTGTGCTATCCCTGTCTAAAGGTATCTCGCAGGTATAATCGTATAATTTGTGTTCAATGCCAGCAATTCGTTCATATTAAAATCATTATTTTTGGCGGATATTTTGTAAACGAATGATTATGAAGAATGTTTTTTATATAATATTAATGGTGTTGCCGCTCACTTTTTCGGCTCAAATCAAAAAATCAACTGTAAAAAAGGTTGCTGCGAAAACGACTATAAAAATGTCCACTTCCAAACCTGCTGTAGCAATATCGAATTTGGATTTAATTAAAATAAATGATTCAATCCCCGCTCTTATTCCACAAATAAAAAATGGAAGATTTGGCTTCATCAATCAAAAAGGAAAAGTCATTATCCCCCATCAGTATAGTAATGTAGGTTTCTTTTATCAAGACTGCAACCTATTAAACTCACCCAACGAAAAATTGAAAAAATTCGGAAGTGAAAACTATGCCTCCGTCAGATTGGGGGAAGACGATTTCCGTATCGACCAAGCCGGAAACCGCGTTTACAAATACAAAACAAGCGACCTTGGGAAATGTCCTCCGGAATTTAAGAAGCAACTTTTCCATTCGTATGTTCAGAACGGATATTACGGCATCATCGAAGATGCAAAGTTTACAAACGCCGCCGATTACCGTCAATATCAAATTTATCCGCAATACCAATACCTCCACATCTTGGAAGGCGACGACCTGAAAAATCCAATGATTATCGCGTCTTACAACGACCGCTTTGGCGTAATCGACATCCATGGAAAAACCATTATACCTTTTGAATATTCCGACATCAAAAGAAATTTTTCATGGAAAGCCGCACGCCTTTTTGAGGTTACTAAAGATGGCAAAAATTACTACTTCGTGGATCGGGAGAACAGGAGTTATTAATTTTTTTAAATATGGAAGAAAAAATTGTGTTAAAGCTAATTGAAGGTGGTGAATTTGTATTTGTTAAAAATTTAGATTAAAAAAAAGAGTTTAGAATTAGTTCATAAAAAACATTTATTGAAGAATTCCAAAAATAATCCCTAAATTCGCCCTCAGAAACTAAAGGGGTGCTGCAACCGCGGCTGAGATTAAACCCTATGAACCTGGAACAGGTAATGCTGTTTAGGGAAGGAAATATAAATGATAAATGGTAAGCGATCCGCATCAATTATCATCCATCATTCATATTTAATAATCGCCTCTTTTATTCTATTTAATTAACCTAAAAAAATTAAAAGAATGAAAGGTATTTTTATTTTAGGGCTTGCCATAAGTCCTGCCGTGTTCTACGCGCAAACCAAAAACGACTCTATAAAAGAGCGTGAAATTCAATCCGTTAACTTCACCAAAAGGCTTCCCGTAGCGAAAGAAATCGTGAATGTGGAAAAGGATTTGGGCTTCAAAAATCTCGGGCAGGATTTGCCTGTTTTGTTGAAAAACCAAACCTCCATCGTTACCACTTCAGATGCCGGGAACGGCGTAGGCTACACGGGTTTTAGGATTCGTGGCGTGGGTGGAAACGGGATTAATGTGATGATGAACGGCGTTCCGTACAACGATTCCGAAAGTCAGGGGACTTTCTTTGTGGATGTTCCGGATTTGGCGAGTTCTGCTTCGCAAATCATTATTCAGCGTGGCGTGGGTACTTCGTCCAACGGCGTTTCGGCCTTTGGCGCGAGCGTGAATGTCGTTTCCAAGGATCCTGAAGAACAATTTTATGTGAAAACCGACGAGAGTTATGGTTCTTTCAACACCTACAAATACTCTGCGGAGGTAGGCTCGGGTAAGTTTTGGAACAATAAACTCAGCTTGATGGGGCGCTATACGGGCATCCATTCCGATGGATATATCGACCGTGCGTTTTCCAAACTTCATTCCTACAATTTCTCGGCTTTGTTCGAACAAAACAAAACCAAACTGCGCTTTTTGGCGTTTGGCGGAAAAGAAAAAACCTATCAGGCTTGGAACGGGATTGATAAGGCAACTTGGGAGAAAACGCCAAAATACAATCCGGCGGGAAGTTATTTTGATGCCATCACGGGCGAACAGAAATATTACGACAACCATACCGATAATTACAAACAAAACCACTATCAATTGCTTTGGAATCAAGGTGTTAATGACCGTTGGAACCTGGAAACCACGCTACACTACACTAAGGGAAGCGGTTATTATGAAAGCATAGAACCTGTTGACGAAAGTGATGACTGGGCACCTAAATATGCCACTTTTGGTTTGAGTGTTCCAGTTGTAAATGGCGTACAGTTGACGCGCACAGATTTGGTAAGCAAGAAATGGCTGGATAACGATTTCTACGGTGTGGTTTCCACGCTTTACGGAAAGTTTGATAATTTAGATTTGAATTTCGGAGTGGTTGGAAATCAATATTATGGAAGACATTTTGGCCAATACAAAGGACTGCAACTTACTCAGTACCAAGATGTCGAGTATTACCGTAACCGTTCCATAAAAAATGAAATTGCCGGCTTTGCAAAAGGGGTTTTCAAAGTGAATGCTTTGGAATTTTTTGGCGATCTACAACTCAGAAACATTTCCTATGACACCAAAATTATAATGGAAGGAGCTGGCGAAGGAGGCAATATGGAAAAGAAATGGACTTTCTTCAACCCTAAAGCCGGTGTGAGCTACAGAATTTCAGATGGCAAAGTTTTTTTATCCGCCGCCATTGCCAACCGTGAACCCAACCGCGACGACCTCCTCGCAAACCCCGACACCAAGGCAGAACGACTTTTCGATTACGAAGCCGGAGTGGAAAAATCCTTCGGAAATTTCCAATTCTCGGCGAATGCCTATTATATGAATTATCAAAACCAGCTGGTTCTCACGGGTGAAATCAGCAATGTAGGGGCATTTATCCGCGCCAACTCCGGAGAATCCTACCGCACCGGGCTAGAAATTGCAGCTTTGGCAAAAATTTCTGAAATGTTCAACCTTTCCGGAAACCTTACTTTGAGCAAAAACATGAACAAAAATTTCCGCCAGGAAACGAAAGACGGCATAAAAAACCTCGGCAACACCCCGATTGCGTTTTCTCCGAACACAATCGCGAATATTTCCGCCAGCGTAAAGCCGTTTAGGAATTTTAGTTTCGGTGTTCAAAATCAGCTTGTTGGAAGTCAGTTTTTGGACAACACAGACAATGCAGATTTGAAACTTCCGAGTTATTTCCTTACCGATTTCAATGCTAAATACACACTGAATCTGAACCGCACAGACCTTGATATCAAACTTTTGGTGAACAATATTTTCAACAAAAAATATGTAAGCAACGGCTATGTTTACGAAGCAGCACCCTATTACTACGCCCAAGCTGGCATAAATTATATGCTCGGTTTGAGTTTGAAATTCAAATAGAATCTTTCAATATTAAATCTTTCAACCTATCAATTTCAAAATAAATTATCCGTCAAAATTGGCGGATTTTTTTGTTTTCTGTTTTTTCAAACGATTTTTATCGCTTACCTTTATCGCAATGAAAATCGAAACTCTCCCATTCATTGCGCGCCTGTTTTTGGTACTTTCTTGCATTATCATGCTGGGCTATCTCGCGGAACTTGGGCAGAGCATCCTCGCGCCCATGTTTTTCGCTTTTTTATTGGCTATGCTCTTCTTGCCTTTTGCTAATTTTCTGGAGCGGCGCTGGCGATTTTCACGGTCTATTTCTACCGTGGCGTCAGTTTTGGTGATGGTGGCGACCATCGGTGGGATTGTGTATTTTTTCAGCGCTCAGTTTAGCGATTTCGTGAATGACTTCCCAGTTTTAGAAAAACAAATCGTCCGCACTTTTCATGACCTACAAAACTGGGTATCAAAGACTTTCCATGTCAATTTTGATAAACAAATGGTGTATATCAACCAAGGTTTGGAGCGCATACTCTCCTCTACCGGATTGATTTTAGGCATTACAGTGTCCATGTTTTCGCAGGTGCTTGGTTTTGTGGCATTCAGTATTTTATTTTTTATTTTTATCCTGAATTACAGGCGTTTGCTATACCAATTTTTACAAAATATTTTTCCGGTAAGACACATCGCAAAGGTGCAGGAGGTGATGATGGAGACGCAGACCATCATTAAACAATACATTTCAGGCCTATTCATCCAGATACTGATTGTAAGTGTGCTAACATCCGTATTCCTAAGCATTTTAGGCGTGAAATACGCCATACTTTTGGGAGTTCTTACAGGTCTTTTGAATGTTATCCCCTACATCGGCATCTTTTTTTCGTGCCTCATGGCGTGCCTGATTTCTTTCGCCACGGGCAACCCGCATACGCTAATCGTGCTGCTCGGCTACATCGGCATCCACGCAATAGACGCAAATATTACGCTGCCTCTGGTGGTGGGATCCAAGGTGAAAATCAATGCATTCTTCTCATTTGTAGCGCTTTTGGTGGGCGAACATCTCTGGGGAATTTCCGGTATGTTCCTAAGTATTCCGTTTTTGGCTATTTTAAAGATCATCTTCGAACATGTGGATGACTTAAAACCTTGGGCGAAAGTTATAGGCGAAGAGGTGGAAAATTCTGCTACCGTACGCCGCTATAAGATCATAAAACGGATGAAATGGAAGGTTAAAGCAAGGGGGAATCCATAACCTTGATTTAGATTTGATTTACAAAATTCTGATTTACAATTATTTACAACTTACAAAAACTCAACAAGGCTTTTACAAACCTTACGAATAATTACATCGGAACTTCGGTGCAAATTAATCCCAAAAAAGTTTCGCTATGAAAAACATTCAACACAAAATTGTAATCGGTTCTTTCGTCTGCCTTAGTTTATGGTCATGTAATAAACAAGAAACCTCAGAAAACAGCATTCCTGAAACGACAGAATATGCCACCACCGACAGCGTATCTCTCGCAGCCAGACAGGAGGTTGCAGGTAAAAAATTCGTAAAAACTGCCGAAGTAGATATGGAGGTAATGGATGTGTATGATGCCACAATCTATATCGAAAAATCTTTACTAGAGCTCGGCGGATTCGTTTCGCAGAGCCACCTGCAAAGCAATATAGTATCCGAAGACACCTATGAAACCAGCGACAAAGATGCTGTTTTGGTGAAAAAATTCCTGACCGAAAATCGGATGCAGGTACGCGTACCCACACAAAACCTCGGGCAATTTCTGACCCTCATCAACAATAAAAAACTGTTCCTAAACAGTCGTGTGATCCTGGCAGAAGATGTAACCAACAATGCCAAAATCTCGCAACTAGAGGCTCAAAATCACGCACAAACTGCCACTGTAATTGCACATATGAAACCCACAAATGAAAAAGTGGAACATACCGAAAATAATCTGCAAAAAGAAAGTGAAAGACAAATTTCTGAAATACAACTCGCTGATAATTTAAAATACAGCACCGTAGATTTGATTATAAAAGAACCTAAACCGCGCATTGCAGAAATACCCGTCATTAACATAAAAAATATTGATAATAAATATAGGTTCAATTTCTTCTACGGTGCCAAAAATGCCATAGCGGAAGGATTTTATTTGATTAAAAGATTCTTGGTGGCGCTCATTACCATATGGCCATTTTTGTTAATTACCGGGTTATTATATTATTTTAATAGAAAAAGAAAGAAAAAATCCGCATCTATTAATACAAAAATAGAATAATTTAATAGTTATGTTTTTCCAACCTTCGAAAATTTCGAGGGTTTTTTTTGAAAGTTTAAGCCAATATTAAAGATTCAACAAGAAAACCGATTTCCGTTGAATTTTCTGTAATTTTGTAAATATTGAACATTAAATCTAAAATTATGCTGCCAAAAATAAACCCGACTGACACGAACGCGTGGAACATATTGGAAGATCACTTCATGCAAAATGATTTTGAACTGCGCTCGCTTTTTCAATATAACCCAAATCGTTTTGAAGAATTTTCCGTGAAAAGGGAGAATTATATCTTTGATTATTCTAAAAATTTAATCGATTCTAAAACGAAAAGCCTCTTGCTCCAGTTGGCGGAAGAATGCCAATTGAAAGACGCCATATCCGCTATGTTTTCAGGTGAGAAAATCAATGAAACCGAAGGCAGAGCAGTGCTTCATACCGCATTACGGGACTTTTCCGACAAAGTAATTTTTGTAGATGGCGAGAACATCAAACTGCAAATCCGAAAAGTTTTAGACCAAATGAAAAGCTTTTCGGAGCGCATCATTTACGGGCAGCATAAGGGATTTTCCGGCAAAGAAATTACGGATGTTGTGAATATCGGTATTGGCGGATCGGATTTGGGTCCCGTGATGGTTTGCTCGGCTTTGAAACATTTCAAGACCCGACTGAATGTGCATTTTGTATCCAATGTGGACGGCAACCATATAGCGGAAACAGTGAAAAACCTCGACCCGGAAACCACGCTTTTTATCATCGCTTCCAAAACATTTACCACGCAGGAAACCATGACCAATGCGGAATCTGCAAAAAATTGGTTTCTGAAAAAAGGTAAAAACAAGGATATAGCAAAACATTTCGTAGCACTTTCCACCAATACCGAGGCGGTGAAAAATTTCGGCATCGCAGAAGAAAATATTTTTGAGTTTTGGGACTGGGTTGGCGGTCGTTACTCGCTTTGGAGTGCGATTGGCCTTAGCATAGTCCTCGCGGTAGGATACGATAATTTTGAACAACTACTGAAGGGCGCCTACGATACCGATCAGCATTTCCAAACTGCTGATTTTGGAGAGAACATACCGGTACTCATGGGGCTTTTGGGCGTTTGGTATCGTAACTTTTATGGCGCATCTTCGTATGCCATTTTACCATATTCGCAATATCTAGATCGTTTCCCTGCATATCTTCAACAAGGCGATATGGAATCCAACGGGAAATGTGTGGACAGAAATGGTGATTTTGTAGAGTATGAAACTGGACCGATTATCTGGGGAGAGCCGGGAACCAACGGTCAACACGCGTTTTACCAACTTATTCACCAAGGAACGGAACTGATTCCGGCGGACTTTATTGCTTACGCAAGATCTTGCAACGACATATCTGACCACCAAGATAAATTGCTCGCTAACTTCTTTGCACAAACAGAAGCTTTGGCTTTTGGCAAAACAGAAGACGAAGCAGAGGAAGAATTGAGGAACTCTAAAAAATCAGACGAGGAAATTGAGAGATTGATAAATTTCAAAACTTTCTCCGGAAATACCCCTACGAATTCCTTTTTGTTTAAAGAACTAACGCCGTTTGCTTTAGGCCAATTCATCGCGCTTTACGAACATAAAATTTTCGTACAAGGTATAATTTGGAATGTGTTCAGTTTTGACCAATTCGGGGTGGAACTGGGTAAAACTTTAGCTCAAAAAATATTGCCGGAACTGAATGGCGCCGGAGAGATTACTTCCCACGATTCCTCTACCAACGGACTGATCAATTTTTACAAAGCGAATAAATAATTTGTAAATTTGTAGAAATTCAAGATTATGGGCGATTTAGTCATTCAAACAAAAAAAATCCTGGGAAGAAACATTTCTTTTAAAACCTATCAGGAATGTATATGAAATATTAAGCTAAATAGCGAATAAATATGAAGTTTAGTCTAAATACCACTTCAATTGCTGCTTAAGACATAGATACGGCTATCGAGTTCTTTGAAAAACTGTCAAAATGACTGCGAAAAAGTTTATCAAATTAGTAGAAAAGCATTTTTAATTTATTCATAAATCCTTATTTTGTAGTTAGACACGATAATATGAGATGTCTTCCGATAAAAAAAAACACCTATTATGATTCTTCCAGAATCCGTTAAATATGAGAGTGCCAAGACATCCTATCCGTCTTCTGCACCCATCAAAACTCTAAAAAACACACCACTAAATAAATAAAAATGGCACAGATACTCGACGGCCTTAAGGTCTCAAAAGAAATAAAACTGGAAATAAAAAACGATGTGGACAAATTGAAGGCTGCCGGAAAACGCGTGCCTCATCTTGCCGCAATCCTTGTAGGGAATAACGGCGCAAGCAAGGCCTATGTAAACAGTAAGGTGAAAGATTGCGCCGAAGTCGGTTTTGAATCCTCGCTCTATAAATTTCCAAGTACAGCCTCCGAAGCCGAACTCCTTGAAAAAATCGAAGAGCTGAACAACGATCCTAATTTGGATGGCTTTATTGTGCAACTGCCACTACCAAAGCAAATGGATCAGGAAAAAGTAATTATGGCTATTAATTCCCATAAGGATGTGGACGGTTTTCACCCGGAAAATTTCGGCAGAATGGCATTGGAAATGGACACTTTTTTGCCGGCAACGCCATTCGGAATCCTCACATTACTAGAGCGATACAATATTGAAACCAAAGGAAAACACTGCGTAATCATAGGCAGAAGCCGCATTGTAGGACGCCCGATGAGTATTCTGATGGGTAGAAAAGATTTCCCAGGAAACGCCACAACGACTTTGACCCACAGTTATACGCCTCATATTGAGCAATATACAAAAAACGCAGACATTGTAATCACTGCGCTGGGCGACCCGAATTTCCTAAAAGGAGATATGATAAAAGACGGCGCCGTGATTGTGGATGTAGGAATTACCCGTGTGCAAGACGATAGCGAAAAAGGCTATCACCTTGCCGGCGATGTGGATTTTGAAAGTTGTGCCGCAAAAGCCTCTTGGATTACTCCCGTGCCGGGCGGTGTGGGCCCCATGACGAGAGCCATGCTGATGAAGAATACGCTATTGGCTTACAAACACGCAATTTACAGAGACTAAATGGAGCAAGAAGAACAAGATATAAATTTAAATCAAGGAAAAATCCTCCCCGTGATGGAGCACTTCCACACGCTGCAAGGCGAAGGTGCCCATACAGGGAAGGCTACCTATTTCATCCGTCTAGGTGGGTGCAATGTGGGCTGCCACTGGTGCGATGTTAAGGAAAGCTGGGACGCCGGCCTGCACGAAATGATGAATGCCGAAAAAATTGCTGAAATTGCAGCTTCGCATTCCAAAACAATTGTAATCACCGGTGGCGAACCTCTGATGTGGAATTTGGATATTTTAACCCAAAGACTACACACATTAGGTTGCCGAATTCATATCGAAACTTCCGGCGCCTATCCACTGAGCGGCGAACTAGACTGGATCACGCTTTCGCCAAAGAAAACAATGCTGCCAAAGGATGAGATTTACCAAAAAGCCCACGAGTTGAAAGTCATCATCTTCAACAATCATGATTTTATTTTTGCTGAAGAACAAGCCGCTAAAGTGAGTGCCTACTGTAAACTCTACCTGCAAACCGAGTGGAGCAAACGCGACGAAATGTACCCTAAAATCACAGAGTACATCCTGAAAAATCCGCAATGGCAAGCCTCCGTACAGACCCATAAATACATGAACATTCCTTAATTGTTATGCAGAAGCTCAGGTATTCGCAGTATTTTAAGTTTTTATTTGTGCTGGTAGATGTCATTATACTCATCAGCACACTTTTACTTATCAGCAATACCAAAATTTTCTCGGAAAACAAATACTTTATATCCGTTTTTTGGATTGTGAGTTGGTTTCTAATTAGTGGGAGAACGATGATTTATCATAACCCAAGAACCATCACTTATACAAAGTATTTAGAAAGACTGGGCACACAATTAATTTTCTTCACGGTAGCCACAATGGTTACTTCCCAATTATCCACAGCCTTCGATATTGGTTTGGGTTCGTTTCGGATTATGGGAGCCCTCTCATTCTTATTTTTTCTCATAAAGTCTTCGCTTTTTTTTCTTATTAAATGGGCGCGTTTGAATGGCTTTAACCAAAGAAATATTATGTTTCTGGGAGCCAGTCCCGCGACGGAATTGCTCCGTAACACTTTATCGGAACGAAAAGATTATGGATTTAAAATAATAGATCTACCCTCTCCCCATCCTCATTTGGAGGAGTTAAAAGAGTTTTGGAAAAAAAACGGAATCCATACAATGTATCTTCCTGCAAAACCAATGGGAGATGATAATTCTCTAATTTCTATAATGAGAGCGGCGGAGCAAAGCAGGGTGAAGACGACCGTGATTCCGGATTTGATTTCGGACGATTTTGCCGGTTACCAAGTTTCATATACCGAAACGCAACCTATACTCCAAAGAGCAAAGCCACCGTTGGATTATTTTATGAATGCGGTAGTAAAGCGCTTATTTGATATAGTATTTTCTCTCTTTTTTATTATTTTCATTGGCAGCTGGCTATTTCCTATCATTGGGATTTTGATAAAGCTAGATAGCAAGGGTTCTGTTTTTTTTATCCAAAAAAGATACGGTCACCTCAACAACATTTTTCATTGCATGAAATTTCGAACCATGGTGGAAAATAGTGACTGCGAAACCAAAACCACTGAAGTGAACGATAAAAGAATTACCAAAATAGGAAGGTTCCTCCGACGCACCAGTTTGGACGAAACCCCACAGTTCCTAAATGTTTTACTTGGAAACATGTCTATAGTAGGGCCACGGCCACACATGCTTGCTGTGGATGATCATTTTCGAGAATTTATTTCCAAATACAGCGTACGCAGTATGGTAAAACCCGGAATTACTGGACTTGCACAGATTCGAGGATTACGAGGTGATGCAGGAAACACGAATATAGAAATGCAAAAAAGATTTTTGGCTGATGCATTCTATGTAAACAATTGGAGTCCTAGTCTGGATGCTGTAATATTATTAAAAACTGCAATATTGCTATTGCGCGGCGATAAAAAAGCCTACTGATTTTGTGATTTCATAAATTAAAAAATATTACTTTCGCAGTATGATAAAAAAGTTTCTAAACGCTTTGGGAGAATATTTCTTGCTCATGGGCAAGGCCATTCGCCGTCCGCAGAAGTTTCAAGTATTTTGGAAACTCTTTATGCGGGAAATCAATGATTTAGGAGTGAATTCATTCGGGCTGGTGGTTTTTATATCTATCTTTGTGGGGGCGGTGGTTGCGATACAGATGTTCAATAACTTCAAGGCTTCCAGTTTCCCTATTCCTACCAATTTCGTGGGCTATGCTACGAAGGTCGTCCTCATTTTGGAATTTTCTCCCACTATCATCGCATTGGTTTTGGCGGGCAAGGTGGGTTCCTACATCGCATCTACCATAGGAACCATGAGAGTTACCGAGCAGATAGACGCGCTGGATATCATGGGCGTCAACTCCCCGAATTTTTTGATTTTACCAAAGATATTAGCTTGTATAATTTTCAACCCCATCCTCATCGCCGTGAGTATTATTTGCGGCATTTTTGGGGGATATATTGCAGGTGAAATTACCGGCAACTGGACTTCCGCAGATTATATCACAGGAATCCGGATCTATATGCCAAACCTTTTTATTTATTACGCCTTCATCAAGACGATTGTATTTGCAGTTATCATCGCGACAGTACCATCTTATTTTGGTTATAATGTGAAAGGCGGCTCGCTGGAAGTAGGTCGCGCAAGTACGCAGGCGGTAGTTTGGACGATGATTTTCATTATCCTTTCAGAATTAATGTTAACCCAAATGATCCTAAGCTGATGATTGAAGTAAAAGAATTAAAAAAACAATTTGGAGACAATGAAGTTTTGAAAGGCATTAATACCACTTTCGAAACCGGAAAGGTGAGCCTCATCATCGGGCAAAGTGGATCAGGGAAAACCGTTTTTCTGAAATCTTTGTTGAATGTATACGAGCCTAGCAGTGGCACCATCCTTTTTGATGGCAGAGACCTCACCCAAATGTCCCGAGAAGATAAGCAACAACTGCGCTCCGAAATAGGAACTGTATTCCAGGGCAGTGCATTGTTTGACTCCCTCACGGTGGAAGAAAATATCAGTTTCCCTCTGGATATGTTTACCAACCTCACCTACCGTGAGAAAAAGCGCAGAATTATAGATGTAATGGGTCGCGTACATTTGGACAATGCCAGTAGGAAGTACCCGTCCGAAATCTCTGGAGGGATGCAAAAGCGTGTGGCTATCGCAAGAGCGATTGTGAACAACCCGAAATATCTTTTTTGTGATGAGCCAAACTCCGGGCTGGATCCTTACACATCTAATGTTATCGACGATTTGCTTTTGGAAATTACCAAGGAATACAACACCACGACCATCATCAACACCCACGATATGAATTCGGTAATGACGATCGGCGAAAAAATTGTTTACCTAAGAAAAGGAATCAAAGAATGGGAAGGCGATAAAGATAATGTGATAAAGGCAGGCAATAAAAACCTGGTAGATTTCGTTTATTCTTCAGAACTTTTCAAAGAACTCCGGGAATATTTCTTGGAAACCAACAAGACCTCTATCGAAAATATCATCACTAGACCAGACCAACAATCATGAAAAAAACATTTATCGCCGCCGCAGTTTCCCTGTCTGTAGCCGCATCTGCACAAGTAGCATTTTCCGCTAAAGCCAATTTACTCTTCCCAACCAATGATGGAGCTTGGAAAAGCATTCGCAAAACCGCCACAAACGCCTATTCCGAAGGCGGCAAGAACAACGCAGGGTTCAATGTCGGGGTTTCTGCAAAAGTTAACCTGCCTTTCTCCCTATTTCTAATGCCGGAGTTATATTACACCTCTTTTAAAAATGAATATACTGACGCCGCTACCAATACGAAACTCACCGCTAATAGCAACAGGATAGACGTTCCCGTTTTGGTGGGTTATAATATCTGGGGCGACACCATCGGGGCGTTTATCGGGCCGGTCGGAAGTTATAACTTAAGTAATGACAATCAGTTTAATGATTTTAAAGAAAACGCCGAATCTGATTTTACCGTCGGTATGCAGGTAGGCGCACAGGCACAGTTAGGAACATTTCTTGCAAACGCAAGATATGAAGGCGCGCTAAGCAAAGATCAAAGAACTTTTGTAAACAATGTAGCAGGTGCTTCTACCTCGGAAATCAGGTATGACAGCCGCCCTAGTATGTTCATAGTGGGTGTAGGATATAAATTCTAAAACTTAAGTTTGATTAAAATAATACCCAAGACTAATAATAGCCTTGGGTATCTTTATTTTGAGGAGGTATAATGACGGTCGGATCATTTCGTTTTGCAAGTTCTGCTGCTTGCTTTTCCAGAGCCTCTTTCTCCTTGCGGAGTTGCTGCATTTCCCGGCGTTTTTGTTCTGCCTTTATTGCAGAGCCTTTGCTCACATAGCCCACCAATCCGCCGATTATAAGCCCGATGCCAATGCCCGCAAGAATTCCCATTAAGCTAATCGGTTCAAAAAGCCTTACCAAAGAAAATTGCGGCATCATGTAATACAGCAGGAAGGCCAGACCCAGAAGAATCACGCCAATTAATGTTAGATTTTTCATAGTTTGTTTTAAATTTAAAACCTCTCCAAATTTAGTTAAAAAAAGGAAAGGTTTAACATTATTGTTGAATTCCGGGATTATAATTTCCCTCCGGATGCTTTATAGTAATCTAAAGCTTTAGGCATTTTTTGTTGAAGTAAAGCTATTCTATTTTCAGGTCCAGGGTGTGTGGAAAGGAATTCTGGAGGACGCGCTGTGCTTGTAGTAGAACTTTCCATTCTTTGCCAAAAAGGTAGTGCCTCTGTTGGATTATAACCTGCCATTGCCATGATGTATAGCCCCATTTCATCGGCCTCTAACTCTTGGCTTCTGCCATATTTCAACAAAGCAACTTGCGCACCAATCGGGTAAGCCCGCGCAAAAATATTTGCCCACTGCCCTTGTGGAATTACACTTCCTAAAATTGCACCGCCATATTGAGCGAGCATAGCTTGGGAAATTCTTTCGTTACCATGACCAGCGATGGCGTGGGAAACTTCATGACCCATCACCACTGCAAGACCTTTCTCTGTTTGTGTAATTGGGATTATCCCTGTATAAACCGCTACTTTTCCGCCTGGCATACACCACGCATTCACTTGTTTATCATCTAAAAGATTAAATTCCCATTGATAATTTGCTAGATCATTCCCGCGCCCAACGCTTGCGTAGTAGTTTTCTGCCGCATTCTTGATTCTAAGTCCTACATTTTTCACTTGAGCGGCCGCAGTAGTTCCGCTGATAACTTTAGCAGAAGAAAGCGCCTGCTTATACTGCTGCAAAGCCATAGCTTCAATCTCTTGATTGTTAGCAATCTGTACGGATCTCCTACCCGTTACCGGGTTAGTAGTACAAGCTACAAAAGAAAGCGCGACGGCACCAACTCCAAAAACTTTGCTTATTTTCATTTCTGTAATAGTTAATTATTTTTCAAAGGTTAAACAACTTTTATTCCATTTTGTTAAAATACAAATTTTTAGCACTAATTTTGTATATAAAACATAAAAAATTAAGAAGATGAAAAGAATAATTGCATTTTTTCTGTTCTCCATACTAGCCATATCTTGCAGTACGCAACAATATATGCCTGAGCAAGAATTACAAACCGTACTAAAAAATCGTGAATTTACCTTCATGGCAAGACACGCCAACCCGACCAATTCCGATGTTCTAAATCTAATGAATTCTTTGCCCAACAGTTCATCCTCTCGCATGTTGGATTTGTCGTATGGATATGATATTGTTCTAAATAAGGAGAAGGTTGAAGTCGCTCTACCCTATTTCGGAAGGCTGTACATACCAAGTTTTGATAACGATAAAAATGGATTTCGGTTTACTTCCAAAGAATTTGATATTGAGGAAACGGAGGGTAAAAAAGGAAGCCGCTACATCTCCATCTATCCAAAAGATGTGCAGCATATTCGCAAAATCGTAATCCAAATTTATAAAGGTGGAACCGCGTATGTGGCGATAGATGCAAATGACCGGCAACCCATTTCTTATGATGGCTACATCATGAAAAATGAAGCAAAAAAATAGTTAACTCAACAATTTTTCTACAAATAGTTTCGCCTCTGTACTCGGGTTAGCCTGCAGTTCGGAGGCCTTTTTTTTGTGCGAAATGAAAGCTTCCTCCAAGGCATTTTCCTGCTTGGTTTTCTGCAATATATATTCTTGAACCCAATATTCGAAGCGCTTTTCGGCCTGCGTTTTTCTCACTGCCATAAACCTGCCTGATGATTTTTTTAATGAAATAAAGTCTGAAATTTTATTGAAAACTTCTTCCAAACCTTCATCATTCAATGCGGAACCGAGCAAAACAGGAACTTTCCAGCCTTTTTCTTTTTCTGGCAAAAAATGCATCGCGCGCAGCAGTTCGGCTTTGGTATTTTTGGCTTTTTGAAGGTTTTCGGCATCGACTTTATTAATGAAAATCAAATCCACCATTTCCATAATACCGCGTTTTATGCCTTGAAGTTCGTCTCCGCCACCGATGATTTTTAAAAACAAAAAGACATCCGTAATATCCGATACCAAGACCTCGCTTTGCCCCACACCTACGGTTTCTATCAAGATAAAATCGTATCCTGCAGCTTCGCAGATAAGCATAGTTTCAAAAGTGGTATTCGCTACGCCACCCAGAAATCCGGAACTCGGGGACGGACGGATAAAGGCATTATCTTCCTTCGCCAATTCTTCCATGCGGGTTTTATCTCCCAAAATAGAGCCTTTATTCACGGACGAACTGGGGTCTATGGCAAGGACGGCAACTTTTTTACCATTACTAATGGCGAGTTTCCCAAAACTCTCGATAAAAGTCGATTTTCCTGCCCCGGGAACGCCCGTAATGCCTATCCTCACAGAATTTCCCGTCTGCGGCATAATTTCCTTCAATAATTCGTCGGCCTGGTCCCGATGCTCCGGTTTTTTACTCTCTACCAAAGTAATCGCTTTCCCGATCAGGCGTTTGTCGCCGGACTTTATACCTACAATAAGATCGGAAATTGGGATTTTCATTTGGCGAGATTAGAGGTATAATTTGAAACCATAAAATGATGTGAATTTGACTTTGAGATAATTAAAAAACAGATTATTTCGTTTTGAAATATTAATTAAATCAGAAACTTAGTAAGAGGTTCCAATTATATTTTCTATTTTAAATACCCCTCCAAAATCTCGCATGCGGATTTCGGCAAATTCGTTCCGGGACCGAAAATGAAATCCGCTCCGTTTTGGTAAAGGAAATCGTAGTCCTGCTGCGGAATTACGCCACCTACCACGATCGTAATATCATCCGCTCCCAATTTCTTAAGTTCTTCCACCACCTGCGGAACCAAAGTCTTGTGACCTGCTGCCAGCGACGATACCCCCAAAATATGAATGTCGTTTTCCACAGCTTGTTTCGCAACTTCCTCCGGTGTTTGGAACAACGGCGCAACATCTACATCAAAACCCATGTCGGCAAATGCGGTCGCGACTACTTTTGCACCACGGTCGTGCCCATCTTGCCCCATTTTTGCAACCATAATCCTTGGTCGGCGGCCTTCATTTTCCTCAAATTTTTGGGAAAGGGCGAGGGCTTTGTCAAAATATTCATTTTTTCCTGCATTCATGGCGTAAACTCCCTGTATGGTTCGTATGTTGGCTTTGTACCGCCCGAAACTTTCCTCCATCGCATCGCTCATCTCACCCAAAGTCACCCTTCTGCGTGCAGCTTCGAGGCAGATTTCGAGCAAATTGCCATCGCCAGTTTGGGCAAATTGTCTTAGTTTATTTAAAATTTCTTCGGCGGCATCGGTATTTCTTTCGGCTTTTATTTTCTCCAGTCTTTCGATTTGTTTGCGACGTACTTCGGAATTATCGATATCCAAAATTTCCAATTCCATTTGTTTTAAATTGGATTTAAAGGTATTCACACCGATAATAAATTCCTCACCACTATCAATTTTCGCCTGCTTAATGGCCGCCGCTTCCTCGATTCTCATTTTCGGGATTCCGGCTTCTATCGCCTTGGTCATACCACCCTCTTTCTCCACCTCATCTATATATTGCATGGCTACATCTATCATCTGCTGCGTAAGAGATTCTACCAAATGACTGCCACCCATCGGATCTACCACATCGCAAATTCCACTCTCTTGCTGAAGTATAATCTGCGTGTTTCTCGCAATTTTGGCGGAATAATCGGTTGGTAATGCAATCGCCTCGTCCAGCGCGTTGGTATGCAAAGATTGCGTGCCTCCCAGAGCTGCAGAAAGTGCTTCTATTGTGGTTCTTGTGATATTGTTAAACGGTTCCTGCTCTGTTAAACTCCAGCCGGAAGTTTGGGAATGGGTTCTTAGTGCTAAAGATTTTTCGTTTTGAGGATTGAACTGGGTTAAAAGTTTCGCCCAAATAAATCTCGCAGCGCGCATCTTGGCGATTTCCATGAAATGATTCATCCCGATTGCCCAGAAAAAGGACAGTCGTGGGGCAAAATCATCTACCTTCATTCCGGCTTTTATCCCGGTGCGCACATATTCCAAACCATCGGCAAGTGTGTAGGCCATTTCCAAAACGGGTGTCGCACCCGCTTCCTGCATGTGGTAGCCAGAAATGGAAATGGAATTAAATTTGGGGATAAATTTAGAAGTGTATTCAAAAATATCGGCAATGATTTTCATGCTCGGCGCGGGCGGATAGATGTAGGTATTGCGCACCATGAACTCCTTCAAAATATCATTCTGAATGGTTCCGGAAAGGCTGTCTTGGGAAACGCCCTGCTCCTCTGCTGCCACGATATAAAACGCCAAAACTGGCAGCACGGCACCGTTCATCGTCATAGAAACTGAAATCTCGTCCAAAGGGATTTCATTGAACAGAATTTTCATATCTTCCACGGAATCAATGGCTACGCCGGCTTTCCCGACATCTCCCACCACTCTCGGGTGATCGGAATCATATCCGCGGTGTGTCGCTAAATCGAATGCTACGGAAAGTCCTTTTTGTCCGGCAGCGAGGTTTCTTCGGTAGAATGCATTGGATTCTTCGGCGGTGGAAAAGCCTGCATACTGGCGAATGGTCCACGGTTTTTGAACATACATGGTGGAATATGGACCGCGTAAAAACGGCGGAATTCCAGCGGAATATTGCTTGTCCGTGAGTTTTTTGGAATCTTCGGCGTTGTAAATTGATTTTAGTTGAAGACCGTCTTTCTCGAAGTAATAAGGTTCCGCAGAGAGGAAATTGATGGAAAAATCCGGTGTGGTATTCTGAATCGGGTGGCGCATAGCGGAAACTTTTGTGAAAGTAAAGTTAAGAAAATTAGAATTAGGAGGTTGGTGCAAATCACAAAGATTTTACGGAGTTTGAAATTACCACCTGGTTCGCTTAAGATTTTTTGCGCGCAAATTGTGAACACTTGATTAATATAACCTGCGGTTTTATTAGCGGTATGATGATAAGGGTGAATCCGTAGTCCGGATCGCAGCGGCTACCCCACAGCATGCGCCGGGAAAGTGGTGCGGCACGAATGTAAGCGTGGGCGCGAGGAGTAATAGCGAAGAGCCGGGAAAAACTCCAAAAAAAATATTAAAAAAAAAGACCTCACTGCGATGGCAGCAAGGTCTTGATTTCTTTCGAGGAAAATTATTTTGTCAATTTTCCGTCGCCGTTTGTTGTAGCGTTTGCAGCGTCTTTTACTTCTGCGGAACCGCTGTTTACAGGGTTTCCTGTGCCATTAGCAGCATTTGCTGCTCCGTTTTTTACATCTTCAGCTACTTCTGTAGTTCCTTGTGCAGTTGAATCCACTGTGTTGGAAACTGTTCCCCCCACTGTAGAATCTGTAACTGGCATAGAATCAGCAGGTACAGCCACTGCAGTTGCAGTAGTATCTGCATGAACATCAGTTGCAGCAGTTTCAGTTTTTTTGCAAGATACGATTGATATTGCAGCGAAAGCCGCAATTATGATTGTTTTTTTCATAATATTATACTTGATAATTATTATTGCAAAGATAAGGATTCATTGTTAAGTTAATATTAATTTTGGATTAAGAATTATCCTCCTCGCCCTTCATTTTTTCGGCGTTTTCTGCCATGATTACGGCATCTATCATCTCCTGGATATCGCCGTTCATATAGGCATCCAGGTTATAAATGGACTTGTTCACGCGGTGATCTGTAACGCGCCCCTGCGGATAGTTGTAGGTCTTGATTTTTGCGGAACGGTCGCCGGTGGAAACCATAGTTTTTCGCTGTGCAGCGATGTCGCCCTGCTGTTTTTGCAATTCGATATCGTAGAGTTTGGTGCGGAGCATTTCCATGGCCAGTTCGCGGTTGGCCAACTGGGAGCGCGCCTGCTGGCACACGACCACCATACCTGTGGGCTTGTGGGTGAGCTGCACCTTGGTTTCTACCTTGTTCACATTCTGTCCTCCCGCACCTCCGGAACGCGAGGTTTGCATCTCGATATCGGCTGGGTTGAGTTCAAAATCCACCTCTTCGGCTTCCGGTAAAACGGCAACGGTGATGGCGGAGGTATGCACACGACCTTGAGATTCGGTTTCCGGAACGCGCTGCACACGGTGGACGCCGGATTCAAATTTCATAATCCCATATACACCATCACCTTCCACCCTCAAAATCAATTCTTTATATCCTTTTGTAGCCTCGCTAGAATCGGTGATTTCGTGTTTCCAGCCCTTGTTTTTGAAATACATGGAGTAGCATCGGTACATATCTTCCACGAAGATCGCCGCCTCGTCGCCGCCAGTTCCGGCACGGAGTTCCACGATGACATTCTTATCATCGGCGGGGTCTTTCGGAATCAAAAGTACTTTCAATTCTTCCTCAAGTCCCGGAAGTTTGCCTTGTGCCTCTACTTTCTCCATTTTTGCCATATCGGTCATCTCTCTATCGGAGCCGTCGGCAATGATTTCGTCTGCTTCATCTATGGAATTCAGGGCTTGGCGGTAGCGGTCGTACACCTCTACGATTTTGCCCAAATCGCTGTATTCTTTGTTAAGTGAAGAGTATTTTTTTTGGTCTGAGATAATATCGGGCTGTATGATAAGATCCGCAACCTCGTTGTAACGCTGTTTTATGGCTTCGAGCTTGGGAACGAGTGACTTTGACATGAGAAAAATTTTAAGTGGGCAAAGATAAGGAAATTTTTGAGGTGGTTTTTAAGTGTTAGGAGTAGCTGGTTAAACTGTTATTTAGGGTTTCTTCCAAATATTGTTATTCAGGAAGAATAGCAACAACTGCCCTGCCTGCGCAGTATTTCTTTACAATACATCGCGAAAATTTCTACGCACCTGTGCAAGTCTTGCTTGTCGGACATCATTTACATAAAACTACATATTGGTTTGCCTTGTTTGGGTAGCTTTTTGAAAGCAGATAGCGTATTGTCGCGTAATTTCCGCCGGACTTTCAATATCAAACTCTTTGTATCCAATTGTTTTTCAAAAGGATAGTAATAAAAGGTATATGGTCTATTGTGTAAAGCATACAAAAAAAAACGCAAATAACCACATTAAATTTGATTTTTTTTTCGCTATAGAATTTTTTTTTGTATTTTTATAAAAAATAATGGCATGGTTAGATTTAAAATTTTAGCAGAAAACTCCTACCCTGAAATCTTTCATTCCGAACTTATAGATTTTTTGGTGGCTTTGCATGAAAGATTTAATGGAGAAAGATTATCGTTGCTGGATCATCGCAAAGCGGTGCAAAAATCTATTGACCAGGGTCAGCTTCCGACTTTTTTATCCGAAACCAAGGCTATCCGAGAGTCTGATTGGCAGTGCCACCCTTTACCGCATGATATCCTTGACCGGCGAGTAGAAATAACGGGGCCGGTAGACCGGAAAATGATCATAAACGCTCTGAATAGCGGCGCAAAGATCTTTATGGCAGACTTTGAGGATAGCTGCTCACCTACTTGGGAAAATTTGATGGACGGACAAAAGAATCTTTATGATGCCGTCCGAAGACAAATTGACTTCACTAATGAAGCAGGGAAATCCTATGCTCTGAAGCAACAAACCGCCGTACTGATGGTGCGTCCCAGAGGCCTGCATCTACCGGAAAAACACATCCACATCTCCGGAGAAGAGACCTCAGGCTCATTGATAGATTTCGGAATCTTTTTTTATAAAAATGCCAAAAAACTTATAGAAAACGGCAGTGGTCCGTACTTTTATCTTCCGAAATTAGAGCATCACCTAGAAGCCCGCTGGTGGAACGAGGTATTTCTTTTTGCTCAAAAGTACTGCGACATTCCTTCTGGCAGTATAAAAGCTACGGTTTTAATAGAAACCATTACTGCTGCTTTCCAAATGGAAGAAATTTTATATGAATTGAAAGAACACAGTGCAGGACTAAACTGCGGACGCTGGGATTATATCTTTTCTTTCATCAAAAAATTCAGGAATTTGGAAGGATTTGTCTTACCAGACAGAGCTCAAGTGACGATGACTTCGCCTTTTATGGAAGCCTATTCCAAAAAGGTCATCCAGACCTGCCATAAAAGAGGTGTACACGCAATGGGCGGGATGGCAGCCCAAATCCCCATTAAGAACGATGAAGAAAAAAATAAAGCCGCTTTCCAAAAAGTGAAGGATGACAAAGAAAGAGAAGCCAAAAACGGACACGACGGGACTTGGGTAGCACATCCAGATTTGGTGGCTGTGGCGATGGAAATCTTCAACCAACACATGCCTCAGCCCAATCAAATTGCTACGCAGTATCCTCAATACCATATTTCCGAAGCAGATCTACTACAGATACCAAAAGGAGAAGTGACCGAGAAGGGTCTGCGAGACAATATCAATGTCGGGATTTTGTACATCGAGTCTTGGCTCTCTGGCAGCGGCGCAGCTGCATTGTATCACCTGATGGAGGATGCCGCCACGGCAGAAATCTCGAGGACCCAAGTGTGGCAATGGTACCAGAATGATGTTTCCCTTAACGATGGCAGAAGCATCACTCAAGAACTAATCACGCAGCTGCAGCAAGAAGAAATGGAAAAGATAAAGAGTTATGTCGGTGAAGACCGCTTCCGAAATGGCAAATTTCCACAAGCTCAACAATTATTTAACGATATGGTTTTCAATAAATCTTTTGATGAATTCCTTACCTTAAAAGCCTACCCACTATTAGATTAATACATAAATAATAAAATGAACGCAAACCATCAAGAGCAAATGGCTCAAATCACAAAAGACTGGAAAGAAAACAACCGCTGGAAAGGCATAACAAGACCTTATTCGGCGGAGGAGGTACTCAGGTTAAGAGGTAGTTATACTTTGGAATACAGCATCGCAAAGATGATGGCTGAAAAACTTTGGCAAAAACTGACCTCACAAGATTTTGTTGCAGGATTAGGAGCCTTAACCGGGAACCAAGCGGTACAAGAGGTGGACGCTGGTCTGGAAGCCATCTATCTTTCTGGTTGGCAAGTCGCAGCAGATGCAAATTTGAGTGGCGAAATGTATCCTGACCAAAGTTTATACCCCGCAAATTCCGTCCCGTCTGTAGTGAAAAGAATAAACAATGCGTTACTACGAGCAGACCAGATCCAATCCGTGAATGGCCTTTACGATGGTGAACAAAAAGAATATTTAGTCCCTATAGTTGCAGATGCAGAAGCCGGTTTCGGCGGGAATCTGAACGCTTATGAGCTAATGAAACAGATGATAGAAGCCGGCGCAGCAGGCGTGCATTTTGAAGATCAATTATCTTCGGCAAAAAAATGTGGACATTTAGGCGGAAAAGTGTTAGTTCCTACCCAAGAAGCCATTAATAAACTGATTGCAGCTCGTTTAGCAGCTGATGTATGTGGGGTTTCAACACTCCTAGTCGCTAGAACCGATGCAGATGCAGCAGATCTCATTACCTCCGATATCGACCCGAGAGATCATAAATTCATCATTGGTGACAGAACTTCCGAAGGGTTCTACCGGGTAAAAAATGGTGTAGAGCAAGGGATAGACCGCGGCTTGTCCTATGCGCCCTATGCAGACCTGATTTGGATGGAAACTTCCAACCCTGATTTAGGCTACGCGCGTGAGTTCGCACAAGGCATTCACGAAAATTTCCCGGGTAAGATGCTCGCTTATAACTGCTCTCCTTCCTTCAACTGGGCAGCAAAACTTTCTGTTGCGGAGATGGAGACCTTTAGGGAGGATTTAGCAGCAATGGGCTACAAATTCCAATTCATAACATTGGCAGGCTTCCATGCGCTAAATACCAGCATGTTTGAACTCGCCATGGCGTACAAAAAACGCGGAATGGCAGGCTATAGCGAACTACAAGAAAGAGAATTTAAATTACAAGAAAGTGGATTCCGTGCCGTGAAACACCAGAGCTTCGTAGGTACGGGCTATTTCGATGCCATCCAGACCGTGGTCACCGCTGGACAATCTTCTACTACCGCAATGCATGGAAGTACGGAAGCAGAACAATTTCATTAATCCCATCAACTTTACTCTATCACAAAGCCAGCAGAAATGCTGGCTTTATTGTTTTAAATAAAATTGACTTTACATTTTATGATGGACATATGCGGCTACTAAAATTCCGCTTTGCGGGAAAGCGGAATTTAATGTATTTAAAAAAGTAATTCTTATTGATATGTTGGAGCATCATGTGGAGTATGTGCATCATGATGATGTACAAAAGGACCATCCCCTTTAGGATTGCTGTATATCACCTGCGCTCCTTCCTGCTCTGTAACTAATTTTCTGCGGTAATCTTCTGGATCAAAAGGCTTTGTTTTACCGAAGTATTCTGCAAGACCTTGAGTAAGCCACATAGGGACTATTACTCCGAAGAACATAAATATACACCAAAATCCTACTAGGAACATGGCAATGAAATAAAGTGTCCAAAGGAATTGATAAAAAGGCCAAAGTTCTAGAAAAACCATCTCTTATATTTTTAGCAAAATTATGTTTTATTTTTTGTTTGTGCAAAGTTTTTTTACGCGGGAGGTGGGAAGTTAGCATAATATTTAGCCGTAGCCTTTTTTACCGTTCTATCGTGGCTTCCGCAGAAGCTCTAACAATAACGAGCGCCAGATGTTACTGCAGACAAGCAGCCGATCCCAAATTTAAGATTGAAGTTTTGATCCACTCCGTCGAGGATTTTTCATTCAGCAAAGATTTTCGAGGTCAAAAGCTAATTTATATCACAATCTGTTAAAATGTTTGCCGTGTACTTTGACCTATTTTAATATAATTTTATCGTTCCTATTATCAATTTCAATACTTCCAAATTGTTCAAGAACAGACTGACCCAATAGCAAAGGGGACTCCATATTATCTGAAACACTCGCTTTTACATTATGTAAAATTTTAGTTCCCACTTTCACTTCGTTGAGATTTATTATTGTCCCGACAGAGATACCGCCAGTCGCATCCTGATATTCTTCTTGTCCTAAAACATCCTTTTCGCTTAATGTTCCTTGTTTTACCAAAACCATAGCCTCAGCAGGCGAAATAAAAATAGAACTCGCTCCGGTGTCAAAAATAAATTTTAATGGCAACCCATTAACTTCAATCCAAACATAGGTGACGCCGTCTTTTCTTTCTATAGGAATCGAGTTTTCTTCTAATGTGCTACTATCAACAGATGGTTGGAGCGGAGCATAAGCGACAGAATCATTTACTATAGGCGTGCTATTTTCTGCAGAAAGGCCGGTTAGACTTTGACTACCAGCATTTTGTGCGGTAGAATTTAACATAGAACCTGCATCTGGATGCTTGCAATTGCAAAGCAACAATATAGAAAAAGGGATTATTTTTTTTGTCATGGGGTCTGTTTCTTTGTAAGATCATCTACCGTCGCCTGCTTGATTGGTGAAGGTTGTATAGTCTTCACCGTATCAGATTTATCTGCATTATGCTCTTTAAAGATTGGAAACTGTAATTGCTCTGCTTTTATCAATTTTTTACTTTCATCAAAGTCTGAGGGATTTTTTAGTATTAAAAATTCGCCGTATTCCTTTTCTTTACCTTTGTACATATTGCCAATCTGATTAGGATTTGCTTTAAATATTTTGAGTACTACAGTTTCTATCGGCATTGGAAGCTCACTATCTGGAAATTGTCTTTCAATGGTTTTATTGGTGTCTGTGTAGTTTAAAATATCATTGGGTGTAGGATTGAGATCTATTTTAGCTGAATCTACTTCAGTAGTTGAAGATGCACTATCGCTTTCTGGAGCATAATTGTCGGTTGTATTATCATTGGCAGAAGTTTCTTTATTTAAAAGGGGATAAGCAAAATAGCCACCTATTGCTATTATCAGTAAAGCGCCTAATATTAGCGCTATTTCCTTTCCTGAGATCCGTTTCGAAGATCTTTTTACTTCCTTTCTGTGAATGTCATCGGTCCAGTCCACAACAGTTCTTTGAGGACTGATAGGCCTTACTGGTTCTGAAAAAGTAGCTAATCGTGCAGGTTCCGAGAAATTCCGTTTTTCATTATCAAAAGTAATTGAAAGTTCTCGAATTTCTTTCTCAATCCGTACTCTATCCGTTTGTTTTAATTGTTTGCCGGCAATTTTTTGAGATAATTGTTTTAGGCGAGAAATTTGATTGTCATAAGATGATGAATATTGTCTTAAATTTTTTTCCGCTTCACTTATTTTTTCTCCGTTTTTCTGATGAATTTCTTTACTCTTATCAAGTTGCTCCTGATATTTTTTGATAAATAATTCTTTATCAGAATTGACTTTATCCATATCTTTTAATAGTGAATCCAATACGGCTTTCTGTTTCAAAGCTTTCTCTGCTTCAGCGGCTTTTAGTTTTTCTGAAAACTGTTCTACATCACCAACTTCTTGAATCAATTCATAAAATCCCGTTTTTTGAACATAGGTTGCTACTTGTTGATCTTCAGTGAAATATATTGTGTCATACTCACTAAGCAGTTCCAATGCTCTATCAAAAATTTCCTTGATATTAGCCAAAGGAATAAAGACAACTAGGTATTTTCCTTTTTCACTGAAATCAATATCAGAAATAAGCTCTGGGACAGGTTTCAAAACAGAATGGTCAATCTCTTTTACAGTGAATTCATTAGAATGCTTCACCATAATAATTCCATCTTTGACATTTTTGGAATTGGAAATAAGGTTATTATGCAAACTATCTAAAACTGAAATCACAGAATTAATATCTGCGATACCATTAGCATTTATTACCGCAGCACCAACAAAAGTACCTCCGCGTGTTGAGCTTTGCTCGGACGCATACGAATATTTAATAAAAGAAACAACGGCATCTGTACCCAACATTTCTTTTCGGATGGCATACATGGCCTTTGTAGTATCGAAAAGCTGTATCGCCGTAGGATTCAGGTCAAGTTTTTGAGTACCGCTAATTTTCCCGGCGATGGTTTGTGTAAATCCATTCGGTTTACCAAAAGTTCCAAATATGGTTAAAGAGATATTTTCTGCCATTAATTATTTATTTTGAACCCAAAGACCATTTAAGTTGTTCCCAAATACTACCTTCATAATCTAAACTTACACCAGAAATGCTTTTATACAACCATTTAGATAAAATTTCTGCAGAATCAAGATTTAGTGAAACGATTTTATCGCTTCCATTAGCGTTTTCTAACTGACCAATAGTATAATATGTTTTCGCCAGACCATTGGTTTCTAAGAATTGATAAGTCATAGGCAATCTTTCTTTCACAAAATAGTCCAAATCTTCTGAAGATGGCGTTTGATTTCCTGATTTATCCCATTTAGAAATCACCAACACTAAATTAATATTTCTTAAATTTTTCCCTTCACTTTCCAGCAAATATAGGAACTCGTTAAGCAGTGTATCTTCATTATGTGCAGAATCATATCCTGTTACTAAAATAAATGTAATGGGGATATCTGCTTTTAGATATTGTGCAATACTACCGTGATAATTCCCTCCCCTTCCAATTTCGTTATGATTTTCTCCTGCACTTTCCAAAAAAGTAAGATTAATTGGAACAACTTTTTTTGATTTATTGTTGGGCTCAAAAACAAAATCCATTCGCGTTACTTGATCACGCACAGTTCTATTAGGTAAAATACCTTTTCTGATATTTTCAAAAAAATCAGAAAGTAGTATCATGGCCTCCCTACTATTAGGCGTGCTTTTCTGAGGTCTAATTACCCCAAATTTTGTGCGCAGCGTATAAAGGAGAGTAGATAAAATTACAGACTTACCTGATTGAACAGTTCCGAAGAAAAAAACATAATTACTGTTCTTGTTTTTAATATCAGCTCCATTTACGCCACCATGTATCGGTACGAAATCTGAAACCTCAGATGCGGCTCTATACGATTTTTCGAAACCTGAGATGGGCTTTAATTCTTCTTCCTTTTCTGTATTTAAACTATCATTCCCAAATGATAGAGGCCTTAGCTCTTCCGGACTGCCATCGTTAAATGAAAGGGGTTTTAAATCGTCGCTCATAATTTATTAATCAATAAGTGTTTTACTTCTTCTTTTATTACCGAAGATACCTCCGTCATTAGAATTTCCTCTATTGCCTGCGCTTCCAGATTCCGTTACAAGGAGTACAATAATCATAATTCCAAAATCTAATAAAATGCAGCCTAGAAGCACTACAAACTGATACATGCCGAAATTATCAATGGCATGGCGGAACGCATAACCAATCTTCCCAACATCCTGTGCTGTAGATTTTGTAGGTTCAAAATCGTATTTATTGGCACCCAGTGTGGTTTCTGCCCTGTTGCCTAATTTATTATAATCAAGCACCATCTCGTCAATCATCCCTACCGCAGTAGAATTTATAACTTCAGGGGATTCAGATATCAATTGTTGTGTTTTTTTATTCCATTTTAAAACTGCAGCCTCAACATCAGATTTCAATGCTTTTTCATCAGGATTTAGCACCTCCATCATATCAATAATTTGCTGACCCATTCTTTCTGCAAGATCTTTATAGCCAGCAGGCGTTTGGTTTACCGGAGTTAGAGGTGTGATAGATTTGCCTAATTTTTTTTCAGTGCGACTTACAATTGCCCTGGCCTCTGGCCCTATACCAGAATTAGCAGGGTCCTGAATCTGAATCATCAGCTGATTGACATCACTAAGAATGGCTTGTCTGGTTTTTGCATCAACACCATAGGTTAATCTGCTATCTACATCCGCCTCTAATTTATTTAAATGATCATTAACAGTTTTAATTTCGGTTGTATAGATCTCGGTCTTCATAAACCTGGTATAAAGTGCGTTGAAGTTTGCGATAAAACAAAATGACGCAATGAATATATACATGACTATGAGACCAGTAGTGGATTTCCCTTCCATCTTTGCTTCACGCAGCATCCAAATTAGAAATAGAAGCAATAGTGATAAAACCAATGCTATTACAAAAGACGCCCCTCCAAAAATTTGGCTAAGTCCCAGCCAAGTTTGCCAGAAACTCACTCCTACCAACATTAAGGCAAGAATTGCCAAAAACAAATCAGTCGCTTTGATTCTCATATATTATATTTTAAAATTTATTAATTTCTGCTTCTCTTTTTATTCTATTTAGGAGACTACATGCATTATCATTACAATTTTTGCATGCTGGACGAAGGTAATTATATTTTTTCGACATACTCGCATATTACAAATCTAACAAAAAAAGCGCAAAACAAATTAATGTATAAAAAGGTATATGATATAGAATATTGAGGTATATAATATTCCCTTCAAAAACTCCTAAATCTAATCTATGAATATATTATTTTCGCTTTGGAGTGATAGATAATTTGTAGATCTTTGAAAAGAAGATAGGATAATTACGAGATTAAAAGTTTTATCTAAACTTTTTTTGAAATCACAATAACTTTCAATGGGTTTTAACAATTTCATTGTTATGAGTATCACGCTCCGTTGCCTAGATTCTGTTTGACCAAAATAAAAATTATGGTTATCCTGCAGATAATTTTCCACACCCACCGCGTGAGGGATGGTAAGGGTGCGACCGCAGGGAGCAGTGCAAAGCACCGGAGCGAAGCGGAGCCCTGAACAGCCCGACCCAAAGGGGCACGCCCAAACATTTTTGCTTGTTGGCTGACTGGTCTTTGGAAGAAAATTTCGAGTTTTTACTTTATTTAATTCTGATACGATTACGATACACAATGTATCAGTACCTAACCACCATCAACCAAACTAGTATTCCATTTTCCGCAATTTTGGGACGGTGCGTCCTACTAAAAGAGCAATGAGAACCGTCATGGTGCCGCCAAAAACTACGGAGCGCACCACGCCCATAAGTTTCGCCGCTACACCACTCTCGAACTGCCCCATCTCGTTACTGGACATGATGAAAATAGAGTTCACGGAGAGCACGCGCCCGCGGATGTGATCCGGCGTTTTCAGTTGGACAATCGTGCCGCGAATCACTACGGAAATGCCATCCAGCATGCCGCTCATCATAAGGAAGCCAAACGAGAGCCAATACATCTGCGACAACCCGAAACCGATTATGCACAGCCCAAATCCAGCGACCGTAGCCAAGAGGATTTTGCCTTGATTTTTCCTTAACGGGATGAATGATAGCAGCACGATAATGCACATGGAACCGATATCCGATGCGGCATTCAGCAGCCCGAAACCTTCGGCACCAACCTTCAAAATGTCACTCGCAAAAACGGGAATCATGGCCACCGCGCCCCCGAAAAGCACCGCAAACATATCCAAGCACAACGCGCCCAAAATTTCTTTGGTGTTGAAAATGTAGGCGATGCCCTCGCGCATGCTCTCCCAGACCTCCAAATGGCGGTTTTCCTGCACAGATTGCTGCTTCCTCAGACTCCAAAAGAATAGCGATGCGACGAACATACAGCCAAGCACAACTAAAAGTGTGAACTTTACGGTAATAAGTCCGATCAAAAACCCACCCAACGCATGGCCGCACACGGATGCCGTGAGGAAGGTCGCCTGGTTCAGCGTGATGGCGTTTGGAAGTTCTTCTTTGGATACGATATTCGGAATCATGGATGGCAAGATGGGTCCGATGAATGCCCGCGCGATACCAGTGCAAAATATAATCCCGTAAATGAAATAGGTGGTCTGCCGACCGGAAAGCGACATCTGCCCGCCCAAAAAAGCGGGAATAAGAAGTAAACCGATAAGGAAAATATAAGCGTAATTGCAGATGAGGAGCATTTTTTTCTTCTCATTCATATCAATGACATGGCCCGCGTACAAAGCCGTAGAAACCGCCGGAATGACCTCCGAAAGCCCTATAAAGCCTATGGCGAGCGGGTCTTTGGTCAGTTGGTATACCCACCAGCCGAGGAGCGTGGCGAGCATCCTGAAGGCAATGATTAAAAAAAATCTCCCGGAGAGCAGATTTCTAAATTCTGTGTTTTCTAAGGTTTTTAGCGGCGTCAATGAAATCATTCTGCAAAATAAGGGATTTTACAGCAAAAATCAGAGGCTAAATTTACTCAGACTATTGCCGATTTATTTTTTCAACAGCTTTTTCATTGCTTGGCTACCGTCCTTCATTTTGATTTTCACATGGTACATTCCCTTTGGCAATGCAGAAATATTTACGGTTTGCGCTGGGGATGATAGGATTAATTTCCCTGTCGTGTCGTAAACCTCGCTTCTTGCAATATTTTTTGCATTGATGTGGAATTCCTCAGTTGCAGGATTTGGAAAAATAGAGATGTCTTCTCCTGCCGAAGACTCATTGGTAGCCAAGTAGTTGGTGTCATAAAGCGCAAACGAAAGAGATTTCGCATCTGTCCCTAAATCGTCTGAATAGACCAAATAATAGGAAAGCCAGTTGCTGATTCCTGCCTGGAAAATATCTTGAGGATCTACAAACTGCGATTCCGCGAGGTGATTGTCCGGGCTGAAAAACCAGTTCCACATCTCCTCATAATTTTCTGGGTCTGTGGTGTTTAGTTTTGGTGCAAACACAATCCAATACTTTTTGCCGGCTTGAGCCGTGAATCCGGTCGTGTTCAATAAGAAACTATAGATATTTGTATCTAATTTTTCCATTGAAAATTTTGAATCCTTTTCAGTTAAATCCAAAGAAAATACAGGCGTGCCAGATTTGCCCGGGATGCCAGCAGGCAGACCGTTGGCATCTTCATAAACATAGAGTACGGCTCCTTTGCAAAGGGCAATCAGGTTATCCTCCATTTGGTATCCAATGAATTCCATGTTTTTCACTTCTGAGGTTGTAGCTAATGAAAAATCATCTGCAGAATAGAATCCTCTCCCATCTGAAAACACAAAATCTGCTCCTCCCGATTGTCCATTTGGATTTTGTGCAAAAAGTGGGGTGGCGGCTTTTTTCATGTGTACAGATTTTTTTAACGGTAGCTTAGAAGTTACCCTTGTCATCTGTCCAAATGCCATAACGGAGGCAAGTGCCATAAGGGAGAATGCTTTTTTAAAAAAATAACAGTTTCGCATATGTAAATTTCTTTTAATTAATGATTAATTCAAAACTACTACAAATTCACAACAAATCAAATAGTTTTTTGATTTAATTTGTTCCAAACTTTACTTTCTGTGGTTAATGTAAAAACCTAAAATTATTTATCTTTCAGTTTTTCCAAGAAATCCCCTATCTTTCTGTCATTGGCCAATCGTGGAATTTTGTTTTGACCGCCGAGTTTACCTTCGGATTTCGCATACTCTTGGAAGGCTTCTTTTCTTAGTTTTGAAATAATGAGCGGTTGCAAAATGTTTCCTGTGATGAGGTCATCGTAATACACATTTCGTTTGCGCAATTCCAAATCCAGATTTTGTCTGAATTTTTCTAAATCTTCAGGCTCTTTTTCGAATTCTATAAACCACTCGTGGTAAGGCAGTCCTTCTGCGGGGTTTACTTGGGGTGCGAGGTGGAACTCGGTAATCTGCGCCGGAAATTGCGCCACCGTTACCTTCATGGCTTCTTCTACTTCGTAGGCGATCACATGCTCGCCAAAAGCGGAAGTAAAATGTTTGGTTCGCCCAGAAACCAATATTCTGTACGGTTTTTTCGAAATAAAACGAACCACATCGCCAATGGAATACGCCCACAAACCAGAGTTGGTGGTGAGGATCATCGCATAATCTTTGTGAAGTTCTATCTCCTTTAATGTTAATCGCTTAGCATCGGGTTTTCCAAATTGTTCCAGCGGCACAAATTCATAAAAAATACCGTGATTGGTTAGTAATTGAAGACCGTCTTTAGTATGATCGTCTTGAAATGCAAAAAAGCCTTCGCTTGCTGGAAAGGTTTGCAATATATCTACTTTTCCGCCCAAAAGTTCCTCCATTTTTGCGCGGTAAGGTTCGTAGTTTACACCACCTGTGATGATGAGTTGCAGATTTGGGAAAAGTTGCGTGATTTTTTTCCCGTTGCGGGCGATCAATTTTTCAAAATACATAATCAGCCATGGCGGGATGCCGGAAATCAGAGTCATATTTTCTTTTTCGGTCTCCTTTACAATTTGGTTCACCTTCATTTCCCAATCTTCTATCAGGTTGGTTTTCAGGCTTGGGAGTCTATTTTTCTGAAGATAACTTGGGATATGGTGTGCCACGATTCCAGAGAGGCGACCGGTTTTGATCCCGTTAATTTCATCGAGCTGCGGGCTGCCTTGCAGGAAAATCATTTTCCCGGTAACGAAATCGGCATTGTTTTTATGCGCAATGTAATGTAAAAGTGCGCTTTGCGCCGCCCCTGTTTGGTAAGGCATACCTTCCTTGGAAATCGGGATGTATTTTGCGCCAGAAGTCGTGCCAGAAGTTTTGGCAAAATAAAGAGGCGTTTCCGGCCAAAGAATATGTCGGTCTCCGTGTTTTACTTTTTCGATATAGTGTTTTAAATCTTCATAATCATTTATGGGGACACGCTTTTGATAGTCCTCCACCGAGTTTATTTCGTCAAAGCTATGCGCTATACCGAAGAGTGTTTTCTCGGCGGTTTTTACCAAAGACAAAAGCAGTGCTTCCTGATCTTGGTGCGCATTTTGTTTATATTTTTCAGCTTCGCGGACATGTTTTTTTGCCCAGACTAAAGCCATTTTTTTCTTAATGAAATTCAGCATAAGGCAAATTTAAAACAAATTAAAGTTTATGCTACCTGTTTCGGTTAAATAAAAACACACCTGCCGAAGCAGATGTGCTTTTGAAAAATCTAAAAAAGAAATTTAATTAGTGGTTTTGTATCTTTTGTCTGGCGTACCGTCTTTTTTTAGTTTTTTGGCTTCTTTATATCGTTTGTCCGGTGTCCCGTCTGCTTTTAGTTTTACGCCAGCAGGTGCCGCTTTTACAGTACTTGTTTTCACAACGGCGGTTTTGCCTGGAGCGGTTTTCACAGTGCTGGTGTGTGCAGTTGGAGCTGTTTGGGAAGGAGTTGCTGGACGAGTGCTTTGAGCCGTACCAAAGCTCAATCCGAATGCGAGGGTAAGGGCTGCTAATAATTTTTTCATTGTCTGAATTTTTAAAAATTTTATAATGTAAAGTTAATGAGTTTAGGAATATAAAATATCATTTTTAAAATTTTAACTAAAATTTATGAATTTGTAGATAAAGTGTGAAACCTTCCTGTAAGAGACAGATTTTAAATTGCCTATCTTTGCACTCGAAACGATTCCGGGTACATACGCGAAATCGCGTTTGGCGTTTGGTTTAGAGGTTAAGATATTTAAAGATAAACGCTCTCCAAGTAAAGCATAGGCTCTCTTACTTCTTGCGTCCACTGTTAAGAAGTTCGAAGGTTCAATGATTAATAATTGATTCTTTAGTAAGCGGGGCGCCTCTGAGATACTGGTTACAATAATAGAAACCCGATGATCTCCGCGTTCAATTTTAGAAAAATACAAAGCTAGAGAGTGAGAAATCCTCGCTCCAAAAATAATTTTAAATGACACTCAGTTCCATACAAAATAACTTTCTTCCCGGGCTACTCAAGAAAGAGTTCGGACAGGAGATATTCAGTGCACTTCATTCCCACCAACACATTTCTGTAAAGGGTTTTGCGGGATCGGCGCCGTCGGTTTTTGTGGCCGAATTATTTTTGGTGAAAAATAAAACCGTGTTGTTCCTCACCGATGATAAGGAAGAGGCGCTCTACATGACCACCGAAATGGAAGATATGCTCGGTAAGGATAAGGTGCTGTATTTTCCACCAACGCATCTGGATCCTTACGAAACCGAGAAAACACAAAATGCCAATTTGGTGCTGCGAACCGAGGTTCTTAATCGTTTGCACAATGACAAACTTCCGCGTGTGATGGTGGCGCCGTTCGCTGCTTTGGGCGAAAAGGTTTTGAAAAAAGAAGACTTCAAGGCGATTTCTCATACCATAAAAACAGGTGATTCTTTGGATTTCGATTTTGTAGATGAACTCCTGAACCACTACAATTTCCGCCACTCGGATTTTGTCTCTGAACCCGGAGAATTCTCTGTAAGAGGCGGTATTGTGGATGTTTTTTCGTTTTCAAATGAAGAACCGTACCGCATTACTTTCTTCGGAAACGAGGTGGAAAGCATTAAAACTTTTGATATAGAATCTCAACTTTCAAAAGAGAAAATTACTGAATTTCAATTGGTTTCCAATATGAATTTCTCTGTGGAAGGCACAAAGGTTCCGTTGTTGGATCTTGCCCCAAAAGATTTGATTATTGTTTCCAAAAATGCTTTTTCAGGGTTTAATATCTTAAAAAAATTCTATGAAAAGGCAGAAGAGAATTTTGAAAAACTTAGCAAAGAAATCAAACACAACGCGCCGAGTGAATTATTCCTCTCGGATTCCCAACTTTTAGATGGCTTTAAAAAATTTAAAACCGTCGATTTTTCAAGTGTAAAGCTGAAGGGACTGGACGCGTTCCAAATTAAATTCAACCAAACCGCGCAGCCTGCTTTCCATAAAAATTTCGAGTTGTTGGCAGAAGACCTTCAAACCAAAAAAAATGATGGCTACACGATTTGGATATCCTTTTCCACCGAAAAGCAGAAGGAAAGACTTGAGTCTATTCTATATGATATTGCACCGCTCGCCTTCGGTGATGGTCACGGTAAAGACTGGGCAGAACACTTTACTTCCGAACTTCACGAAGGGTTTGTGGATCCTGAACTAAAAATTTCGGTTTACACTGATCACCAGATTTTCGACCGCTATCAAAGATACAAAGCCAAAAATGGCTTCGCAAAATCTGAACAATTGACGCTGAAGGATTTAATGCAAATGAAAGTGGGCGACTACATTACACATATCGACCACGGCATCGGAAAATTCATGGGGCTGGTAAAGGTGAACAATAATGGAAAAGTGCAGGAATGTTTCAAACTTACCTACAAAAACAATGATTTGCTGTATGTTTCTATCCATTCTCTGCATAAAATTTCCAAATATAACGGTCCTGATGGCCGCGAAATCGTGCTTTCCAAACTCGGTTCGCCCGCCTGGAAATCTTTAAAACAAAAAACAAAAGCAAAGGTAAAACAGATCGCCTTCGACCTGATAAAACTCTACGCAAAACGGAAAACAGCCAAAGGATTTGCCTTTGCGCCGGATTCATACCTGCAAAACGAACTGGAAGCGAGTTTCCTATATGAAGATACGCCCGACCAAGAAAAAGCAACGGTGGATGTGAAGCGCGACATGGAAAATGATACCGTGATGGACCGCCTGATCTGTGGGGATGTAGGGTTTGGGAAAACGGAAATCGCAGTTCGTGCGGCTTTTAAAGCGGCTACCGACGGGAAGCAGGTTGCCATCCTTGTTCCGACCACGATTTTGGCGTTCCAGCATTACCGAAGTTTCAAGGAAAGATTGAAGGATTTTCCGGTGAATATTTCTTACCTCAACCGTTTCCGAACGGCGAAACAAAAAGCCGAAACGCTGAAAGGTTTGGCAGAAGGGAAGGTGGATATCGTGATTGGGACGCACCAATTAGTGAGCCCTTCGGTGAAATTCAAGGATTTAGGTTTGTTGATTATCGATGAAGAACATAAGTTCGGGGTTTCTGTTAAGGATAAACTAAAGACCTTAAAAAACGACATCGATACGCTTACTCTTACCGCAACACCGATCCCAAGGACGCTGCAATTTTCACTGATGGCAGCACGGGATCTAAGCGTCATCAAAACACCGCCGCCAAACAGGCAACCTATTGATACACAAATAATTAGTTTTAATGAAGAAATCATTAGAGACGCAATCTCATATGAAATTCAACGGGACGGACAGGTGTATTTCATTAATAATAGAGTTGAAAATCTAAAAGACATAGCAGGGTTGATTCAGCGCCTCGTTCCGGATGCGCGCGTGATTACCGGGCACGGGCAAATGGATGGCAAACAGTTGGAAGCCAATGTTCTGGATTTTATGGAAGGGAAATACGATGTCCTCGTTTCGACCACGATTGTGGAAAGCGGCGTGGATGTTCCGAATGCGAATACGATTTTCATAAATGATGCGCAGCGTTTCGGGATGGCGGATATCCACCAAATGCGTGGCCGCGTAGGGCGTAGCAACCGAAAAGCTTTCTGCTACCTTATTACGCCACCGTTCGATATGATAACGCCCGATGCTCGCAAACGCCTCGAAGCGATTGAGCAGTTTTCAGATTTGGGAAGCGGTTTCCAAATCGCGATGAAGGACTTGGAAATCCGTGGCGCAGGGGATCTTTTGGGGGGCGAACAGAGCGGATTTATCAACGAAATGGGCTTTGATACTTACCAAAAAATCATGCAGGAGGCGCTGGAAGAACTACAGAGCGACGAAGAATTTAACGAGCTTTTTGCCAATGAAGATGACCGCAAAAAACTCTTCCGATCCAACAAGGAAGTCAATATAGATACAGATTTGGAACTGATGTTGCCGGATTTTTATGTTTCAAGTATTGAGGAACGCCTCTCGCTTTACCAAAAACTTGCTGAAATTGAAGATAATACGGCCTTGGAGAAATTTGAAAAGGACCTCGCTGACCGTTTTGGGAAATTACCAGAAGAGGCGAAAAATCTATTGAAATCGGTAGAATTAAAATGGATGGGCGCAGATATTGGGTTTGAAAAAATTGTCGTGAAAAATGGCGTGTTCCTGGGCTACTTCCCGTCGAATGCACAGGATAAATTTTATCAAAGCGATAAATTCAGACACATCATCAACTACCTAACTCAAAATCCAACTGAGGCAGTTTTAAAGGAAAAACACACCAACGAAGGCAGCCAACTGATGATGCGTAAGGAAAATGTACAAAGTGTGCATACCGTGAATCAAGTATTGGAGCGCATTAGTGGCAGTTTTCGTTAATTAAAATTGTGAAGCTGAAATATTAATGTATATTTGGGTTTCCAAACGGAAAGTTTCCAAACGGAAAGTTTCCAAACGGAAAGTTAAAAAATACTATAATGGACACGGAAATTTCTCCTTTTGCGTTCGGGCATATCGTTAATCTGCAGTCTTTCACCAACCGTGAAGAAGACCTGAAACGGCTGAAAAAAAATCTCGTTTCAGGCATCAATACGGTGCTTATTTCGCCTCGGCGTTGGGGGAAATCTTCGCTGGTTGAAAAAGCTGCATCACAAATTTTGGTAGAAAATCCGGATTTTATGGTAGTGAAGATGGATTTGTTTTCAGTAAATTCGGAGGAAGAATTTCTAGAAAATTTTGCTAAGGAAATCATCAAAGCCTCCTCAACTAAAGTAGAGGAATGGATAGAAAATGCAAAAACCATCTTTAAAAAAGTCATTCCGAGACTGAAATTAAAACTACAGCCCGACAGCGATCTGAGCCTTAGTTTTGATTGGAAAGAGGTGGAAAAAAATAAGGAGGAAATTCTAAACCTGCCGGAAACTTTGGCGCTCTTAAAAAATAAAAAAATACTCATCTGTATTGATGAATTTCAGAATCTGGCGCAATTTCAGAATTTTAAAAATTTTGAGAGAAAAATGCGCTCGGTTTGGCAAAAACATAAGCATGTGAGCTACTGTCTTTACGGTAGCAAGCGCCACATGATGGCGGATATTTTTACGAACTCTTCCAAACCATTTTATAAATTCGGCGATGTATTCTGGCTTCAAAAAATAGCAACGGAAAAGTGGATTCCATTTATTGAAGAAGGTTTTAGCAAAAGCGGACGACTAATTTCTCGTCAGTTTTCGGAGAAAATTCCGCTTTATATGAAAAACCATTCGTGGTATGTGCAACAATTTTCGTTTTTTATATGGGCTGAAACTGAAAAAGAGGTTTCGCAGGAAATTTTCGATAATGCACTGAAACGCCTGCTCGACGGTAATGAACCACTTTTTAAGAATATGGTAGAAAACCTCAGTGTTGGTCAAATTAACCTGCTGAAAGCCGTGGTGGACGAAGCTGTTCAGCTATCTTCCAAAAAAACAATTGAAGAATACAACCTCGGATCTTCAGGTAATGTCAACAAAAACAAACAAGTTTTGATCCATAAAGATATTCTGGATGAAAATTCGGGCAAACTTGAACTTCTGGATCCCGTTTTTGAAATGTGGGTTAAAAAAACTTATTTCAGCTAAGAAACATGAAATACCTCATCGTAGGCCTTGGAAACAAAGGCGAAGAATATGCCGAAACACGCCACAATATTGGCTTCAAAGTAGCTGAAAAATTGGCTGCTGACATAGAGGCACCGTTTAAATCTGCTAATTTCGGTTTGTTGGCGGAAGGCAAATTCAAAGGCCGTAAAGTGTTGATTCTAAAGCCAGATACCTATATGAATCTCTCCGGGAATGCCGTGAAATTCTGGTTGCAGAAAGAAAATATCCCTTTGGAAAATTTAATGATTATAACCGATGATCTTGCTCTACCGTTTGGAACTTTACGGATGAAAATGAAAGGCTCTGATGCCGGGCACAACGGGTTGAAAAGTATTCAGGAACAACTTGGGACTCAAAATTATCCGCGGTTGAGGTTTGGGATTTCTGATGATTTTTCCGAAGGCAAACAAGTGGACTATGTTCTAGGGAAATGGTCTCCCGAAGAAAACGACAAACTTCCCGAAAGAATCGGGAAGTTTTCCAAAGCCTGCCAGTCCTTCGTGTTTGCGGGAATCCAAAACACGATGACGGCTTTTAACGGGAAATAATTATTCCAACAAGTTTTTATTGTCTTTCCGGCTCATAATCCATTTAGAATTTGTAAGGTCGTACACCTTCTGTATATCCTTGAGAATGTGCTCGAAATCAATATTTAAGTCGATAATCTTTCCAGTGGCAAGGTCGAAAACCCAACCATGCACGATAGGATATTGGTCCAGAATATACCTCTCTTGTACGCATGCCATTTTAATGACATTGATGCATTGCTCTTGCACATTCAGTTCGATGAGTCTTTTGTAGCGTTGTTCCTCATTTTCAATGAGATCCAGCTCCTCTTGGTGCGTACGATAGACATCACGAATTGTTCTCAGCCAGGGATTCATCAGTCCGAAATCTTCTGGCGTCATCGCCGCTTTCACACCACCGCAACCGTAGTGGCCGCAAACGATGATGTGTTTTACCTTCAGGTACTGTACCGCATACTGGATCACGGCGGTAGAACTCATGTCCAGCGTGTTCACCACATTTGCGATATTTCTGTGTACAAAAACTTCGCCGGGTTTCATGCCCATGAGTTCTTCGGCGGTAGCACGGCTGTCCGAGCAGCCTATGTAGAGGTATTCCGGGTTTTGACCGGCAGCCAGTTTTTTGAAGAAATCTTTATCTTGACCAAGTTTTTCGGCGATCCAGTTTTTATTGTTTTCGAATATTTTTTGATATGATTCTGTCATTCTGTTAGATTTTAATTTTGTTGAAATTTAATTAAATAATTGATAATAATTTGCAAAGTGATCATAAAAACGATTACATAGCTCTCCTGTGCGTCACAGAAATGTGGGATTCATTGTCGGTTTCATAGTCTTTGTAGGACGTTTTAAAGCCTAAAAGTTCCACTTCTATATCCTCTTCCTTCGCACGGATGTTGGCAAAATCCTCTATCATTTCCAGGACATCATGCGTGATATAGGAAGTTCCGCGGGCATCAAAAATCACCTTCGATCCCGGTTTTATATTTTTCAAAGTTTTTTTGATGGGCGCTTTGTTTAGAAAAGACACTTCCTCTGCCAGTTTTATCGTCACCTCATCTTCTTCCAACAAATTATCACGGCTAAGGTAGTACGCACGCTTCATATTTCCTTGCAATATATAGTAAATGGATATGGCCAAACCGATTCCCACGCCTTTCAATAAATCGGTGGCAACAACGGCAATGACAGTCGCAACAAACGGAATGAACTGGAATCTACCGAGTTTCCAAAAATGTTTTAAAGTAGCAGGTTTCGCCAATTTATAGCCCACCAAAAGTAATACGGCAGCCAGTGTGGCGAGCGGAATTTGATTTAATAAAAAAGGAATCGATAGCACGCAAATGAGCAATAAAAATCCGTGAATCATGGTGGACATTTTGGTGGTTGCACCAGAACTTGCATTAGCCGAACTCCTTACCACAACAGAAGTTAGCGGCATTCCGCCTATTAATGAAGATGCAAAATTTCCTATGCCCTGTGCCTTCAATTCCAAATTGGTATCGGTAATCCTTCGGTGCGTATCCAATCGGTCGGATGCCTCGATGCAAAGCAGCGTTTCGATAGAGGCTACAATCGCAATGGTAGCGCCAGAGATCCAAACTTTAGGATTCATAAATCCTGAGAAATCCGGGAAAATGATGAGATTTTTAAAATCGCTTAAAGTTTGAGGCACGGGAAGATTTACCAAATGCTCTTTGTCGATGGCGAAAAAGCTACCCGTGGAAATGAATAATTGGTTTAATAAAATTCCAACAATTACAGCTACCAAGGCTCCCGGAAGGATTTTGAGTTTCTTCAAAGCCGAGATTTTGTCCCAAGCCAATAGAATTCCCAATGAAACTAGCGTCACCACGATGGCTCCGGGATGCATGGCGCCCTTCAACACGGAAAAATAGCCGAAATTTACACCATTATCGAAAAGAGATTCGTGGCCTTCGTAATCATGATCGAAGCCCAGTGCGTGCGGGATCTGTTTCAAAATAATAATAATTCCAATGGCGGCGAGCATCCCCTCGATCACATTGTTTGGGAAATAATTGGAGATACTTCCAGCTTTCGCAAAACCTAAAGCCAATTGTATAAGTCCGGCGATCATGCCTGCGCAGAGGAAAAGTTCGAATGCACCCAAATCCGTAATCGCGGTGAGGACGATAGCGGTGAGCCCAGCCGCCGGACCCGAAACGGAAATATTGGAATTACTGATAAATCCACGACCAAACCTCCTACGATACCAGAAATAATTCCTGCCAACGGCGGTGCGCCCGATGCCAATGCGATACCCAGACAGAGCGGAAGTGCAACTAAAAAGACCACCAATCCGGATGGGAAATTATCTTTTATATTTTGTATTAAGCTTTTTTGTTTTTTCATTGTTAAGATATTTTTAACCGTAGAATTTTAATCCACGCTAAAAAGCGCGAATGTTTCTAAAAAACTTTACGGTTTTTTGTATTGAAATTGTTTTGTTTCAAATTTAAATCAAACGAACTTGACTTAAATCACTGAATTTAAGATTTATAAAGCCACTCTGTCCTTTTGCCATCAATTTTATGGGTGTAAACGAGGGTGGATTTTTAGAATCGATATTTTAAATATCAGGAGGCGGGGAAGGAATGGGAAAATAAGGAGAAAGCGTTCCGCAGTCGTCCAGATGCGCGAACTGGTTTCTTTCTTTTTTGTATAAGATGAAGTGTAGGAAGTCGTGGATATTCAGCGTGTTAGGAAGTGTTTTTTCGTAAACGACTATGGTTTTTCCACCGTGTTCTTCTTCGGAAACCGTGGCATTCGTCTGCGGAATTTCAAATCCACAAATGGCAGCGATACTGGGTAGCGCTGTGAAGTTTAGGAAGATCATTAAAACCAATAAGGCCCCGAATCTTTTCACTTGAGAATATAATTCTGCAAATTATAGTCTTTGAAGTCTAATAAGCAAATGTTCTTTTTCGAAAAATAAAAATTTAACCAAAATTAACAACTATATTTTTTTATTAATGTAGCCTTCCGTGGCATTTTCCGAGGAGAAAACGCGTGCGGGGTTGCCCATGGCGATGGAATTTGAAGGAATGTCGCAGTTCACATACGCATTCGGGGCGATCAAAACATTATTCCCGACAGTTATTTTTCCCACCACTACGGCATTCGGGCCGATCCAAACTTCGTCGCCGATAACCGGAACGCCCTGTGCTTTTCCACGGTTAGCCTGCCCGATGGTGACGCCCTGCGCGATATTACAATTTTTACCGATGATGGTTTTTGGATTAATGACCAAAGTGCCCCAATGCCCGAGGTAGAAACCTTCGCCAATCTGCGTTTCCGGGTATATTTGTATGCCGTATTTAATCTGGTGATGACGCAATACCATTCGCCAAAACATCCCTTTCAGCGATTTTTTTGTGGTCTGTTGGCACTTCCTTAGTATGTAGATGAAATGCAGATTCGGATTGATGCATTTCTGCCAAATCTCCGTGGTAGAGAGCCATTTTCCGCACTCGCGGTAGAAATCTTTTTGGATAATAGAATAGTCGGGCATGGGAGCAAAGATAAATTTTTAAACCAAAATAGCCACAAAATAATTTACCCGTAAAAAATTATAAAAGGATTTTAAAATGTCTTTTGTGGTTGTCATTTTAAGGTTTTTTTAATTTACTCGTTAATTATCAATCACTTCTATGATTTTTTTTACAGAATTTTCCAGATTAAAAGGCATTTCGTACTCTTTCAGTCTTTCCTGGTACGGGTTAAAACTTTCTGGCTCAGTGAGCGCTTTTTTCATGCCTTGGTAAATGCCATCTTCGGAATTTTCTACAATAAAACCAAGTTTACCGTCTTCCAACATTTCCTTTACTCCCGATACTTCCGTGGCTATGATGTTCTTTTTCAGGGTCATGGCTTCAAATAAAACCGTCGGGAAACCTTCGTAGCGCGAACTTAAAACATAGAAATCCGCATTTTTGAAATAAGGGTAAGGATTTTCGGTAAAGCCGCGCATTTCTGCAGACTCTTCCACACCCAGTTCTGCACGGAGGTTTTTAATATTTTCAAAATCATAGCCGTCGCCAATAATTTGAATTTTGTGCTTCAATCCTTCATCCAGCAGTCTTTTATGGACTTTCAATAACCTATCAAAACCTTTTTGTGGAAAGACCGTGCCTACGGAAACGAAAGTTGGGTAATGGTTGTTGGTTTGCGGTTGTTGGTTTGTGCGTCCCAATTCCTGCGTCCCGTTTCCTGGTTCCAGACTTTTTATAAGAACCTCCTGCGTATCCAACGGGTTGTAAATCCGAACGATGCGCTTTTTTTCGTCTTCGTTTTGTGCTAAATTTTCAAAATCTTTTTGGATGTGTTCGGAGATCACCATGATTTTATCAAAACCAAAAAATTTCCGAATCTCCTCGTCGGTATAATTGTGAAACTGTGTTTTGCGCAAGTCATTATGAATCCAAACGATTTTTTTTGAAGTCTTAACGGGCGAATTTAAAATCTCATCTCGAAAACCATGAATAGCGGCAAACTCGATGTCGTATTTTTTGTTTTTAAGAATCTTGGAGTACAGCAGTTTCGGAAACTTTTTCAATAATGCCTGGTACACAACCCGAAACGCCTTCCTCGGGATGTCCTGCGGTCGGTTGGTAGTGATCATTTCGCCTTTATTTAGATAAAGAATATTCACCCAACTGGGAATTTCTGGTAAATATTTCCCAGAATAAAGGTTTAACAAAAGATCGATGTCATATTTGTCTTTCGGCAGGTTTTTTATGAAAGTCGCCAGAACTTTCTCCGCTCCACCATGGCGAAGCGAACCTATTCGGATTAGTATTTTCTTTTTCAAGGATTTGTGTTTTTACAAAGGTAAAAAAGCCAAGCTTCTACCAAAGAATTTCATATATTTAATTTAAAATTATCACCATGCAAGAAAGGATTGAGAAAATCACTAAGATGGAACATATTTTGAACCAGACCGATGGATTGATTTCTGAGTTGGAAAATTTGCTCCAGCGGTGGGAAGAAAACAATAAAGAGTTTCAGGAACTGATGGCTTATTATAGCAGTGAAGAAAGAAATCGAGATCTGGAGGATGATCGACTACATATAATTCCACAGGATTTACCGCGTGGTGTTTTAAGCGAGGATGCTATTTATAATACCTATGGAAATCGAAAAGACCTTTCTATAAAAATGATAAAATTAGGTGTGGATGGCTTGGAGAAGTTTTAGGTTAATCTTTAAGGGGTGATTTTACGGTTTTATATGTGTGAGGTAGGTGCTCTTTAATATAGGCATCTAGTAAGGGTCTATTTCTTTCCAGTTCGCGGGGATACATTACATTATTTGCAAGAGCTTTATCTCCGTATTCTTCGATACTACAAATGAATTTTGCAGGAACACCCGCAAAAACAGAGTTTGCCGGCATCGATGAGCTAAGAACAGATCCGGCCCCCAATATGCAGTTATCGCCCACTTCGACGCCAGGAAGGATTGTGCAGTTGTTCCCTATAAAACAGTTTTTGCCAATTTTTATTCTGCCAAAATTTCTTGCGTCTTGATATTTTTCCATGGATCGTATGACATACATAGCGCCATCATGATTTATA
>JAGLBA010000159.1 GCA_018260475.1 Chryseobacterium sp. | reverse complement strand
GAGAGAGAGAGGGAAAGAAGAAAAATGAACGAAGAAAAGGAAAGAAGAAAAAGGAAAAAAGAAAAATGAACGAAGAAAAGGAAAGAAGATAAATGAACGAAGAAAAGGAAAGAAGAAAGAGGAAAGAAGAAAAAGAAAGGAAGAGAAGGGAAGAAGAAAAAGGAAGAAGAAAAAAGAAGAAAAAGAAAAGAAAAAAATGAACGAAGAAAAGTAAAGAAGAAAAAGGAAAGAAGCAAAAAGAAAGCTGGCGGCTCGAGGGGCAGAAGAAAATAATAACTTTGACCGTTTAAAAAAAAAAAGAAAAAAAAAGAAAAAAAGAAACTCGTCGACATAAATGTGATAAACGATCTTCGTTGTCATGATAAAAGGAGAGGATTCAAGAGGAGGGAGAGAAAAAGAAAAAGGCTGGAAAGGCTGGAAAGGCTTTGAGGAAGCTTGAAAAAGAGAGCTTAGACCCGAGGCTCACGGCAAACCGTGACGAATGATTTTCGAATCACTATGAAAAAATATAAAAAAAAATAAAAATAAAAATTTTCATGTGATTTGAGACGAAGGACAAAAAAATCGGACCAAATTTGAAATAAATTAAGAAAATCAATCAATAAATAAAGTGAAATGACTCAGAGAATATCGGGTCAAAACGAACTGCCTCAGAAGCCGCAGGTAAA
>JAGLBA010000158.1 GCA_018260475.1 Chryseobacterium sp. | reverse complement strand
AATAATTTCGTAAAAACGAAGAGAATGAATTTGAAAATGAAAACATTATTCATTTCTATTCAAGAAATAAGAAAACCAAAAAATCCAACAAAAATTCAATCGCAAAAGAGACGATTTTAATTTGCATTGAAGAATTTCACCAAATTAAATTCAAATCTGCTTTAAAAAAAATGAAACTTTTTCAAATCCGCAATTGTTAAAAATAAGAACAATTTTTAATCTTTTACTTTCAAGCTCGCTACTACTGCTGCTGCTGCTGTTGCTGCTGCTGCTGCTGCTGTTGCTATTATTAGCATTACTATTACATAAATGAAATGACGGGGGGGAAAACAAAATGAAAAAACAATTTTTCTCTCACCTGCAGGAAGATTTCACGATATACAAAAATTTTGCTTTTTTTGCTAATCTAACACCATAACAATTTAATTGATTCAATTTTAAAGCAAATTTATCGTATTGTTAAAATATTGTATTGTTATTAACACGAATCCTTTTTTTCCTCACTGTTTCAAATTAATTGTGTTTTCGACATGTTAATTTTATTTAAAATAATTTTGAAGAAAGCAAAAACATTAATTTACGATACAAGAGTTTTCGCAAAATATCGGTAAATAAATATAAAAATTAAATTAAACGAAATAAAAAAATAAAACAAAAGTAAAAAATAAAAACT
>JAGLBA010000157.1 GCA_018260475.1 Chryseobacterium sp. | reverse complement strand
GCTTGTTATAATTCTATGAGTGGCGGTCTAAAAAGTAATAAATTTAGGTCAGATCGTGCAGATGCTCCCGAGCACAATGTAATTGAATGGCCATTGAAAAAAAATTTTTTTTACATTTTTTTTTTAAATATGTTTATAAATTTAAGGATTTTGCCAATTTTATTCAGATTATTGTTAGAAAATGCAATTTTCGGGCTATTAAACTAGCTTTCGGTCTAATTGTGACAATCGAAGGTTCCAGCAGCTGTTAAAATTGCCTAAACATCTGATACATAGCGCAAGTCTCTACTGCCGTTATTAGAGATGGCGTAATGACCCCCAAAAATTGCATGCACCAACAATAACAGGTATTAAAGTTAGTACATGAAGTTAGTATAAAGGAATTCATCTACTTCGAACGAAATAGAGAAATTTTTATTTCTGTTGGATTCTGAAAGAATTTCTCTGCGTCTGCGATTCTTCTAACTTTTTTTGAGCAAATCGATCGGATTTTGTTGTTCGTACAATCATTTTTGGAACTAGATTAAATTTTGGTAAATGAATTTGGGTCCCGCTTTTCCCAGACCAGTCTATTTGTGACCAATGAGGTCACGAGTCTGCTTATCAAAATTCGACATCGCCTAAAGGTTCAAAAATTCGCATTCACGAAGAATGATTTGAACGGAAGCCGCTA
>JAGLBA010000156.1 GCA_018260475.1 Chryseobacterium sp. | reverse complement strand
CATATAAATTTTACAGTTTCTGCATTTATTTTCGTGAATAAATTAAATTATATTGAATTGTAACTATTTTCAAAATGCATATTAAGCTAAAGAAATTTTTCAATAAGTGAAATTTAAAGTATAAATTTATAAAAATAAAAAATAAAAGTAAAAAAACGACAGACCTATTACTGCATACTTTTATGATTTCTCATGAAGAAGAAGACATTATTCAAAAACAAAAAAACAAAAACGAAAAAAAATATGCAAACAAGCTTTATTAATGAAAAAAATAATTATTAGTTTAAAAAAAAAGACAAAGTAAAATAAAATTTTACACTCAAACTAAACATAAATGTAATAATCTACTCAAAACACTAATGAGGATTCATTTTCCAAATATCAAAAATTAAAAAATTAATTGTTTTCATTTTGAACAGCTTCCAGGATTTAAAAAAAAAACTTAAAATTGTGGTGTTGCAACTCAAATACACCTAAAAATAAAAACGACCAGACTTTGGTAGACTAAAGGCGGTCACAGCAAAAAAAAAAAAATAAAAAATAAAAACATGTCCACCTGGAAAGACAAATTTTATCGAAAGAGTGAATAATCACAAATGGAATAAATGGAATTGAGAGATATTCCTGAAAGTATCTTCTTCTTCTAATTCGACCTAGAAAAAGGAATCGTCCCC
>JAGLBA010000155.1 GCA_018260475.1 Chryseobacterium sp. | reverse complement strand
ACCATTTAAATATGAATAATAGTGATTCGACCAAATCACATATATCATTACTTATTTTAACTTAACCTGGCCATTTCCGTTTCAATGAAAAATTCAAAGGTTATTTTATATTTAAAGCAGTTTAAGTTACTTTTAATTTTAATCAAAATCGCTTTTTAAAAAATTCAAATTTTAACGCAATTACAGTTAGTCCTCTAACAAGTTCAGGTTAGAATTGAGGTTCGATTAAAAATGACAAAAATTCTTACGTGGAAAATCTTGCGTCTTATTGATTTTCTCAGCAATCCAACACAACGAAAAAAATAAAATAAAACTTTTCATTGAAAAAATTAAATTATTAAAAATGAATATAATTAAAGTGAATAAAGTTCTTTTGTTTCGAACTGGAAGTTATTGAGCCAGCCGGAAGTAATTGCCGGAAATAAAGTTATTCTGATGCGAGCCGAAAGCGCTAAAAAAAATTATAACACTTAAAAAAGTTTGATCAAATTTATGGCGATTAAAATTAAAAAAAATATCAGGAGGGAATGTCATTTACCAAAATTAGAGTGTACTACAAAGTAAAAAAAAATGGAAATGGCAATTGTTCCTTTTGCTAAAAAGGGTCAAACTACATTTTTTCCTTTCTCTCTCTCATTTTCGGTTTTCTGGTAACTCATGTGTGAAAACGTGCAC
>JAGLBA010000154.1 GCA_018260475.1 Chryseobacterium sp. | reverse complement strand
CCATAATCCTTCTCCTGCGGATAACAGCAACAGTTCTTCGGATTTTAATTTCCTGAGCAATTTGTCGAACGATTTCGCTCCGGAATACTATCAGCTTAGCTGAGGGACGATCTTGTTTTAAATATGTTTTTTTTCTTGTTTTTTTTAAATGGTTTTTTTTTTGTTAATTTTCAACCAAAAAATTTCCGTGCTGAAAATTTGTTTTTTTGTTTCTTCTTCTTCTTCATTTTTACACTTTCATTCCGTTGAGAATTTCAATGGGCCACTTTTTGATCCTCTTCTTTCACATTTTTGCCTTCTTTCTTCTTCTTCGGTTTGTTCTTTCGGTAGCTTCTATTCGACCCCCACCTTCGAATTAACTTCTTTTTTTAATTATTCCAAATCATTTATCGACGCTTTGCGAATCCAATTTGCTGAAAATAATTCTGTCGCTACTTTTGTCCTGTTGTACTTTCCCTCTTGGAGAAAGATTTTCTTGGTTTTTTTTTCTTTTAGAGCGATTTTTAATTCATGCTCTGTCGAAGACGTTGCCATTTTTGTTTTTTTCTTCTTTTTCCCGTTTCAGATTTTTGTCAGTACGACGCCATTTTGGCGTCGTGTTTCATTTTGGACGTTTTTTTCTCATCTCCTTTAAATTCGTCCGATTGCAAGCAATACTCCTTAGAATTAATCGTC
>JAGLBA010000153.1 GCA_018260475.1 Chryseobacterium sp. | reverse complement strand
GAGAGAGAGCGACTGAGAAAAAATAAAGTGTAAGAAAGAGAGAGAGGGAAAGTGAGATAAAGAGATAGAGAATAGAATAGGAAAAGAGAGAGAGAGGCTGAGAAAGAGAAAAACACAGATAGAGATAAATAATAAAGAATGAAAAAAATAATTAAATATACATATAGAATAAACTTTATATAACACGAATAAATCCAGAAACGAATAACCCAGACACGATCTTTAGAATCCTACTCCAAAAGAAAACCAGATGGGCTTGGTTCTCCGAAATTGAAAAAGATGCCCAAGAACTGGGGATAAGCCAAGAAGGTTTCAAAAAGCGGGACGTACCCAAAGAGAAAAAACAGAAGTTCTTGTTTCACACACGAACCAAAAAGGTACAAACAGGTACAAAGTGGAAAGGAAAACGAAAGCAACAGCTTAGCATAAGATGAAGAAATACTGGGTCGGGAGAAAATTGTCAAAATCACGCGGTCCATAGACGGACGGCCGAAACGAACACAAAAAAATAGAATAGAGAGAAAACAAGATTGATTTTGTAAAAAAAAAAAAAAATTAAAAATCAAATCGGATTTGAGAAGTTACAAATGAAAACAAAAACGAAATCTGGTCAATTTGAATTAAATTTTTACGACTTTTTGTCAGGGTGTTAGCGCTTGTACATAAATCATCATTTGA
>JAGLBA010000152.1 GCA_018260475.1 Chryseobacterium sp. | reverse complement strand
CGAGAGACGTCGCAGATTGGTTATATAATCAAATTCGAATAGAAATCGCACGAATTCCAGAGGCGACCCACGGTTAACGGTCACTTAAGAACTGTTGCGAACATGAAAAATAAAAAAAAAAAAAAACAAAAAACAAAAAAAAACAAAAAAGCAACCCAGCGAAATGAAATAAAATTAATAATTACTCAAGTTAAAAATAAAAAAAAAAAATAAAAAAAAAATCTCCCCGGCGGGGAATCGAACCCCGGTCTCCCGCGTGACAGGCGGGGATACTTACCACTATACTACCGAGGAAGACATTTATTCACGGTGCAGTCATCCAACTTAAGTGCAATGCCGCTTGTTAAAACAATTTAAATTTTAAAATACCAACGAAGACATTTTATTTGTTTAAAAAAAGTGCACATAAATTAAATAGAAACAATGAATGTAGAAAATAATAAAGAATATAGAGAACATAGTCAATGGTGAAGAAGTGAGAAGAATTACTAGAACTACTTCCACTACTACTTCCACGTGTTGAAAAGAAGCAATGAAAATACAAAGAAATAAAAAAAATATATAATGTAAATAATAAAATCGATAATGTAAATAATGATTTGGAATGAAGAGCGCAAAAAATATAAACTACTAAAACTTCTGTGCATTGTTGAAAAGTAACAATAAAAGCATATAGGTTA
>JAGLBA010000151.1 GCA_018260475.1 Chryseobacterium sp. | reverse complement strand
AAAGAGAAAAAAATAAAGAGAAAAAAGAGAATGAGAAAGAGGAAAAAACAAAAAAAGAAAGAGGAAAGAGAAAAAAAGAAAGAAAGAGAAATAGAAAGAGAGAGAAAGAGAAAAAAAAGAAAGAAAGAAAAAGAAAGAAGAAAAGAAAAAAAAAGAGAAATAGAAAGAGGAAAAAAAGAGAAAGGAAAGAGAAAAAAAGAAAGAAAGAAAAAGAAAGAAGAAAAGAAAAAAAAGAGAAATAGAAAGAGGAAAAAAAGAGAGAGGAAAGAGAAAAAAAAAGAAAGAAAGAAAAAGAAAGAAGAAAAGAAAAAGAAAGAGAGAAAAAGAGAGAGTAAAGAGAAAAGAAAGAAAGAAAGAAAAGGAAAGAAGAAAAGGGAAAGAAAGAGAAATAGAAAGAGAGAAAAAGAGAGAGTAAAGAGAAAAGGAAAGAAGAAAAGAGAGAGTAAAGAGAAATAGAAAGAAAGAAAAAGAAAAAAAGAAAGAAAAGGAAAGAAGAAAAGAGAAAGAAAGAGAAATAGAAAGAAAGAAAAAGAAAGAAAGAAAGAAAAAGAAAGAAGAAAAGAAAAAGAAAGAGAGAAAAAGAGAGAGATAGTAAAGTGAAAAGAAAGAAAGAAAGAAAAAGAAAGAGGAAAAGAGAAAGAAAGAGAAAAAGATAAAAATAGAGAGAGAGAAAAAGGAAAA
>JAGLBA010000150.1 GCA_018260475.1 Chryseobacterium sp. | reverse complement strand
CGATTTACTGTAAACATTACCGCTTTGCATTATTCACCCAGTATATAACTTAATACAGTAGTCACTGTAAAAAACTTTAAAAAGTTTTAAAGGCAATAATAAGGAAACCTCGATGAAGAAGATATTTTAAAATAATTTTATGACGCAACATCTTTGGAAAAAATTTAACAACTACAGGTCATGTTCGGGCTAACTTCAATTCCTGCAAGACCTCAGGCACTCGCAGTCGAAATGGGATCGCTGACCAGAATCCAGCAGCTGTTAAGCTGGCAAAACTTGTGGGTGTATTCCAACAAAAATTCTTCTTCAAAGAAGAATCTTCAACAAAGTTTCTCAAATTAATAACCCAAAAATTATAAGTGTTTTTACTCAGTTATTTAATATGTGATTAAATAACACAAAATTTAAAAAACTTGAAAAAGCTTTAAAGACATTATAACAGAATCTAACCATTTTTTTTCTTAAACGAAAACACAAATGTTTTTTTCTTCAGAAATTTTAAGGCAATTCTGCGGAGATTACAGATGAGAAGATTTAATTCAATAAAATTGCCTTGTCATTAATCATTTGGCAAACTCTAAAAAGCTGATATTTTTCCCGCCATTTAATGAGCTAAATTTACTAATAACATTTATAAAAATATTTATCACGAGCCTTTTTCGTAAGGGGATAAATCGTACGT
>JAGLBA010000014.1 GCA_018260475.1 Chryseobacterium sp. | reverse complement strand
AATAGCTTAGTGGAAAAAATATTTTTTAGAGCAAATAATCAGGCTTATATCCATCCATAATTTTTTAATTAAAATTCAAAATCCTTTTACAACCACAAAAGGCACAATGGTTTAGTGGAAAAATTATTTTTTAGAGCAAAAAAGCAGACTTTTATACATTAATAATTTTTTAATTAAAATTCAAAATCACTTTTTTGACCACAAAAGGCACAATAGTTTAGTGGAAAAAAGGTCTATAGAGCAAAAGAGCAGGCTTATATCCATCAATAATTTTTTTAATAAAATTAAATCCTTTTTCGACCACAAAAGGCACAATGGTTTAGTGGAAAAATATTTTTTTTAGAGCAAAAAAGCAGACTTATATCAATCAATAATTTTTTAATTAAAATTCAAACTCTCTTTTTCGACCACAAAAGGCACAATAGCTTAGTGGAAAAAATATTTTTTAGAGCAAATAATCAGGCTTATATCCATCCATAATTTTTTAATTAAAATTCTTTTGAAACTTTTGTGGTAAAAATTTTCATTAATAAAAAACCCGCCGAAGCGGGAAAAAAATTATATTTTGTGTTTGAAATCCAACGGGTCTTGTTCCATTTTAAGAGTTTCACTTTCATAATCCCCTTTTTGCAGGCGGCTGTGCTTGCGGCTGTAGAGGAAGTAAATCACAAGGCCTATACCAAGCCAAATAAGCGACATCAGTTTTGCATCATCGCTGAGTTTGTACATCAAGTAAGTATTGATTAAGATACCGCAGCTGGCAATCACTGGAAGCGCAGGAACTTTGAAGGTACGCTCCAAATTCGGGCTTTTCACACGGAGTACCCAAACAGCGATACATACCATGGTGAAAGCAAACAATGTCCCGAAACTACACATATCTGCGAGTTTGCTGATTGGCGTAAGCGCTGCTACCGTGGCAATCACACCGCCCAAAAGCATAATGTTTTTGGATGGCGTCTTTGTTTTTGTATTCAATTCGCTGAACATTTTAGGAATCAAACCGTCTTTGGACATTCCAAGGAAGATACGGGACTGCCCCATCATCATCACCATCAAAACGGAAATCAAACCTACCGTAGCGGCAATCGTAATGATGTAGGATGCCCAGCTTTGTCCGGCAATCTCGAAGGCGTAGGCTACAGGCGCCTTGATCGCATCGGGATATTTGCCATATGGATCGAAATCGGAGTAGTGCATCATCCCTGTAAGTACAAGAGAAACTAGGATATAAAGCAGTGTACAAACTAAAAGCGAGGTGATAATCGCAAATGGTACATCTTTTTTCGGGTTGATGGCCTCCCCTGCCTGGGTTGAAACAGCATCAAAACCCACATAAGCAAAGAAAATCGCCGCAGCACCGGATATAATTCCCTGGATACCATAGGCCTCCTTCATAGTATCCCCTTCTCTTACCATAGCAGCTGGCGGGATAAACGGGTCCCAATATTCTGTGTGAATGAAGAATAGCCCGGCCACGATGACGAATATAACGGCAGCAACCTTCATCATTACTATCAGGTTATTGGCTTTCGCAGCCTCTTTTGTCCCTCTAATTAAAAGCGAAGTCACAAAAATCACAATTAGGAATGCAGGAAGATTTATGGCAAAACCTTCGCCGGTATAACTTGCAGGATCAGAAGTAAGGTAAGCAGGCAGGTGTAGGCCAAACATTTTCAGTAATTTATTGAAGTACCCGGACCAAGACACCGCCACCGTCATAGATCCCATGGCGTATTCCAAAATCAGTCCCCACCCGATAATCCAGGCGAAAATTTCTCCGATAGTTCCGTAGGCATAGGCATATGCCGAACCTTCCACGGGAAGGATAGATGAGAATTCGGAATAGCACAGCGCCGCAAAAATACAGGCGATACCAGCAATTACAAAGGATAGTGCCAAAGCAGGACCTGCGTGATAATAGGCGCCCGTACCCGTAAGCACAAAGATACCGCCTCCGATGATGGCGCCGATACCGATAGCTGTAAGACTCCATTTACCAAGAACTTTTTTCATTTGATTGTTCTTGATGTCATTCTCATAAGCGCTCATCGGCTTTTTACTCCAGATTTTTGACATAGTGTTTCTATTTGGTTTTTAGATTCACGAAAATAAAACAATTTTTAGAAATATTAAGAATTTTTCTCGAATTAAATTGCTTAAACTAAAGAAAAGGCTAAATATAACCTGTATAACATCAAAATTTAATAAATCTAATGCTCATAATTTATTTTCAATTATCTTTGAACATGGATTTTTACAAACTTTTTATCAAACCCTACGAAAGTTATGAGCCTTGGCAAATCTGGCTGGAGGCTATTGCCACGGCCTTTGGTTTAGCGAGTGTTTATTTTTCAATCAAAAAAAATATCTGGGTTTATCCTACCGGCATAGTATCGACCATTATTTATGTCTATCTACTTTTTGCTGCGGGACTTTTGGGTGATACGATAATCAATGTTTATTACACCGTGATGAGCCTTTATGGCTGGGTTCTTTGGGCAAAAAACTCTAATGACCAAGTGCATATACAGCCGGAATGGGCTACAAAAAGCGAATGGATAAAGGGACTTGGATTATTTGTTTTAAGTATCATTTTGGTGACTGTGGTTTATTATTTTAAACCTTTCATAGATAATCATTTCAATATGTCCGGGGTAGAACTCGGCCTATCGCATCTGGATTGGGCCAATTGGCTGGATGTTTTCACCACTTCTATTTTCCTCGTGGGGATGTGGTTTATGGCAAAAAGAAAAATCGAAAACTGGCTGTTTTGGATTGTGGGCGACTTGATCTGCATCCCGATGATGATTTACAAAGGGTTAGGAATCACATCAATACAATTCTTGTTTTTTACCGCAATGGCGGTCATCGGGTATTTGGAATGGCGGAAAACGATGTCGGCCAAATACACATAACTTTTGTGATATGTTTAACATGAAACCTTACTTCAAATAAGTATTTTTGTAAGCTGATTCACTTGGAATTGGCTTTTATTATGAACAAAACTATTCAATTTTACAAATACCAAGGCACCGGAAACGATTTTATAATGATCGATAACCGTGACCTTTCTTTTAATAAAGACAAAAATCTAATCGGAAAACTATGCGACCGCAGATTCGGGATAGGGGGCGATGGTCTTATTTTATTAGAAAAAGACGATACTACCGACTTCAAAATGGTCTACTACAATTCCGATGGAAACGAGAGTACCATGTGCGGAAATGGGGGCAGATGTCTGGTTGCTTTTGCTCATTTTTTAGGGGTTTTTGATGACAAATGCAGCTTCGTTGCCGTGGATGGGTTGCACGAGGCAGAAATAAAAAACGGCATCGTAAAATTAAAAATGATAGATGTGGAAAACATCCAAAAAGACGGTGAAGATTGGGTCCTGAACACCGGTTCGCCGCACTATGTGAAATTTGTAGAAAGCATAGAGGATTATAAAGTTTATGAAAACGGTAACAAAATACGGAATTCTGAGACTTATATAAAGGACGGAATCAATGTTAATTTTGTTGAGACACATAACGGCGGTATTTTCGTGCGTACTTACGAGCGCGGCGTGGAAGACGAAACCTACAGTTGCGGCACGGGCGTAACGGCAAGTGCACTATCCATAATGAAGGGAAACGGTGCAGAATCCGTGGAAGTAAAGACATTGGGAGGTGATTTGAAAGTTTATGCCGAGAAAAATGGCGCATCCTTCCAGAATGTTTGGCTGGAGGGCCCAGCTGAGCAAGTTTTCCAGGGGGAAATTAAGTTTTAATTTTTTAAATAAATAGGATGAAAAATGGATTATCCATTATATCGGTATTAGTGCTGGTTGCGGCAATCATCGGTGGATTTTTTGGCTATAGATATTACAAGAAAAACTTTAGTGGCAATGTCGCCAATGAAGGCTATATTTTGATTCCGCATAAAGCGAATTTAGAATCCATTGTAGATTCTATCTCGCCATACATAAAGGATAAAGAAAATTTTGTAGCGGTGGCAAAAGATAAGAATTTGGATAAATTTTTCAATGCTGGGCGCTACCGCATCCAGTCTGGGATGAGTAACGCCGACCTCGTAAACATGATCAAAGCAGGGAACCAAACAGAGAACACTTTTCGCATCGGCGATTTCTACACCGTGTACCAAATGCTCGGGCGCGTTTCGCGCAAAACGGAATTGGATTCCTTGAAATTCGCAAGCGACCTCGACAAAATCGCGGCACAAAAAGGTTATCGCAATGCAGAGGACTTAAAAAAATATTTTTTCAGTGACACTTATAATTTCTTTTGGACGGTAACACCGCAAGAATTTTTCAAAAAATTTGAAGACGAATATTCTGAATTTTGGAATGCTGAAAGGGTGGAAAAAGAAAAGCAATCCGGACTCAGCAGAGACCAAATTTATGCCTTGGCGTCCATTGTTTTCAAGGAATCCGGTGGTAAGCAAGACGAGCAGAAAACTATTGCCGGCCTATACCTAAACCGTTACCGCAAAGGCATGAAATTGCAGTCGGATCCTACCGTGATCTACACCGTGCTACAAGCCAATAGCTTCACAGAGCCACCTTTGAAGCGCGTTTTGTACAAGCATTTAACGATTCCTTCGCCTTATAATACCTACGCAAACCCGGGAATTCCGCCGGGACCAATTTGCATTGTTGATAAAAATTCTGTGGATGCTGTTCTAAATGCTGAAAAACATGACTACATTTATATGGCTGCCAACCCTGATAAATTTGGGTATCACCGTTTCACCGCTAGCGATGCTGAACACGCCGTAAACGCAAAAGCCTACCAAAATTGGCTGAATTCCAAGGACATAAAGTAATGGTCTCTAAATTTGATTAAGTTGAAATTATGTAGATTTATTTAGTTTTTGAAAAATAATTATGTAAAAAAATAATAATTATGAAACACAATATTGAGATTTCAAGTATTGTAAGAAAACGGACTTTGGGTCTGTTATTCATACTAGGTGCCGCGAGTTTTGCCTTTGCCCAGGAAAAAGCGTCCGTTTCCGGAAAAGTGACCGACGCCGATAACCAAAGCGTGCCGTATGCTTCGGTTACTTTTTCAAACAAAGCCAACAAGGCATTTAGCGATGCTACGCTTACCGATGACCAAGGAAACTACACCTTGGATTTGGCACCTGGAAACTATGACATCACCATAGAAGCCATTAATTATAGAAAAACTTTGCTGAGTAACCGGCAGTTGCCCATCCAAGGAAGTCTCAACCTAAAAATAGATAGAGACGCCACAGCATCTCCGGGTGTGCAAACTAAAGACATTCAGGGTGTTGTTATTACCGCAGCGGCCGCTAAACCGTACAAAGTGGAGATTGATAAAAAAGTGTATGATCCATCTGCCGACCTCACTTCTAAAGGTGGGAATTTGCAGGATGTTCTGAGCAATGTGCCATCGGTAACGGTGGATACAGACGGAACCGTTTCCATGCGGGGCAGTTCTAATGTGCGGTTCCTCATTAATGGAAAGCCTTCTGCCCTACTCGGCATAGATGATGGTGCTAATGCCCTGCAATCTATCCCTGCAGAACAGATTGAAAGAATAGAGGTGATTACCAACCCTTCCTCAAAATTTGAGGCTTCCGGCACTGCGGGTATCCTGAATATCATCCTTAAAAAAACTAAAAAACTCGGTTTCAACGGAAGCGTGACGGGTTCCGTAGGCTACCAACAACGGACTAACCTCAACGCCAACCTTAGTTGGAAAAAAGGCGGGCTGACTTGGTTCCTGAACGGCGGCGGCGGCTACAGTCAGGCAGAAATGAAGAACGAAAACAGCGTGATCTACAATAAAGGCGCCTACCTGAATACTAGCCAAAATACGCTGAATAAAATCGAAATGAATACCTACAACGCTACGGCGGGTTTGGTTTATGATTTTAGCGACCGCACCTCTATGAATCTTTCCGGGACGGTGCGGACTTTCGATAATTTGAATAATGCGACGGTAAATTACCTCTACAACTACCGAAACGGCACGGATGTGAACAGCCAAAGATTGAGTTCCGGACATTCCACCAATTTGGCCTTCCAGACGGATCTCGGTTTTGATCATAAAATAAATGACAATGGGCAAAATATTTCTGCTTCTTTGAGTTGGCAACATGGAAACTCGCCTTCTGATACTAATATTTTAGAAACTAATACGAGCGTTTTTGTGTTGAATGATTTGCTCAGACAAAAGACCACCAATAAATCCATAATCGGAAAATTGGATTACGAATTGCCTATTAACGAAAATTCTAAAATTGAGGCAGGATACCGGTTGGACGCCAATAACAATCTGTATGACAATGCAGTAAACACCTCTAAAGACGGCTATCTTTTTAATCAATTGGAGCGTTTTACAAACTCGACGGATTACAAAGAAATGATCAATGCGGCATTTGTCCAGTTTCAAAGCAAAGTCGGGAAATTTGGCTATCAGTTGGGGCTTCGTGATGAGTTTTCAAATATAGACATTAATTATAAAAACCTTACAGGAAAGGATAATTTCATCAAAGAAAAAAATTATAACCAGTTGTTTCCTTCGGTTTTCCTTAGTTATGATTTGGAAAAAGACAACCAATTGTTGTTGAACTATTCTCGCCGGATAGATAGGCCTCGCTCCTTTTTCCTCGTGCCGTTTATGTCCTACAGCGATCCAAGGAACTTGTTCTTGGGAAATGCCGATCTGAATCCGTCTTACATCAACTCTTTTGAATTGGGGTACAGTATTCAGAAAAAGAAATTCACCATCAACCCGACTTTATATTATAGGAAAACGGAAGATGATGTTAAAATGTTGGTTTATAGACCGGATGCACGCACGGACGAGTTCATAACCCGTCCTATCAACCTCGGTACGGATACGCGCTACGGACTTGACCTAAATGCCACAGCGGATGTCACTTCTTGGCTAAAGCTTATGGCGAATTTGGATCTTTTCGGATATAAAAATGATGGAGAATTATTCTATGATGCCATAAATGAAACCGGTGCAACACAGCAATACAAGCGCAGTCTTGCAGGCGAAGGCTTCTCTACGAGAGCGAGACTTGCCTCCACTTTTAAGATAGATAAAACTTTCAGCGTACAAATTCAAGGAATGTATCGTGCGGGACAAAAGACAGCACAGCAAGAGCTTAAAGATATGTATGCGCTGAATCTTGGCGCCAGCAAAACCATTTGGAAAGGGAATGGAACATTGGCGTTCAATGTACAAGACATTTTCAATACCAGAAACCGCACCGTGTTCACCTACGATCCGGAATATACCCGCCGCAGTTATATGCAGTTTATGCCGCGCCAGTTTACACTTTCCCTCACCTACCGATTTAAAGAAGGTGAAAAAGTGGAACCGAAAAAGAAACCACAAAAAGACATCAATAATAATTATAACAACGAAGACCAACAAGGTCCGATATAACCAACAAAAAAGCCCGACGCTATTCGGGTTTTTTTTGGTTTAAATTAAAAAGAAATTAATATTTTCTACTCTCCAAATATTTCTGCCACTTCCAAGTGGTTCGAAGCGCTTCCTCCAAAGTGGTGTCAGCCTTCCAGCCCAATTGTTGTTCTGCACGGTCAGCATTTGCATAGGCAATTGTGATATCGCCCTGCCTGCGGTCGCAGATTTTATAAGGAACCGATACATTATTTGCTTTTTCATAAGCCTGAACCACTTCCAAAACGGATGAACCCGTTCCCGTTCCGAGATTGAAAACATCAATCACTGTTTCATCTTCCGAAGCGATAAGTTTTTTTAGTGCAGCGACATGGGCTTTCGCCAAATCAACCACATAAATATAATCGCGGACCGCAGTTCCATCTGGCGTAGGATAATCATTACCCCAAATGCTAAGTTCCTTGCGAAGTCCGGCGGCAGTTTGCGTTACAAAAGGCACGAGGTTATTAGGAATTCCGATAGGCAATTCTCCTAACTTTGCAGAAGGATGTGCCCCGATTGGGTTAAAATAACGCAACAGAGACACTCTCTTTTGGTAAGCTGTGGCAAAGTCTTTTAATATTTCTTCGCCCATTTGCTTAGTTTTGCCATAGGAAGATTCCGGTGTTTTCAGCGGCGTATCTTCGGTAATTGGCATCTCATCGGCTTGGCCATAAACGGTACAAGATGAAGAGAAAATAAAGTTTGAAATATTTCTTCGTTTAAATTCCTGAAGGATATTAATTAAAGAAAAAAGATTGTTTTCATAATAATCCAAAGGCTTTTCCTGACTTTCGCCCACGGCTTTGTACGCAGCAAAATTAATACAGCCATCTATTTTATGCGCATCAAAAACCTGATTCAGCAGTTCCTTTCGTCTCAAATCAAAAGGATAAAATACTGGCTTTTTGCCGGCGACTTCCTCTATATTATTTAGAATAAATTTCTCCGAATTAGAAAGGTCATCTACGATTACGACATCGAAGCCGCTATTTAGAAGTTCAACTACGGTATGCGAGCCTATATAGCCAAGTCCGCCAGTTACAAGTATGGTCATTTTTTATGTGTAATGAGTAATTAAATTATTTAGCAAAGTAAATGCGATCTATTTATTCATAAATTCCAATACGCTGTCTGTGATATATTTTATTTGTTCTTCATCCAATTCCGTGTGCATCGGGAGGGAGATCACTTGGTCTAGAAGTTTATCGGTATTCACAAAATCTTTAGGATCCGATTCCTGATAATAGGCTTTTTGTTTGCGCAGTGCTACTGGGTAATAAATCATCGCCGGAATTTCTTTTTCCATTAAAAATTTCTGCAGATCGTTTCGTTTCCCATTCAAAATGCGTAAAGTATACTGGTGAAAAACATGGCTGGAATTTTCAGCACGCTTAGGCGTCAAAATATGTTCGTGATCTTTGAAGGCTTCATCATAGAAATCTGCTGCCCAGCGGCGATCTTCGTTATAGGTATCCAGAAGTGGCAATTTCTTCCGTAAGATTACTGCCTGGATGCTGTCTAATCGGGAATTCACGCCTACTTCGTCGTGGTAATAGCGCTCGTACATTCCATGGTTTGCAATTCCACGAATTTTATGTGCAATTTCATCATCATTAGTAAAGATCGCACCACCGTCACCGTAGCAACCGAGGTTTTTGGATGGAAAAAAGGAAGTCGTTCCAATCGTTCCCATGGTTCCCGACTTTTTGGTTTCGCCATTTGTGAATGTGAAATCAGAGCCGATAGCCTGTGCATTATCTTCAATCACAAAGAGCTGATGCTCATTTGCGATTTTCAAAATCGCTTCCATATTGGCGCACTGTCCGAACAAATGTACTGGAATGATAGCCTTGGTTTTGGAAGTGATGGCAGCTTTTATTTTTTCGGGATCTATAGTAAAAGTGTCATAATCCACATCTACCAAAACAGCTTTTAGTTTAAGCAAATGAATAACTTCTACTGTGGCTGCAAAAGTAAAATCTGCAGTAATTATTTCGTCACCTTCTTCCAAACCAAGCGCCATAAGGGCGATTTGCAAGGCATCGGTTCCGTTGGCACAAGGAATAACATGCTTTACGCCAAGGTAATTTTCCAATTCCTGCTGAAAGAGTTTTACCTCTGGCCCATTGATGTACGCTGCAGAATCCATCACATTCAGTACCGCGTTATCCAGTTCGTTTTTTATTTTGTAGTACTGACTTTGCAGGTCAACCATTTGTATTTTCTTCATAAAAAATATTTTAGTAAAGATAATGATTTTTAAGTTTTGCGATTTGTGATATATCTTACATTTTAAAACAAAACCGGAGACATCCCCGGTTAGTTTTGATCTAAAGCATTTTTAAGTTGTTCACCTCCAGGTCGGTGAGTATTCTCCAATGCCCCCTCTTGATGTTTTTCTTGGTAAGTCCCGCGAACATCACGCGATCCAATAATTCCACCTCGTAGCCGAGTTTATGGAAAATTCTACGAATCATCCGCGGCCATCCCAAAGAAATCTCGATCCCAACTTCATTTTTAGGTTTTCCCTCAATGAAGGAAATACTATCCACGGTTGCTACGCCTTCTTCCAAACGGATGCCTTCGGCTATGGCTTGCAGGTCTTCTACTGATAGTTTCCTATCCAGTGTTACATGGTAGATTTTTTTTAGGTTAAAAGATGGATGTGTCAATTTTTTGGTTAGATGACCATCGTTGGTCAATAAAATAACTCCCGTTGTGGAACGGTCCAATCTTCCAACAGGGAAAGTGCGGTATGGCGATGCATTTGCCACAAGATCCATCACAGTTTTGCGTGCCTTATCGTCTTTAGTTGTGGAAATGTAGCCTTTAGGTTTGTTCAATAGGACATAAACCGGCTTTTCTGGCGTGATGCCTTGGCCATCGAAAACGACTTTGTCGGTTTTTTCGACTTGGTAGCCCATCTCGCGAACGACTTTGCCATTCACTTCTACCAATCCTTGTTCTATGAGTTCATCGGCTTCCCTGCGGCTGCAAATGCCGGAGTTGGCGATGTATTTGTTCAGGCGGATGGTTTCCTTATGAAGGTCTTTTTCGATTTTGGCAAGTCTCCTGCGCAATACAAATGATTTTGCGTGGTCTTCTTGCTTTTCATCAAATCTTTTAAAAGGTTTTTTGTATGAAGAATCTGTAGGTTTAAACTTGTTTCTTGGATTTACACTTTTGGAAGACTTTCGGGAAACGGGACGCGACATTGCACGCTCGTAAGATTCTGCTTCGGATTTGGAAAAGAGTTTTGGCTCTTTCGGTTTTCCGGAAGATCTTGCCGTAGGTCTGTCTTCAGATTTTGGAGCGCGAGGTGCTTCAGAGGGTCTTCTTACGGTTTGTCTGGGTCTGTCCGGCCTACCGGTATTTTTGTTGTCTCTGCTCATTTTTGCTGAATATTTGGCGCAAAGATACGAAAGTTTCTGTAAGCGGGAGGCTGGCTGTTGCTTGTTGGAAGCATGATGCGGGAACGCCAAGTCCCGACAATGCGTGCCTATCGGGAATTTTTGTTGCTTCTATGTCTAGTCCTGAAATATAAAAAAAATTTTATTTAGGGAAGAACATGCAGTTACGCTTTATGTAAAGCGCACTTAAAAAGATTATTCTGTGCCCTATATATTAAAAACGGTACAATTAGTTGGAAGCGACGCCTTTCTATAAGTTATTCTGCAATAAAGTATGGTTTTCAATGCAGTAAGACTTTTGTTATTTGGCTAAAGAAATTTGTTGTCTTTCATTTGTAACCAAGCCTCATCATGTACCATAATCACCAGCGCAGAGAGTAATGGAATTTGGAGTCCAGGCTAAAGTGCTAGAAAAGCATTAGGCTTTATTGTAACAACAAGCTTTTGTACGGATTAAACTTTCCACCGAATATAAATTATTTTAGAAAAAAAAAATAATTTTTGCCTGTAGTTTGTCCAGGGTGCGTCGGCAGGTCTATAATCGGAAGCTGAAAAAGAGAAAGGTAAGACAGTCTATTGCTTCAGTTAGTTTTACACCGTAAAAAAAACATAAACAAAAATTCCGCCCCATTAAAGAGTCGGAATTGAAAGTCGTAAAAAATTAAAATTAGAAAGCGTAACCGATTCTGATACCACCTACAACAGCAGGAGTGATGTTGAATGAAGAGCCACCTTTTTTAGTGTTAGTAGTGTTAGCAACTTTTACAGTTGTATCGCCTTCAGACTTATACATTAGGCCAAGGCCTGCTTCAACTCCAAGGAACACTCTTTTCACGAAATAGTAATCTGCACCGAAAACGCCTCTAACACCGAAGTTGAATGAATTTGGACCAGTTGTTTCCATAACTTGTGGAGTACCATTTGTTGGTGTATAAGTAGTTGTTTGTTTTTGATTAGCAAAACCAATCAATATATCACCGCCTACATAAGGAGAAAGTCTCTCAGTACCTGTGAAGTGTTTTTCAATACCGAAACCAAGTCCTAAATTGAAATCGCTGTCTTCAACAACTGTGTTGGAAGTTTTGTTATCCTCTGTGTCTGTATTTCCAATAACAACAGTAGCTCTGTAAGCCATTTTATCTGTAGTGAAATATCTTCCCTTGAACATTGCACCTGCGCCAAAGCCTTGATCTGCGATTGCAACAGAAGTATTTCCTAAACCGCCAGTAAGACCTAGTTCTGCTGTTACATCACCAGCTACTGGCTTATAACCTACTTCTTGTGCATTCATTCCTGCGAAAAGTGCGATTGCACTTAGTACTAATAATTTTTTCGTGATAAATTAAATAAATGTTTAAATCTTTGACAAAAGTATATTAAATAATCTTAACATTACTTTACTCTGAAAAATATCATAAAATTTACTAATTCTCTTTACAGAAGTCGAATTTTATCCTCTAAAATTTCGATTTTTTTAAGACGGTAAAGTACACCAATGGCTTTTTTGAAATTCTTTTTGCTCATGTGCAATTCCTCTTTTATTTCCTCAGGGGAAGATTGGTCGCTAAGGTAAAGCAGTCCATAGTTCCGTTCCAACGACTCCAAAATTACTTTCTGGAACTCGTCATTATTATCATAGCCATTAGGTTGCAGGGTCACATCTATCTTTCCGTCTTCGCGAATCGCCTTGATATAACCTATTTCCTCCGAAAGGGGGAATAGTTTTTTGTAAACATCGGATGTATAAATAAGGCCTATATATTTCTTGTTGATGATGACATTCCACCCCAGTTCGCCCTCACCCATTAAAATCAAATCTACCTTATCGCCCACCTGAAACGGCAAATCTTTATACTGAGGATTGCGTTTGAAAGCCGTAGTACCGGTAACTAATCCCAGAGTGTCATCTATATAAACATACACCAGATAGCGTTTACCCTCCTCTATCTTAGCTTTCTGCTGCTTGTAAGGCACGAATAAATCTTTGATAATTCCCCAATCCATGAAGGCACCCGTCGGCAGGCTTTGCACACAGTTCATCACGGCAAATTCCCCAACTTCGGCGTTCGGCGTCTCCGTAGTGGCTTTCAGGCGGTCATCATCCTGAAATACAAACACTTTCATTTCTTCGCCGATAACAGGATTTTCCGGGGCAAATACTTTTGGTAAAAAGGCGCGCGTTCCGTTTTCGTCCTCCAGAAATAATCCTGAATAATTCTGTTCTGCAATCTTCAAAGTGTGAAATGTACCGGGCTGCATAGGTTTTTATTTTAAATATTAATGGTGCAAAGGTAATTTTTTTAAAGCAATTCCACACGGAACACCAGTTGCAACGCACGAAATATAACTTCTGGCTTCTTAAAAACCTGCCAATATTTCTCTGATTCCCAGGCATTTCGTATGAACTACAATTCGGTTGTGGTGCATTATTATTTGGAAATTAAGCAGGAGGTTTTTCAACATTTCGGGCATACATAGCGAAAGATGTTTTCCTTAACAAATACATAAAACCCGCTATTACTTTAAAAAAACAGAATTATAGGCAGATAGATTTTATATAGCACAAACATCTTGAATGAATTTCCAAAAGATTTTACAAAGCTATAACCTCACCTATCGCGTGTTAATCCTCAATTTTATTGAGACTTTCTGCAGCGGCTTTTAATGACAAATTTTGAAACCCGTTTCCGCAAGAAAAACACCACCCATTCAACTAAATAATATTTTTGTGGAAAATTAAAGCAAAGGAAACGATGATACTGTAAGTTAAAGTTAAGGCTAAGGATGAGGATGAGATTAAAAAAAAAGAGAAACCCGAAAGTTTCTCTTTTAAAATTATCAGCAAGTTAATTATTAGCAAGTTAATTCAAATCAACAAATCAACTTACTAACGAATCCACGATTTCTACATGTGAATTGCGCGTTTTCCTGTGGCATCCATACATGCTTCCTTGATGGCTTCTGCATAAGTCGGGTGCGCGTGTGACATTCTCGTAAGATCTTCAGCACTCGCACGGAATTCCATTGCCGTCACACCTTCCGCGATAAGGTCGGCCGCTCTCGCGCCAATCATATGGAATCCAAGGATTTCATCGGTCTTTTCGTCGGCAAGGATTTTCACAAAACCATCCGTATCACCAGATGCACGGCTTCTACCCAGCGCTCTCATCGGGAAATTCCCAACTTTATAAGTCACACCAGCCTCTTTCAGTTGCTCTTCGGTTTTTCCTACGCCCGCCACTTCCGGCCAAGTGTATACCACGCCTGGAATCAGGTTATAGTTGATGTGCGGCTTTTGCCCGGCCAGAGTTTCAGCAACGAAAACGCCTTCTTCTTCGGCTTTATGAGCCAGCATCGCCCCTTGAACCACATCCCCAATAGCATAGATATTTTGAACATTGGTTTGTAAGTGATCATTCACTTTTACGCGGCCTCTCTCGTCCAGTTCCACGCCAGCTTTTTCAAGGCCAAGCCCATCTGTATAAGGTTTTCTACCTACGGAAACCAAAACATAGTCGCCTTCGAAGGTTACCTCTTCGCCTTTTTTATCTTTAGCGGTTACTTTCACCGTGTCGCCGGATCTTTCCACACCGGAAACAGCGGTTTGCAAATTGAATTTCATGCCTTGTTTTCTAAGAACTTTTTGAAGCTCTTTAGACAATGCGCCATCCATTCCCGGGATAATTCTATCCATAAATTCTACTACGGTCACCTCCGCACCAAGTCTTTTGTAAACAGAACCCAACTCCAAACCAATCACGCCACCGCCAATAACGATCAGGTGTTTCGGAATTTCTTTTAGATTTAAAGCCTCTGTAGAAGTAATGATTCTTTCTTTATCCAAATTGATAAACGGCAGCGATGATGGCTTAGAACCAGTCGCGATAATCGTGTATTTAGATTCGATAGTTTCCGAAGAACCGTCGTTTTTAGTTACTTTGATTTGAGTGGCGCTTTCAAAACTACCCACACCCTCGAAAGTGGTGATTTTGTTTTTGTCCATCAGGAAAGCAATTCCTTTCGTAGTCTGGTCTACTACGCCGTTTTTACGCTCAATCATTTTAGCGAGGTCGGCTTTTGGTTCATCGATAATGATTCCGTGATCTGCAAACTCATGCTTCGCTTTTTCGAAATGTTCCGAACTGTCCAACAATGCTTTAGACGGGATACAGCCCACATTCAGGCAAGTTCCACCGAAAGTAGGATACTTCTCGATCATTGCGGTTTTGAAACCTAACTGTGCACAACGGATTGCGGCTACATAACCACCTGGACCAGAACCGATTACGGTTACATCAAACTGACTCATATATTTTTTATTTTGTTTAAAACTAATTATGTGCGAATTTACGAATAATTTCGGTGCAAGAACCGCCGAAATTTTGTTTTTTAAAGGAACTATAACTCAGCTTTATAGAGTTTACAGTTCTTCAAAAAGCTTCTCATACTCCCCTAAAATTATTTCCTTTGAAAATCGGTTTTTAATCGATGATTTGATGGTTTGCATATCATGAGTTTGACTTATTACCTCCAAGATTTTTTTAGCAAAACCCTCATGGTTTTCGATATCGGAAATTTCGCCATTTGTTCCTTTTAAAATAATCTCACGGATGCCGCCCGGACAATCATTTGCCAAAGCAAAAGTCCCGCATGCGCCGGCTTCCAGAAGCACATTAGGAAAACCCTCGTAGCGCGAGGAAAGGATAAATAAATCAGCAAATTTTAGGAATTGGTAAGGATTTTTTTGCTGTCCATGGAAAGTCACATTTTCCAAACCAAGGTCGGTTTTCATTTGGTGGAGAAAATCTTTATCTCGACCGTCGCCCAAAATATGGAGTTTTATTTTTTCTTTTTTTAAATGCGAAAAAACGAGCAGCAAATTATCAAACCCCTTGCGCGAAGAAAGGTTTCCAATGGCCACCACATTCTTAAAATCCCCCGAAAAACCATTGGGCAGCACCGATGAGGCCAGTTTTTGCTCGATAAAATCAAAATCTACAGGATTATTGATTTTTACAATTTTATCCTTTCTAATGTTGAAGTTTTCAACCAAATCTTTTTGCATATCGTCCGACTGGCAAATAATTCGGTCGTAATTGTTATAAAATTTATAGAAAAAGCGTATTTCCTTGCGTGTGACATGCTGAGAAACGACATTGGTTTCGCGGGCGATGAATTTTATCTTCGGAAAAAACCTGATATACAAAGAAAGGTAGGCATTTACTTCTCCAAAACCGGAAAATACAATGTCCGGTTTGCGTTTTTTTATTTCTTTTAAAATCGGTATTAGTGAATGGCGGATTCGCGGTGTTTTCAGGTCTATGACTTCGATATCAGGTTTCAAAATCTCAAGATAGCCGCCTTCTTTTCGCAAAAGCATCATTTTTAGTTCAAATTTCTCCCGCGGCAAATGGTTGGCAATCGTGGTTACAATCCTCTCTGCACCGCCAGTTTCGAGATCAGGGAGAATGAAAATGACAGATATTTTTTTGCTGGAATCCTGCACTATTAAGTTTTTGCAAAAATGGGAAAAAGAATTTAAACAAGGCCGGGAAAATCTACGATATGAATGTTTATAAGAGGATTGATTTAGAAAAATGATGATCTATTTTCAATCCCCGAAAAATTCCAAAATTATACTATAAGTTCAGGATTTTCATAAGAAATAAGCCATTGAAGATCTTCAGTTTTTTAATCAAATAACATAGTGATATTAAATCAGTTCGCAACATCACTTATAAACTTAATTCTCAGTAATCTAACCTCCTCGTCACTCAAATCATCTCCAAATTCTGCCAAAAGAACTTTCATACTATCGCTTTCGGATTCTTTCATAAAATCCATAAATTCCTCAACCAAATCTTCATCGAAATTTTCATCAATATAATAATTGATATTTAATTTAGTACCTTGATATACAATACTTTCCATCTCTTTCAGAAGTTCCGTCATCGAGAGATTTTTGGCTTTTGCAATATCCTCGAGGTCAATTTTTTTATCAGTATTCTGGATAATGAAAACCTTGTGAGAAGCCTTGTTTGCCACTTGTTTCAGAACCATATCCTGCGTACGCTCAATGTCGTTATCCTCTACATACTTTTTGATGAATTCCGCGAATTCTTTACCATACTTTTTGGCCTTACCATCGCCCACGCCATAGATTTTTGCAATTTCATCCACGCTGATAGGATACTGCACGGTCATATCCTCTAAACTGGGATCCATAAAGACCGTGTAAGGCGGTATGCCGTGTTTTTTGGCGATCTTTCTGCGCAAATCTTTCAATTGGGCGAAAAGTTTGTCGTCCATCACGGCGCATGCTTGTACCTGCTCCTGATCGGAATCTGCCTTGGATTGGGCAAGGTCATACTGGCGGTCTTCTGCAATTATGAAAGGCTTCTTATAACTCCCAGACAAAACTGAATGTCCTTTTTCAGAAAGTTTCAGGACGCCATAAGTTTCAATGTCTTTCTGAAGGAAATTCTGCACTGTTGCTTGGCGGATAATGGATTTCCAATAGTTATCGGATTGGTCTATCCCGACGCCAAATAGCGGATTGGTTTCTAATTTATAAGATTTCGTTACAGCGCTTTCCTTACCAGATATTACATTGATGATATCCTTGGTTCTGAATTTTTCGTCCAGTTTTTTTACCAATTCCAGCACAGTTTTCAAATCTTTTGTCGCCTCTTTCAATGGCGGCGGATTCACCGAGTTATCGTCCATCTTTGCACCGGCACCAGTTTCGGGATCAAAAGATTCCCCGAAATAGCACATCAGATATTGTCGGCGGCTCATGGAAGTTTCGGCGTAGCCCACCACTTCGTTCAGCAATTGCAAACCAATTTCTCTCTCGGAAACTGGCTTTTGTGCAAGGAATTTTTCAAGTTTTTCGATATCTTTTGGATCGTAAAATGCCAAACAATGGCCTTCGCCACCATCTCTTCCGGCTCTTCCGGTTTCCTGGTAATAACTTTCCAGAGATTTTGGTATATCGTAATGCACCACAAAACGCACATCGGGCTTATCAATCCCCATCCCGAAAGCGATGGTTGCCACGATGATATCGCATTCCTCCATCAGGAATTTATCTTGATTCATCACGCGGGTTTTTTGATCCAAACCGGCGTGGTACGGCAATGCATTGATACCATTTACCTGCAAAAGTTGAGCAAATTCCTCTACTTTCCGACGGCTTAGGCAGTACACAATCCCTGACTTCCCTTTGTGCTGATGGATGAATTTCACGATTTCCCTGTCCACATTAACTTTTGGGCGAACCTCGTAGAATAAATTCGGGCGGTTGAAACTCTCTTTGAAAACTTCCGCACCGCTCATTCCCAAAGTTTTTTGAATATCATCCTGCACCTTCGGAGTTGCCGTAGCGGTAAGTGCTATTACTGGAACATCGGCAATTTGGTCTATAATCTGTTTTAGGTTGCGGTATTCCGGGCGGAAATCATGGCCCCACTCCGAGATGCAGTGCGCCTCATCTATCGCTACGAAAGATATTTTTACATCCTTTAAAAAATCCAAATATTCTTCTTTTATCAAAGATTCCGGCGCAACATATAAGAGTTTGGTTTTCCCGGCGCGGATATCATCCATCACCTGCTTCGTCTGCGTTTTGTTTAGAGAAGAGTTCAGCACATGCGCCACACCCTCGTCAGAGGAAAGCCCGTTTACGGCATCTACCTGGTTTTTCATCAAAGCAATCAGTGGCGAAACCACGATAGCTGTTCCTTCGGACATCAGTGCGGGCAATTGGTAGCACAAGGATTTCCCGCCACCGGTAGGCATCAAAACAAAGACATCATCACCCTTTAATAAGGTGTTTATAATCTCTTCCTGCTCACCTTTAAAGGTATTAAATCCAAAATATTTCTTTAAATTTTTCGATAAATCGGCGTTGCTTGTTTTCATCTGATAATTGTTGCTAAATTTGCAATTAACCAAAGTTAAAAAATTAATTCACAATATTGGTCTAATCAAGATTAAATTAATTAATCAAACCTTAAAAAATTTGGATCCTTTACATCTTTTATCTTTAGCAAAAACCGCTCTGCAAACGGAAATCACGGAACTGGAAGGTCTTAGAGACAGGCTCGGAGAAGAATTTTGCACTGCAGTGGAACTCATTCGCAGTGCCTCCGGAAAACTAATCGTGGTCGGGATCGGGAAATCTGCTCATGTGGGCAATAAAATAGTGGCCACATTGAACTCCACCGGGACGCCATCGCAGTTTCTGCATGCCTCCGAAGCCATCCACGGCGACCTCGGTTTAATCCAAAAATCGGATGTGGTTTTGTGCATTTCATACTCTGGGAATTCTCCGGAAATTGTGGCACTTCTGCCCTATCTGAAAGAATATTCGTCCGCCCTGATCGCTATGACGGGTAATGCAAAGAGCAAACTTGGCGATGCCGCCGATGTGGTGCTGAATACTTTTGTGGAAAAGGAAGCCTGCCCAAATAGACTGGCGCCCACAAGTTCTACCACGGTACAAATGGCGCTGGGCGATGCGCTGGCCGTATGCCTGATGGAGTTGAATGGTTTTGAAGATAAAGATTTTGCTAAATTCCATCCCGGTGGGGCTTTGGGGAAAAATCTAACCGCAAAGGTTGGACAGTTTTTATCGGCCAATAAACCGTCTGTGCGTATGGATTCTTCCGTGAGGGAAGTCATTATTTCTATCAGCAGCTCTGCCCACGGCATTACGGTGGTGATGGATGGCGATGACATTGCGGGAGTAATTACCGATGGTGACCTCCGCAGAATGCTGATAAAGGAGGAAAATTTTTCCGGAATCACGGCTGAAAATATTATGAGCCGAAACCCCAAAACCATTGATATCTCAGCACTGGCAAAAGAAGCTATGGCGATCTTAAAGCAAAACAACATCGGTCAACTCATCGTGACTGATGGCGGAACCTATGCAGGAATCGTGGCCATACACAGACTTTTGGATGAAGGAATAATTTAATTTAATTAAACCTCAATCTCTTTGAAAACTGCCGTGCCGCCGTCGTATATTTAAATTCATCAAATCGTGGTTATTTCTATTATTGCAAAAACATTGTTACGCCGTCGTTAGATTTCCCAGCAATTTTAATTAATTTTGCTAAATTAATTTTCCCATCAAAATATGAGTGAAAAAGACATGTCCTTCTTGGGACACATCGGAGAGTTGCGCAGCCATTTGGTACGCTGCATAATCGCTATCGTGGTAGGCGCTTTCCTTGTAGGCTATAACATAGAATGGATTATGGATCATGTATTTTTCGCGCCTACGAAACCGGATTTTGCTACTTTCCGGGTGGTGAATCATTTTTCAAGAGCATACCTAGGACACGACAGCATCACGATTCCGGGGCATTTTGCCGTTCAGCAGAAAACCATAATGCAGCAGTTCAATGTAATGATGGCTGTTTCCATTTTTGGCGGCATTGTGGTGGCTTTTCCATATATTGTCTGGGAGATTTGGAGGTTCGTAAGCCCTGCGCTGATGCCCGGTGAAAAGAAAAACTCGGCTTTTATCATCAATTTCATTTGGATACTCTTTTTGACAGGAATCCTTTGTGGTTATTTTTTTATTCTTCCTTTCGCCATTAATTTCGGTTTGCTCTTTACCATTTCAAATACCATTACGCAACTATTTGATTTATCAGATTATACCACGCTGTTTTTGCAGGTGGTTCTAGGGATGGGATTGATATTTCTTTTCCCGGTGGCAGTATATGTCCTTACCAACATGGGCATTCTGACGCCTATGTTTATGAAAACCTACCGTCGCCACGCAATTGTACTGATAATGGTGGTTGCTGCGATCATCACCCCGGCAGATGTTTTGAGCATGATGGCTGCCGCTATGCCGCTCCTGGTGCTGTACGAATTTAGTATTATGATGTGCAGCCGAACTTACAAACGACTGCAAAAGCAAGAAGCATTGGCAAGGCAAAAGTAATTAACACCTAGAAACTTAACCGTTTTTAATCAATATCTGTTGCGATATTTTATTTAAAATAATACCTCAATTTGAAATTAATTTTTCCAATGAAAAAATTCATCTTCGTCTTCATATCCGGGATTTCTTTCGCCCAAACTTTTTCTAAAACCGATACACTAAAAGGCTCAGATACACAGTTTCGCAATTTTTGGGATGTTAAAAAATATGAACTGACGGTAGAGCCCGATTTTGATAAAAAAACCGTAGCGGGAACAAATAGAATCACTTTCGAGATTACCAAAGATACCGATAAGCCTGTTCTCCAAATCGATTTGCAACAGCCTATGCAATACCTGATTACAGATTCCGATGAGAAACTTTGCACCTCCAAAAGAGAGGGCGATTTTATTTTTATTCACACCAATAAAATTTATAAAAAAGGAGAATACCATAGTTTAACAATAAAATATTGGGGCAACCCGACCATCGCCAAACATGCACCTTGGGACGGCGGATGGGTTTTTGATAAAGATGAAAAGGGAAACCCCTTCATGGGCGTGGCGCAGGAAGGCATCGGGACTTCTGTATGGTTGCCGCTAAAAGATATTTGGAATGATGAGCCGGACAATGGCATTACCATGAAAATAATCACCCCGAAAAATCTCATCGGAGTGGGCAATGGGCGACTGATTTCCCAAGGCACGGAGAAAGATAAAAATTTTTTCGTTTGGGAAGTGAAAAACCCAATCAATGCCTATTCGATCTCGCCCACGATTGGGAATTTTGTTAATTTTAAAGACCAATTTAATGGTGAAAAAGGCAACCTCGATTTGGATTATTGGGTGCTGGAACATAATTTAGATAAAGCCAAAAAACAGTTTTCCCAAGTGAAGCCCATGCTTGCCGCAATGGAATATTGGTTCGGTCCCTATCCTTTTTACGAAGATTCTTATAAATTGGTGGAAGCACCCTATTTGGGAATGGAGCACCAGAGCAATATTGCCTACGGAAACGGATATGCCAATGGCTATAAAGGCCGCGACCTTTCCGGTACGGGGGTTGGGATGAACTGGGATTTCATCATCGTTCACGAAAGCGGACATGAATGGTTTGCCAACAATATCACCGCGAAAGATCCTGCGGACATGTGGATTCATGAGAGTTTCACCTGCTATTCTGAGACGCTTTTTACCGAAAAATTCATGGACAAAACCTCTTCTGAGACCTATGTACAGGGCATTCGCAGAAATATACAGAATGATATCCCAATCATCGGGAAATATGGCGTGCGCAACGAGGGTAGCGGCGATATGTACTACAAAGGCGCAAACTTGCTCCACACCATCCGCCATATTTTGAATGATGACGCCAAATTTCGCGAAGTTTTGCGCGGGATGGGCAAAGAATTTTACCACCAAACGGTATCTTCCAAGCAAGTCGAAAACTATATGATTGAAAAAACCGGTTTGGATTTGTCTGGAATTTTCGACCAATATTTAAGGACGACGAAAATTCCGGTTTTAGAATATTCGCAAAACGGTAACCAACTGAAATATAGATTTAAAAATATAGTTCCTCATTTAAAACTACCTATTAGAATCAATAAAGTACAGACCATCACGCCATCATCAGAATGGAAAGTATTGAAACTTCAAAACGACAGCCCTGTAGTTTTTGATCCAAATTATTACATCGAATACAAAAAGTTTTGACTTAGCTAATCAACTGTTTTCAAAATAATACGGAAAGTCGAGCCTTTGCCAGGTTCTGTTTGTGAAATTTTGATGTCGCCGTTGTGGTATTCTTTAATCACGCGTCTGGCAAGGCTCAAGCCTAATCCCCAGCCTCTTTTTTTGGTAGAAAAGCCCGGTTTAAAGGCGTTTTTAGCTTGTGCGCCTGTCATACCGCTACCGGTATCTTTGATATCAATTAAAATATTCTTTTGCTTTTCATAAATCAAAATATCCAAAGTTCCGGCGCCTTTCATAGCGTCCACAGCGTTTTTCACCAAGTTTTCTATAACCCAACTCAGCAAAATTCGGTTGTGTGGGATGAGTAATGGCTCCGGCGGCATTTTTAATCCAAAATTGATTTTCCTGGAGATTCTTGACTTTAGATAATCAAAATTAATCTGAACCGTTTCGTTTAGATTAAGGTCGTTCAGTTCCGGCACCGACCCTATTTTAGAGAATCTTTCGGAGATGGTTTTCAGTCGGTAGATATCTTTTTCGATTTCTTTTGCACCTTCGGAATCGGGATTTTCATCGCGCATCACCTCGATCCAGCCAATCATGGAGGAAAGTGGCGTGCCGATTTGGTGTGCCGTTTCTTTGGCAAGTCCAGCCCACACGAGGCCTTCATCATTACGCTTTACCGTTCTTAAAAACCAAAATGAAAACAATAAATAACACAAAATAAAAACACCCAAAAAGTACGGAAAAAATCTCAAATTATTGAGTAACTGGGAGTTATCATAAAACACAAATTGATTTTTACCTTTCTCAACTTGTAATTTGAACGGGGCATAATGGCTCTCCATCGTGCGGATCATTTGGCGCATTTTGGTGCTGTCTGATAATATTTCAGGCGGAATATTTCGGTAGAAACCTTCAGCTAAGATTGCGTTTTTATTGCCATCGGTAATGATGGTCGGAAGTTTATCATTTTCGGTAAACACGGAAAGCAATAAGTCCTGCGTTTCAGAATCGATCTGGATTTTGGTCTGCTGAATTTTCATAGCCTTCGCAAAGACCTCTATACTCCGGGTTTCACGCTGCCGAAGTTCGCGGATGAGCACCACAGAGTAAAGTACGACAGCGAAAACCACCACCGTGAAAAGTACGAAAACCACCCAGTTATTTAGTTTAGATAAAACCCTGTTCTGCATTATTTTAATGGGTTCAAAGTTTTGAAAAGTGCGTCGCTGACCGCAGCGCCCTGATAATTATTAATGATGATAGAAAAAACATAACCGTTGTGATAACCCGCGAAAGATTTCGTGTCTTTCATAGTTCCACTTTTCATTTTCATGCCATTGGCTTGTGTAGGAAATCCTTCATAAAAGACTGAAAACCAAGGTTGTTTTTTTGCCCAAAGCAGCGCCTGAACTTGCGCACGCGCCGAAACATAATTCTGTGGCGAAAGACCGCTGCCATCGGCAAAGTTAATCATCGCGGTATTGATGCCTTTCGATGCCCAGTAGTCCCTCAAAAAATCCACGCCTACTGAAAAACTCCCAACCCCTCTTTTCTCTTTAGCCAAAGTTTTAATGATAGTTTCGCCGTACAGATTGATGCTTTTTCGCAAAAACCAGTACACAATCTTGTCCATCGAGGGCGATTTGTATTCAAAAAACTGGTTGGCCTGTGGGTAAGTCGGAATTTTCTCGCCTTTAATCCGCATTTGGGAGGTCGAAACTATTTTTCCATTAAACTGGATTCCAGCGCTTTTCAGCCAACTTTGGATTTCGCTTCCAAGTGTAAGCGGCGGGTTGGGCATCGCTCCGGAAATCGTCATGGCTTTTGCCGGCAATTTTCCATTGATGTACGCCACTTCGGAATGCGGTGCCGTGTAGATCAAACTTTGATCAGATGTTCCGCCGGCTTCCAAATCATTTACCCAGACCACGCCCGGAAGTTCCACATTTTGGCTCTTAATAGTAGCATTGCTCATCATTAAATCAAACTGATTTTCGCGCCAATTGACACCCCAAACGCCTGCGCCATAGTAATTTCCCATATCATTCCAAGGCCAGCCTCCAGGCACAGTTTGGAAATCAAACTGGCCATCATCCACCATCAAATTTCCATTGATTTGTTTGATTCCTTTTGATTTGATAGCAGTGATCAGTTTTTGTTTAAAATCGTCGGGTTTGTACTCTTCATACCGCCAACTGCCCAGAGTGGGATCGCCATTAGATGTGATCCAAAGATCGCCGGTGAGCGTGCCGCCACTCAATGTTCCGGAAAAGGCGGAAGTTGTAGTATAGGTGTAATCCTTTCCCAACACATCTAGTGCGGCGGCGGCGGTAAAAATTTTTTGTGTAGAGGCCGTGGAAAGTCCTTTGTTACCACCATTTTCATAAACAAAATTCCCTCTTTCATCAGCCACATAAATGGAGATGTTTGAGGCGTAAGCCGGTGCCGTAGCCATCAAGGATTCTACGGCTTTTTCTAACTTTTGCGCTGTGGTTTGTGCAAATGAGAACTGGGAAACCAATAGCAATACGGGAATTATCTTTTTCATTGAAGTAAATATACATTAAAATCAATCCTCGAGCGCATACACCGCGAAACTGCCCAACCAATGGTCGCCGCCATAATTGCTTTGGAACAGCAGCGGCAATGCATTTGCTAAAAACCGATCCGCTTGTTTATTGAGTTTAGTTTTTAAAGGATTTTTTTCAGGAAGTGCTTTTGCGATGCCCTTCATACACCACGCTCTGGAAAACGACAATCCCACCAAATGTACGGTTTGATAGTCTTTCAAATCGCTCACAACAGGGATTTTAGAAATATTTTCAAAACCTTTTTTATCATAAAAATGATTGAGCCATTTCGAAAAGTCTTTTTGCGGAAGGATACGGCGCATCAAGTCAGCAATTTGCAAACTCGGCGAAAAGAAATCTGAGCCATCAGGCTCCAAATAAGCGGGTGTATTTCTGTCTTTTAAATAAAAATATTTTGCTTTTTCGATAAGTTGGTTTTCAAAATCTTTGTCATGGGCAACTCTGGCCCAATCAATGGCAAAACCTAATGCAAATGCGGTGTTTGGGTGTACGCCTGTTCGGTTCGGGTAGGTTTGTTTGTCCAAATATTTTTTCCACAACACCAAAACTTGGTCGGTAAGTGGTTTCAAATTTTCATGCCATCTTACCGCCCGGGGATCCTTCCAAGTCATCAATTCCTGATCTAATTTAAGCAGCCATGCCCAACCATAAGTACGCTCAAAAGTCGCCGCAAGTTGATATTTAGAAAAATAATTGGCTTCGGATTTTAAATTTTCAGCATTGAAAGACTTTTCCAAAAGCGTTTCAATTTCTTTTGCATTCGCCATGCCCGCCTTGGTTTTCAAAAGCCGAACCAGCATCCAATGTCCATGCACGGAACTGTGCCAATCCAAACATCCGTAAAAACTAGGGTGCAAATCTTTTGGAGTGAGGATTGCTTCTTGTTGATTATTAATGATATGCGCCGTTTTGTTCGGATATTCTTGGGATATACAGTGCAGCGGCATATCCGCAAGTTTTTTGGCAACATCATCCGTAAGTGTAGGAACTTGGGCAAATGTCAAAGAGGACAGCAGTAATAAAGGTAGACTGATTTTCATTTTATAAAAATAGAAAAATCCTCTCAGAAAACTGAAAGGATTTAAAATGATCTTTAAGATTTTATTAAGCTTTGAAGTGGGATTTCACTTCTTCTAAAAATTGTTCGTCACTCATTTGTTGTGCGGTGCCCAAAGTTACTTTTAGATTTTTGTACTGAGCAGTAGCCTCGAGGTGGTGTTTTAGTTCCTCTTGTGCGATACCTGGACCTGTGATGAATAGTTCCTGAGTATTGGTAATATCGTGCTCAATTTGCTTGAAGAATTTACTTTTTGAAGTCTGCTCATGGTTGTGCGCAGCGTTTTCGTTGGAGTTACCATGTTGAATTTCCCTTTTCGCCGTACCAAATACGGAAAATTCTGAAACATCATGACCATCATGGTTTTTCACGATAATGGCTTTGGTAGTATCGATCCAAATGCCTGCTACTCTTTTGTCTTGCATAATATTTAGTTTTTATTTTTTAATGTTAAAAAATATAGTTCAATAATAGTGCTAATGGCGTGTTAAGGGATGTTAAATTTACTTACCAATCACGAAAATAGCAGGTATTTTATGAAGTTCCGGAAGTTTCTTTCTCCAAAGTTTCACGGGTTTGGTTCGAATAAACTCGTTCTCAGGATCATTGATATTGGCAGCGATGCAAAGTTTGGTTTCAGGAGAAAGGATTTTGCATAAATCCTCCAGTAGAGCCATATTTCGGTAAGGCGTTTCCATAAAAATCTGTGTAAAGCCTGTCTTTTGAACTTGAGATTCCAGAAATAGAATTTTCTGTTTCTTTTCAGATTTTTCAATGGGAATATAACCGTTGAAGGTAAATTCCTGACCATTAAACCCACTGGAAATCAATGCTAAGATTATGGAAGAAGGCCCATTTACTGGCACTACCCGAATACTATTTTCATGTGCCCAGCGGACCATTAGATTTCCCGGATCTGCGATGCAAGGCAAACCGGCTTCCGACAACAGACCGAAATCCTGTCCTTCCATCATGAGTTTTTGAGCTTCTTTTAGATCGGCAGATTCGGAGTATTTATCCAAAAGAAAAAATTTTAAATCAGCTTGTTTCTTCTCTGGACAGAAAAATTTAATGACTTTTCTTGCGGTTTTCTCGTTTTCCACAAAGAAATAATCTGTTTTTGAGATATATTCTTTGATGATGGGTGCAAAGTAATCTAACGGAGATTTTTCGGATAGATAGGCAGGAATTAGAAACAGCATCTTTTAGTGATAATCTTATTTTTTATCTAAAATTTTATCAGCGACTATACTGCATGCCTTATCCAACATCTGGTAAACGGCTTCAAAATCATCCTTATCGCCCCAATAGGGATCTGGAACTTCCGCCTCGGCATGTTCGCCCGCTTCTACCAAAATCATTGCTATTTTCTTTCGCTGCGCATCATTCTTTGCCATAGAGACTACATCTTGGTAGTTATTAAGATCCATGCAGAAAATCCTATCAAAAGTATCTAAATCTTCGGCAGTAATTGGTCTGGATTTTTGTTCTGAAATATCTATCCCGTGATTTTTTGCCACCTCAATAGAGCGTGCATCGGGATGCTCACCCTCATGCTGAGAAATTGTACCGGCGGAATCTACCACAAAATTCTTTGGAAGTTTGGCTTTCATAATGCCTTCTGCCAATGGGCTGCGGCATATATTACCGAGACAAACCATTAATATCTTCATGCTATTTCAAATTAAAAAGGCCCAGTAAAAACCAAGCCTATGAACTATTGTTTTATTCTGTCCGACAATTCTCTTACAAATTTCTTCATCTCTTTATCGATTTTCGAAATGTCCTTTATGGTATCGCAGGCATACATCACCGTGGAGTGGTCTTTGCCGCCCATTTCCTCGCCTATTTTGGAGAAGGTAGCGTTTGTAAGTTCCTTGGAGAAATACATGGCCAACTGTCTTGGCAGCGCGATGTCTCTTTTCCGAGATTTGGATAACAAATCTTCCCGCTTGATTCCGAAATAATCGCAAACCACCTCTTGAATATAAGGAATATTGATGACTTTTTTCTGTGTAGAAGCTATTTTACTAACTGTTTCCTTCAGTAGTTCCAGACTAAGGTCGGACTTGTAAATGGTAGAGTAGGCAATCACAGAATTAATCACGCCTATAAGTTCACGAACATTCGAGTTCACTTCCAATGCTAAGAAATCCACCATTTCATCTGTGAGAACAATGCCATCGCGGCTCAGTTTATCCACAATGATTTTTCTTTTGGTATCAAAATCCGGAGATTTCACCTCAGTGGAAAGTCCCCATTTGAAACGGGAAACAATACGCTCTTGGATATCCTGAATATCTACCGGCGCCTTATCTGAAGTCAAAATAACTTGCTTCCCATTCTGATGGAAATAATCAAAGATGTGGAAAAAACTGTCCTGCGTAGCGGCTTTGCCCGATAGGAACTGGATATCATCTATAATAAGAACATCCACCATTAGGAAAAAGTTCTGGAAATCGGTATGATTCTGAGCTCTTGCAGCAGACATAAATCGCTGGATAAATTTTTCCGAAGATAGGTACTGGACCACTTTGTCCGGAAAATTCTGTTTCACCTCCAGACCTATGGCGTGCGCAAGGTGGGTTTTCCCGACGCCCACACCACCGTAGATGAACAATGGGTTAAACGCGGTAGCGCCCGGTCTTTTGGCAATAGATTTTCCTACTGTAGAAGCAAATTTATTGCTCTCGCCTTCCACAAAACTTTCAAAAGAAAGATTCGGGATTAGGTTCGCCTCGATATTTACTTTTTTTATGCCCGGCGCAGCAAACGCGTTCACAGGATTTTTCACTATCGGCATCGCTTCCTGCACCTTTGGTGCGGGAGTATGGTTGCCCTTTACATTTTGTACGATTTGCTTTTCCTTTCCGGCGGGTTTATTTTCCATTACGGAATACCAAAGTTTCACCCCTTTGCCAAAATTTTTTCTCAGGGCAGCGGAAAGTAGGGAGAGATAATTTTCCTCGATATATTCTTTGTAAAAATCGCTTGGAACCAGCAAGGTAAGATTATGATTTACCAATGAAACAGGCTGTACCTTATCGAATAAAAGATCAAACGATTTTTCCAATTTTTTCAGGTCGTCGTTATCTTCCGCCGCATTCAGATTGTCCCGCATGAAGCGGAGACACTTTTCCCATATCAATGATAAATCTTGATCCATAAATTGCGTTAAAAATAGCGGTTTTGTTCAGTATGATTTCGTGAATACAAAGATGATTTTTTATTATTTCAAAAAAAAGTTTTTGTGGTATTGGTTATTTAAAAATATATTTGTATGAAATAACAAAAAATAAATTGATACATACAATTCACTCATTACGAGTACGATACGGAGAAACGGATCCTATGAAGTACGTCTATTACGGCAATTACGCCGAGTACCTAGAAGTGGCCCGAGTGGAACTTTTCCGTACCATCGGAATGTCCTATGATGAAATTGAAAATCAGGGGATATGGCTCCCGGTTTCGGATTTAAAAATCAAATATATTCGGCCTGCATTATACGATGAAACTTTGGAAATTCATACTTTTATCAAAAAAATTCCGGGGGTGAGAATTGAATTTGAATATGAAATTTTCAACTCGAAAAATGAAAAAATCACTGAAGCTGCAACCACTCTTTTTTTCCTTGATTCCATCTCCGGGAAAATAATCAAATGCCCTGATTTTTTAATGAAAATAATTCAACAAAATTGGAAACCTATTAGTTAATTTACTAGAATGCAAAAAAAATTAATTTAACGCAAACTATTTTGACATAAACCCAATCGTAAACTTAGTATACCAATAAAAGGCATTTTAAACAATTACAAATTTCCATCTTATCCTTAACCTCAATCAAACAAAATGAACATCATACTCGCCTCTACCTCTACCCTTTTCGGTGGAAATTATCTTGAATATCTAAAAGAAGAAATCATCCAATTATTTGAAGGGATTGATGACCTCATCTTTATTCCGTATGCGCGGCCTGGAGGTATAAGCCATGAGGAATACACCGCAAAGGCCGCGGAATTTTTCAACCAAATCAATATCAGCGTGCAAGGGTTACACGAATTTCCTGATCCAGCGGAAGCACTGAATTCTGGTAAAGCCTACTTCACAGGTGGTGGGAATACTTTCCTTCTCGTGAAAACTTTGCATGAAAAGGGATTAATGAACATACTAAAATCTAATGTAGAAGCTGGAAAACCCTACCTTGGGTGCAGCGCGGGAAGCAATATCTGCGGTACGAATATAAAGACCACGAACGATATGCCGATTGTATATCCACCAAGTTTCGACTGTATGGGGCTGGTGCCTTTCAACCTAAACCCTCATTACTTGGATCCTAATCCCAATTTGAAACACAACGGGGAAACCCGCGAAATGCGTATCAAAGAATTTCTAACCCAAAACGATACCAAGGTTATCGGAATACGGGAGGGAAATTGGATTCGCCGTATTGGTGATAGGATCACAGTGGAAGGACCACATACTACGCGAATCTTCGAACCGGGTAAAGAGCCTTACGAAATTGAAAGTGGTTCGTTATTATAAATTTTGCGGAGAATAATCAAAAAGTCGTGAAAATCTGTGCTTCTGTGAGTGAAAGAAACATTCCGCGCACAGATTTTACGGAATCTTTCAACATTTAAGATTTTTAGGGAATAACTCTCGCAGTTTTATCGGATGTGGCGCATTATTTCTAAAAATTATTATTCCGATAAAGTATTTTCTTCCGGGGTTATTCTGAAATTTTTGGATAAATACATGACTATCAATCCGATAATAATGAGTGGCAAGCTCAAAACTTGACCGGTGTTTAGCACCCCGAGGGAGATTTTTTCAGCGCCTTGCGGTTCTTTTAGGAATTCAACAAAAAAACGAATCGACCAAAGTACGGCAAAGAAAAACCCGAAAATCCATCCCATATGGTATTTCTTGTTGGTTTTCAAATAGATATATGCCAATACAATAAATAAAGCGAGATAGGAAAACGCCTCGATCAGTTGCGTTGGGTAGCGCGGAACAATAGGGCCATATTCCGCTACGCTCTGTTGAGGAAACAGCACGGCAATCGGCGAATTAGGCGCCGGCTTTCCAATAATTTCGGAGTTAAAGAAATTTCCAATACGGATGAAAAAACCAGCGAGGGCCACCGTAATCGCCACACGATCCAGCAGCCAAAGAGGATTTCTTTTGAACAATTTTCTCCCAAGAATCACGAGCATCGTCACCAAAACAATCGCCGCGCCGTGGCTAGCAAGCCCTGAAAAACCAGTGAACTTGAACTCCGGAACGGTTTGAATCGGTAGAAAAACCGACCAAAAGTCCTGCTTGAAAAGTTCAGGCTGATAAAAAACCACATGGCCTATGCGTGCACCGAAAATAGTCCCGATGAGCGCCCATGTGAAAACTGGCTCCAGATATTTTTGGTTCACGCCATCTATCTTGAAGATTTTTGTCATGATCAAATAGCCCAATGCGAACGCTAAAATGAACATCAAACTGTAATAATGAAGCGTAAGTGGACCTAAATTAATCCCCGTAGATGGATTCCATGTGAAGTATAATAGCTTGAACATTTGGTTGATGGTTTTTAGTTGATGGTTGCTTGTCGGTCGAAGACTTTTTAAATAGTAAACTTTAAATTAAACAAAATCCTTATCCTTTTGGTGGTACAGGATCGTAGCCTTGCCCACCCCAAGGATGGCAGCGCCCTATCCTCTTTATTCCCAGCCAGAACCCTAAAAAAGGTCCATGAACCTTCAACGCCTGCAACATATAATGTGAACAGGTAGGCTGGAAGCGGCAATTCTTCCCCATCAGTGGTGAGATGAAAAGTTGGTAGAAACGAATGAGGACCACCAACGGAAAAATCAATATTTTGTATAGCGTGTTTTTCAAGGCATTGCAAAAGTAATATTATAATCGGTAAATTTGAAATATTTTCCCCATAACTCCAACTTATTAGTCGGCATCGAAAATTAAAAACTCCGAATATCTATTTTTTTTAAATGAAATTATAGGATATTTTGAGGTTATAACCATAATTGATAGTGTTTATGTCCAGATATAGATTTTCAAAACCGCTCGAAGTACCGTTATACTTTAGAGAAGCATATCATCCGCCGATTAAGCCTTGTGAGGTGTGTCCTTAGATTAAGATAGTTTCTCTTAATTGCGTTTGTTCCAAACTTTGTAGTTTGGTGGATGTGCTTTGGTATTAGGTAACTATAATTTTTTAGACGGTCGGTCTCGTTACGGGTTTTGAAAACGAGAGTGATTATAACTTTTAGAAGCGTCTTATTATTTCGTTTTTCGACTGAAAAGTTCAAGACATTCCGTGTTAAAATTTTAAGATTATAGGTAAGCAATATCCTGTGGCCCGAATTGTGGGGGACATTATATTATGTTTGCCACTACCAATTTGGTATACAGTATGGATGCGGCGTTTGAGCGTATAATCTCTATAAAATAAAATTCGAGAAACCGGCTGTAGAAATATCAGCACAAATCTGGAACTAAAATTTCCGTTTCTTAAGCGATTCTGAATGTTAAAAACTTGCAAAAGACTTCAGTTATTCCGGCGGCGAAATGGAAAATAACGCAAGAAAATGTACAACGCATGAAATGTATAATGGAGATCTGGTAGATTTTAATCTGGTTAAAAAGTTCTGTTGGGAAGAAAAATGGAGTGATGAGAATGGAAGTATGAAGAAGATTGGCTTTTATTGAGATAATAATTAAATTTATTGATAATTAATAACTAGGACTGATTCTGAAAAAAAAAGACCCTTTTTGGAGGTGAAAAAAATTGAGCAACTGGATTCGTATGTAATCCCGGATTACCAGAGACCTTACAAATGGCGAAAAGAAAATGTATTACAGTTATTAGAGGATCTTTTTGAAAATTCTTTTGTGAGAAATGTAACTTATCGCGTTGGTTCCCTCATAGTTCATGAAGACGATAAAGGAATAAAAAATCTTGTGGATGGCCAGCAAAGACTAACAACTTTTGCGTTGATTTATAAGTTTCTTAATCAGTCTAATAATTTTTCAGCTTTGTTTAGTTATAACCATACCTTGTCAAAAAACAATATCAAGTATAATTTTGAACAGATCGTAATTTGGTTCAATTCTAAAAATAACCGTCCCCAGAAAACTACCTGAAGGACATCCGTAGAAAGACCAGGAGGATCTTCACTGCAGAACATAACAACATCCTTTTGTTTTGCATTTGAATCAACCTGCTTTCCATTCGGATCAATATACCTAATAGGATTTTGGTAAGTGTAGATATACGGATTGTTGTTCCCCGAGTTGTACATCCCACCATTATGCTGTCCGTCTCCGTAGAACTCGGTTTCCATTACAGGATTGTACACTGCCAGTGGATCAACGCTCAGCCAGAGGCTAGTTTTTGGGTTGTAGTACCTGGCTCCGTAGTAGTATAGACCAGTTTCCTCGTCGAGTTCTTTAGCGTTGAACTTGTAAGGAGTGTTGTAGATGCCGTTACGTTCTTCCAGAAACACTTCCCCGAATGGGACATACTCCATATGCTGAGCTACTTCACCGTTCAGGTTTTTGGGACAAATAAAAACCTCTGTTCTGCTACATCCGTTGCGAAGTTCTTTCTTTTATAATCGAATATTTTTAACGTTAATGTTACTTTTAACGTTTTCTACCAAAATAAAAAAAAAGCAGAAACCCTTTGTGGGAAAAGGTTTCTGCCTTGTGAGCGCGATAGGATTCGAACCTATGACCGTCTGCTTAGAAGGCAGATGCTCTATCCAACTGAGCTACGCACCCTTAAATTTTTATATATAACTCAACCTATAATCTGTCCCGATAAGTCGGGATGCTCTATTTGAGATATACACCCTTCAGTGGGTTTCTGCTTTTTGGAAGCAGATTTGTGTTTAAACTAAAAAATTCCCGAAGGAATCTTTTCTAATTGTCGGGGCGGCAGGATTCGAACCTGCGACCTCCTGGTCCCAAACCAGGCGCGATGACCGGACTACGCTACGCCCCGATAGTATTGAATTTTAAGTTGCGGAGAGACAGGGACTCGAACCCTGGCGACGGTTACCCGTCGACAGATTAGCAATCTGCTCCGTTACCACTCCGGCACCTCTCCATCAAATTTTAATAAGATCGCTTATCTGTAATTGCGAGTGCAAATATAGGATAGTTTACGATACCAACCAAAAAAATTAGTTTATTTTTTTGTATTTTTGGCTCATTAATCTACCAAAAAAAAAGAAACATGCGCAATTCATTATATATCATCGGCTTAGCAATAGGCCTCACATCTTGCGAATCTCAAAAACCGGTGCAAAAAATTGCTACCAATCCGAAACTTTCTCAAAAAACCACTCCAAAACCAGCAGTAAAAGCAAAACCCGCTGCCCCACAGTCACAGGTAACCAGAGAACATGGTGTGGATTTCTTTCGTACCAATATAGCTGATCCCACTAAAAAAGATAATACTATAAGTTACGGCTCCATTGTATCGGCGAATCCAGTACCCTATAAAGTAGTGAAAACTTATTTCCCAGCAGTTGCGCAGAATTTCAGACAAAAATATATCATCCTGCACTATACCGCTTTAGATAACGACAAATCCGTTAGCGTACTCACTTCCCAATCTGTGAGTGCACATTATTTGGTAAACGATATGCCGGATAATGAAGTATATCAGCTGGTAGATGAAAACAAACGCGCTTACCATGCGGGCATCAGCTCATGGCGTGGTGCACAAAACCTAAACGACACCTCCCTAGGCATTGAGATTGTGAATTTGGCCCAAGATGCACCCGGAGGCGGCTTTATTTTCCCGGATTTTCCAGATTATCAAGTAAAGAAAATTGCGGCTTTGGTAAAAGACCTTGCCACAAGATATCAAATTTCCCCGGTGAATATCCTGGCACATGCTGACATTGCACCAACGCGCAAGCAAGATCCGGGTCCAAAATTCCCATGGAAAAAACTGTACACAGACTACCAAATCGGGATGTGGTATGATGACGCTACCATGCAGAATTTCCTCGCACAAACTCCTCCGGAGAGCTTGGCAGAACAAATGACTTCCTCATCTTTCATCTATAAAGTACAGGTAATGTTTAGAGAATTTGGATATGGCATCGAGCCTTCTGGAACTTGGGACGAAGCTACTAAAAAGACTATCACAGCTTTCCAGTACCATTTTCGCCCAGTAAATTACAGCGGTGTACTAGATGCGGAAACCTATGCAATTCTACAAGCTTTATTACAAAAATATCCGAAATAAATTTCCAGTTAGAATGATTAACAAATGGCTTTCCATAAGAACTTGGGAAGTCATTTTCTATTATTAACCTAAAAGAAACTTAATATTTAGGATATAAGCTTATCATTTAATTAAACACTTGTTCAAATTGCGTTAACGCTTCTGCCATAGATTTGCAGAAAATTAATTGAACATGAATAAAACCTTAGCAACCTTTGTCATCGCAATGCTTCCTTGTGCTGTTTTTGCTCAGAAAGTCATTAGCGGAACAGTAAAATCCGATGACGGCAAAGTACTGCCTGAAATAACGGTAATTGATAAAAACTCCGGTACAACGACAGTTACCGATAGTAATGGTAATTTCAGCATTACCGCCAACGATCGGGATATATTAGAATTTAATTCAGATACCTTTGGTAGCAACACCATTATTGTTGCCGATCAAAACACTTACACCGTTGTTTTAAAAAAACGAGACGAGAAAATTCTGGAAGGCGTGGTTATTACTGCCTTAGGAATTTCGAAAAATAAAGTTAAAATCGGTTATGCTACCCAAGAGGTAAATGCAAAACAGTTCGAAACAGTAACTACGCCGAGCATCTCCAATCTTTTTTCCGGCCAGGTAGCGGGTCTGAATGTATCCAATCCTCCAGGAATGCAGCAGACGCCACAGTTCACTCTTCGTGGAAATTCTAACCTAATTTATGTAATCGACGGCGTGATCGTGGAGCCCGAGGTTTTCCAGGCATTAGATCCGAATAATATCGCCAATGTTAATGTACTGAAAGGAGCTACCGCTTCGGCACTTTATGGTTCGCGCGGACGCTACGGCGCTATTATGATTACTACGAAGAACGCTAAGAAAAAAGGCTTTAGCGTAGATTTCGCACAAAACACGATGGTAACAGCAGGTTTTACCAACCTACCGAAAAATCAAACTGAATACGGAAATGGTTCACACGGTGAGTATGAATTCTGGGATGGTGCTGATGGCGGCGTGAATGATGGTGATATGATCTGGGGACCAAAATTTATCCCAGGACGCAAAATAGCACAATGGAACAGCCCAATCCGCGATAAGCAAACTGGACAAATCATCCCTTGGTATGGCGCAGTTACAGACACCCCATATGACAACAAATCTCGATATGAGAGGGTTCCTATTGATTGGACTTACCACGACAATTTAGACCTGTTCCTAAGCCCGGCAATGATTTTCAACAACAATCTTGCTGTAGGATACCGCACCGCCAAAAGCGAATACCGCCTTACCGGAAATTTCATGAAATATGATGACCGCGTACCAGAGGCTTTTTTAAGAAGAAGCGGGGTGACTTTCTCTGCAAACAGCCACCTTACAGATAAATTAAGTGTGAATGGGAAATTCAACTATACGAATACCTTCACCCCAAATGTTCCTAATTATGACTATAACCCAAGTGGTCACATGTACACCATTCTTATTTGGATGGGAGGCGATGTAGATGGTAATGACCTTCGCAAGCACATGTGGATTCCAGGAAAAGAGGGCTATGCACAAGCCAACTATAACTACGCCTGGTATAATAACCCTTGGTTTGGTGCTAAATATTATAAAAATCAAAACAGCACTGACCTTATCAATGCTCAAGCCGGAGCCGAGTATAAGTTTAATGAAAATTTTAGCGTAAAAGGTAAGGCGTCTTTGGTCCAGAACAACAATAAGCAGGAAATTATGGCACCATATTCCTACTTTAACTATAGCGCGCCGAGAAACGGAGGATACACAGTAAATCAATTTAATACGACCAACCTGAACTACGATTTACTTGCTACTTATTTTAAAAAATTCTCCGATAATTTTGAACTAACTGTGAATGCCGGTGGCGCAGGTTTTTACCTGAAAAATGACCGCAAAGATGTAACTACAGATGGATTGAAAACGCCTGGAATATACGAGCTTTCTAATTCCGATGGCGCTTTGAAACCATACAATTACTTAAGCGAAAAATTGATTTATAGTGCATACAGCACCATAGATATTGGTTTGATGAACAGCATCTACATCAACCTTTCCGGCAGAAACGACTGGTCTTCTACATTACCGAAAGAAAACCGCTCTTACTTCTATCCATCTGCTTCCGTAAGTGCGGTAATTTCTAAGATGGTAAAACTACCAGACGCGGTTGATTTGCTGAAACTGACAGGATCTTGGGCAAAGGTATCTTATGATTTCCAGCCGTATGCAGTAAGAAACTATTATAACAACAACGAGGGCATCACCTTCAATGGTAATGAAATGTATTATTACCCTTCTGTATTGAATGTCGAAAATTCCATTAAGCCAGAAGCAACGCGCTCGTATGAATTTGGGTTGAGTTTAGGTTTGTTAAAAAGCAGAGTTACATTGGATGCTGCTTATTTCAACACATTGGATTACAATAACATCCTTCAATTCCCTGGTGCAGAATCGTCTGGTTTCGTGAGCCAATATGTGAACGGAAACGAATACACGACTAAAGGCTACGAAGTTTCACTTGGCTTGGTTCCTGTGAAAACAGAAAACTTCGTTTGGAGATCCCTTTTCAACTGGAGTACTTTTGAAAAAACTTTAACCAAAATTCATAACGACCAGGACACTTATGGAAATTATAAATTGGGCGAAAGAATGGATTCTTACTACGATCGTACTTGGAAGAAAGCACCAAACGGAAAAGTGATACTGGATGCCGAAACGGGGATGCCTACAAGAAATGCAAATCCTGAAAACCTCGGACATTTCAACGCCAATTGGACTTTCGGTTTCAACAATAATTTTAAATACAAAAACCTTAGCCTAAACCTGGGTATTGATGGAAGCATCGGCGGAATCATGCGTTCCCAGGTAGTGGAAAAAATGTGGTGGGGAGGCAAACACCCAAACAGTACACAATTCCGCGATCAGGAATATGCCACACCGGGAACCTACTATTTCGTACCAGATGGCGTGAACTATGACCCGAAAACAGGTTCCTATACGCCGCACACCAAGGCCATCAGTTTCCAAGATTATGCGCAAAACTATCCTTACCGTGCGAGGGTAACGGAAGCAGAAAGCGAACTATTTGCCAATGTGTACGACAGGACTTTTGTTAAGTTGAGATCAGCCGTATTGGAATACGATTTCTCATCTATGTTGAACAAAAACGGAATGGTAAAAAATTTAACGGTAAACCTTTCCGGTTACAACCTTTGGATGTGGAAAAAATCTAAAAACCTCTATTCCGATCCAGATTACAAGGTGGATTCCGATAACGATATTCAGGATCCATCCAGCCGTTGGTTCGGGCTTGGTTTCAATATGAAGTTTTAACAATCTTCTAAATTCAATTTAAAATAAAAGAAAAATGAAAAAAATATTCAAAATAATGCTTCTTGCGAGTGTGGGACTTTTGTCTTCCTGCGAGAGTGACCTCACCGCGATCAACGAGAATCCAAACAGTCCGGCAACAGTAGATCCAGGAACGCTACTTACCTTTGCTGAAAACAATCTTTTCCAAGTAGAGGGCGATAATTTGTATGCATCTCGTATGATTATTGGTACGGACGGAGAAGATTCTAACCAATATTATAAATGGAACGAAGCCTCATTCTCAGATTACCCAAAAACTATTCTGAACCTCAACAAGATGATTGAAATGGGCGAGGCGTCCAGCAACAAAAATTATGTAGCTATCGGAAAATTCCTGCGTTCTTACGCCTTCTACAATTTGACACTGAAGTTTGGCGACATACCGTACTCCGAAGCCGTACAAGGTGAAAAAGGAATTTCACAACCTAAATACGATAGCCAAGAAGCCGTTTTTGCTGGTATACTGACCGAATTGAAAGATGCCAACGACATGATTGGATCCGGACAAGTAAATGGCGACCTCATCTATAATGGAGATGCCACAAAGTGGAAAAAGCTCATAAATTCTTTCCGCTTGAAAGTCCTTATTACACTGTCTAAAAAATCCAAAGTAGGAAATTATAACATCTCTTCAGAATTTGCTTCCATTGCCGGCTCACAACCGCTAATGGCTGATATTAAAGACAATGGTGAACTGAAATTTGCAGATGTGGCTAACAGCCGCTACACGATGTTCAACAACAGTGGCTACGGTTCCAGCCTTTACATGGCGGATTATTTTGTGAATCTTTTCAAAGAGCGAAAAGATCCGCGCCTATTCACTTTCGCTGAGCAAACGACTGGTGCTAAAGAAAAAGGCCTTGCCATAACAGATTACAACGGTTACAATGGTGGTAATCCAGTTTCTTCATATTCCGACAATGCAGCTTTGGTAACTGCAAAAAACATTTCTAAAGTAAACACCCGTTTTTACAAAGACGCTACAAATGAACCGTCTAATATTTTGAGTTATCCCGAACTGCAATTTATCTTGGCAGAAGCGGCAGCCCGCGGATGGATCGCCGGCAGTCCGAAAACCTACTACGATAAAGGAATAACTTCAAGTTTTGATTTTTATAAATCTTATGTGAAGAATGCTTCTACTTTGTTTGCCGGCTTTGATGTGAATTCCTACTTGGGAAGCACACCGGTGAACTTTGCTAATGCTTCTACCTTGGATCAAAAACTTAATCTAATCCTTACGCAGAAATACATGACCATGTTCCACCAGTCACAGTGGACTTCCTACTATGATTATCTGCGCACCGGTTACCCGGCTTGGCCACTCCAACCGGGCGTAACGGCACCATACAGATTCCGCTATCCACAGTCAGAGTATAGCTATAACAAGGCCAACCTCCAATCTGCTCTTAATGCACAATTTAGCGGCAAGGACGACATCCGATCAATGCCTTGGTGGTTGAAATAATTTTATATGTGATATTAAAATCCGCTTCTTGTTCAAGAAGCGGATTTTTTATTAATATTTATTTCAGTTTACATCTAATTTATAAGAGTCCTCCCATAATCGGATCTGTTACAGAAAGTTTGCCTGTTTCGCAGCGGCCGGCGAAATGCCAGATGTTTGCATCTTGTGTTACTTTTAAATCATACCAGCCATGCATTTTCAATGAATTGATGGCGATTTCTCTTCGTCCTTTTCCTACTTCCACGGTTTTTTTGGTGTAATTATCGAAAATAGAAATAGAAGCGGAGGTATTATTTTCAATCACCAAAATAATGTCTCCTCTCTTTTTATCATTTAAAAGTGAAACCTTGCAACCTTGATCTTCGATTTTAAAATTTCGATAAAATCCGTTTGGGCCGTAGATTTCGAGGTTTTTACTAGTTGATTGATGTACCAATTTTTGATTTCCATAAAGCGCATAAGGAAAATGGAATCCACTATCCGAGTTAAGTTTTTCTCGATCATACAACACCAGCGGAACGGCTTTATTTGTGAGATTTTCCATAACCACTCCTTCATTGCCGTAATTTACAAGATAGTTATATGACAAAGCAGATGATGGTTTCACCCCTTTTTCCTGCCTTGGTAGTACCGAATCTTTTAAGTCTTGCGGATTTAGTGCAACAAAATTGTTCGGTAATGGTTTGTTTTTAGCTGAATTAATGGAGGCCACAAACTGCTCTTCATTCAGAAAATTCAATTCTGTTTTTTGGTTTTCTTCAGATGTGAAACACGAAGTCAAATCTCCACAAACTTCTCTTCTCCAATGGCTTATCAAGTCACAATTTACTGATCTGCCTGTTTTTTTGGCTAAAAAATGTTCTAAAAACTGCAACACCGAAGTATGGTCCGTCACTTCAGAATTTACCACGCCTCCGCGCGACCACGGCGATGCCACCACCATCGGCACACGGTAACCCAATCCCACAGGACCTTCGCGGCGGCGGTTGATTGGACGGGTTTCTTTCTCAAAATATTTTTGGCGGAAATCTACATACTCAATTCCTTCTTCACCATGAATATCAGGCTGTTGAGAAGGATTTTCGGGCGGTGAGAATGTAACGGCATGATCGAAGTAGCCATCGTTTTCGTCATAAGTGAGGATGAAAATCGTTTTTTTCCAAACTTCGGGATTTTTGGTAAGAATATTCATCACTTCGGATATGTACCATGCTCCGTACCACGGCGAAGTGGGATGATCGGAAAACCGCTCCGGCGCTACAATCCAAGAAACAGTTGGCAGCGTGCCATTCTCTGTATCCTTGCGAAACTGATGCAGAATATCACCTTTTGGAAGGTGCATTTTTTCGCCATTAATCTCCTGAAACTCCACAATCTCATGGAAATTTGGATCTTCATTATTAATTGCGAATGCTTTTTGATGAAGATGTTTTTCTTTCTCTGTTAGATTTTTAAAATTTTCAGGTGCATATTTTTCAATATCCAAACTGTAAAAATCCAACTCCCGTTGCGCGTTTTCGTCGGCAGGATTAAGTTTTAATTTATGTTGAAGTTCCGCGATTTTCTCTTTGGCAAATTCATAATATCCCAACGAAAAACGCACCTTGTATTGTGAAAACCACTCCAGCGGATTGTCTGTAAAATTGGAGAGATAGGCATCTTTCTCACCAAAAAGTCCTTTCGGCAGACTGATTTCATTTTGATAAATTTTCCAACTTATGCCGTTTTCCTCCAAGACTTCGGGGTAAGTTTTCCAATGGGCTTCCCGGGTGTAGTCTATTTCCTCATTTCGTACAATTGCTTTGAAATCGCCGGTTTTTCCGCTGCGAAGCGAGCCAGACCAAAGAAACAATCGGTTCGGAGATGTTCCGGTAAGCGATGAGCTAAAATTTTGATCACACACCGTAAAGGCGTCCGCGAGCTGGTAATAAAACGGTAAATCTTCTCGGCTATAGTAGCCCATGGTGAGCGGCATATCGCGGTATTCCTTCACGCCAGAAGCCTTTGCAGGCAGCCATTGATCGAATTTCCCGCCGTTTCTTGCATCGATTTGATCTTCCCAGGAGTGCGGCAAAGATTGCATCCAAGTCGCTTTTGTATTTTTAATATCGAGGTGAAACGGTGCAAAATATTGTCCCGCCGTATTCTTTTGGAAAAGCACGCTATGCCCGTCCGCCTTGCGAAACGCCCTGGGATCATTGAAGCCGCGCACGCCTTTCAGCGTCCCGAAACAATGGTCAAAAGATCTATTTTCCTGCATCAAAATAACGACATGTTCGGCGTCGTAAAACGAACTTCCAGCGGCTGGTTGTATGCTTGCGGCCTTTAATATCGCAGGATGTATCACTGAAGGCAAACCTAAACTGCCCATTAAAAGTCCTGCTTTTTGTAAAAATTCTTTGCGTTGCATTTTCTTAGTTTTAAATAAAAACTTCACCCTTGAAATTTTCGAGGGTGAAGTTAAGAAAGACCTATGAAAAGGGTGTTACGCCAATATTAAAGTTGTAAGTTAATACGCATCTTCATGCACATTTTTTACAGCGCGGCCGCTCGGGTCGTTCATTTTTTTGAAGGCTTCGTCCCATTCTAGCGCAATTGGGGTAGAACAAGCCACCGACGGCACAGATGGCACTGTGGCAGCCGCCGTTTCGCTTGGGAAATGTTCCTCGAAAATCGTGCGGTAGCGGTACTCTTCCTTATTTTGCGGCGTATTCACTGGGAAACGGAACTTCGCCTGCTGCATCATTTCATCGGTCACTTCTTTTTCGGCAACTTCTTTTAAAGAATCGATCCAACTGTAACCCACACCATCGGAAAACTGTTCCTTCTGCCTCCAAGCAATGCTTTCTGGAAGAAGGTCTTCAAATGCCTTTCTCAGCACCCATTTTTCCATTTTCCCTTCTGCTTTGTTGGTCATTTTATCGGCAGGGTTTACGGCCATAGCAATATCCATAAACTCTTTATCGAGGAATGGCACACGGCCTTCGATTCCCCAACTCATCAGGGATTTATTGGCTCTCAAACAATCATATAGGTGTAGTTTTTCAAGTTTGCGTACGGTTTCATCATGAAATTCTTTTGCATTCGGGGCTTTGTGAAAATAAAGGTAACCACCAAAAAGTTCATCCGAACCCTCGCCAGAAAGTACCATTTTAATTCCCATAGATTTGATGACCCTCGCCAAGAGATACATCGGCGTGGATGCCCGAACGGTAGTGACATCATAGGTTTCCAGATGGTAAATAACATCGCGAACGGCATCCAGTCCTTCTTGAACCGTGAAATGAATCTCATGATGTACCGAGCCAATGTGATGCGCCGCCTTTTTGGCAGCAACCAAATCTGGAGACCCTTCCAAACCGACGGCAAAACTGTGCAATCTTGGGTACCACGCCTCTTGGGTGTCGCCACTTTCGATGCGCTGGCGGGCGTATTTCGCCGTGACTGCCGCTATAATAGAGGAATCTAAACCACCGGAAAGCAGCACGCCATAGGGTACATCGCTCATCAATTGGCGGTGTACGGCAGCTTCTAAGCCTTTTCGGATGGCGGAAATATCTGTTTTATTATCCTTCACGCTATCAAATTCTTCCCAATCGCGGGTGTACCATTTTTGGAGTTCATAACCATCCTCGCTGTACATGAAATGCCCCGGAAGAAACGGCTCTATCTTTGTGCAAACGCCTTCTAAAGCTTTCAATTCAGATGCTACAAAGTAATTTCCGCTGCGATCCCAACCGTGATAAAGAGGACAAATACCCATGTGGTCCCGCCCAACGAGATAAACCTCTTTCTCCATATCATAAAGCGCAAACGCAAAGATTCCGTTGAGTTTTTCGAGGAAATTTTTGCCATCTCGGCGGTAAAGCGCAAGAATGACCTCACAATCCGACTGTGTGAGGAACTCGTACTCCGGAAACTCATCTCTCAATTCCTGATGGTTGTAGATCTCGCCATTCACCGCAAGAACCACTTTGCCATCTTTGGTGAAAAGCGGCTGCTTCCCGGATGCGGGATCCACAATGGCAAGGCGCTCGTGTGAGAAAATGACTTTCTCGTTTTGAAAAACGCCGCTCCAATCGGGGCCGCGGTGGCGTATTTTTTTGGACATTTCGAGGACATGAGGTCGCAAAATTTCGGTGTTTTGTTTGGCATCAAAAAGACAGACTATTCCACACATATTTTTTGGTTTTAATTAAATTTTTGATTTGCAATTTTAAATTTCTATGGCAATATTAAAGCAATGATATATAAATTAAAAACAAAAATTATAGAATGAGGAATATTTTCGTTAATTAGTTATTTTAAATTAAATATTTTCGTTTTAACGAAGATTTGTCGCTCAATTGGTTGATTATTTTTATAAATGTATTTTTTAGTGTTTTTATTTGATGCGAGAAACAATAAAAATTAAGTACTACGTGGTTTATAACACAAACAAATTATAAATTCAGGATTAAATTATATTTACGAATAAAATCTGCAGCATGGCGGCGAATCCCGTGCGGCCGGGATAGGAGCGGCATCCTTTTTTGGGAGCGGGGCGGCGGCGACCGAAGGGAGCCGGCGGAACGCACCCAAAAAAGATACAGCGGATAGCCCGATAAGCCGCCCAAAAAATATTGAAATTATCTAAGTAAAATCCTTTTTAATAATGTTTTCTATGCAATATTCGGCGATCGCGGTGATGGTGAGAAAGGGATTCACGCCGATGGTGCCGGGAATGAGTGAGCCGTCTATCACATATAAATTATTGTGACCGTTGAGTTTTCCGTAACTATCTGTGGCTTTGCCGATTACTGCGCCGCCAAGCGGGTGGTAGCAAACATCTGCTCCGAAACCGTTGTGGAAAATCATGTGGCTACGCGTGCCTCCATTCACTTTATTCATTTTTCTGACGAAATACTGGGCGTTTTTGAGCATTTCGGCGGTGTTGGTTTTGTCCCAATGCATATCCAGGCGGCCTGTGACTTTATCGAAAGTGACATGTCCTGGCTTTTTCACGCGGTTGATCATAAGGTAGAGCGTGGTGGCGACATTCATACCCATCGGGAGGGGCGCAATTTCCGTGAAGAATGGGTGATTGGCGTCTTCCCAATTATCTACGCCTCCCACGGGAATGGTGGAATGCTGAACGCCGGTGCCACCGGTAAAGGCTTTCACGAAGTTTCTCCCCGTCATAAAGTTGCCATTGTTGCCCCAGTTTTTGCCAAGATTTTCATCAGTTTTCAGGCGATTTTCTGCGGCTGAACGCAAGAGGAGATCCAAAGTGCCCATGGTTCCGGCAGCGAGGATTAATTTTTTGGCGGTTATTTTTTTCTTTGCTAAAGGGATTCCGTCAGTGTTGATGACCGTGACCTCCAAAGTATAACTGTCGTCTGCATTGTGGGTGATATGCTCTACTTTGTGCAAATCCAAAATGTTGAGTTTACCGGTGTCTTCGGCTTTTTTGAGGTAGTTTTTATCCAAAGTGACTTTGCCGTGGTTGTTGCCGTAAATGACTTCGCCTGCCAATGCAGAACGCGGAACTTCGTTACGATACTCACGCTCCATGTATTTAAAATCATAGACATTCGGGACGCGAATGGTTTTGAAGCCGGCTTTGTGGGCTTCCTCCTCGCCGACACGGTTGAATTTGTAGAAACTGCATTTGTTTAAAAAGTCTTCATCTATGACATTCACGCCCAATTCCTTTTTTACCAACGGGAAATATTTGGAATAAAACAGTTCGGAATCTAACTGCGGGAGGACTTCTTGGAAATAATTTCTCTTCGGCGTTACGGCCATACCGCCGTTCACCAGCGAGCCACCACCTACACCACGACCCATCCATATTTTAAGTTCTGGGAAATCCCAACGATCCAGTGTGCCAGTGAATTTCGGAACGGAAAAAATATTCATAAACGGCGCGATAGTGCGAGTCCTTAACCACGCGGCACTTTCATTAGGATTTCTCATAGCGGAAAATGGGATTCCTGATTTGCCCCAATTGAGGCCCATTTCCAGCATGGTGACCTTGTGACCGGCCTCGCAAAGACGAAGCGCGGAAACTGCGCCGCCATAACCGGTACCTATAATTACATTTTCTATACTGTGTTCAGTAACTGGAAGTTCACCTATTGGCGGTGTTTTTGCAAATAAATTTCCGAAAAAAGAACTGAAAAACAGTGCGCCTGTACCCATAGCCGATAATTGAATGAAAGTTTTGCGATCCATTTCTTATCATAAACAAAAACCATACTAATGGGTATGGTTGATGTGGAAATTGCGTTTTAAAGCGTGGAAAAACATAAAAACACGCCTCTCGGCGTGCTGATATTTTATTCCCACTCTATCGTTGCAGGTGGTTTGCTGGAAATATCATACGCCACACGGTTGATACCCCGAACTTCATTGATGATACGGTTTGAAACGGTTTCGAGGAATTCCCATGGAAATTTGCTGAACTCGGCAGTCATAAAATCAATCGTATTGGCAGAACGCACCACAGCGGTATATTCATAAGTGCGCTCATCGCCCATCACGCCAACAGATTTCACTGGTAGCAAAACCACAAACGCCTGGGAAACTTGTTCGTAAAGGTTGTTTTTGTAAAGTTCCTCTATGAAAATATCATCCGCTTCCTGCAGGATTTTCACCTTTTCGGCATCTACTTCACCTAAAATTCGGATTCCCAATCCAGGTCCTGGGAACGGATGGCGATACACCAAATGATGCGGAATTCCCAACTCCTCTCCTACCTTGCGCACCTCGTCTTTGAAAAGTTCGCGTAGTGGTTCCAGTAATTGTAAATTCATCTCTTTGGGAAGGCCGCCCACATTGTGGTGGGATTTTATAACGGCGGAAGGACCTTTTACCGACTGACTTTCAATCACATCGGGGTAAATTGTTCCTTGTGCGAGGAATTTAGCGCCTTTAAATTTTTTAGCTTCTTCATCGAACACGGCAACAAATTCGCGACCTATGATTTTTCGTTTTTCTTCGGGATCGGCTACGCCAGCCAGTTTCGTCATGAAGCGTTCGGTGGCGTCTATCATATCAATTTTTAGGTTGAAATGTTCGCCGTAGTTTTCCATTACTTTTTTGCCCTCGGCTTTGCGAAGCAAGCCGGTATCCACGAAAATACAAGTGAGTTGGTCACCAATCGCCTTGTGAATCAGCACTGCGGCAACGGAGGAATCCACCCCGCCAGAAAGTCCTAAAATCACATTATCCGAACCGACTTTTTCGCGGATTTCTGCCACGGTCTTATCGATATAACTCGTGAGTTTCCAGTTTTTTTCGGCTTTGCAGATATTAAAAACGAAATTCTCCAACATTTTGCCGCCATATTCTGTATGGGTAACTTCTGGGTGGAATTGTATGGCGTAGAGATTTTTATCCTGGTTCGACATTGCAGCAATGACTCCGGATTTGGCATTGATTTCGAAACCTCCGGGAACACTTTCTACCTCATCAAAATGGGACATCCAAACGGTAGAATTATCAGGGACGCCAGCAAAGAGGGCGTTGGATTTTTCGATATTCAAAGTGGATTTTCCATATTCTCCTTTCACGCCTTTGGCGACTTTGCCGCCTAACAAATGTGAGGTGAGCTGCATTCCGTAGCAAATCCCTAAAACGGGAATCTCCGCTTCAAAAAGTGATTTCTCCACCAAATGGGCATTCTCTGCATTTACAGAAGAGGGACCTCCGGAAAGGATAATCCCAGCCGGTTGTTTGGCTAAAATTTGATCTATGGGTGTGTTGAAAGGAATGATCTCGGAATAGACTTCCATTTCGCGGATTCTACGGCCAATAAGTTGGTTGTACTGGGATCCGAAATCTAATATAATGATACCGTTTTGCATGCGTGGTTCGTGGTTGTTGGTTATTTGAAAAAATTCAGAATTTTAATTTTTAGAATGATGATTTACTTTAAAATATTTCACAAAACATGATGATTTATAGGCTCTTAAAATAATTTAAAGTTGAAAACCAGGAATTCAAAATTGCCTAAAGAATTAGTTACAAGTCATTTGAATATAGTAAAGCGGCGAATCCGCTAGCCCCGATTGCAGCGGCATCCTTTTTTGGGGGCGGGACGGCGCCGACCGAAGGGAGGCGGAGAAACGACCCCAAAAAAGATACAGCGGAAAGCGGGAAATAGCTCATAAAAAAAATAATGAGAAAAAGGCGCATCGCTACGCCTTCTATGTATTAAAATTTACCGATATCTTCGCGGTAAAATCCGTAATCGAACTGGATCGGGAGGGCATCTGCATAGACTTTTTTGCGCGCCTCATCGAAAGTAGCGCCCGTCGCGACGAGGTTCAGCACGCGTCCACCGGTGGTCACAATCTTGTCGCCACGGAGCGCGGCGCCGGCAAAAAGTATTTGGGAATTTTTAGCTTTGTCTAATCCCTTAATCTCAAAACCTGTCTCTATCGTACGCGGATATCCGCCGGAACACATCACGAGGCACACGGCTTTTTCGTCATTGAATTTTAGATCTATATCTTTGCCATCTAGGCAGTTGCTGATGACATCCACCAAATTATTTTCCAAAAGCGCCATGATGCACTGCGTTTCCGGATCGCCGAGGCGCATGTTGTATTCCAAAAGGTAGCAGCCTTTTTTGGTGACCATTAATCCAAAGAAAATAAAACCTTTGAACTGTAAATTTTCGGCTTTCAGTCCGCGAATGGTAGGTTCTAAAATGTTTTTTTGAAAATCATCCATGTGATCGGCACGGAACTGCGGACTGGGCGCCGCTGATCCCATACCGCCTGTATTAGCGCCTCGATCGCCATTACCCACTTTTTTGTAATCCTTCACCGGGATGCACGGGAACAGTTTTTCGCCGTTTGAAAACGCAATGATGGACGCCTCAAAACCTTGCAAATATTCTTCTACAACCACCTGAATTCCGGCATCGCCATATATCCTTCGGATCATGAAATCATAAATCGTAGCCTCAGCTTCCTCATGATCTTCGCAAATCACAACGCCTTTTCCGCCTGCTAAACCGCTGGCCTTCACCACGAGTGGATAGTCCTGGGTTTTCAGATACTCTGAAGCCTCCGGATAGGAATCGAACACTACGGCTTTGGCCGTTTTGATGTCGTAGGTCTGCATAAATTTTTTGGAAAACGCCTTGGAGCCTTCCAATCTCGCAGCACGCGCTTTTGGTCCGAAAACACGGAGCCCATGATTATTAAATTCGTCCACAATACCGCCTACCAACGGCGCCTCCGGACCTACAATAGTAAGGTCTATCTGCTCTTTTATCGCATAATCGCGGAGCTGGATAATCTCGGTTTGGTATATATTTTTGCCCAAAACATCGGTAGTTGCATTGCCATTGGCAAAGTACATTTTTGTGATCCTGGGATCGTCTTTTAGTTTCATTGCCAAGGCAGATTCTCTGCCGCCATCGCCTACTATGAGTATTTTCATATTATATTGTGGAATTTTGAATTTTACAAATTTAATGTTTTGAAAATGAATAGCAAAAATTTTCTATTGCGGATTGTTTTGTAGGACGCTCGTATAGTTTTTACGAAGTACCTAAGGACTTAATATTTTTTCAATTTAAAAATAAGGACACTTCAATTTAAAAATTCATAATTTCTTCTAATCCGTTAAATTAATAACTCTCGCAGGTTTTTTGATTGAGCAGATTGCAACTACTTTATTAACAGCTCAGGTACCTGAGACTTGTGTGGTTAATAATAATACAAGTTAGGTGAAAATAAAAGTTTTTTTATCCTTGAGATCTGCGTGCGAAATAACGATTCAAATCTGCGAGCGTTTTTAAAATTTTAATGGAAGAAATGTCTCATTCCTGTGAACATCATAGGGATACCATGCTCATTGGCGGCATCGATGCTGTCTTGGTCCTTCACAGATCCGCCCGGTTGGATGATTGCCGTAATGCCCTCCGCAGCGCAAAAATCTACTACATCGCGGAACGGGAAGAAGGCATCCGAAGCCAAAACCAAAGCGCCATCAAATTTTTCTTTCGCTCTATATACTGCTTGTTGCGTTGCCCAAATACGATTCACCTGACCACCACCAACGCCTAATGCCTGAGTGCCATTTGTCACAACAATAGCGTTAGATTTCACATATTTCACTACTCTTTGGGAGAAAAGAAGGGCTTTTTTCTGTTCTTCAGTCGGTTCCTTTTCCGTAACAGTTTTTATGTCATTGGAAAACTGATCATCGGTGTTTTGGATGAGCATACCGCCATCAATCTTCACAAAGGTTTGCTTATCAGAAACCGGATTATTGATTTTAATAATTCTCAGATTTTTCTTTTTTCTTAAAACTTCTAATGCATCTGCATCAAACTCTTTCGCCATAACAATCTCCAGGAAGGTTTTGTTAAGTTCCTCAGCCGTAGCTGCATCCACTTTGAAATTCATCCCAACAATTCCACCGAAAATAGACACCGGATCGCACTCAAAGGTTTTTTTATAGGTTTCCAGTGCTTCGGTTCCTATCGCTACGCCGCATGGTGTAGAGTGTTTTACAGCACAGCACGCCATTTCATCCTTAAACTCGTTTACCACCTTCCAGCATAAATCCATATCTCTCAAATTATTAAAAGACAATTCCTTACCTCCTAAAATTTCAAAATCTTTCATCGCGCCGTTTTCCACCGTGGAAACATAATACGCAGCCGACTGGTGGGGGTTTTCGCCATAACGCAGGTCGGAAACTTTTTTGTAGGAAGCATTTAGATACTGTGGATATTCTTCGTCCAAAAGCATTTTAGAAATCGCAGCATCATAAGCAGAAGTCAAATTGAAAACCTTTCCCGCCAATTTTTTGCGCGTTTCCAAAGTGGTATCGCCAGTTTCGGACATTTCCTGTTGAACTTTTTCGTAGTCTGCCACATCGGTAATCACCGTTACGGAATTGAAATTTTTTGCTCCGGAACGCAACATAGAAGGGCCGCCGATGTCTATAAATTCTACTTTATCGTCCAAAGAAATATCTGAATTGGCATTTTCAAAAAAAGGATAAAGGTTTACAATTACCATATCGATGAGCCCAATGCCGTATTCGTTTATGGTATTCATATGTTCCTCATTGTTGCGCACCGCTAGTAATCCGCCGTGCACTTTTGGGTGAAGGGTTTTCACGCGGCCGTCCAGCATTTCTGGGAAATCGGTAACCTCATCTATCTGTATCGGGTTCAGTCCCGCCTCTTTCAAATGCTTAAAAGTTCCTCCAGTGGAAATGAGTTCGTAATTATTTTGTTCTAAAAATTTAGCAAAATCCGAAAGTCCAGATTTATCTGAAACGGAGATTAACGCGCGTTTTTTCATAATTATTGTTTGTTGAGGGTTTATCTATTTATTTGAGTTTTTGCAGTCATTGAATTAAAACGCATCTCTATCAAGTTCTTTCATTAATTCTATATTCATATTTTCTTTGGTCAAACCTACTGATTTCAAAATTTCTGGCAAACTGTCTTCACGCTCAAACATTTTAAAGAGTTTTTCTTTACCAAATAACCGTAATGTTCTTTCGCAAATTAAGGCTGAAAAAACATATAGAACTGGTGTTTCTTTCTCAAAAAAAAGATCTTCATAAACATCGTAATGTTCAGAAATGCTAAAAGTGGGATTTTTTAGCCAAAACTTTTTAAGTTGCGATCGCTGCCATACATAAGGAAATTTGCCACTTCCACCGAAGTAAGTCGCCAACCCTTCATCTAAAAATCTATTGGATTTTGGGAAAAATTTTGCTGTGTATAAATGCACTATTTCGTGGGTATAATAATCGGAATTATTACCAGAAAACACTATATTCTTGTTTTCTGCAAGACCACCAGACTCATCCGCATACATCATCGGATGAAAATCAAATCCTTTTATTTTAAAGACTTCTGCAGGAGAAATACAAGAATAATAGGTAATATCAATCGGTTCTGTTTCGAAGAATTTTGATATTCTTTGAACATCTTTTTCCTGTCTTTCAATTTCATTAAGGTTAAAGGTTCGTGTAGGAGATGTTCTATATACAACCGATTTTTTCTGCAATGATTTCCAATCTTGAACGGCATAATCCAGATATCTACTAAACAAAATTTTATCTTTAAAAACATTAGCAACCAAATTATAAATGGCTTTAATATTATTATTTTCAGTCGCTGGATCATAGCCCACGAAAGCCACTTTTACTATTTTCTGTTTTTCGTTTTTCGTTGGTAAAATCGCCATCAAAGAAGGTTGATAAAAATTTTCTCCCAATCTACCAGCTTCAATATCGAAAAGTTCATAATATGGCTGAGGATACTTTTCAAAATCGGTAGCCAACCAATATTTTTTATCTTTTCCTATTAAAAATTCTGAAAAAGTATTAATAATATTCTGATTTAGAGAATTTCGATGATCTATAAAAGGAGAAATTGACAAATGAAATTCCAGCTTTTGACAAAAGCCCAAAGAAAAAATTGAAATACAAATAAAAAGAAACAGTTTTTGATACATTAATCAGGATTCAATCTTTATTTTAAAATTGCTAACGCCCTCCTTATACCTTCCGGAAAAATATCGTATTCCACGCTGTGGACTTTCTTTGCAAGATCTTCAGCGGTATCGCCTGGCATTATGTCAAATTTTCCTTGAAGTATGATTTCCCCCTCGTCCACACCGGCAGTTACGAAGTGGACAGTAGCACCGCTCTCCTTTTCTCCGGCTGCTGCTACGGCCTCGTGCACATAATGTCCCCACATCCCTTTTCCACCGTATTTTGGAAGCAAAGACGGGTGGATATTGATAATTTTACCTTCAAATTTCTGCGTAAATTCTTGGCTCAAAATCGATAGGAAACCTGCCAAAACAATCAGGTCGGTATTCTCTGGAACCACGGAATCTAGTTTATCCGAAAAATCTTTCCCGCGTTTTATCAGCATGGTTTTTATACCGGCCATTTCTGCGCGTTCCAAACCATAGCATTCGCGGTCGGCGACCACGAGCGAGACCCGTGCGTTGGGGATCTCGCCACTTGCACAGCAATCTATGATCCGCTGAAGGTTGGATCCCGAACCGGATACCAAGACCACTATGTTTTTCATATTATTTAGATTTAAGAATCAAGAGCCAACACTTAAGATTCAATCTCATGACTCGGCGTACTTGTCTTCGGTCTATATCAATTCTATTTTCTCCGTCCCCTCTGTAATGACACCGATTTCATAAGCATCATCCAGCAGTTCAATCACTTTATGGGCTGCATCTTCCGAAACTACCACCACCATACCGACACCCATATTAAAGGTTCCGAACATCTCCATATGGTCGATGTCTCCTCGTTTTTCCAGTTCTTGCATCACGGTAGGCACTTTGATTTTCGAAGTATCAATTTTCGCACAAAGCCCTTCCGGAATAATTCTCGGTACATTTTCGATCAATCCACCGCCGGTAATATGTGCAATACCATGAACATCAATCTCTTCCAACAGTTTATGGATTGGGTTGTAGTATAATTTGGTCGGCACCAGTAGTGTTTCGTAAAGCGGCTTGCCTTCAAATTCCTCATTTAAATTTGGGAAAATCTTCCTTACCAAAGAAAAACCATTGCTGTGGAAACCCGAACTCGGCAAAGCGATAATCTTGCATCCCGCCTTTATTTTTGATCCGTCTATAATCTGGTCTTTCTCCACAATTCCTACGCAGAAGCCCGCCACATCGTAATCTCCTGGCTGGTACATTCCCGGCATTTCCGCCGTTTCGCCGCCGATAAGTGCGCAATTATTGTCCTTACAAGCGTTCACCATCCCCATCACGATTTCCGCCGCAATATCAGAATCCAGTTTTCCGCAAGCCAAATAATCGAGGAAAAACAATGGTTTCGCACCGTGACACAGGATGTCATTCGCACACATCGCGAAGCAGTCCACGCCTATGGAATCATATTTTTTCGAGTCCAGTGCCACCTTCAGTTTCGTGCCTACGCCGTCCGTTCCACTCACCAAAACCGGATTTTTGTAGCCCGCGATCTCATAAAACGCCCCGAAACTACCGAGGTTATTCAGGACATTTTTGTTATGCGTTTCCGCCACTGCAGATTTTATTTTGTCCACCGTTTTGTAGCCTTCTTCCTTATCTACACCGGCTGATTTGTAAGTATTGTTCATATAAATTGTTGATTTTCCATTATTAATTAATATTTTTCACTGTGGTGTTCTCCCAAAACTTCCTGAATTTTCCCACCCCTGTTTTCCTGCTTCCCTCTACCATTTTTTTTGGCGTGTCCCGCTGCATTTTCGGCGTCGGCTAGGCGCCGCCGCGAAAAATGCAGGCGCGCCGGGCTGCTTGTGGCTTCGGTACCTTTTTGCCCTGATGGGCAAATACGGCACACCTCCCTTCGGTCGGTCCACCACATCCCTCACGCATGCGCGCGTTCCCATCACTCCTCCAACTCCACTAAAACAAAAAAAGCCGGCAATCATACAGATTGTCGGCTTTTTTTTATTTTATTTGGCGTGCACAGAATTTCCAAAATTTTGGATAGTTCTGTCGTTAAAAATTTGCGCCTGCGGTTTCAATTCTGTTTGGAGGATTAGGTTCCGCAAAAATACATTTTCTCGAGCAATTTCTAAAATCAAAAATCATTTTTGCACGCAAATCTAATATTTTAAATAGACAGCATGAAAATGACTTTATGATTTTCAAAAGCGTTTGGAATTTCTTAAACGCGATTACCGCGAAGTATTTTGCCTTATCACTCCTTGTCTCGAGGTTCGCAAAGGCGATAGGCGTGGCTAAGCGAATTAATTTACAAAAAAATTGAACCTAATCTTGTCGTAAACTTCAAATTTACCTAAAACCTTGCCTTCACAGCATCTACTTTTTCAAAAAACTCTTTCCGTTTTTCTTCATCTATAATTCCTTTGCCTTCCTCGAATGTTTCTCTGAATTTTGGTAGTACAAATGTTTCAATCACTTCCGCACCGCTGAAAGGTGCGCGCTTTTGGAATGCCTCTACTACATTTTTCCCACCGCCGGGGCCTGGCGCAGTTGCCATCAGGAACACCGGCTTTTCACCAAAATGTTTTCTGTCCTTGATTCTGGAAATCCAATCGAAAATATTTTTAAACGCAGTGGTATAGCTGGAATTATACTCAGCCAAAGACATCAGAAGCAAATCCGCACTATCAATTTTAGCTGCAAAATCCTGTGCCTGTTGTGGGATTCCATTTTTTTCGCGGTCGACGCTATAGATTGGCATTTCGTAATCGTTTAGGTCCAAAATTTCCACTTCGGCGTCGGCGAACTGTTGCGCGGCAAAAGTCACGAGTTTTTTATTGATAGAATCAGAAGCGTTGCTCCCAGAAAATGCTTTTATAATCATTGGGCTAGATATGAGTTATTAGAGGTTAGATGTACTTTTGAATTGTCTAATTAAAAGATTATTACATTGTCAAAGGCACTTCCATGAGTAAGATTTCGGAGTTTTCCAATGCTTCTAATACGAATTCCCCTGTTTCGGAAATCCCAAGACCGTCGCGGGTGTCCAAAACGGTATCGTTGATTTTCGCTTTACCCGAAATCACAAAAACATACACACCGCTGCCCTCTCGGTGCAATTTATAAGGTTTTGCCACGCCTGCTTCAAAATTTGCAAGGCTGAACCAAGCATCCTGATGGATCCAAGAACCGTCATCATCCGGGTTTGGACTTATAATCTGCTGAAAATCGTTGGGTTTAGCTTGGTCGGAGATTTTAATTTGGTCGTAGCGCGGCTCCACATTTAATTTGTTGGGAATCACCCAAATTTGTAGCAGCGTCACCTCCTCGTCTTTCTTTCCGTTGAATTCGCTGTGCTGTACGCCCGTTCCGGCGCTCATCACCTGTATTTCGCCTTTTTTGATTGCCCCGAAATTCCCCATAGAATCCTTGTGGTGTAGCTCCCCCGAAAGCGGGATGGTGATGATTTCCATATTGGCGTGTGGGTGTGTGCCGAAGCCCATTCCACCGGCGATACGGTCGTCATTCAGCACGCGGAGTACCCCGAAATTTGTGCGCTTAGGATCATAATAATTGGCAAAACTAAAGGTATGGTTTGCCACGAGCCAGCCGTGATTTGCGTGGCCTCGGGTATCTGCTTTATGCAAAACTGTTTTCATATTTTTGGATTTTTATTGATACAAAGTTAGCCATTTTTCACATACAAAACCTTGATTTAGGATAAGAACGAAGACACACAAAAATAGAAAAACCACATCGGATTTGGAAGTCTCTGGAGTTTGAGTTTGGACATCTTAGCATACGAGCTTGGAAATTTGCATTTTATGCTTTAGGGACGCGAGCCAGAGTTCCGTGTCTTCTGGGAAAAATCATGGGTAAATAAGGGCAGCAGAGATTTGAAATGTGGACTATAATTGTGAAGTTCTTAAGAACCGGGTAACGCATTATAGTTCAACTTCTAAATAGCAATTCTTTGGCAGATCTGCACCTGGTACTTTTGCAATATCTGTAGCAACACCTGGTTTTTCGGAAAAATCTAATTCATCCTATAGCCTTATTTTTTTAGTTTGATAATTACCCGTTTTTTCTTTTGAATATTATTTTATTTCCGTTGGGAAAATGCCATCAAAATAACTTCAATTTATTAAAGATTTAAACTTATAACAATTTATCGCAATTATATTGCGCGCAATGTAAATTAGGTGTAAATTTGCACCATGATTTTTCAAGATAGTTTACATTAAATAAAACATTAATTAAAAATAAAATATCAATGTCATTATTAGAAAACCTACAATGGAGACATGCTGTAAAAGCATATGACCCCACAAAAAAAGTTTCAGAAGAGGATTTATATAGCATTTTAGAAGCGGCGAGACTGGCTCCAACATCCTCCGGACTTCAACCATTCAGAATTATTTCTGTTGAAAACCAAGAATTAAAAGAAAAGATGGTAGCCGGTGCGCTAAACCCGGAAGTGATGAGAGATTGTTCCCATGTGTTGGTTTTCGCAGCATGGGACAGTTATACCGACGAAAAAATAGACAAAGTTTATGATTATCATACCGATGTGAGAGATTTGCCGAGAGGCAGATTCAGCAGTTACACCGATCAGCTGAAACAAATCTATAGAGCGCAAACTCCAGAGCAACATTTTGTACATACTGCCCATCAATCCTATATTTCTCTTGCAATGGCAATGGCACAAGCTGCAGAATTGAAAATCGATAGCACACCTGCGGAAGGTTTCAGCAATGAAGTAGTAGATGAAATATTAGGTCTTCGCGAAATGGGCTTAAAAAGCGTAGTACTACTCTATCTTGGTTACCGTGACGAAGAAAGAGACTGGCTTGCCAACATGAAAAAAGTAAGAATTCCTATGGAGGAATTTGTAATTTCTAAATAAACCTTTTTCCTTACAAATGATGGAAAAATCGAATTCTTTAAAGCTTGATGAACAAATTTGCTTTCCGCTGTATGTCCTTTCCAAGGAAATCACGGGATTGTACAGGCCTATTCTTGAGGAATTTGATCTAACCTATCCGCAATACCTTGTGATGATCGTACTTTGGGAAAAAGACGGCTTGGCGGTTTCCCACATCGGAAAAAAACTTTTTCTCGATAGCGGAACATTGACGCCCGTTCTGAAAAGACTCGAAAATAAAGGTTTCATCAAGAGAGTCAGAAATAAGGAAGATGAAAGAGTGGTGCAACTTTTTCTCACAGAAAATGGCCAAACTTTAAAACAACAGTCATGCAGCATTCCGGAAAAACTCCTTGGACAAATCAATATTCAAATCGAAGATCTGAAAATCTTTAAAAATACCTTAAACCAATTAATCAACAATATAAAAAATTAAGTTATGAAACCATTGTACACCACTAGTGTTACTGCAAAAGGCGGCAGAAACGGACACGTAAAAAGCGATAATGGCGTCGTAGATTTAGAAGTAAAAATGCCGAAAGCACTTGGCGGCGCGAATGACGATTTCGCAAATCCTGAGATGCTTTTCGCAGCCGGATATTCCGCATGTTTCGATAGCGCTCTGAATAGAGTCATCACGCTTTCCAAAACCAAAACCGGCGAAACAACTGTAACGGCAAAAGTGAGCATCGGGCAAATTGAAAATGGCGGATTTGGGCTTGCTGTGGAACTTGATGCCAATATCCCAGGTGTTTCCTTGGAAGAAGCGCAAGAACTTACAGAAAAAGCACATCAAATTTGTCCTTATTCTAACGCGACCAGAAACAATATCGAAGTGAAGTTATCTGTGACCAACAACGACTAATTTCATTTAATAAAAATAATCCCGGTTCACTACGATCCGGGATTTTTATTGATATTTACTAAAAGAAATTAAAGTACATTTGTGAAACACTACAGCTAAAAGCCTTTGGCAAAAATAAGGCTGTAATGCTAAATTGGACATTTGTACTTACTATTAGCTTTTTGCTAAACTGAACATTCTTACTTCTAATTGTAGCCTTCGCAAAGCCGCCGAAAGTTGAAAAACCTCGTTGCATTTGCGCGACGTTTTCCCAACAGTGGTATTTGACGCATTTTGAAAGTGATCTTGCAGATTTGGCCTTTAGAACGACGGCAAAGCCGAAACGGACGTATGTGGCAAATTTTTTAGCAATAATTGTTAAAAGAGCAAATATGAGGAGTAAAACATTTTTATTAGTTGCATTAGTATTTGCACTTTCGTCTTGCAATAGAGATGATGCAAATTCGGACGACAAAGAAACCGAATTCAAACAAAAAATGCGAGAATTTGTAATCGGTATTAGTCAATATGCAAAATCCACAAACCCAAATTTTGCCATAATTCCTCAAAACGGAATAGAATTAGTGAGTAGCAACGGGGATGTTTCCAGACAGCCCCATATCGCTTACCTCAATGCAATCGATGCCAATGGACAAGAAGATTTATTTTATGGTTATGATAATGACGATCAAGCAACATTTTCAGCGGACAATTCCTATCTAAGAAAATTATTGGATGTTTCTAAAAATGCAGGAAATCTCATTTTAGTTACTGATTATTG
>JAGLBA010000149.1 GCA_018260475.1 Chryseobacterium sp. | reverse complement strand
CACTTCTTTCTTTCGAGAAATTTTATTTGAGAAATTTACGATTATCACACTTTTATTATTTTTTTTTCCTTTTGAAGGCGAAGAGATCAAATTTCCAATTCGATCTTTTTTCCGCCGACTGTCACGGGAAGCCTGAAATCGATTAAATCAAATCCCTTTAATTGAGAAAACAAATATGATGCGAGCTTGTCGTACCAGAAGGAAGCGTCCATTAAAAATTTATTTAAAAAAAAAAAAATTAGGAATCAATAAATTTATTAATCTCAAGCTAAAAATAGCTCCCAAAGAATTAGTAATAAATAAAAAAAATTAAGAGAACTCACTGCTACCCAAACACCTATGGGAATTAATAACCGAAAACATTTGGGCCAGGGCAGGCAAGTTTGAGATGGCATGTCACAAAGATTTTTACAAGAAGATTTTTACAAGAAAAAGTTCATTTCCATTAATGCCAGGTTAAGACATTATTGCACAGTTATCAGACCAGAAGTTTTGTGTGCGGCAGAATGTCTCACCTATAGGGGAAAGAGTTTAGTTCAAAAGTTAGCTCTGAAAAAAAGAAAAATTCTGAGAAAGATCCTGGGCTTCTCACAAAAGAGAACAATGAATGCAGGAAACGTCTCAGTAAAAAATTATATGCCTGCTTCCATAACTAACAGATGTAACACGCAAAATAAGGCTG
>JAGLBA010000148.1 GCA_018260475.1 Chryseobacterium sp. | reverse complement strand
GGTTCAGCGGCATGAGAAAAATCCAGAATTTGATTGATCAATTTTTTTTTTTGGGCAAACTATAATAAATAAATTAAAAAATAAAATTTTTTTTAAATAAATCAAAATAAAAAAAAAGTTATTTTAAATAAATTTTATTTAAAATAAATTAAATTTAAATAAATTTAAAAAAATTAAAAAAATAAATTAAATAAATTATTAAATAAATATTTAAAATAAATTAAAATAAAAAAAGTTATTTAAATAAATTAAATTTAAATAAATTTAAAAAAAAATTAAAAATAAATAAATATAAATAAATTATTAAATATATATTTTAAATAAATTAAAATAAAAAAAAGTTATTTTAAATAAATTTTATTTAAAATAAATTAAATTTAAATAAATTTAAAATTTTTTTAAAAATAAATTAAATAAATTATTAAATAAATATTTTAAATAAATTAAAAAAAATTAAAAATAAATAAATATAAATAAATTATTAAATAAATATTTTAAATAAATCAAAATAAAAAAAAGGTATTTTAAATCAATTTTATTTAAAATAAATTAAATTTAAATAAATTTAAAAAAAATTTAAAAAAAAAATAAATTAAATTAATTATTAAATAAATATTTGAAATAAATAAATAAAAAAAAAAGCTTCGGCAAGTCCTTTGGTAAGAGAGTCCACTGACCCCCT
>JAGLBA010000147.1 GCA_018260475.1 Chryseobacterium sp. | reverse complement strand
GGAGAGTAGAAAATAGAAATAGAAAATGAAAAATATTAAGTAGAAAATAGAAAATGGAAAATTGAAAATCAAAAATAGAAAATGGAAAATGAGTATAGTAAGAAGAAAATAGAAAATGGATAATACTAAGTAAAAAATAGAAAATGAAAATAAAAAATGGAAAATAGTAAGTAGAAAATAGAAAATGAAAAATAGAAAATTGAAAATAGAAAATGGAAAATGAATATAGTAAGAAGAAAATAGAAAATGGATAATACTAAGTAAAAAATAGAAAATAGAAAATGAAAATAAAAAATAAAAAATAGTAAGTAGAAAATAGAAAATGAAAATAAAAAATAAAAAATAGTAAGTAGAAAATAGAAAAATAGAAAATCGAAAATAGATAATGGAAAATGAATATAGTAAGAAGAAAATAGAAAATGAATAATAGAAAACAGAGTAGAAAATAGAAATAGAAAATGAAAATAAAAAATAAAAAATAGAAAATAGAAAATGAATGTAGTAAGAAGAAAATAGAAAATGGAAAATGAATATAGTAAGTAGAAAATAGAAAATGAAAAATGAAAAATAGTAAGTAGAAAATAGAAAATAATAAATAGAAAACGAAAAATAGAAAATGGAAAATAAAAAATGTAAAATAGAAAATGAAAAATAGAAAATATGAAGTGGAAAATAGTAAGTAGGA
>JAGLBA010000146.1 GCA_018260475.1 Chryseobacterium sp. | reverse complement strand
ATATGCTTATCAAGATGAAATATCCTTAAATTGGAAAATTTATAGTAATGATACTATTAAGATTTTAGGATATAATTGTAAAAAAGCAACAGCAAGTTTTAGAGGTAGAACTTACACGGCATACTTTACTGATGAAATATCAATATCCGAAGGACCGTATAAATTTAAAGGATTACCAGGATTGATTTTAAAAATTTTAAGTGAAGATGGAGACTATTCTTTTACTGCAATAGGAATTGAGAAAAAAAATGAGAAATTAAATATCAATTTAGAAAATTCAATTTTAGTTTCAAGAAAGAAATATTTAAAATTAATGAAAGATTTAGCAAAAGACCCGAGTAAAAATCAAAGATTAAAAGATGCTTCAAATAATTTTGAATATAAAACTTTTATTGGAGGAAAAGAAGTTACTAAAGAAGAAAAATACAAACTCTATAATCAAATGATTTGGAGTTTTATGAAAACGCATAATAATCCAATAGAAAAAGACGATATTTGGATAAGATAAAACATCGTACAATAACTAAGCTTTCGTCTTGTCCGCAGGACACAAGATGAAAGCCTGTTGAACGGAAGCTCCGGTGGCTTTTCAGCAGTATGATGGTCCTCTTTATGGGGATGTTGTTTTTAGAAGTTCGAGTCACAATGCAGTTTGTTCGGGAGGACTGCTTTTTTTGTGAGGGTGGG
>JAGLBA010000145.1 GCA_018260475.1 Chryseobacterium sp. | reverse complement strand
TTCATGTTTTGTGTCCGCAAAAGGCAAGCCTTCTTTTGTAAACGATATCCGTTAGTGTTGGAGTTAGGGCATATAACTCTTTGTTGTGACACCTCCTGTATTCATTGTTTTAATGTAGTATTGGGTTTATTGATTTTGGTGTTAAACGAATGGAAATGATTTAAATTATTTATTATTAACCAGTGAATTCTATAATAGAGAACTCTCATTTTGTCTTTAGACTATTTATTAAAAACAGTTAATTTTAATTTTGAAAAAAAAAATTTTTTATGATAACCAAACGACAGGCGAAACATCTGCTGAATCCGTTCGATTCTGGAAGAGTCATCGAAAGTCTGATTGATTGGCAGACGATTGTCCAAAATAATAAAAACTCAAAAGAAATCGATTTTCGACCAGAAATCGAGTTTCCTCACGAAAACTTGTAAAAAAAATCATAATTTAAATTTTTGCTGTGGTTCACCTGTAGAATCCGAAAGGTAATCGAGCTTAAAACGTTTCGCTGATGTTTGTTAAGTTTTTTCGACAGCAAATCGCTTGGGTAAGCGATTCAGGTTTTTATTTTTTAGGTTTGAAACGTTTTTAACTTTTCCTTTTTATAAGCAAAAAAAAGGAACGGAAAACAATTTTATTTTTTCTAGTTGAAATTAAATTGCGTCGACGTGCAATTTGGGAAACGAATTAGCTTT
>JAGLBA010000144.1 GCA_018260475.1 Chryseobacterium sp. | reverse complement strand
TTCTCTTTTGGTGCCTTCCATTTTTTTTTCTTTTTGATTTGATTTTAGGTTAAACAAAATCGATTTTAAAAACTTATTCAACTCATAATTTACTCGGAATTTTTTTTCTCTCCCAAGAATCGGGAAATTCATCTCAAAATTTTATTTCAGGTAATGCAATTCGAAAGAGAGAAAGAAAAGGAAGATCAGAAAGAGAGAAAAGGGAAAAGAAAGATTGGAAAGAAAGAGAAAGGGGAAGAGAGATCTGAAAGAGAGAGAAAGGAAAAGAGAAGACGAGGCGTAAAAAGAGAGAAAGAATAAGAGAAAAAAGAAACAGAGAAAATAAAAAGAAAGAAAAAGACGAGAAATAGGAAGAGGAGCAGAAAAATTAGAATTAAGAAAGAGAGAGGAAAAAAGAGAGAAAGAGAGGAAAAGAGAGAAAAATAGTTTTTAAAAAAATGGGCCTCGTGAAAAACTAGAGATGAATTCATTTTTGGAAATTTTCACGGGGCGGAATTCGAGTTCACCCGATGAATCTCAATGTTCCATTAGATTCTAAATTTTTCCATCGATAAATTCAGAAATCGAGTCTTTTTCTCATGCAGAAAGATGACTCGAAAAGGTTCTCGGAAGTTTAGGGAAGGAGGATTTCGTTAAGGGAATCGACAGGCGAAAAATCTTCTCTAAGACCGTAGATTTTCAATTTCGCCT
>JAGLBA010000143.1 GCA_018260475.1 Chryseobacterium sp. | reverse complement strand
TGAACGCGTTCTACCCTCCAAAAATAAAATTCAAGCTCTATTTCAAATCTTCTATTTAAGATAAATTAATTCTCCATTATTTCTTTCTCTAATTTATTAAATGGTATGGGCGAAATGATATGATGTGCTTGGAAAGGAAAAAAAATTACCATTGCAGCGTGCTTGGTCGCCATCAAGCACAGCAGCTTGTTATTGTTGTCTTTTCTCTATTTAGCTCCCTATCTTTTAATGCAATAATCTGGCACCCTCGAATAATTGTATTATTAACGTAGTCACCCTAGGTCGTGACTTTCTCTGGATACGCGTTAGTCATCGAGAAACATTTATTTTTAGAAATTTGATTTTGGCGGAGAAATTCTTTTCAAAGCTACTACTAAATACGACCAAAAGTTCATTTGAACTGCATGATTTCAGCTCCAATCGTGAGTACATACTAGAAAAATTTTTCGTTACTTAAAAGTTCTTATTGAAAATTTTCAGAATTGAAAATTTCAGGATGCAAAAGAAGAAGAAAAAAAATTTTTTTTTCCTCCTCAATCGAGACGAGTTCAATTGAATGACGTCAAAGCAAACGGATTTCCCAGCTGAAATTTTTCTTGAAAGAGAAAAAAATTATTTATTATTAATATTATTATTTCTATTATTGGTGTTAAGGTGTTATTATTATTATTATTCCTCCCATCGAGAGAAAT
>JAGLBA010000142.1 GCA_018260475.1 Chryseobacterium sp. | reverse complement strand
AAATTGAGAAAAGAGATAGAAAGGAAAGAAAGAAAATAGAGAAAAGAGGTAGAAAGGAAAGAAAGGAAAAGAAAGAAAAGAAAGAAAGAAAATAGAAAAAAGGATAGAAAGAAAAGGAAAAAAAAGAAAGAAAAGAAAGAAAGAAAATTGAGAAAGAGATAGAAAGGAAAGAAAGGAAAAGAAAGAAAAGAAAGAAAAGAAAGAAAAGAAAGAAAGAAAATAGAGAAAAGAGATAGAAAGGAAAGTAAGAAAATAGAGAAAAGAGATAGAAAGAAAAGAAAGGAAAAGAAAGAAAAGAAAGAAAATAAGAATGAAAAGAAAAAAATAAAAGAAAAAAAAGAAAGAAAGAAGTAAAAAAAGAAAAGAAGAAAAAGTAGACAGAAAAAAGGTAGAAAAAAAGAAAACAAAGAGAAGAAAGAAAAAAAGAAAGAAAAGAAAGTAAAGAGAAAAAGAAAGAAAACAAAACAAAACAAACGTCAGCCAAACATGAAAATTCCAAAATTTTAATTCTAATCATTCTATTTTATTTATTCTAATTATTTTATATCAATTTATTCCGTTTATGTTTATGCTATTTATTCAATTTAATCCATTTGCATTTATTCTATTTATATCTTTTCTATTCGTCCTTTGTGGAGTTTCACAGCTAAAAATTCTTCATTTTCGTAAAGAACGGATGTTGCTGCAAAACT
>JAGLBA010000141.1 GCA_018260475.1 Chryseobacterium sp. | reverse complement strand
TTTATGGTAGTACAGTGGTCCTATAGTAGTACAGAGGTTCCATTAATAGCACAATGGTTTTATGGTAGTACAGTGGTCCTATAGTAGTACAGAGGTTCCATTATTAGCACAATGGTTTTATGATAGTACAGTGGTTCTATGGTAGTGCAGAGGTTCCACTAATAGCACAATGGTTTTATGGTAGTACAGAGGTTCCACTAATAGCACAATGGTTTTATGGTAGCACAGAGGTTCCACTAATAGCACAATGGTTTTATGATTCTGCAGTTGTTCTGTGGTGGTACAGAGGTTCCACTAATACCACAATGGTTTTATGGTAGTACAGAGGTTCCACTAATAGCACAATGATTTTGTGGTAGTGCAGTGGTTCTATGGTAGTGCAGAGGTTCCACTAATAGCACAATGGTTTTATGGTAGTATAGTGGTTCCACTAATAGCACAATGATTTTGTGGTAGTACGGTGGTTTTATGGTAGTACAGAAGTTCCACTAATAGCCAATGGTTTTATGGTAGTACAGTGGTTCTATGGTAATGCAGAAGTTACACTAATAGCACAATGGTTTTATGGTAGTACAGTGGTTCTATGGTAGTGCAGAAGTTCCACTAACAGCACAATGGTTTTATGGTAGTACAGCGGTTCTATGAAAGTACAATAATTCTACACTGGTTCCACTGGCATGTGGTGTGGTGCA
>JAGLBA010000140.1 GCA_018260475.1 Chryseobacterium sp. | reverse complement strand
GAGGGTTGGAGAGAAAAAAGAATGGATTCAAAAGGCATTATGCGAACTTGGTAAATTTCCATTTTTATTTCGGTTATCTTTCTATCCCTGGTATCTACTCTGGTATCCAGAATGACTTTTTCAGAATTCTTTTTAAAAAAAAATTTATTTTTCACGTTGAAAATTGAGGAGAATTGTGATGTCGATTACTTTCAGAGGAAGAAAATCAATCGTCCGGCTATAAAAAAAATAAAAACAACAAAAACAAAAAGCAGAAGAAAATTTTTTACTAGATAACAAACTTGAAATGAAGTCTAAATCAAAATTTAAGCTTTTAAAATTTTTATGAAATTATGATACTTCATAAAATTCTATTCAGGAGATTTAACAACCCTAAAAAAAATACACCAGACATTAGTTGTCGTAGCAGTTAATACATTACATATGAATATTTAATGGAGTCTTATTAACGTAAGACCAAGCGATTTTTTAAGTACACTTAAGCAAAAACAAATTTGGCGAATAGACAATGGACAAAACCATTTTTTTTTTGATTTTAGGGTCAGTACCCAAATTTTAATTTTAATTTAATTCAAATTTAATTGTTACTTATTAAAATTATTATTTAAAATTTTTTTTTAATTTGATTTTTTCGTTAGGAATTTTCATTTATTTATTTATTTGATGCTCACATGAGAGTTTCTTTGCCCAATGA
>JAGLBA010000013.1 GCA_018260475.1 Chryseobacterium sp. | reverse complement strand
AATGGCAGAACAAGCTTATACAGGTGATTTGATGACAAGCAACGCAGATAGCTATCAGCTGACTATGGATGGTGCAAACTATTTCAACCCGCTATATGATGATGTGGTGGCTTCTGGTCGTTTTGATTTTATTCCGTCTGACCGTGTAATCAATTTGATGAACGCTAAAAATGACCCTAGAAGAGCTGTTTGGTTTACAACTGTTGGAACTACCGGCAAGTATGTAGGCGGACCGTTCGGATTTACATCATCACCTGCACTGCCTTCTACCACGGTATCTACCTTTACCACATTCCATACCTCCAAAACAGGGCCTATCAACTTGCTTAGTTATACGGAAGTACAATTTTTGCTTGCAGAAGCGGCAGCTAGAGGCTACTCTGTGGGTGGAACTGCAGAAAGTTATTACGCATCTGCGATTACAGCTTCGATGACGGAAAACAATGTGGCAGCGGCGGCGCCTGCGTATATAGCAGCAAATCCATACGACGCGGCTGATTGGAAAAAATCTATCGGTGAGGAAGCTTATATTGCCCTATTCAACCGTGCTTTCGCAGCTTGGAACTTTACAAGAAGACTAGACAATCCTAAATCACTTGTGAACCCTACCGGTTCTAAATTGACAGGTATACCAGTGAGAATGCCATATTCTGATCAAGAATATACTTTGAACAAAGCCAATGTATCTGCAGCTTCAGCTAAAATCGGAGGTGACCTTGCAACAACTAAACTATTCTGGGACAAGTACTAATACCCAAATAATTAATTCAGCCCCGCCCATTCGGCGGGGTTTTTTATTCCCCGTTATTTCCTAAATTTGCAATTCACACTTCATTAATGAAATATATATTTTTCCTCCTGCTGCTTTCCTTTTCCTTGAAAGCGCAGGTCATCAATAAAACCGACGGCAACCAAATAAAAGATGATACCCTAGTGGTGGACAACGGCCGGAAGGATTCCTTAAAAATCTTCCGCCCGACCATTGCGGATTACAAATGGAAAACCCAGTTTAGGGAGCCGCAGGTTTTTGATACCACTTTTACCATAGCGCGAGCTTATAGATACACGCAGTACAACAATCGCGACAACTTTGGGAGAATCCAGTTTGCCAACATAGGTTCCGGGTTTCAGGACTTGGTTTTTAATATCGATCCTAAAAAAAACCTTACGGTTTTGCCTACTAGAAAATCCTATTTCATTATCGGGTCAGACGAGGTAAAATACTATGATGTAAAAACGCCGACTACATCCTTTGCCTACCATAGCGCTATGCGAAATGGCGCGGCACTCCACACTACCTACACCCAGAATTTCGGGAAAAACCTGAATGTCGCTGTAGAATACATGGGGCTTCGTTCACAGGGGTTTTATACCAACAGCCTTGCCGCATCCAATACCACGCAATTTTCCGCGCACTACCTTACCGGAAACAAAAAGTACGAAGCGTATGCCCACTTTATTCATCAAAATGTGAACAATAAGGAAAATGGCGGCATCAAAGACCTTTCGCTTTTTACAGGAGGGGATTCTCGTTTTAATAACCGACTGAATTTGGAAGTAAATTTGAATGCTTCCAACTCTCGATTTTCTGCACGGAGATTCTATTTCAGTCAAGGGTTCAGGCCTTTCGCATCGGAAAAGTTTCCCTTCAAAATCCGCCATACCATCTATCAGCAACAGAACAAGTATCATTTTAATATAGAAGGAAATGATCTTGCGGCCTTCGGCACTGATGTAGATGCCAAGCGTGATCCCTCCAGCAAAAAGGAATCTACAGATTTTACCAATATCATTTCCCTTATTTTTGATAATGAAAGATTTAATCTTGATGCCGGATTTCAATATCAAAACTTGAAGTTAGGTTACAAAGACACTGGTGCAGCAGGCTTTCCGGATGTGTATCGCGCAGATAATCGCATCGGAGCAGTCGGGAATTTGGGAATTAATTTGTTAGATAAGTTTGCCGTAAAATCCCATTTGGAATATTCAGTAGGAAGGGAATTTGGAAGTTACCTCCGGTCGGAGAACAATGTTAAATTTGAACCGATAAAAGATTATTTCGTGGATGCCGATGTGAATTTCCAAAGCGCGTCGCCTACTTTCAACTGGCTCGTGAATTCTTCGGCGGTTTTGAAAGCCAACTATGATATTCGGGATTTTAAAAACGAAAGCAGTTTGGAAATAAGCGGAATGGCAGGCCTGAAATGGTTTGGTTCGCAAGTTTTCGCTAAATATATTCGCATAGATAATTATGCGTTTTTTGATTCAAAGTCCCAGCCGCAGCAGAGCGACACATCGCTTAATATTTCCCAGATAGGGGGAGAAGCCACCGTAGATTATCGCAAATTTCACCTTAATACAAGGTTGCTTTTCCAGCAGATGCTCTCCAACAAAAACCTGTATCCGGCGCCAAATTTGGTAGGACGCGCGAATTTTTATTGGCAAGACAAATTCTTTAAAAACGCCGCCGAATTGATGGCGGGATTGAAGGTGTACTATTTCACTAAATTCAATTCGCGAGAATTTTCACCCATGTTGAATGAATTTATTTTAGCCGGAGCTCACGGATACGCCATCGGAGGCAGGCCAATTGCGGATGTATATGTGAATATGAAGGTAAAAACCATGCAGGTATTCTTGGAAGGACAGAATTTCACGACCCTTTTTATGCCGAATAGGAACTACACCGCGCCGTACTATCCAATTTACGATTTTCGCCTTAACATCAGCATCGTATGGAATTTATTTAATTAGGAAACATTATAAGGGTCCCGAAGGGATTCCAGCTCAATTGTACATATTTCAAGGATTGATCAAATCTTGAGAGCCTAAGGTGTTATAAAAGAGTGTTTCCATTTGATATAATTCAAAGCTATAGGTGTTGAAAAATAGGTGTTAAAACCTAAAAAAGTGAATAGAAATGAAAGAAATAAAAAACATAAACTTCACCGAAATAAGCAGCATCCCTTCGCTTATCAAAGATTTTCTAAACGGAGCATTGCCACAGTTTGCAGACCTTTCCTTTAACCTCAAAAACTTTCAAAGGCAGATTTCGGAAAAGGAAAACTCGTTCACTTTCGACCAGCGCACCATTCTAACAGACACCCTCATTAAGCAATTTTCTGCATTGCAACTATCAGAAAATCAGCAGGAAAACATCGAATTATTAAAAGAAACAAACACTTTTACAGTCACTACGGGACACCAACTCAACCTATACACAGGACCTGCATTTTTTATTTACAAAATCCTTCAAACCATAAAAACAGCTGAGTGGCTTCATCATAATTTCCCGGACAAAAATTTCGTTCCAATGTTTTGGATGGCCACGGAAGACCATGATTTTGATGAAATCGACCACTTTCGCACCGAATATGGTTTTTATGAAATTCATGGCCGATCGGGCGGTGCCGTTGGAAGAATTGTGATAGAAGATGATCGTTTTATTCATGAATTTGAAGAGGAATTTCGAGATTCTGTATTCGGGACAGAGTTGATTTTAATGATGAAAAAATCCTATGTAAAAGGCCGAACTCTGGCAGATGCCACAAGGATTTTGGTCCACGAACTTTTCTCCGAATATGGATTGTTAATTTTGGATGGCGACGAAAAGGCATTAAAATCCCAAATGGTCTCGGCTTTTAGCCAAGAACTTAAAGAGCAAAAAGTTTTTAATTCAACTAAAAATACCGTAGAATTTTTAGAAAAGAACTACGGCAAAGTGCAGGTCAACCCGCGCGAAATCAACCTTTTTTACTTAAATCAAAACCGCGAAAGAATAGATGCCGATGGAGAAAATTTCGTCCTGGCCGGTAGCGGGCGAAGGTTTTCTCGTGAAGAAATACTTTTGGAACTTGAGAAAAACCCAGAAAAATTTAGTCCAAATGCGCTGATGCGGCCGATGTATCAGGAAACCATCCTGCCAAATGTCGCCTACATTGGCGGCAATGCCGAAATCATGTACTGGCTGGAGCTCCTCGAATATTTTGAGCAAACTGGTTTGCCCTTCCCTGTCCTTATTCCAAGGAATTCCATGTTATTTTTAAAGGAAAAATTACTCAACAAAACCGATAAAATTGGCTTAGGAGTAGAGGATTATTTTAAAGATTTAGCAGAGATTGTTAAAAATCAATTACTTAATAATAATCAAGTTTTAGAAACTTTAAAAAAGAACGAATCGCTTATCAAACAATCATTCGAGGCGTTAAAATCCCAAGCTGAAACCACGAACCGTACTTTTGGAAATTTAGTTAAAGCCGAAGAAACCCGCCAGTTACGGTCATTTGAAAGGATGAAAAAACGCCTTTTACGAGCAGAAAAAAAGAAGCAAGCAGAAAAAGTACAACATTTGGAGAGCCTTTTTATTGAAGTTCATCCCGGGAAAGTCTGGCAGGAGCGCGTGTACAATTTCAGCGTATTTTTTGCCGACCACGGCAGTGCGTGGATCCGTGTTTGCTATGAGATGATGGATGCCACAAAATCCAATTTAATTATAATGCAGATTTGATTTTAAAGCATTATTTTTGTCACTTAATAAGAAATGATGATAAAGAAGTTTTTATTTATATCCGGTTTAGCGCTGTTTTGTAATGCAAATGCCCAGGCTACACACACCGTGGCAAAGGGGGACAACCCCTATAGCATTGCCAAAAAGTACGGTCTTTCTTTAGATGAACTGATGAAGATGAATCCCTCCGCGAAGGACGGGAAACTGGCAATCGGCGATGTGGTGAATGTCAATAAAAAAGGAAAAGCAACCGTTGCCCCGAAAAAAACTCCTGCGGAAAAGCCCGTGCCTACCAAAACGAACACTGCGATAATCACGGGAAAAATTATCCTACAGCCCAAACAAACCATCTACGGAATCACCAAGCAATACCATATTTCGGAGGCGGAACTTCGTGCATTAAACCCGAATCTGGATGCGAATATGAAAATCGGAACCGAAATCACGCTTCCGGCGACCAATATTAAAAAATATGGCAGCGGCCAGCCTGTAACGGAAACCGTTGTTAAGCCAGTGGCACAAGAGGTACAAAGTGTTGTAGCTGATTCTTACGAGGTTCAGCCTAAAGACAATTATTACCGCATTACCAAGCAATTTGGCATCACCAAAGAACAACTTTTCGCCTTAAATCCGGGATTGGAAGCCAGAGGTTTGCAGCCGGGAGATATTTTGAAAGTAAAAGGAACGGCGGCACCTGGTGTTCGTGAAGTACGCGAGGAAGCGCCTACAAGAACGATTACCCAAAATCCGGGTGAGGAATATGCGACTTATACCGTGCAGGAGGGAGATACTGTGTTTGGGATTTTGAATAAATTCGGAATTTCTTTGGATGATTTATTGTCCTTAAACCCAAGCATTACGGGAGGTCTTAAAACTGGAGCAGTTTTGAAAATTAAAAAGCTGGATGCAGCTTATGTCAAAAAATCTGGAAATGCACTGAATGTTGTGATGATGCTGCCATTTGGTTTTGATACCAATGATACCAAATTCCGCGGGTTGGCGACCGATTTCTTGGCCGGAGCTAAGTTGGCCATCGAGCGTAATGCACGAAATGGACTTGAAATGGATGTAAAAATCATTGATGCCGGAAATGAGGAAAGTTTTAAAAACTCACTGGTTCAGTTGAATAAGGAGAATACGGATATCATAATAGGTCCTTTTTTGAAATCCAACGTTTTGGAAGTATTGAAATATGTAAATGCCAAACAAATTCCCGTAGTGGCGCCTTTTGCAAACGCGGAGGATCTTTATAATTACAGCAATTTGATTATTGTAGAACCAGCCGATAATTTGTTTGCTGAAAGAATTGCAAAGGAGGTCGCGCAGGTACATACCGGACAAAAAATTTTCATATTGGCAGATTCTGGTAATAAGAACGCCGCCGAGCTCCGCTCGCAATTGGAGAAAAACCTTCCTAAACCGAATGTTGTGATCGTAAATTCCGCTGCGGACATGATTGCCGAAAAAAACATGATGACTGGGAAGCCTGCGCCGTTGATCGCTGTTTTGACTTCAGATGATGATGGCGCGGGTACCGCATTTGCAAACCGCGTTATTGCTTTGAGTAAAGAAACAAATGTGAAGGCATTTAGTATGTTCTACAATTCTATCTTCGAGAAGAATATGGATGAGTTGAGCCAAGCGAACCTTGTTTATTTAATGGATAGAAAAATCAATACGGATGGCGATTTTGAAAAAGAAATATTAGCAGAATATAAAAAGAAATACTGCAAATCACCATCTAAGTACGCCGTTATCGGCTTTGATGTGATGAACGATGTCCTCATGAGGGAAAACAAAAGAGGCGAAATCTTCAAACAAATCGGGAAAGTGCAAACGCAACTATCCACTAAATTTGAATATGTAAGGTCGAAGAAAAACGGCGCTTATATCAACACTGGATACCGCGTTGTAAGGCTGGTACCATAATTTTTATTATTAAATGAAAGCACTTGTATTTCCCGGTCAGGGGTCGCAATATGTCGGGATGGGTCAGGAACTTTATGATTCCCGCAAGGAAATTAAAGATTTAATGGAATTCGGAAACGAAATTCTGGGGTTTGATATCCTTTCCATTATGTTTAAGGGAACAGATGAGGCATTGAAGCGAACCAGCGTCACCCAGCCAGCAATTTTCATCCACTCCGTAGCAGCTGTTAAAGCGGTTCAGGGTGCGGGTATGGTGGCAGGTCATTCACTCGGGGAGTTTTCTGCCTTGGTGGCGAACGGCGTTTTGTCTTTTGAAGATGGTCTAAAACTGGTGGCTGCAAGAGCCATCGCTATGCAAGAGGCTTGTGATGCAAATCCAAGTTCCATGGCCGCGATTCTCGGTTTGCCAGATGAAAAAGTAGAAGAAATCTGTGTGCAAATAGAAGGCGTGGTAGTTCCTGCAAATTACAACTGTCCAGGGCAGCTCGTGATTTCCGGGGAAACCAAAGCGGTAGAAGCGGCTTGTGAAGCGATGAAGGCTGCCGGTGCAAAACGCGCACTGATGCTGCCGGTAAACGGTGCTTTTCACTCTCCAATGATGCAGCCCGCGCAGGACAAACTCGCGGAGGCGATAAAAAACACAAACTTCCGCAATCCTACGATGCCGGTTTATCAGAACATTACGACTACCGCGGTTACCGATCCGGAACAAATCAAACAAAACCTGATTGCACAACTCACAGGCCCGGTGAGATGGACGCAAAGCGTACGAAATATGATTAAAGATGGTGCAACACTATTTGTAGAACTCGGTCCTGGTAAAACGCTACAAGGTTTGATTAAAAAAATTGCGCCGGAAGCAGATGTGACTTCGGCGATGTAAAAACCTTTATGGGAAAGATTTTTTCACCGGGAAAATTATTGATCACGGCAGAATATGCCGTATTAGATGGCGCTCTTGCCCTCGCAGTCCCTACGCTGCAAGGGCAGGAGCTTTTTTTTGATGAAATATCTGGCGGTCAGGATCGGATTTTTTGGGAAGCCTTTCACCAAGAAAAATTTTGGTTGAAGGTAGAAATAGACTTTAAAAACTGGGAAATCATCTCTACCAATATCCCAAATGCTGCTGCATTTGTACTTAAAGTATTTAAAAATATTCAATCTCTCTCTCCAGAAAGGTTTCGGCATGGATGTTCTTATCATTTTAAAACGAACCTCCATTTTCCGCCGGATTTTGGCCTGGGGAGCAGTTCAACTTTAATGGCAAACCTTGCGTTATGGGCGGGTGTAGATGCCTTCAAACTCAACGAAATTTCTCTCGGAGGTAGTGGATATGACATTGCGGTGGCTCAACAAAAAAGTGCCGTGCTATACCGAATTACTGAGGCGAGTAGAGAAGTGCAGCCCGTAATTTGGAATCCGCCCTTTAAGGAAGAGCTGATTTTTATTCATCTAAACCAGAAACAAAACTCACGAGAAGGCATTGACCTATACCGTTCAAAAAAGACTTCCCCCGAACTGATTTCCAACCTATCCGATATTACCCATAAAGTTTTCAACTGCAAAATATTACTGGAATTTTCAGATTTAATGTCGCTCCACGAGGATTTGCTTTCCTCCTTTTTAGGAATGCAGATTGCAAAAGAGAAATATTTCCATGACTGCCCTTCCTTCGTGAAAAGTTTAGGCGCGTGGGGTGGAGATTTTGTAATGAGTTCCAAATTTTCGGGCTGGGAGCGCTATTTTTCGGAGCGCGGTTTTTCTAATATCTTAAAAAGTGAAAATATAATAGGTTAGAAATCAAGCATATAAAATATTATGCTTTTCTTTTGATTTCTGATTTTTATCATTAACTTTAAAACGCCCTAAAGGCCAAATTATGATAAATTTGTTGTCTAAAGAAACATTGATCTTTAATTATACCTTTATATGAAAAACATTAAAATCATTCAGCAGTTACACGATTTGGGAATTACCGGTTACGAAGAAGTAATCTACAACCCAACTTATGAGGAGCTTTTCAAAGCCGAAATGTCTAAAAAGAACCAAGGCTATGAGAAAGGCGCAATTACAGAATCCGGTGCGGTTGCCGTGAAAACGGGTATCTTCACAGGGCGTTCGCCAAAGGATAGATATATCGTGTTGGATGATGTGACGAAAGATACCATCTCATGGGATGGCAAAGTGAATTTTCCGACAACTCCAGAGATTTTTCAGTCTTGTAAAGAGCTGGTTCTTAAGCAACTTTCCAGTTCAAAAAGAATCTATGTTGTTGATGCATTCTGCGGAACCAACCCGGACACACGCCTGAAAGTGCGTTTCGTGATGGAGGTGGCTTGGCAGGCGCATTTCGTAACAAATATGTTCATCCGTCCTTCCAATTTTGAACTTGAAAATTTTGGTGAGCCGGATTTCATTGTTATGAATGGTTCTAAAACGACTAATCCGAATTGGGAAGAGCAAGGATTGAACTCCGAAAACTTCATAATGTTCAACCTGACTGAAAAAATCCAAATCATCGGCGGTACCTGGTACGGTGGTGAAATGAAGAAAGGCATGTTCGCAATGATGAACTACTACCTGCCATTGAAGGGTATGGCTTCTATGCACTGCTCCGCGAATGTTGGCGAGAAAGGCGATGTAGCGTTGTTCTTCGGTCTTTCCGGTACTGGTAAAACCACACTCTCTGCAGATCCAAAACGCTATTTGATCGGAGATGATGAGCACGGTTGGGATAACAATGGGGTCTTCAATTTCGAAGGTGGATGCTATGCAAAAGTAATTGACCTTACTGAAGAAAAAGAACCGGATATCTTCCGAGCTATTAAAAGAGATGCACTTATTGAAAATGTTGTGGTAAACGAGTACGGTGAAACGGATTATACAGATGCATCCATCACAGAAAACACGCGTGTTTCTTATCCAATTTATCACATGAGTAAAATCGTTCTTCCTTCAAAGGCTGGTCACGCGAGCAAGATTGTTTATCTTTCTGCAGATGCGTTCGGTGTATTGCCTCCGGTTTCTATCTTGAATGAAGATCAGGCGCAATACCACTTCCTATGCGGTTATACTTCCAAATTGGCAGGTACCGAGAGAGGGATTACAGAGCCTCAGCCATCTTTCTCCCCGGCATTCGGAGAGGCGTTCCTTACACTGCACCCGACCATGTATTCTAAAACTTTGATCAGTAAGATGAAAGAGCATGGCGCGAAAGCGTATTTGGTAAATACTGGTTGGAACGGTACAGGTAAGCGTATTTCTTTGAAAGACACTAGAGCGATTATCGATGCGATTATCGACGGATCTATCGAAAATGCACCAAAAACGACGATTCCAATTATGAATCTTGAAATTCCAACGAAACTTCCTAATGTTTCTGAAGGCATCCTAGATCCAAGAGATACCTACAAAGATGCTACTGAGTGGGAAGCTAAAGCTAAAGATTTGGCTGCACGATACATCAAATACTTTGAACAGTATTGTGACAACGACGAGGCAAAAAGACTTGTAGCCGCCGGGCCACAATTGTAAGTTATATTTTTTGTCAAAGCAGAAACTCCCGAATTTTCGGGAGTTTCTTGTTTTTTTATTCTATTTTCTTTAAAGTTTGTTTAAACTTAAAATCCCAAGCCTGTAGCCTTCCAAGCCAAACCCGGAGAGCACACCGTCGCAATGGATTGCGGTCACAGATTTTTGGCGAAATTCCTCGCGTTTGTAGATATTGCTGATGTGGACTTCCACTTTAGGTTTTTGGATGTTTTTTAGGCAGTCTGAGATAGCGTAGGAATAGTGTGTAAATGCGCCGGGATTGATGATTAAAGCATCAAAATCGTCGTCTTGCAAGCGGTTTATAATTTCCCCTTCGATATTGGATTGAAAGTAAAGAATTTCGTGATTCTCAAACTCAGTTTTTAAACTTGCCAAGCAGTCTTCCATGGTTGTGTTGCCATAGATTTCCGGTTCGCGGGTGCCGAGGAGGTTTAGGTTGGGGCCGTTGAGGATTAAAATTTTCATAATGTGAAATTACGAATTATTTAAAAACAAAAACCTTCGGAATTTCCGAAGGTTTTATTATGTAGCCCGTAGGGGAGTCGAACCCCTCTTACCAGAATGAAAATCTGAGGTCCTAACCGATAGACGAACGGGCCAGACACTTGTTATAATGATTAAGCCATTTTATTTACATGCTTCGTCAGTTTGCTTTTAAGGTTTGCTGCCTTGTTTTTGTGGATAATGTTTCTTTTAGCAAGTTTATCCAAAAGAGCAATTACTTTTGGCAACTGTTCAGTAGCAGCAGTTTTGTCTTCTTCATTCCTCAATACTCTCACTGCTGTTCTAGCAGTTTTGTGATAGTATTTGTTACGAATTCTTCTAACTTCGCTTTGCTTGATTCTTTTTAATGCTGATTTATGATTTGCCATACTGTTTCCTAAATGTGGGTGCAAAGATATAAATTATTTCTTTTGCCCCAAAACTTTTTAAAACTTTTTTTATTTTTTTCTTCTGTCCCGTATTTTCAGGTCGCTACTTCCGTTTCCTACAGGCTTGTAGCCTATAAGGGAATCGAACCCCTGTTGCAAGAATGAAAATCTTGAGTCCTTACCACTAGACGAATAGGCCGCTTTTTTCGGGACTGCAAAAATATATCCTTTTCTTGACTTTTGCAAATCTATCTTGCCACTTTTTGGATCACGGTGTTTTTTATACCCTTTGCTTCCAACTCTTTCTGTAGTATAATGGCTTCCTCCAATGATTTTACATTGCCATAAGTGTAGTAGTATACGCCGTTTTCTTTGTTTCTTTCCACATCTTTTAAAGTTTGCAAAACATAGGAGTTGCTGCTAAGTTTATCGCGAGATACTACGACTTCAATCGTATAATAACCGGATCCTAGTTTTTGGTTTGGCATAAATCCTACCGCCATCGCGTTTCGGAAGCCCGCATCCTTGGCGGTTTTTAAGTTGGCATCGCGAATGGTAGCGTAGTTGGTCACGCCATAATAATATTTATACTGTCCGTTTTCTTTGATGATGGTGATGTTGTTGAGGCCTTTCAACACGGGATCAGTAGGAGCGTATTTAGAAGGAAGCGCCATCAGCAATACTCGGAAATCATTTTTGAGAGGTGCTTCCGCCGGTTTTTCAGGTTCTGCCGGGCGAGCATTGCGGTCTACCAGTTTTTTATATTTCAAAATCGCGTTATAGATGCTTGTTGCAACTTCTTCCTGCCCTTTTTCGGAATTCAAGTATTTAGATTCATCATAATTACTAATGAAACCCGTTTCTATTAAAACCGAAGGCATCGCATTCATCCTGAGGACATGCAGGTTCTGCTGCTTCACGCCACGGGAAAACCGATGGTCTTTATTGCTAAAGTTATCTTCCACAAAACTTCCGAAAAGAAGACTGCTCTCTAAATAACGGCTTTGTTGAATTTTTAGCGCAATCAGTGATTCCGGTGAGCGCGGATCGTATGAGGCAAAATTTTCCCGGTCGGTGGCGTCCAAAAAGATAACATCGTTTTCGGCTTTCGCTACTTCCAGATTGGTTTTATTTTGATCGGGACCTTGTACGAAGGTTTCCGTGCCATAAGCAGTGGTTTTGGTATTCGCGTTGCAGTGTACGGAGATGAAAAGGTCTGCCTTGCTTCTGTTGGCGAGGGTTGTCCGCTCCGTGAGGGATGGGAATTCATCTACTTTTCTGGTATAGATGACTTTATAATCCTTGGTTTTCTCCAGCATACGCCCTAATTTCAGAATAATGCTCAGCGTGATGTCCTTCTCTGCGATCGTACCAAGATCGGCGTAACTTCTGATGGCGCCGTGGTCACTGCCGCCGTGTCCGGCATCCAGCACAAGGGTAAATTTCTTCTGTGCACTCGTGTAGCCGAACAGAAGCATTAGTGCCAATAGAAAAAATTTCTTCACATATTTATTTTTAATCATCGTACATTTAAAATTATGTTTAATTTTGAGCCCTACAATTTTAAGGTAAACCGCATCAAAATAGGCATCAAAAATATACCACTATTTCTAATTATCCTAATTTTTAACAGTTTTTTGGCAAACTTAAACGCACAAATTTCTGTTAAAAATGAGATAGTTAATGATACTGTTCCCAAAACCGACACGCTAAAAATCCCTGCTAAAGAACAGCTGGACGATGTGGTGCGCACCAAAGCGGAATACAACCGGAATGATGTAAATAAGAAGATGAGTTTCTTTAATGAGAAGGCTCAGATGATCTATCAGGACATCCAGATAGATGCAGACTACATCTCCATAGACTGGAATACAGGCATTGTTTTCGCCCGCGGAAAACTGGATAAAAACGGCCGCGTAATAGAACCGGTGATTACCACGCAGGCCGGAAAGAAATACGAAACCGACCAATTTACCTTTAATTACAAAACCCGTCAAGCAATCGCCTACAATGCCAGAACCGAGGAAAGCGAGGGTGTGATCGTGGCAGAAAAAACCAAGAAAGTCAGCGATTCGGTTTTTACGATGAGGCGCGGGATGTACACTACTGATGATTATTTCATCAAAAAGAAGGACACCACGGCAGATTATTATTTGCTCGCGAAGGACATCAAACTCGTGAAGGGAAAAACCAAGACCCAAGTAATCACCGGGCCTGTGCAGATGTACATAGAGCAGGTGCCTACGCCGCTAATCTTGCCCTTTGCCATACTTCCCTTTTCAGAAAAAAGATCCGCAGGAATTTTAATTCCAAGTTTTGGTGAGCGCGAAGATGTCGGCTTTTTCTTAAACGGATTGGGCTATTACCAACCTATCGGCGAGCATTTCGATTTTAAGACACTTATAGATTTCTACACCAAAGGCAGTTGGAACATTCGCCCGGAACTTAACTATAAAAAGAATTACCGCTATTCCGGGAATTTCATGGCCGAAATGGGTACCACGGTGCGCGGCATAAAGGGATTGAGCGATTATAGCAAAGCCGCCACCTACCGAATTGGGTGGCGCCACCAGCAAGACAGCAAGGCCAATCCTTATCTCAATTTCTCCGCTTCGGTGGATATTGTGAGCAATAAATTTTACAATAATACCGTCAATAATAACTATTTCATCAACCAGAATGTCCTGAATACGCAGCAGAATTCCACGCTGTCGCTTACCAAACGCTTCCTCACGCTTCCCATTACCATCACGGGAACGGCCTCCTACAGCCAAAATTTTACTGATAACACGGTGAATCTTCGTCTTCCACAGTTGAATGTGGCGATCAATCAGTTCTATTTATTTAAACCAAAAGACGGCGGCCCTCGCCAGGGATTATTGGAAAATTTAACCATAAATACAGGTTTGAATTTCTCGAATTATGTCACGGCGCAGGGTGCCATTATGTTCAAAAAAGAAATGTGGGATAGGATGCAGACGGGCTTACAGAACAATATTGCCCTCGGTACAAATACCACGGTCGCAAAATATTTTACCCTCTCGTTAAGTGCCAATGCGAATAATGTTTTAACAACAAAAATACTCTCCCGATCTTACAACCCTGTGACAAATACGATAGAGGATACCTATAATAAAAAGATTTCTGGCTTTTCCACTTTCTCCACTTCGGCGAGTATGCAGACGACGCTCTATGGGATGCTGAATTTCAAAAAAGGAAGTGCCATACAGGCGATTCGCCACATGATGACCCCAAGTATCGGCTTTACGTATTCTCCAGATTTCGGGGCGCCGGGCTGGGGATATTTCCGAAATTATTATGGCATGCATGGCGCTATGTCCGCTTATTCTATTTTTGAAGGCAGTGTTTTCGGTTCGCCGAGCGTGGGCCTTATACAGTCCCTGGGCTTCAACATTGGAAATAATATCGAGATGAAGGTGCGTTCCAAAAAAGATTCCACAGGGGTGAAAAAGGTTAAGATTTTTGAAAGTTTAAATCTATCCGGAGGGTATAACTTTGCCGCCCCAAATTTTAAGTGGAGTATGATCAATGTCAACGCGCAGACCTCTTTTTTTAACAATAAACTCAGTGTAAATTCTAGTTTGGTGATTGATCCTTACGAAACAATTTACAATGATCTTGGCGTGGGAACACGAACAGAGAATTTCGGGAGGTTTAGCCTTCAAGGGTTCAATGTACAGGCGGCCTTTCCATTAAATAGCGAATTATTCAAAAATGAAAAAGAGGCAAAACCGGAAGAAATCTATAAGACCAAAGGCGAAATTCGAAACGAAAATTATTTCTTTGATGATCATAATTATGCTCATTTTACGCAGCCTTGGACACTTAACCTGAATGCCAACTACGCTTATTACAAAACAGCGACGCGCTTCGGGAACCGTGTGGCGGCATTGGGACTGGACGGCACCGTGAAACTTACGCCGTTTTGGAATATCAATTGGAGTTCCAACTATGACTTCATAACCAAGAAAATCGGCTATACAAGGCTTGGATTTAATAGGGATCAGCGGAGTTTCATTATCTCTTTCAATTGGATTCCGTTTGGCCAATACAAAGTTTATGATTTCTTTATAGGGATAAAAGCCAATATCCTGAAAGATGCCTTGAAGTATAAGGCGCGAAGCTTTACAGAGCCAAATTCACCTTTTTAATTGATGTACAAATACTTATATTTGCACAACCAACAATAGACTTATGAAGAAAATAATATCCACTGCTAATGCTCCCGCAGCGATTGGGCCCTATGCACAGGCGAATATGGCTGGCGGTATTCTTTATATTTCCGGACAAATTCCGGTGGATCCGGCTTCCGGTAAAATTATTGAAGGGATTGAGAAACAGACCCACCAGGTGATGAAAAACTTAGAAGCTATTCTTACCGCGGCGGATATGTCCTTTAAAAATGTGGTGAAGGCAACTATTTTTCTTAAAAACATGGATGACTTTGCAGTGATGAATGATATTTACGCTTCTTATCTAAACGCCGAAAGTTATCCGGCACGCGAGACGGTTCAAGTGTCTTGTCTGCCAAAAAATGTGGATATCGAAATTTCTATGATTGCCCATCAGGAATAATTAAGCCGATGAATTTTATAAGAAATATCATTGGCGTGACCGCTGGGCTCTTGGTCGCAGGGCTTATCATCACTCTTGGGATTCGGATGAATCCGAAGTGGGTGACTTTTCAGGCCTTTTCTCCATTCAAGCATTGGGCAAATTTCTTGCGCAGTATGCAGCACGATGAGGGATTTTTCTGGTTCCTACTGTTCATTTCAGGACTGTCTACCACCGTGGGCGGCGTAGTTACAGCCACCATCGTAAAATATGGAAAAGCGGCATACGCGATTCTCATCGGGTTCATCATGCTGTTTATCGCGGTGCTGGATGTGGTGGTGTTCCCTTACCATCCTACCTTTTATAAAGTTTTAATCTTCCTTACTTTTTTCCCTTTCTCATGGATTGGTGGGAAAATTACCGAAGTCATGTACAAACGGCGGGAAAAACGAAGAATTGACGCTCAAATAAAGGGCATAAAAAAAACGCAATCCCAATAATAGATTGCGTTTTTTGTTTAATTAAAGACTTCGATCGGAATTTATGACGGCATTTTAAAACCTTTCGTATAAATTCTACCGTACTCGTCTACGAATTTCACTTGTACATTTCCTTTGTAAGAACTTAAAATACCATCAATATCTTTCTGTGAGTTCACAGGCTTTCCATTGATTTCGAGAATGATATAATTGTCTACCACCCCTATTTTCGCCATTTCCCCACCTTCGGCTACATTTCTTGCAATTACGCCGCTGCTCAGGCCATAATCGGTTTTCACCCGGTCGCTCAACTCTATGAAATCGGCTCCTATTTTTTCGGATACCGAGAGATCCGCTTTTGTTCTTGCAGAAGTTCCGCCTTTTTGATCTTTTAAGGTTACGGTTACAGTTTGTTCTACACCATTGCGTAGATATGTAACAGCTACGGTGTTACCAGGTCGTTTGCTGCCTACGGCGAGGGACATATCTGCAAAATCAGTAAGCACCATATTGTCTATTTTGGTAATGATGTCGCCTTTTCTAAGCCCTGCATTTTCCGCACCGCTATTATCGGCAACATTGATGACATACATCCCCGGTCCAGGTTTCAGGTTGGTTTTGAATTCTTTATTATAAGCCGAAACTTGTTGCTCATCTGATAGATCCAAAGGCGTAATACCTAAAAATCCGCGTTGCACCAGGCCAAATTTCTTAATGTCTTCCACTATTTTTCTCGCCAAATTAGCAGGCACGGCAAAACCATATCCTTGGTAATAACCATTGGTAGAAGAGATCGCAGAGTTAATTCCGATCAGGTCGCCACTAGCATTTACCAGCGCACCACCAGAGTTTCCAGGATTGATCGCAGCATCTGTTTGGATGAAACTTTCAATAGGGTTTTTAGCAGAACCTTGCCCGGAAAGGATTCCGATTCCACGCCCTTTAGCGGAAACAATACCTGCTGTCACGGTGGAATTCAGCCCCAGAGGGTTTCCTACGGCGAGCACCCATTGTCCAACTTCCACAGCATCTGAATTAGCAAAATTCAAGTAAGGGAGGCCTTTCTCTTCTATTTTAAGTAAAGAAATATCTGTGTTAGGATCCGTACCTACAAGAGTAGCCACATAACTTTTCCGGTTGCTGAGAACCACCTCCAGTTTGCTGGCGCCGGCCACCACATGATTGTTGGAGATAATGTAGCCGTCCGGAGAAATAATAACCCCGGAACCCATACCGGAAGGCATGTTCTCGGGTATTTGTTGTCTTTGTCTTTGGCGAGGATCACCAAAGAAATAATCGAAAATATCTTGTTCGGAGGCGTGGCTGGTACTTCGATTGGAAAAACTTTTTATTGTAACAACAGCCGGCACCGTCATTTTTGCGGCTTTAACAAAATCATCGCCTACAGCTGCCGTGTTTAGTCCTACGAAAGAGGCGTTTTGGGATGTTTTGAAGTAAGAATAATCGGCGTCATTCGCACCATTACCATCAAAATACTTTAGAGCACCCACTGTGGTCGCCCCTGAAAGAACACCAACAACTGCAAAAGGCAGCATTTTTTTAAAAACTTGGTTCATATAGTAAGGTATATTTTAATTGATTTAGTTGAGTGTAACAAAATTTATGCTAAAACTATTAATGCGTCAATATTGCCGATTCACATTAACGAATTTTTAACTCACAACGGTTGTTTTTAACACAAATAGGACAAAAGTGGTGTGATTTAAATACAATTTCACAAAATTTCATTTAAAAAATTCCATTAAAAATTGTGTCAATCATCAAAAAATAGATGTGTATCTTTGCAAAAATTTTCTTAAATCTAAAAATGACAAAAAACGGAACGATAGAACTGATGTCTCCTGCCGGAGATTTTACATCTATGCAGGCGGCGCTGGACAATGGCGCGGATTCTGTGTATTTCGGTGTAGAACAGCTAAATATGCGAGCCAGAGCATCCATGAATTTTACGATGGATGATCTGCCGGAAATTGCCCGCCGCTGCAACGAAAAGGGCGTGCGCACCTACCTTACACTGAATACTATTATCTACGATCATGATCTTTCCATCATCAAAACCCTTTTGGATAAGGCTAAATCTGCCGGAATCACTGCGGTAATTGTAATGGATCAAGCTGTAATTTCCTACGCGCGACAAATCGGGATGGAAGTGCATATTTCCACACAAATCAACATCACCAATATCGAAACGGTGAAATTCTATGCTCTATTCGCAGATACAATGGTGATGAGCCGCGAACTGAGCATTACCCAAATCAAAAAAATCTGCGACCAAATAGAAAAGGAACAGATAAAAGGCCCTGCGGGCAACCTTGTGGAAGTCGAAATTTTCGGACACGGAGCGCTGTGTATGGCGGTTTCTGGGAAGTGCTATTTGAGTTTGCATTCTGCTAATTCTTCTGCTAACCGTGGCGCGTGCAAGCAAAATTGCCGTAAAAAATATACCGTCATCGATCAGGAAACAGGCTTTGAAATAGAACTCGACAATGAGTACATGATGTCTCCAAAAGACCTTTGCACCATAGGTTTCCTGGATCAAATTGCAGATGCCGGCGTAAAAGTTTTAAAAATTGAAGGCCGTGGTCGCGCTCCGGAATATGTTGCAACCGTAACCAAATGCTACCGAGAAGCGATAGATGCCGTAGCCGACGGTACATTCTCCCAAGATAAAGTGGAGGAGTGGATGAAACAACTGGAAACGGTGTACAACCGCGGATTCTGGGCCGGTTATTATTTGGGTCAGGAATTGGGCGAATGGTCGGCAAATTCAGGATCAAGTGCTACGCAAAAGAAAGTGTACATCGGAAAGGGACGTCATTTCTACCCAAAATCCAATATTGCGGAGTTTTTGGTGGAGGCGTACGACCTCACGATCGGCGATAAAATTTTGATACAAGGCCCTACCACAGGGTCGCAGGAAATGGTGATGCAAACGATGATGGTAGATGATGTAGCAGCGGAAAAAGCTGTTAAAAGCAACATCATCACTTTCCCAACGGAGTTCCGCGTGCGTCCAAGCGACAAACTGTATAAACTTGTGGACAATAACTAATGGTCATCGTAACGCTGCAACGTGACAAATGCATAGGCTGTAACTACTGCGCGGAATTTGCGCCGGAATTTTTTAGAATGTCTAAAAAAGATGGCAAATCCGTCCTGCTGAAAACGGAAAGTAAAAAAGGATTCTATACCTTCAAAACGCAAAACCCTGAGGCTTTTGGTCCATGCGAGAAAGCCGCAAAAGCGTGTCCGGTGAACATTATTTCTGTAAAAGAAATTTAGAAATGAAAAAGTCCGAGCTTAGAGCACTCTATCTTCAAAAAAGAAAAACCTTGTCACAGGATGAGGTTTTGTCTTTTTCCAACGAAATATTTTTAAATTTCATTAAAACTTTCCAACCGAAATCAGGTGAAAAAGTCCATATCTTCATTAGCATAGAAAAATTCAACGAGGTAGATACAATAATATTTATCAAGTATTTCTTTGAAAACGGCATCCGTGTTTTTGTCCCGAAAATGGTAAATAATCGTATTATTTCCATAGAAATCTCATCTCAAACCGTTTGGGAACAAAATTCTTGGGGAATAAAAGAGCCGAAAACCAACGAAGATTCCAGCGAAAAGGATTTCGATTTTGTGATTACGCCACTGCTGTATTGCGATCACCACGGGAACCGTGTGGGGTACGGCAAAGGTTTTTACGATGGTTTTTTTGAGAATTTGGAAAAAGAGGTGAAAAAAATAGGCGTCAACTTTTTCCCTCCTAAAGAAAATGTTGAGGATGTATTTCACAAGGATGTTCCAGTGGATTACCTTGTGACGCCGATTGAGGTGCTGTCTTTTGGTATATCAGAATAGAAATCGAGGAAATAGAATTTAAATTCTTTTTTGAACTTTATGGGATTTTGCTTTAATACAAAACTTGCTTGCCGATCAAAACTTCCGATAGATTTATTAGCCGTGTCGAAATATTCTATGTTGAAATTGGCAAAATCTACGGTATCCTTGCCGTTGATTCTTTTCACCACATCCAATCGGTTGACTTTTGCAGATTTTACTTTTAAACTATCCAGATTTTGGAACAAAGCTTTTAATTTCAAGGAATCCGGTTTTATGAAATATCCCTCCATTTGCGCATATATAACGGAATCAATCTCCGTGTCGCGGTTACCGGAGGTGTACAGCGTGGAAAGATCCAGTAATTCCTGGACTTTCTGCTGCGTGATCGCCGTTATGGACTCCAGGCTGTCCATTTTGTTCACAGGGTAGGTCTTGGCATTCGTGCTGTTACGGAGTTTCTCCAAATCGCTTGGCTCCGCTTTATTGTTGCACGATAAAGCCAAAATGGCGATTACCGAAAGTATAAATAATTTATAGATTGCTTTCATTTTCTTTCTTTATTCTAAATTTAACCATATTGATTTTGCCATGCGAATCCGTTTTGGTTTCTATAACTTCTAAATTTTCTAATGAAGTCGTAGGTAGGGTTACAAAGCTGATATACCGTTGTTTATCCATTGTTTCCACGCCATATTCCGTGCTGTCATACACTTGGTAAATGAGGGCGTCGTTGCTGATGAGATAGTTAAGGCTTTCCCTTTTTTTCTTTAAATCTGTGATAGATTTTGAATAATAGAACAGCATAATCGCATAATCATTCGGTTTTAGTTCTATATTTTCTTTTTGAGGAGCCGTCTCGAGGTTTCTGACAATGCTATCGGTTTTATAATAAGGAGAAGATACCTCCATTACCAATTTTTTCGATTTAGTTGTATAAATGAAAGGCTCGTTTGGCATTACTTTAAATAAAATCGGAGATTCATTTTCTTTAAGGATCTTCACTTCAAGTTCCGCATTGATTCGAGAATTTCTATCGGCATCAATGAAACTATAAGTAAATTCTTTGCTAAAAATAGAATCTTTAAAAAACAATAAACCCACAATCGCTGCTAAAATACCCGTAATTGCAAACAAAATGTACTCTTTTGTAAAAGTGCGTCGTTCTTTTTTATCAATTTTTTCTGTCGGAATAGAATTGGCAGACAAATCGTTATTCCTCTGATTATCAGTAATTGAATTTTGTAAAACAGCTTTTTCTTCGGTTAAAATTGTTTTGTTTTCTGTTAAAAAAGCCTTTTCCTGCTTTGATTGAAATTTCTCGGCCGTTTCGGGAAGTTCGGATAGTTCCTTTTCTAATTCATTCTCGTCGGTTTCGGACAATTCTTCCGCTTCGGAGATGATTTCATTGGCAAAAAGATGATTTTTTTTGAACTCAAACCAAGAGTTGTAACCCGCATAAACACTGAGTAAATTCAGCATATCGATGCGAGGAAGTTTGGTAACCGGGGAAGTTTTAAAATAAGTGTAGAATGATTTCTCCGATATGTTGCCTTTGGCTTTTTTTCGGAGGTCTTCTTGGAAATAAATGATGTCTATACCCTTCCATTTAGAAATTTCATCATGGGAGGGATGGTGGTCTTTTAGATATTGAGCCTGAATTTCGGATTTCAACTGCTCAAAATGTAATATATTTAGGTCTGTCAATTTTTTTTATTTTACAAATTGCTGATTTTCAATTATTTTAATTTGTAAATCTGTTTACAAAGGTATTACAATTAATTTACCAACACAAATTTTAAATCCGATCTATCTTTGACCTGTCGAAAATGATGAAAGTCACACTTAGTCGAAAACGAGAAACAAAAATAAACAAAACAATTTAAATTTTATTATTATGAAAAAGTCCCTATTCGTAGCTGCTATCGCTGCAATCTCTTTGGTAGCTTGTAAAAAAACTGACACTGTAAAAACTACTAACGGTGCTGACTCTGCTGCTGTAGCTGCTACTGACTCTGCTGCTGTTGTAGCTGATTCTGCTGCTGGCGTTGTTGATTCTGCTGCTGGTGTTGTAAAAGATGCTGCTGCTAACGCCGCTGCTGCTACAACTAAAGCTGGTACTGATGCTGCTAAAGCTGCTGTTGCTGGTGCTACTGAAGCTGCAACTGACGCTGCTGATGCTGCTAAAAACGCAACTGGTGCTGCTGCTGACGCTGTAAAAAATGCTGCTGAGAAAAAATAATTTCTATAGCAAGAAAACAGAAGCCGCTTCTTTCGGGAAGCGGTTTTTTTTGTTTTACTGCTTCGCATCGATCTTTCATATAATGTCGTTTAAGCGAACTATAGATGGAAGGTAAAGGTAAGGTAATGGCATTCTGTCCATCGCTTCAAGAATATAAAGGTTGCATCATATTGGATAATTCTTAATGATATAAAAAAAATCAGACTTTTTCGTCTGATTTTGGAAACACTTTATAAAGTTAGTTAATTATGGTTTCGGTTGCTCTTCACTAATGACTTTTATTTCGTCTTCATCTTTACCACCAAAAAACTTATTTATCAAAAAGACCAAAAGAGCTACAATTGTGAGATAAATGACTCCGGCATGTTTGTCCATAAAACTCAATGTCAACAACTCCTTTTTATTAAGTTTATTTTCAGCCACGATTTCATCTGCAGTGGCAGGATCAAGTTCCAAATAGAAATCCGTATTTTCATTTTCTACCCCTACAAATATTGGATCTTTAGTTACCCATAACGGTGCTCCACTAACACCAAAGGTTTCATATAGAATTCCTAAATCCGCAAAACGACCGGGATTGGTCATATAGTCCTCCGTATTTGGCAACTCGTGAACTATTTTTATGTTTTCGGTTCTCCCGATTGAAACACGGGCGTCGATTTTACAGATTCCTAACGAAAACATTAGGAGAATAATCATAATTTTTTTCATATTAAATTTCTTTATTTTCTGCTAATATTTCTTTTAACACGTTTTCAGTGTTGCGTTCTTCGCCAGCGTAAAAAACTTTCCAGTTTAGTAAAAGATATTTGTCAATATCCGCTCCTTTCTTCATCGTAGCGATAATATATTTGTCTCTTCTCGCTTCATAGACTTTGACATCATCTAAGTGCTGCAATGTGTAGTTAACTTCGGGTTGGCCGAATTTCTTTAAATAAATAACATTTTCTTCAATACTTCCATGGCCGACATTTTTCATAATGTAATAGCAAAATCCAATACCCAGCAACATAATGGCGCATACTAACAAAATATTAAACCTAAAATCGTAGGTGGTACAGAAAAATCAGCTATTAGAGGAAATTAAAGATCAGGTTAAAAATGATGCAGGGAATCAGGAAATACATAAAGCTTTAAAACTCGATGCCAGAATGGAACAGCAAGTGGAAAGACAGTCAAAAGAGTTTGAAGATCTCAACCCTTTGTTTTTTAAAAAAATCAAAGAACGTTACGGAGAAGCACTCACCGCAAAGGAAAGAAGGCTTGCGCATACATTTATTTAGGACTTAATAACAAAGATATATCAGTAATTTTTAATGTTGAACCCAAAAGTATACGGATGTCCAAGTACCGTATTAAAAAGAAATTAAACTTAGACAAAGACGAAAGCTTAGAGACAGAACTTCAGAAAGTATTAGATCAAACTTCAGAACTTTAAGACCTTTTCTGCCTTAGCGCTTCATAACAGCCAATCGCCACAGCGTTACTCAGATTTAGTGAATCAATAGTGCCAATCATGGGAATAATGGTATTAGAACCTTTATGCCTCCAAAAATCACTTAGTCCAGAATGTTCCGTCCCAAAAAGCAGTGCGGTATTTGGTTTCAGATTAAGGTCGGATATAGCTTGATAGTCACCTTCCATAAATGTGGTAAATATCTGAAAATGATGTTGATTAAGGAAAGCTAAGGTCTCCTTATCGGTCGACTGAAATACATTCATACCAAAAAGACATCCGACACTGGAGCGCAACACATTGGGGTTATAGAAATCCGTTTTGGCATTAGTGATAATTAAGGCCTCAATTCCAAAAGCCTCACAACTTCTAAGTATGGCTCCAAGATTACCCGGCTTTTCTATACCTTCTACCACTATAACCGTGGCATTATCCGAGGGTAGAAAATCTTCCAAGATACTATATCGTGCTTTATATAATCCTACAATACCTTCGGATGAACTTCTGTAAGCTATCTTGTCGTAAATGGCTTCTGTAACAAAAAGAATTTTGGAGTCCGGTAACTCTCCATGATAAAGGTTTTCGCAAATATAGAATTCGATAGCTTCGTATCCAAACCGTAAAGCGCGTTCATTTTCCTGCCGTCCTTCAATAACAAAAACGCCCTCTTTTTTCCGAAAACGGTTATCTGAAGTCAGCCTAACAAGATACTTTATTTTATCATTTTGTAAACTTTCTATCATGATTCCGGATGATTGGTAATTAGATTTTGCGACTGCTCTACAAGACTTGGCGCTATCTCTTTTTTATTTTTGATTCCGAGTTCCTTTAGCTTTTGAGTTTGCAATACCAGATTATCATTTCCGGTAGAAAGCTGCTTGTAAGCATCATTAAAAACATTGCGCGCTTGATCAATATTCTTACCAACCTTTTCCAGGTTATCTACAAATCCGACAAATTTATCATAAAGCTTCGCACCTCTTTCGGCAATTTCCATGGCGTTCTTGTTTTGATAATCGCGTTTCCAGAGATCTGCAACCAGCTTTAATGATGTAATTAAATTACTTGGATTAAGCAGAAGGATGCGTTTATCATAGGCGTAATTCCATAAATCGGTATCGGCTTGCATAGCGGCAATATATGCCGGTTCACTTGGGATAAACATCATAACAAAATCCAGAGATTTGTCATAATCATCATACGCTTTTTCGCTGAGTTGCTTTATGTGGTTTTTGACCGAGGCCAGGTGCTGACTAAGTTTCATCTCGTAAATTTCCGGTTCATCTTCGCCTATCAAATCAGTAAATGCGGTGAGGGAAACCTTGGAATCAATGATTACATTTCGCTCATCTGGATATTTAACCACCGCATCCGGACGCATCTTCTTGCCAGAAAATTCAGAGAAAAGTGCTTTGTTATCTTCGTCGCGCAGTTCGTGTTCCAAGAAATATTCACGGCCTTTCACGAGTCCGGATTTCTCCAAAATACTTTCCAAAATCATCTCGCCCCAATTACCTTGCGTTTTGGAATCGCCTTTCAGCGCGCGCGTCAGTTTTTTGGCATCATCAGAAATTTGCTGGTTAAGTTGCGCCAATTCCTTCACTTTTTCACCCAAAGAAAAACGCTCCTTGCTTTCCTTGTCGTAGGTTTCGGAAACTTTCAATTTCAAATCCGTAAGATTCTGTTGAAAAGGCTCCAATATGCTTTTTAGGTTGTTTTGATTCAGCGTGGTGAATTTTTCAGTCTTTTCATCAAGGATTTTATTAGCGAGGTTTTCAAACTGAAGTTTGCCTTCTTGCTGAATTTTTAGGAGGTCTTCTTTCTGGGAGACCAAGTTTTGTTTTAAACTTTCATTAAAGGCAAAAAGTTCGGAGTTTTTAGCAAAAAGATTTTGTTTTTCGTCGTTAAGTTCTGTAATTTGGGTCGCTTGTGTCTTATTTAAATCTTGAAGTCCCGCAAATTGTGTTTGCAGCGATGTGTATTCCGCAGTGATTTTTGCAGCATCATTTTTCAGGCTAACGATTTCTGTTGAAAGTTGCTGCACGGATTGCCGTTCTGCCAAAATATCTCGGTTTAATTCCGATATTTTTTGTGTTGAATTTTCAAGTTCGGATTTTGTGCGGATGTAATTTTTATTCAGTTCGTCGTGAAGCGTTCTCGCCACCGATGAAGACTTTATGACAAAATAAGCCAGAGTGGCACCCACGATGAAGGCGATGATGATGTAGAGGATTTCCATTCTTCAAAATTAATTTAAAATCGTGGAAATTCCGACATTTCAAAGATATTTTTAATTATAGCGATTCCCCGTGTTGGGATTTATCCAGACCTTCCATTTCGTATTCTTCCGTCACGCGAAGCGGTGTAATGAGGTTGGTGATATATAATAAGAAGTAGGAACCGAAAAAAGCAAAAGCAGAAACACCCAATAATGCTACCAAATGTTTTATGAAGAGCGAAGTTTCTCCAAAAATTAATCCTGGTTCTATCACCGCCGAATTGATTTCTGGGTTCGCAAATACGCCCGTGAGAACCATCCCTGTTAGTCCGCCTACGCCGTGGCACGGGAATACATCCAGCGTGTCATCTATATTGGTTTTGGCGCGCAGTTCCACCATGATGCTGCTAATTGCAACTGCAATGATTCCGATCAGCATCGCATGCGCCGTAGTCACATAGCCCGCCGCCGGTGTGATAGCTACCAGACCTACTACAGCGCCGATGCATACGCCCATTGCCGAGATTTTCTTGCCTTTTATTTTCTCGATAAAGCCCCATGCAATTGCGGCTGCGGCAGATGCTACGGTGGTATTTACAAAAGCCTGAACCGCCAAGGATCCTGCTCCCATCGCAGAGCCAGCATTGAAGCCGAACCAGCCAAACCACAAAAGAGAGGTCCCCAAAATCACATAAGAAATGCGGCTCGGCTCGTGCACTTTTTCCTTCCTTTCTTTTAAAAATAGGGCTCCGGCTAGGGCCGCCCATCCCGCCGTCATATGCACAACGGTGCCTCCCGCGAAATCCAGCACGCCGTATTTAAATAAAATCCCGTCCGGGTGCCAAACCATATGCGCTAATGGAGAATATATAAAAATTGAAAATAAGATAATAAATAGGATATAGCCCCAAAAGCGTATCCGTTCGGCAAACGCTCCAGAAATGAGTGCTGGAGTGATGATGGCAAACTTCATCTGAAACACGGCGAAAAGTGCAAAAGGGATAGTAGGAGCCAGAGACCACGCAGTTTTTGTTCCTACATTATGGAATAAAAGATAAGGAGAGGGATTACCGATAATACCGCCGATACTCGGGCCAAAAGACAAACCAAAACCCACAACAACCCATACCACGGTGATGAATCCCATGGCGATGAAACTTTGAAGTATGGTGCTAATGACATTCTTCTTCTGAACCATCCCACCGTAAAAAAAACCTAGACCCGGTGTCATAATTAGCACCATGGCGGATGATACCAGCATCCAAGCGATATCTGCGTTGTTGAATTTCGGCACAGATATATCCGAAACTGGCGTTTCAATAAAAAGAAGGTGCGAAAACAGACAAAGTAAACTGATGGTAACTAATGATATTAAAAGGATCCATTTTCTCATTTTAAATTTTTTTATTTAGTAAAAATACAAAAAAAATAACAAGTACCCTTTATGTTTGAGGGTACCTGTGACAATTTTTTGTCTAAATAATAAAATATCTAATTAAAGAGGGGGGGTAAATAAATTTATGGAAATATTTACTCTTTACTTCGCTGTGTTTAGTAAAGCGCCGATCCAATTAGTTTTAACAAAACTTTGCGCTCTTTCCCTCTTTTAAAATCCTAACCCTGTATCCTCAAAAATTCTTTTGCTAAATCAATCATTTTCGGATCGCCGGTATATTTATTCGGATCGTCTGATAGTTTTACAGTAGGAATCCAGTCCCCGTTGATGGTTTGTACACCGGTAAGTTTCATGACGATGTTCATTGGTTTCAACCCAACATCATTGGTAAGGTTCGTGCCGATTCCGAAAGAAATCCCGATTCTGCTTTCGCATGCACGGGTGATTTCTTCCACTTTTTCCAGATTCAAACCATCCGAGAAGATGATGTATTTAAACAAAGGATTGATGCCGTTTCGCTCGTAATGCGCGATGGTTTTGTTGGCAAATTCAATCGGCTCGCCGCTGTCGTGGCGCACACCATCAAACAGTTTAGCGAATTTTTTATCAAACTGTTGGAAGAACACATCCGTGGTGTAGGTGTCCGAAAGCGCCACCCCGAGGTCGCCGCGATAAACATCCACCCAGTGTTCCAGCGATAGGGCGTTGGCCATTTTGAAACCGTATTCCGCCGCGTGGAACATAAACCACTCGTGGGCGTGGGTTCCGATGGGCTTGATGCCGTACTTCATCGCAAAATGCACATTGGAACTACCGATGAATTTTCCGTTGCTGTTATCCTTAATTAAGGCTTCTGCCACCAAGTCTTGAACTTTATAGGAATGCCTTCTGCGCGTTCCAAATTCTGCGAAAGTCACACCAAGTTTTTTCAAAGTTTCTGCCTTTTCCAAAGTCTTTTCGATAACTTTCTCGTTAGAATCTCTTTCCAAATGGTTCATTTGGTAATGCAGTTCGGAAATCAACGACAGCAGAGGGACTTCCCAAAGAATGGTACGGTACCAAAGTCCTTCTACGGTTACTTCGATGTCGTTGCCGTTTTGTTTCACCGTAACTTCCGACGGATCATATTGGTAGCCTTCCAAAAAATCCAAATAAGGGAGGTCGAGATACGGGCAGGTGATTCTCAGAAATGCTTTTTCCTGCTTTGTCAGTTTCAGATCCGCCATTGCGGCTATCGCTTGCGATAATTCCTCGGCATAACCCTCCGGAAAGGAGTGCTTGCCGCGGTTGATGAAGGTGTATTTCACTTTTTCGGAAGGAAATAATTTTACCACGGCGTTCTGCATGGTAATTTTATAAAAGTCATTGTCTAAGATAGAAGTAAGGCGTACCGGGGTCATATTGTTTTGTTTTAAGTAAAAATACAGACTTTTGGTTAAATATTAAAATCTCCAAAATTCCACACCTCCTTTTCTCCAAAGGGGAGCTGCGTGAATGTGCTGCATTTTGAAAACTTTTACAATAAGGTTCCGTCGGAATGACAAGGCAGTTTCTAAAACATTAGGGACTGTTGTTAACCTTAACCTTAAACTTAACCTCCACCTGAATCTACAACAATTTTGATAAGGCAAAGGCTACGGCTACCGCAGTCCATACGGCGATAAGGCCGGGAATCATGAAACTGTGGTTCAAAATCCAGGAGCCGGCTTTTGTAGTGCCGGAGCGGTCGAAGTTGATGGTCGCCAGGTCACTTGGGTAAAAGCAGAAAAAGAAATACGCATACGAGGCCGGAATGCAAGCCAATAGCGTAGGCACCGGAATGCCGAGCGAGATGCCGAGGGGCATAATGACCAGCAAAGTAGCGGCCTGACTTTTCAAAAATGCAGAGGCACAGAACATAGCGAGCGCAAAGGTCCACGGATGCGCTTTCACCACATCACTAATCATAGAGAGGATATAGGGCTTGTTACCCTCTATCACGGTATCGCTCATCCATGCAATACCGAAAATCATAATTGCGGCGACCATACCAGCATTGAAAACGTTGGTATCTGACACTTTTTTGGAAGCAATGCGGGTTGCGAAAATAATAATGGCACCTACCGCCAACATGACGAATTGCAAAACAATGCTCATTTTCAAGTGTTTGCCTTCATCGTCCAGCGGCAAAATCACATCCGGGAAAAGAGCGATAATGACGATGGCCAAAATGCCAAGCAAGAACAAGGTAAGCGCAGTTTTTGAACCCTTGCCGATATTGCCGTCTTGGCTTTCCATGTGTCCGAAAATGTATTCTCTTTGCTTTTCATCAGCGATTTTAGCCTGAAATTCAGGATCGTTTGCTAAATCCTTGCCGCGTTTCAGGCTCCAAGTAGCTGCCACAAGCAGACCTGCGAGGCAGGCAGGAATGGTAATTTTTAAAATATCTATTAACGAAACATCCATATTAGCGGCGGCGAAAAGACCCACAACGGCTGCTGCTGCAGCGGAAATAGGACTTGCGGTAATACCCAATTGGCTGGCTACGGAAGCGATGGCCATCGGGCGTTCCGGACGAATGCCTTTTTTGATCGCAACATCATAAATTACAGGGAGTAGCGGATATACGGCATGGCCTGTACCTACGAGCATGGTAAGGAAAAATGTAGAGAGTGGCGCAAGATAAACGATGAACTGTGGATTTTTTCGCAAAAGTTTTTCGGCAAATTTCACTATGAGGCTTAGCGCACCGGTCGCCTCCAATGTAGAGGAAGTGGTAACAACTGCGAGGATGATTAGCATCACTTCGATAGGTGGTTTTCCAGGTTCCATCCCGTAGAGGAATACCAGCAGCGTGACGCCGAGACCGCCCAGCAGACCCAGTGCCACGCCCCCGAACTTGATTCCGAAATAAATAATCACAAGCAAAAGAACCAGTTGGCTCCAAAACCTAAAAGACGCATTCGGTGGCAATGGTTTCTCCGCATCGGTGGCTACCGTGCCTTTTGAGATAACGGGCTCGGCTTTTTGTACCGCTGGGGCTTTCTCTGCTTTGTCCTTTTTCACAACTTGGGTTCCGGAGGATATTTGCAGTGGTAGTGCCGCCATTGCACGGTTTTGCACTGGTGCCGCAGTGCTTATGAAGAACAGCAAGAGCAGTAGTTTCAGATCGATAGTTTTCATTTTATTATAATTTATTTAATATCTAAATTGGTATTGCACAAGGAATTGGCTAGAGTTCGATTGGCTGGAGTTTTTAATCTGCCGGTTGTAATTGGTAAAGTTTGAAATGAAAGACAGGCGAGATGCGTAAGTAGAATTTAAAAGCAGCGAGACCATAGGCACATAGCTTCGGGACGGGTTACCACCGTGGGTGAGGTCTTCCAGATATTCATAACGGCAAGAAAGTTCTACCGCATCGAAGAACCGACCATCAAAACCTTTTCGGATTAGAGGGGTTACATAAACGCCCTGCATTTCGTAGTCTTTCAAGTTTTTGTTGATGGTTTTGGAGGCGTCATAAGCCAAGATGTTGGTACCTTTTTTATATTCACCATCTACGCCGATTATCCATCGGTTGTGGAGTGGTTTTTCATAAGAAATATCTCCTCCTATGGCGTTTGCGGCCTGGCCTTGGTGGCGTGTGGTAGCGCCGTTGATGGCGAAGGCCATGTTTTTGGCAGGTCTGTATTCCAAGCGCAGGCTATGGGATTTGTCGTTATCATTGTCGCCGTTTTGGTTTTTACCGTTGGCGTTAGAAATCGTATAGAAATATTTCAAAGGTATTTTTTTATCTTCCAATGAGCCGAAAATGGCGGCGCCCAGCTGAAAGCTTTGCCAATTATTCCTGCTGAACAGACTGTATTGGTTGGACCAATTGTATGACCTGTGAACATCAAAGGAATAGAGATCCTCTGCCCCGAAATAAGGCCGGAACTGTCCGATTTGCAGATTCAAATAATTATTGATGAAGTATTTCACCGTAGCAATTTCCAAAACTTTGGTCTGTGGGTTGTCTTTAAAATCCGCAAAGTTCACCATAACTTGCCCGGAAATATCTTTCGTGATGTCCATTTTGGCCTGCATACGGGCATACCGCAGGAAAAAGCCATTACTGGAAGCCACGCCTGCGCTATTTTGCCGTAGATGTCGGTATTTTTGGTCATAGATACCGCGTAATCTCCCACCAATAAGGCATTAAAAGTCGCTTTTTTTGCAAGAGGCAACTGCTTAGGCGGTACTTCGACAGATGCGGTGGCGGAATTGGTAGTGTTTTGTGCAAACAAAACACCTGGTAAGAGTACGGAATAGACGAAACCGATTTTCATGGGAGTTTTCATATAGTGGTTTTTTATATGTCAAAATTACAGACAAAATATCCATTTTCAGCTGTTTTCGGGTGATAGTTTCATCGCAAAACACTTGTTTGTTTCCAATATAATCATTATTCTAGAAGAGAGTACGGTGTAGCCTTTTGTAATCCAAAGTTTCATTATCTTTCGGCCTATGAAATCGTTTTATCTTTCGCTTGGCATTTTTGCGGCGGTGTGTCTGTTTTATTTTTTCGTGGTGCTTCCGGGCACTGGTGACCGCTATGTTTATATGCTGGATGACACTTATATCCACCTCGCCGTGGCAAAGCATTTTGCGCAAGACGGCGTTTGGGGGATTACCAAATATCTTTTTTCTTCTACCTCGTCCTCACCGCTTTTTACCTTTTTAATAAGTGCGTGCATCGCCGCATTTGGCAATTCGGAATTTATACCTTTATATATGAATGCCGGTTTCGGTGTGGCACTGGTGTATCTTTTGAGCCAATATTTTTTAGGTTACTTTACCAAAACAGCGGCAGTGGTTGCGGCGGTGCTGTTTACGATTTTTTTTGCGGTGATGCACTTACAACTACTTTCAGGGATGGAACATGTGCTGCAGGTTTTGCTGGTGGTCGCCAATGTTTTTGCGCTAAGGATTTGTTTAAATGAGAATTTCGCGAACCGCAACGCCAAAATTGCTTTTTTAGGATCGCTTTCGCTGCTAGGCTTGGCTCGCTTCGAGATGATGTTTTATTTCGTGGCTCTGGCTTTTGTTTTTATTTTGGTTAAAAGATTCGGAACGGCGCTCCGGGTGTTAATTTTTGGTTTCCTGCCTGTTTTGGTGTTTATGTATTTTAATAAAAAGATGGGTGGCTACTATTTTCCAAATTCTGTTTTGGTCAAAGGTACACAGTTTGATTTTTCTCAAAATATTTTTGGACAGATTTGGAGTATTTTTAGTTTAAAGATTTTCAAGAGTGTCACATTTTACAAAACCTGTGCAATTCCATTAGCTACAATAGCGGTCTTGGTGTATAGAAGTTATGTTAAAGACAAGAATTTCCGGAATGTTTTAACGGAAAATTTACTGCCCATTGTGTGCGCCCTTACGATGGTTCAGCATGCGCTTTTTGCAGAATTCAAAGGGTTTTTCCGTTATGAAGCTTATCTCCTCACCATGTGGGCAATGGCATTACTCCCTATGATACCCGAATTTATAGTTGATTTTAAAAAAAGTTTTTTTAGAGATAAGTTAATCGGTGGACTGGCAGTTTTTGCATTGCTTCTCGGGTTCTATAAAGTGTGGTTTGCTCATAAAATGCTTTATCTGGGTCCGAAGAATATTTACCAACAACAGATACAGACGGCGAAGTTCCTCAATACCTATTATAATAAAGAAAAGGTGGTTGCTAATGACATAGGAGCGATTACTTATTTTTCGGATATTCATTTGCTGGATTTTGTGGGTTTGGGCTCTGTGGAGATGGTTCCTTTTAATGAAAAAAACAAAATTTATGATGAGAAATTCCGGTCTTTCTTGGAAACACATTCCGAAAGAGAGGGCTACCGATTGGCCATGGTTTATGAAAAATGGCTTCGCGGCCAGGTACCCCGAAACTGGAAGAAAGTTGCTGTGCTTACCATAGAAGGCGACATGAGCGTAGCCCAGCCAGATGTGGCGGTATATGCGATAGATCCCACGATAGTAAACGAACTTAAAAAGAATATCCGCGCATTCCATTGGGATAAAAATGTGAGGGTAAAGATTTTAAACTAAATAAAAATTGCGGTTAACCGATTAATTTTTAGAAGTATAGTTGTCGATTCAGAATAATTTCATATTTTTGCACCCTAAAATATAAAAGCATTTATGCCTACTATTCAACAATTAGTAAGAAAAGGAAGAGCCACGCTTGTCAAGAAGAGCAAATCGGCTGCCCTTGATTCCTGTCCACAAAGACGAGGTGTATGTACAAGAGTATATACTACCACTCCTAAGAAACCAAACTCCGCGCTTCGTAAAGTAGCAAGGGTAAGGCTTTCTAACGGTAAAGAAGTCAACGCCTACATCCCGGGCGAAGGACACAATCTTCAAGAGCACTCGATAGTATTGGTAAGAGGCGGAAGGGTGAAAGACCTACCGGGAGTACGCTATCACATTGTTCGTGGAGCTTTGGATACCGCAGGAGTAAGCGGAAGAACGCAACGCAGATCTAAGTACGGAGCTAAGCGTCCTAAACCAGGACAGGCTGCTGCTGCACCTGCAAAAGGTAAGAAAAAGTAATCATTAATTATTAAGAAACGAAACAATGAGAAAAACGAAAGCGAAAAAAAGACCGTTGTTACCGGATCCGAAATTTAATGATCAACTGGTAACAAGATTTGTAAACAACCTGATGCTGGACGGTAAGAAATCCATCGCATTCAAAATCTTTTATGATGCTTTAGACATCGTAGAAGCTAAAAAAGGTGAAACTGAAAAAACGGCCCTGGAAATATGGAAAGATGCGCTTACCAATGTAATGCCGCATGTGGAAGTAAGATCCAAAAGAGTGGGTGGTGCTAACTTTCAGATCCCTATGCCTATCCGTGCCGATAGAAAAATCTCTATGGCAATGAAATGGCTTATCAAATACTCTAAAGCAAGAAACGATAAATCTATGGCGCAAAAATTGGCTGCCGAAGTTATCGCTGCTGCTAAAGAAGAGGGTGCTGCCTTCAAGAAAAAATCCGATACACACAAAATGGCAGAAGCTAACAAAGCATTCTCCCACTTCAAATTCTAATCCGAAATGGCAAGAGATCTTAAATACACAAGAAATATCGGTATTGCTGCGCACATTGATGCCGGTAAAACGACAACCACGGAGAGAATCCTGTTCTACACAGGGAAAACACACAAAATCGGAGAAGTGCACGAAGGCGCTTCTACGATGGACTGGATGGAGCAAGAGGCTGAAAGAGGTATTACCATTACTTCCGCAGCTACAACTTGTGAATGGAACTTCCCAACAGATCAAGGGAAAGTCCTTCCTGAAACCAAGCCGTATCATTTTAACATCATCGATACACCGGGACACGTTGATTTTACCGTAGAGGTAAACCGTTCCCTTCGCGTATTGGATGGTCTTGTATTCCTTTTCTCCGCTGTGGATGGCGTAGAACCTCAGTCTGAAACCAACTGGAGACTTGCAGACAACTATAAAGTTGCGCGTATGGGCTTCGTAAACAAAATGGACAGACAAGGTGCCGACTTCCTAAATGTAGTGAAACAGGTAAAAGAAATGCTAGGATCCAATGCTGTTCCAATCGTACTGCCTATCGGTGCTGAAGAAGACTTCAAAGGTGTGGTAGATTTGATCAAAAACAGAGCCATCGTTTGGGATGAGGCAGGACAAGGTGCAACTTTCGAAGTAGTTCCAATTCCTGAAGATATGAAGGATGAAGTACTGGAATACCGCGAAAAACTGGTGGAAGCTGTGGCTGATTATGATGATACTTTGATGGAGAAATTCTTCGTAGATCCGGATTCAATATCAGAAGACGAAATCAACGAAGCTTTGAGAAAAGCAACCATCGATTTGTCCATCATCCCGATGACTTGCGGTTCTTCATTTAAAAACAAAGGTGTACAGTTTATGCTGGATGCTGTATGTAAATATCTTCCTTCTCCGATGGACAAAGACGATATCGTAGGAATCGACCCAAGGACTGATCAAGAAGTTACAAGAAAGCCAAGCGTATCCGAGCCTTTCTGTGCATTGGCATTTAAAATTGCAACTGACCCATTCGTAGGTCGTCTTGCCTTCTTCCGTGCTTATTCAGGTCGTTTGGATGCTGGTTCTTATGTTCAAAATACAAGATCCGACAACAAAGAAAGAATCTCCCGTATCTACCAAATGCACGCTAACAAGCAAAATCCGGTAGATTATATAGAGGCTGGTGATATTGGTGCAGCAGTAGGCTTCAAAGACATCAAAACAGGGGACACCCTTTGCGATGAAAAAAATCCTATCGTTCTAGAATCAATGAATTTTCCAGATCCCGTAATTGGTATCGCGGTAGAACCTAAAACTAAGGCGGATCAGGATAAAATGGGTAACGCTCTTGCTAAATTGGCAGAAGAAGATCCTACATTTACTGTAAAAACCGACGAGGCTTCTGGACAAACCATTATCTCCGGTATGGGTGAACTTCACCTGGACATCATTGTTGACCGGATGAGAAGAGAGTTCAAGGTAGAAGTTAACCAAGGACAACCGCAGGTAGAATACAAAGAAAACCTGACAATGACTGCAAACCACAGAGAAGTTTACAAAAAACAATCCGGTGGCCGTGGTAAGTTTGCAGATATTGTATTCGAACTGGGTCCAGCTACCGATGGTAAAGCAGGTCTTGAATTCGTAAACGAAATCAAGGGTGGTAATATTCCAAAAGAATTTATACCATCAATCGAAAAAGGATTCAAAGAAGCGATGAAAAACGGTCCATTGGCCGGTTTCGAAGTAGAAGGAATCAAGGTGGTATTGAAAGATGGATCTTTCCACGCGGTAGATTCAGACCAACTTTCCTTCGAACTTGCAGCCAAAATGGGCTTCAAGGAAGCAGGTAAAAAAGCGAAGCCTGTAATCATGGAACCTATTATGAAACTGGAGGTTGTAACGCCCGAGGAATATATGGGGGACATCGTGGGTGACCTAAACAGAAGAAGAGGTACAGTGAACGGTATGGATGACAGAAATAACGCTAAAGTTATCAAGGCATTCGTTCCACTTTCCGAGATGTTCGGTTATGTTACTTCACTTAGAACGCTTTCTTCCGGTCGTGCAACTTCTTCTATGGAGTTTGAAAAATACGAAGCCGCTCCTAATAATGTGGCTGAGGATGTGATTGCAAAATCCAAAGCTTAATTTCTAAAACGAACAAAAATGTCACAAAGAATCAGAATAAAACTAAAATCTTACGATTACAGCTTGGTAGACAAGTCTGCTGAGAAAATCGTAAAGACGGTAAAAGCGACAGGCGCTGTGGTAAACGGCCCGATCCCATTGCCTACGAACAAAAGAATCTTCACGGTTCTTCGTTCTCCCCATGTAAATAAGAAAGCGAGAGAGCAGTTTCAGCTTTCTGCACACAAAAGATTGATGGATATCTATTCATCTTCTTCCAAAACCGTAGATGCTCTAATGAAGTTGGAGCTTCCTTCCGGTGTGGATGTAGAGATCAAAGTATGATAAAATAGCTGGAGGCTGGAAGTTTGATGCTTCTGGTACCAGAAAACAAAATCCCTTTTCGAAAGAAGAGGGATTTTTTTGTTTAGAATTATTATAAATTATGCTAAAACATGATTTTTATCATAAAAAATTTGCTTAGTTTTAGTTTTAGTTTTGAATCACTAACATTAAACCCCGTTAGTCGATTTATTATGAAAAAATTACTTTTTGTGGCTGCTCTTGGAGTGGCTGGTGTGATGAGTGCTAAATGTAATGGAATTAATTCATTACAGAAGGAAAAACTAGAATCTAAAGATAATTTCGCTGTACTGCTGTTTGCATATGATTGGGTGCCGGTACATACTAGTTGTGGTAAGACATTTTATTTGGATGGGAATGATTATACAGATTGTTATGAATGCCTGCAAGAACATGCCAGACAATTTACTGATGCACAATGTGGAGCAGGTGCGAGTTTCGAACTTCCTTATTAAAAATGTGAATGAAAAACATTCTTTGTTTATTATTATTTTTCCAATTCTACATTTTCTACGGACAGGAATTTTCCATGGAGAAAAGATTTTCTGCACCAAAATTTCGAAGCGAGATAAAGGAAAAGGCGGATTTTGTGGTCTTATATGAAATTACCTTTTCGGACGGCAAGGAAAAAAAATCTACCACACAAACCTTATTGCAAATCGGACATAACTACTCCAAATATTTAGATGTAAATACCCTAGGCAGAGATTCTCTAATTCAGGCACATAGTAAATTAGAATCTGTAGGTGCAAAAGAATTAAATGAGTTGGGTAAATATAATGTTGCATATAAGAAAAGTGTTTTAAAAAACTATCTCTCAAATTCTGTTTTATATCAGGAAAGGCTATCTAAGAGTGTCTATCAATACTCAGAACCAATTCCTAAGCAAAAATGGATACTGGAAAACTCAGAAAAGAATTTGTTGGGTTATAAATGTAAATCAGCATCTACGACTTTTAGGGGGCGACAATACCAAGCATGGTATACAGAAGATATTCCCAAAAGTGATGGACCTTATATTTTTCATGGCTTGCCTGGCCTTATTCTAAAGATTACTGATAAAAATGGGCAATATGATTTTACTGCAATAGGTATAGAAAAAAAGAAAATGGATATCTACTGGAGAAATGAAGAAAATATTGTTCCGATATCGAGAGAAAATTTTCGTAAGATGCAGCAAAACTATTTCGAGAATCCGGGTATTTTTATGCCTGGCAAGGCATACGATGAAACTGGAAGGGAAATATCACTCCAAAATAGAAAACGTTTATACATGCCTCTGGAATTAGAATAATCTTTATCCGTTCTCGTAAAGAGAGCGGCTTTTTATTCACGAATTGAATCTTTGATTATTGTATATTCATTTTTTAAGCAAATGTTTAGTTAAGTGTTAAATTTTGATTTTTATCATAAAAAGTTTGCTCAGTTTTACTTTTAGTTTTGAATCACTAACATTAAACCCCGTTAGTCGATTTATTATGAAAAAATTATTTTTTGTTGCAACATTAGGTGTCGCAGGACTAATGAGTGCAAGTGGAGGGACTGTAACATTACCAACGTAGCCAAAGTTGAATTCTAAAATTTTATCTAAGGCACTATTTGCTGAAGACGGTAATACTAAATGTTATCGCCGTGCAGTAGATCCTTTTGGAAATCCTTATTATGTAGAAGTGCGCTGTCCCCGTGTTGTTATTTTAAACTAAATTAGAGGGGTATTTTTTAATACCCTTATTTATTATGAAAAATATAATTCTATTTTTAATGCTTGGTTTGTTTTTGCAAGCCCAAAATGCTAATCGTTTTTTCTATCACTTATCATATAAAAAGGATTCGACAGCGAATGCACACAAGTCTGATATTTATGTATTAGATGTAAATTACAATAACATCAAGTTTTACAACCTTGAATATCTTAAAAATGATTCTATTCAAAACGCTAAAGGATACCGTCAACCTATATTTTCATACCCTGATTTGAGTATAAGAGTTGGACGATTGAAAAAACAGAACTTTTACACAACTTATTATGATTTGACGCCATCATATTATTCTGTTCGCACTAAAGATTTTCAAAATTGGAAAATAATAAATGAAACTAAGATTATAGGAACTTTCAAATGTCAGAAAGCTGTCGCTAATTTTGCTGGGCGGAATTGGACAGCTTGGTTTACGCAGGACATACCCTATCCCTATGGACCATATAAATTTAATGGTTTGCCTGGTCTAATTCTTGAAGTTTACGATAACAGCAATAACTATCATTTTACTTTTATAGGCAATAGAAAAGTTCGCGAATCAGATTCCTCCCGTTTTTTTGAGACAGAACAAGGCAATAAACCATTTTCTGTGACAATGGATGAATGGAAAAAAATACAATTAAGTTATTTCCTAAATCCGTTAAAAGATTTTGAAGATGGACTAATTGTCGAAGATTCCAATGGAAATAAGAATCAAGTTGATTCACGAGCGGCTACAAAAAACATTCAGGATGATATTAGAAAAAATAATAATCCCATAGAACTCGACAAAGCCTTAAAATATCCGGTGAAATAAATAGGAAAAAAAGATTTATAAACTCAGAATAATTCGATTGAATTAAAACCTTAACTGCCTTCCCTTTTCGAAAGAAGAGGGATTTTTTGTTTTAATAAAGTCTAATTTTACTGAATGATTTTTCTCTGGATTTATTTAGCGATCATTTCGCTCGTCGCATTTTTAATGTTCTGGGTAGATAAAAAGAAAGCCGTCCGTGGGAAATACCGAATTCCTGAACGCCAGCTTTTATTGGTAGCCGCTGCTGGCGGTTCGGTAGGCGCGCTTTTGGCAATGCTAATTTTCAGGCATAAAATTTCCAAGCCAAGTTTCTTATTAAAGTTTTTCATCATCGTTTTTGCGCAATGCTTAGCGGTGTATGTTTTAATGAAAAGTTTTAATTTAAATCGTTTTCATTAACGAAAATTCGATGTATTGCCCTATTTTTGTTTTAATTAAAATAAAAAACATGAGCACTGATGACAAGAAAGGTTTTTTCGACCGGTTTTCCAACTGGGCAACCAATGCTGCGGGCAGTTCGGCAGCGTTCATAGGTGCGGTCTCCCTGGTTTTGCTCTGGGCGGGCACAGGGCCGTTGTTTAATTATTCTGAGAACTGGCAGCTCGTAATCAATACCGGTACCACGATCATCACCTTCCTAATGGTTTTCTTAATCCAAAAATCTCAAAACAAAGATGGAAAGGCGATCCAAATCAAACTAAACGAACTCATCGCCGCACACGAAAAGGCCAGCAATCGCATTGTGGACATAGAAGACCTGACCGAGCGCGAGCTGGATAAATTGCACAAGTATTATGAAAAACTCTCGGAACTGGCGCAGCAGGACGAAAACCTGCATATTTCCCACTCGATAGACGCCGCCGAGGACAACCATGAACACAAGATGCGCAACGAGCAAATTCATAAGAAAATCGAGGACGAGAATAAATAATTTCTTAGATTTAAATTTAACGAGGGCGCTTCCGGCAGGGGGCGCCTAATTTTTTTAACCAAATCATTGGGCTAATTCGTTAAAAATCAAAATATTTACACAAGACACTTGCTGGTTTCAAAATTATTCGTACTTTTGCAATCCATTTTGCGGGCAAAGTATGCCTGATCAAAAACAGAAATTACGACACGCCGCACATTGGAAACGAGAAGTTTATAAAAACTATATATAAATAAATGTCAGGTATTATTGGTAAAAAAATCGGGATGACTTCCCTGTTCGACGAGAACGGCAAAAATATGCCGTGCACCGTTATTCAGGCTGGTCCATGCTCGGTTTTACAGGTCAGAACCGTAGAAAAGGATGGGTACAAAGCTGCCCAACTTGGTTTCGATGACAAGAGTGAGAAGAACGTTGGAAAAGCGTTAGCCGGCCATTTCAAAAAGGCAGGTTCTACTCCAAAAGCTAAATTGGTAGAATTCTATCATGAATTTGTAAACAAATTGAGCGTAGGAGACGAGGTGAAAGTAGATCTATTCGCGCAAGGCGAGTATGTAGATGTTACAGGTACTTCAAAAGGTAAAGGCTTCCAAGGTGTTGTGAAAAGACACGGCTTTGGTGGTGTAATGCAGGCTACACACGGACAGCACAACAGATTGAGAGCCCCAGGTTCCATCGGTGCGGGATCCGACCCTTCGAGAGTTTTCAAAGGGATGAGAATGGCTGGAAGAATGGGTGGTAAGCAAGTTACCGTACAGAATCTTCAGGTATTAAGAGTAGATCAAGAACAAAATCTTTTAGTAGTAAAAGGTGCTGTTCCGGGGGCTAAAAATTCTTATGTAATTATCAGAAAATGGAACTAACAGTATTCAATACATCAGGAAAAGAAACCGGAAGAACAGTAGCGTTCGATGACGAAGTATTCGGAATCGAACCAAACCAGCATGCGGTTTACTTAGAAGTGAAACAATTCCTTGCTGCACAAAGACAAGGTACTCATAAATCTAAAGAAAGAAGCGAAATCACGGCTTCTACACGAAAACTTAAAAAGCAAAAAGGCTCCGGATCTGCAAGATATGGTGATATCAAATCTCCAACCTTTAGAGGTGGGGGTAGAGTATTCGGTCCTAAGCCAAGAGACTACAGATTCAAACTGAACAAAGCTGTAAAAAGACTTGCTAAGAGATCTGTACTTTCTCAAAAAATGAAGGACAATAGTATCCGCGTAATGGAGGATCTTTCTTTCGGTGCTCCGAAAACAAAAGATTTTATTACTCTTTTGAATGCTTTCGAGCTTAATGGAAAGAAATCTCTATTCGTTTTGCCAGAAGCAAACAAGAATGTGTATTTGTCTTCCAGAAACTTGGCGAAAACAAAAGTTCTTAAGTTTGATGAGATCAGTTCTTATGACTTGATAAACGCTGGAGAGATTATTTTCTTCGAAGGCGCTGTGGAAAAATTTCAGGAAAATCTAAAAAAGTAAGTAAATCATGTCAGTAATTATAAAACCGGTCATTTCAGAAAAGGCCAACTATCTTACGGATCTGAGAGGAACTTATAGCTTTCTGGTAACTCCGAAGGCCAACAAGATCCAAATCAGAAAGGCGGTAGAACAAGCCTACGGCGTGAAAGTATCAGATGTAAATACCATGATTTACGCTCCGAAAGTTTCATCCAAGAATACGAAAAAAGGCCTTCAAGTTGGAAAAACCAACAAACTTAAGAAAGCTGTAGTGAAACTTGCCGAAGGCGAGGTAATCGACATCTTTGCAGTGTAAATAAATAATTGAAAAATTAAAAGATTCAAAATTTAAAGATTGCATAGTGATTTTTAATATTTCAATCCTTTAATTTTTTAGATAAATAGTTAATTAAAATAATAGTAATGTCTGTTAGAAAACTAAAACCTATCACCCCGGGACAGAGATTCAGAGTTGTAAACAACTTTGAGGAAATTACTACCAACAAGCCGGAGAAATCCCTTACCGTTGGTATTAAAAAGTCGGGTGGACGAAACCAGACCGGTAAAATGACCATGCGCTACACCGGTGGTGGACACAAAAAGAAATACAGAATTATCGACTTCAAAAGAAATAAATTCGATGTTGAAGCTACGGTAAAAACTGTAGAGTACGATCCGAACAGAACTGCGTTTATCGCACTTGTGGAATACACGGACGGAGAGAAAAGATACATCATCGCACCGAATGGTATCAAAGTAGATCAGAAAGTGATTTCTGCCGAAACTGCTGAACCAAATATCGGTAACGCAATGAAATTGAAAAACATCCCATTGGGAACAGTGATCTCTTGCATCGAGCTTAAGCCGGGACAAGGTGCTGTAATGGCAAGAAGTGCTGGTTCATCCGCACAATTGACATCCAGAGACGGGAAGTACGCTATCATCAAACTTCCTTCTGGGGAGTCCAGAATGATTCTTGTAGAATGCATGGCGATGATCGGATCTGTATCCAACGGCGACCACCAACTTACCGTTTCCGGTAAGGCAGGTAGAAGCAGATGGTTAGGTAGAAGACCTAGAACCAGACCTGTAGTAATGAACCCTGTGGATCACCCGATGGGCGGTGGTGAAGGTCGTTCTTCTGGAGGACACCCAAGATCTAGAAACGGTATTCCGGCGAAAGGTTACAAAACCAGAAAGAAAAACAAATCGTCTAACCGATTCATCATATCTAAAAGAAAATAATCATGGCAAGATCACTTAAAAAAGGACCGTTTATTCATCATACTTTAGATAAGAAGGTTCAGGCAAATATAGAAGGTAACAAGAAAACAGTTATCAAGACTTGGTCCAGAGCATCCATGATCTCTCCGGACTTCGTAGGACAAACTATCGCAGTGCACAACGGGAAATCTTTTATCCCAGTATATGTAACTGAAAACATGGTAGGACACAAGTTAGGCGAATTTTCTCCGACAAGATCTTTTAGAGGTCACGGTGGTAACAAAAATAAAGGCAGCAGATAATCATGGGATCAAGAAAACAAGATAGCGCAATCGCAAGAAAAGAAGCAAACAGAGACGTAGTATTGGCTCGTTTGAATGACTGTCCTTCTTCTCCCCGCAAAATGAGACTCGTTGCAGATATCATCAGAGGAGAACAAGTAGACAAAGCTCTTTATATCCTAAAATATTCCAAAAAGGATGCTTCTGGTAAACTGGAAAAACTTCTTCTTTCCGCTATGGCCAATTGGCAAGCGAAAAACGAAGGTGCAGATATCGAAGAAGCTAACCTTATTGTAAAAGAGATATTCGTGGACAGTGCAAGACAATTGAAGAGACTGAGACCTGCGCCGCAAGGACGTGGCCACAGAATCAGAAAAAGAAGCAACCACGTGACATTAATCCTAGGTAACAAAGAAAATAACTAATTCAAGGTATGGGACAAAAGACAAATCCAATCGGTAACAGATTAGGAATCATCAGAGGATGGGATTCTAACTGGTTTGGCGGAAAGAACTATGGAGACCGCATCGCCGAAGACTATAAAATCAGAAGATACCTTGAAGCTAGATTATCTAAAGGAGGTATCTCTAAAATATACATCGAAAGAACTCTGAAATTGGTTACGGTAACCATCACTACTGCTAGACCGGGTCTTATCATCGGGAAGGGCGGACAAGAGGTGGACAAACTGAAAGAAGAGCTAAAGAAATTGACAGGTAAAGATGTTCAAATCAACATCTTCGAAATCAAGAGACCTGAGCTAGATGCTGTACTCGTAGCTGATAGCATCGCTAAACAAATCGAAAACCGTATCTCATACCGTAGAGCTGTGAAAATGGCAATCCAATCTACAATGAGAATGGGCGCAGAGGGTATCAAAGTAATGATCTCCGGCCGCCTAAACGGTGCTGAGATGGCAAGATCAGAATCTTTCAAAGACGGAAGAATTCCATTGTCAACCTTCAGAGCAGATATCGATTACCACTGGGCTGAAGCTCACACAGCTTACGGAAGACTGGGCGTGAAAGTTTGGATCATGAAAGGGGAAGTGTATGGCAAAAGAGACCTGACTCCACTTGCAGGCCAGCAGAAGAAAGCTCCGGCAGGAGGACGTGGCGAGCGCAGCGACAGAGGCGATCGTAACGATAGAGGCGGAGACAGAAGACCGAAAAGAAACAATAATAGCAACTAAATTTTAGATCGTAAATTTTATATTTTAAATAACCGTTACTTTTTTAAAATCTGAAATCTAAAATCTAGAATCTAAAATCTAAAATTTAAGAAAATGTTACAACCAAGAAGAACCAAATTCCGTAAGGTTCATAAAATGAAAATGAAGGGGAATGCCCAAAGAGGTAGTCAACTTGCTTACGGAACTTTCGGCATCAAAGCGACTGAAGGCGCATGGATCACCGCAAGGCAGATCGAGGCAGCCCGTATCGCGGCGACCAGATATATGAAGAGAGAGGGACAACTATGGATCAAAATTTTCCCGGATAAGCCTATTACCAAGAAACCAGCCGAAGTAAGGATGGGTAAAGGTAAAGGTGCAGTGGAATATTGGGTAGCCGTAGTGAAACCTGGTAAAATTATGTTTGAAGTAGGCGGCGTACCTTACGATGTTGCAAAAGAAGCACTTAGGCTTGCAGCTCAGAAACTGCCCGTAGTTACCAAATTTATCGTTGCCAACGATTTTGTAAAACCTCTATAATCTTTGAAAAATGAAACAAGCTGACATCAAAAACTTAAGCGCAGGTGATCTACAAAATAAGCTGGCAGAACTGAAAGCAGAATACACGAAAGTGAAACTGTCTCACAAAATCAGCCCAGTAGAAAACCCTATTCAGATCAAGGATTTGAGAAGAACAATCGCAAGGCTAAACACAGAGCTAACTAACAAACAATAATATTTCATTTTGCAATGGAAAGAAATTTAAGAAAAGAAAGAATCGGAGTAGTTTCCAGCAATAAAATGGAAAAGACCATTGTTGTTAGTGAGACTTTGAGAATGAAACACCCGATGTACGGAAAATTCGTTTTGAAAACGAAAAAATATACCGCACATGACGAGAACAACGAGTGCAACGAGGGAGATACTGTAATGATTACAGAAACAAGACCTTTGAGCAAGAGTAAGAGATGGAGATTAGTAAGAATCATTGAAAAAGCTAAATAATGTTACAAACAGAATCAAGATTAAAAGTTGCTGATAACACTGGTGCTAAAGAAGTATTGGTAATCAGAGTTCTGGGAGGAACCAGAAGAAGATATGCTTCAGTTGGTGATAGAATTGTAGTGACTATCAAAGATTCCACACCATCCGGAAATGCTAAGAAAGGACAAGTTTCCAAAGCAGTTGTTGTAAGAACCAAAAAAGCAGTAAGAAGAAAAGATGGCTCGTACATCAAATTCGATGACAATGCTTGTGTTCTTCTGAACGCTGCCGGAGAAATGAGAGGTACGCGTGTCTTCGGACCGGTGGCCCGTGAGTTGAGAGACAAAGAATACATGAAGATCATTTCATTGGCTCCTGAAGTACTTTAAAATTTTAAATTATGAATTTTAAATTTTGGATTATTTGAATGTTATTCAACTAAAATCTAAAATCTAAAAATCTAAAATCTAACAAAGAAATGACTAAAGTTAAAATAAAAAGAGGAGATAATGTTATCGTAACTACCGGGAAAAACAAAGGTAGCAAAGGTGAGGTTATTGAAGTGATCAGAAAAGAAGGTAAAGACCCACGCGTGGTAGTAGCCGGAGTGAATATCGTGAAAAAACACGTGAAGCCCTCAGCAGCGAACCCGCAAGGTGGTATCATGGAGAAGGAAGCTTCTGTAAACATTTCCAATGTAATGCTGATGGATGAGAACGGAAAAGCGACCAAAGTAGGTTACAAAGTGGACGGCGACAAGAAAATTCGTGTGGCTAAAACTACCGGTAAATCCCTATAATATAATAAGACGATGGAATATACAGTAAGACCAAAACAAAACTATAAAGAAAAAATCATTCCTGCGATGATGGAAGAATTTGGGTACAAATCTGTTATGCAGGTGCCTAAATTAGAGAAAATCGTTATCTCGCAAGGTCTTGGTGAAGCTACTGCCGATAAGAAAATTATCGACTATGCAATAGAAGAACTTACCGCAATTACCGGCCAAAAAGCCGTAGGTACTTTGTCTAAAAAGGACGAGGCCGCCTTCAAATTGAGAAAAGGTATGCCGGTAGGAGCAAGAGTTACCTTAAGATCCGATAAAATGTACGAATTCTTGGACAGACTTACAGCGTCTGCACTTCCAAGGATTAGAGATTTCTCGGGTATCAAAGCAGATGGCTTCGATGGTAGAGGAAACTATAACCTCGGGATCACTGAGCAGATCATCTTCCCAGAGATTGTAATCGACAAAGTGAAAAAAATCCAAGGGATGGACATCACTTTCGTAACAACGGCTAAGACCGACAAAGAAGCGAAAGCATTACTTACACACTTCGGCTTACCATTTAAAAAGAACTAAGAAATGGCTAAAGAATCAATGAAAGCGCGTGAGCGCAAAAGAGAAGCAACTGTTGCAAAATATGCTGAGAAAAGAAAGGCGCTAAAAGCTGCCGGAGATTACGAAGGACTTCAAAAACTACCGAAAGACGCATCTCCAGTAAGACTGCACAACCGTTGCAAACTTACAGGAAGACCAAGAGGTTACATGAGAACTTTCGGTCTTTCCAGAGTAACATTCCGTGAAATGGCCAACCAAGGCCTTATCCCGGGTGTGAAAAAAGCAAGTTGGTAACACATTTAGAAAAATAGAGATAATTAAGTTCTTTTGTAAGAAGCAAAGTGGTAGAGGCTTCAAGCTTAAGCCATCACGCCAAAAGCATTTGAAAACTGATTATCATAAACCAATAACAATCAAAAAAGAATGGTAACAGATCCAATTTCAGATTTCCTGACCAGAGTAAGGAACGCACAAAGCGCAGGCCACAAAGTGGTGGATATTCCTGCATCGAAAATCAAAAAGGAGATTACAAAAATCCTCTTCGACCAAGGTTATATCTTGAACTATAAGTTCGAGGATAGCGAGGTTCAAGGGAACATCAAAATCGCTTTGAAATATGACAAACAAACCAACACTCCTGCAATCAAGTCTATTCAAAGGGCTTCAAGACCAGGTTTGAGACAGTACAAAGGTTCACAAGACCTGCCAAGAGTACTAAATGGTTTGGGCGTAGCTATCATCTCCACATCCAAAGGTGTGATGACTGATAAGAAAGCCAGAGAAGAAAAAGTGGGTGGAGAAGTAATCTGCTATGTTTATTAATTTTTTAATCAAAGGAAAATGTCAAGAATTGGTAAATCAATTATAACGGTTCCTGCCGGCGTTACCATTACCCAAAATGAAGGTGTGGTAACTGTGAAAGGCCCGAAGGGCGAACTTTCGCAAACGCTTACCGGCGGAATTACTTTTGAGCAGAATGGTGAAGAGATTACAGTATCTCGCCAAGACGAATCAAAAGAAAGCAAAGCACTGCACGGTCTTTACCGCGCGTTGATCAATAATATGATCGTAGGTACTACAGAAGGCTGGTCGAAAAAACTGGAACTTGTAGGTGTAGGTTACAGAGCCTCTAACCAAGGGAATAGACTGGAGCTTGCCTTAGGTTTTTCCCACGGTATCGTTCTAGATCTCCCAAAAGAAATCGTAGTAACTACCGAGACAGAAAAAGGTAAGAACCCGATTATTACACTGACTTCGCACGACAAGCAGCTTATCGGTATGGTAGCAGCGAAGATCAGATCATTCAGAAAGCCGGAACCATACAAAGGAAAAGGTGTAAGATTCGTTGGTGAAAATGTAAGACGCAAAGCTGGTAAATCTGCTTAATAAATTTGTAAGAATATGGCACTGAATAAAGTACAAAAAAGACTAAGAATCAAAAGAAGAGTTAGAGGCAAAATCTCTGGCTCTGCTGAATTGCCAAGATTGTCCGTTTACAAAAGTAACAAGGAAATCTACGCTCAGCTAATTGATGATAAAGAAGGTAAAACATTGGCTTCAGCCTCTTCCAGAGCGCTGAACGCTAAAGGTAACAAAGTGGATATCTCTACCGAAGTAGGTAAAGCTATTGCTGAAAAAGCCAAATCCGCAGGAATTGAAAACATCGTGTTTGACAGAAATGGTTTCGTATACCACGGTAGAGTGAAAGCTCTAGCTGACGGCGCGAGAGAAGGCGGACTTAAATTCTAATCATATAATTTCGGAACAACATCATGACAGAAAATATTGAAAAAGTAAAACCGGGAGGATTAGAACTTAAAGATCGTCTCGTGGCTGTAAACAGGGTAACCAAAGTAACCAAAGGGGGTAGAGCTTTCGGATTCTCCGCAATCGTAGTCGTAGGAGATGAGGCTGGCGTTATCGGCCATGGTCTTGGTAAATCCAAAGAAGTAGCTTCTGCAATAGCAAAAGCTGTAGAAGATGCTAAAAAGAACCTTGTAAAAGTTCCAGTGATGAATCACACTATTCCTCACCAAACTTCTGCAAGATTCGGTGGTGCAGATATCTTCCTTCGTCCTGCATCCCACGGTACCGGCCTTATCGCCGGTGGTGCGGTGAGAGCGGTATTGGAGTCTGCGGGTATCCATGACATTCTTTCAAAATCCAAAGGTTCATCCAACCCACACAATGTGGTGAAAGCGACTTTCAAAGCGCTTTTGGATATCAGAAGACCGGAGGAAATTGCAAGGATGAGAGGTGTATCTCTTTCTAAAGTGTTTAACGGTTAATATCACAACTATGGCAACTATTAAAGTAAAACAAGTAAAAAGCGCTATCAACCGTAACAAAACTCAAAAGAGAACACTTGAGGCATTAGGTTTGAAAAAACTACACCAGGTTGTAGAACACGAAGCTACCCCATCTATTTTAGGTATGGTAGCTGCTGTTAGCCATTTGGTTGAAGTAGAAAAATAAATTAAATAGAATTCGGAAGTTAGCAATCAGAATTAGATTTAAATTCTGGTTGATCTAACCTCTAATTTCTAACCTCTAAAATCAAAAATAATGAACTTAAATAATATAAAACCGGCTTCGGGTTCTACTCACAATTCCAAAAGATTGGGTAGAGGACAAGGTAGTGGTAAAGGTGGTACTTCCGCAAAAGGTCACAAAGGACAGAAGGCAAGAGCTGGATATTCCAAAAAAATCGGGTTCGAAGGTGGACAGATGCCTTTGCAAAGAAGATTGCCGAAATTCGGTTTCAATAATGTAAACAGAAAGGAATACAGAGCTATCAATATTGATACTATTCAGCTTTTGGCAGATGCTAAAAACATTACTGAAATTACCAAAGATATTTTGGTTGAAAATGGTCTTGCCAAGAAATCTGAGATCATCAAAATCATGGGGAGAGGCGAGCTGAAATCCGGCGTAGAAATCTCTGCACACAAGTTTACTAAATCCGCTGTAGAGGCTATCTCTAAAGCTGGTGGACAAGCTATTACTCTATAAAATTTGTAATGAAGGAATTTATACAAACACTGAAAAACATCTGGAGTCTTAAGGAATTGAGGAACAAAATTCTTTTCACCTTAGGGATCATCCTCGTGTATAGATTCGCAACATACATCTCCCTCCCGGCGATTAACTTGGCCGAAGTGGGTGATCTCTTGGAACATTATAAAAATCAAGGTGGCAACAAGCAGGGAGCAGGTCTTCTCGGCTTGCTATCTTCTTTCACTGGTGGCGCATTTAGCCACGCGTCCGTCATGGCGCTCGGAATTATGCCGTACATTTCTGCATCTATTATTGTGCAGCTGATGGGTATGGCGGTTCCGTATCTCCAGAAATTGCAGAAGGATGGTGAGTCCGGAAGAAATACCTTAAATCAAATTACAAGATGGCTGACCATCGGGGTATGTTTGGTTCAGGCGCCATTTTATTTAGGATCTATCACAGGAATGTTCCTGCCATACGCCCAGTTTCAATCGGCATATTATGTAGAACCAAACTCCATCTGGTTTTGGTTACCAAGTATAGTCTTGTTGATTGCAGGTGCCGTTTTTGCAATGTGGCTCGGTGAGAAGATTACAGATAATGGTATCGGAAACGGGATCTCAATCTTGATTATGGTAGGTATTCTCTCCAGACTTCCGGAAGCATTTGGACAAGAGGTAATGACGCAGACAGGCAAAGGTGGTGCAGGAATGATTATGATCCTCATCGAAGTTCTTTTCTGGATGCTGGTAATTCTTTTGGCCATTATTCTTTCAGTAGCGGTGAGGAAAATCCCGATTCAGTATGTGAGTAGAGCGCAGGCAAGAGGCGGTGCAAATCGTAATCTGATGGAAGGTGCAAGACAGTATATTCCTTTGAAAGTGAATGCTGCCGGCGTAATGCCCATTATCTTTGCTCAAGCCTTAATGTTTGTTCCTGGTTTGCTTACTAAATTTGATGAATCTAATACCTTCTTGGCTGGGTTCAAAAATGTATTTAGCTGGCAGTATAATGTTCTATTCGCGTTACTAATCATTATTTTCTCATTCTTTTATACCGCAATTACAATTCCGGTAAACCAAATGGCTGATGATTTGAAGCGCAACGGAGGGCTTGTACCGAAGGTAAGACCTGGTAAGGAAACCGCTGATTTCCTGGATGATATTTTATCAAAAATAACTTTGCCGGGTGCTATATTTTTGGCTATCTTTGCAGTCCTTCCGGCGATAGTGCATGGTACTACTATAGTTCAGACAGATGCGTTTGCGCTGTTTTTCGGGGGAACTTCCCTGTTAATCATGGTTGGCGTTGTACTGGATACAGTGCAGCAGATTAATACCTATCTGTTGAACCACCATTATGATGGTTTGATGCAGTCGAAATTATCACGGACCACAAATCCTTAACAGATTAAATGGCAAAACAGAAACATATAGAACAAGATGGCGTGATTGTGGAAGCACTTTCGAACGCCATGTTTCGTGTAGAACTGCAAAACGGGCATGTGCTTATCGCGCACATCTCCGGTAAAATGAGAATGCACTACATTAAATTGTTGCCCGGCGACAAGGTAAGGTTGGAGATGTCTCCGTACGACCTCTCGAAGGGCAGGATCACTTTCAGATATTAAGCTTCTGATTGAAAATAACTTTTTAACCACGGCAGTTCATCTTGATGAGCTGCAAAACGCATAAAGCAAAAAACAAAATGAAAGTTAGAGCATCTATTAAAAAAAGAAGTGCTGATTGCAAAATCGTACGCCGCAAAGGAGTACTATTTGTAATCAACAAGAAGAACCCAAAATTTAAACAAAGACAAGGCTAAAATTAAATTATGGCGAGAATTTCCGGTATTGATTTACCAAAAAACAAAAGAGGAGTTATCGGTTTGACTTACATCTATGGAATTGGAAGAAGTACTTCTTCTGAAATTCTAAAGAATGCCGGTATCAGTGAAGACAAAAAAGTCAACGAATGGAATGACGATGAATTGGCCGCAATCAGAAACTACATCACCCAAAACATCAAAGTAGAAGGTGAATTGCGTTCTGAGGTGCAATTGAACATCAAGCGATTGATGGACATAGGGTGCCAACGAGGAATACGTCACAGACTTGGATTACCTTTAAGAGGCCAAAGAACGAAAAACAATTCCCGTACAAGGAAGGGTAAAAGAAAAACTGTTGCCAACAAGAAAAAAGCAACTAAATAATCGTTAGGAATTATGGCAAAACAGACAAAAGTAGTTAAAAAAAGAAAAGTAAAAGTAGAAGCGATTGGCGAGGCTCACATCCAAGCTACTTTCAACAATATTATTATTTCTTTGACGAATAAGAACGGAGAAGTAATCTCTTGGGCATCTGCCGGTAAAATGGGTTTCAGAGGTTCTAAAAAGAATACTCCATTCGCAGCACAACTTGCTGCTGAAAACTGTTCTCAGGTAGCACACGATGCTGGCCTTAGAAGAGTGAAGGTGTTTGTAAAAGGTCCTGGTGCAGGTAGAGAATCTGCTATCAGAACGATACACAACTCAGGTATTGAAGTGAGCGAGATCATCGATGTAACTCCAATCCCTCACAACGGTTGCAGACCTCCTAAAAGAAGAAGAGTATAATCTAAAATTTTACATTTTACATTTTAAATTTTGAATGAATACATTCTTTTAAAATCTAAAATCTAAAATCTAGAATCTAAAATCTAAAACAATGGCTAGATATATAGGACCAAAAACAAAGATTGCCAGAAAATTCGGTGCTGCAATCTACGGAGATGATAAAAACTTCGAAAAAAGAAAGAACCAACCACCGGGACAACACGGCCCGAACAAAAGAAGAGGCGCTAAAAAATCCGAATATGCTGTACAGCTTGCTGAAAAACAAAAGGCAAAATATACTTACGGCATTTTGGAAAGACAATTCGCAAACCTTTTTGATAAAGCGCACAGAAGTAAAGGCGTAACTGGTGAAGTTCTGCTTCAACTTTGCGAATCCCGTTTGGATAATGTAGTTTACAGACTTGGTTTCTCTAAAACAAGAGCAGGCGCAAGACAACTTGTATCCCACAGACATATTACTGTAAACGGTGAGTTTTTGAATATCCCATCCTACCAAGTGAAAGCAGGTGATGTAATCGCGGTAAGAGAAAAATCTAAATCTTTGGAGACCATCTCGGAAGCCCTTGCTTCTAGAGCAAACTACGAATGGTTACAGTTCAACGACGAGAAAAAGGAAGGAACTTTCGTTTCCGCTCCTGAAAGAATCCAAATTCCGGAGGACATCAAGGAAAACCTTATCGTCGAACTTTACTCTAAATAATTTTAATCAATTTTTGCTCACAATAAATATGGCAATTTTACAATTCATAAAACCCGATAAGGTTATCCTGCTTAACTCTGATGATTTCAAAGGACAATTTGAATTCAGACCTCTAGAGTCAGGCTTCGGACTTACCATCGGTAATGCTTTGCGAAGAGTTTTACTCTCTTCTCTTGAAGGATATGCTATTTCATCGATCAAGATTGAAGGTGTAGAGCACGAATTTTCGACAATTCCCGGGGTTATAGAAGATGTTACAGAAATTATTCTGAACCTGAAGCAGCTTCGGCTGAAAGCTAAAGGCGAAAACCAAGCCGTGGAAGCGGTAACCGCTAAAATCTCAGGACAAACGCAGCTAACTGCTGGCGACTTGGGGAAATACATCAGCGGTTTCGATGTGCTGAATCCTGAACTTGTAATTGCCAACATGACCAAAGATGTAACCTTTGAGATTGTTTTCAATATTGAAAAAGGTAGAGGATATGTTCCTTCTGAACAAAACAAGTCTGCGAATGCACCGGTAGGTACTATCGCGATAGACTCCATCTTCACGCCGATCAAAAAAGTTCAGTACTCCGTTGAAAACTACCGTGTAGAGCAAAAAACAGACTACGAAAAACTGGTATTGGATATAGAAACAGATGGTTCCATCAGCCCGCAGAGTGCTCTTACTGAGGCTTCCAAGATTTTGATCTACCATTTCATGCTGTTCTCAGATGAGAGAATCACCCTGGAAACAGAAGCTGTAAAAGCATCTATCCAATATGACGAAGAAACCCTTCATACGAGACAACTTCTTAAATCTAAGCTTTCCGACATGGATCTTTCCGTAAGAGCCTTGAACTGTCTGAAAGCCGCAGAGGTAGAAACTCTTGGTGAACTTGTTTCTTATAGTAAGTCTGATTTGATGAAATTCAGAAATTTCGGAAAAAAATCTTTAACAGAATTAGAAGAATTGGTGCACGCAAAAGGTCTTAACTTCGGTTTTGATGTTGCAAAATATAAATTAGACGCTGATAAATAACAAACAATGAGACACGGTAAAAAATTCAATCACCTCGGAAGAACTACATCCCACAGAAGCGCGATGCTTTCAAACATGGCTTGTTCCCTTATCGAGCATAAAAGAATCAACACGACTGTTGCCAAAGCGAAAGCCTTGAGAGTTTATGTTGAACCTCTTTTAACAAAGTCAAAAGATGATTCTACCCACAATAGAAGAACAGTATTCTCCTACCTACAAAGCAAAGAAGCTGTTGCTGAGCTTTTCAGAACAGTAGCTCCTAAAATCGCTGAGAGAAATGGTGGATACACGCGTATCATCAAAACAGGATTCCGTCCTGGGGATGCTGCGGATATGGCAATGATAGAGCTTGTTGATTTCAACGATATCTACAACCCGAACGAAGAGGAAAAGAAAACGACAAGAAGAAGCAGAAGAACTTCCGCTAAGAAGGTTGAGGCTGTTGCCACTTCTACAGCAGAAGATGTGGTAGCTCCTGTAAATGAGAATGCTGCAAACGAAGAACCGGCTGATGCAGACAACGCAGATGCGCCGAATGCTGACAAAGATGCATCTACTTTAGATGGCAAAACTGATTAATCTATCTTTCAGTTTAAAATTTAAGAAGCCGCTCATTTGGAGCGGCTTTTTTGTTGCCTATTTTTAGTGTATTTAATTTAATATAATGGTAATTAGTTAGATATATTTAATTCAAATATTACAATCAGAGCCAGTTGGTTTTGATTCCCCACAATTTCAACAAGCTCATTTCTTCCAATCACCATGTTAGAATCGTAAACGATATTTTGAACGATATTGAGATCGATTCTGCTACAATAGCTTAGTTTGGGCAATAGTAAAGAGGAAAAAAAGCCCACGGAAGCAGGAATTAAACCAAAAAAGACTGTGAACAAAGCCTTATGTCTCTAATAGGCAAGATGTGCGATGGCTTCCCGATATAAAGCATATGCCACGGCTCAAAAACTAGCCGCAGCCTGGAGTGCAGCGACCATCTGTAGCGACACAAGGAACAAACCAGGAGGCTGCCAAAAAGCGGGCAAGGCGAAAAAAGACGAGGAAAAAAAGGTGCTGGGAAGTAGAATCGGTTTTTGCCCTTTTAAACCACAACCACAATTTCAAAAGATTTATTTTGATCCATAGAAAGAGGAAAAAAATGAGTTCGGATAACACGCTCATGCACATAACCTTAGACAGAAAAGTGGCTAATAGGCCACTTTATTTCTTATTTTTACCCAATTCTACTTTCCCATAAACATAACGAAACCGTTTCAAAACAAGTTTGAAACGGTTTTATTATGTCTACCGAAGTCAATTATCTGGCGTTCATATCCACGTAATCTCTTACTGCAGCTCCTTGGTACACCTGGCGTGGGCGACCGATTGGGTCTCCATGCAGGCGCATTTCCTTCCATTGGGAAATCCAGCCCGGTAGTCTACCCAATGCGAACATAACAGTAAACATTTCTGTTGGGATGCCCAATGCACGGTAAATAATTCCGGAATAGAAATCCACATTCGGGTATAGTTTTCTTTCTACAAAATAAGGATCTTCCAGTGCTACTCTCTCCAGTTGCATTGCGATATCCAGTGCTTTATCCTCGATTCCAAGGGCATCCAAAATATCATCTGCCGCTTTTTTAATGATTTTCGCTCTCGGGTCGAAGTTTTTGTAAACGCGGTGACCGAAGCCCATCAAACGGAAGTTGTCGTCTTTATTTTTAGCTTTTTCTACATATTTCGCCACATCGCCACCGTCTTTTTCAATCATTTCCAGCATCTCGATTACGGCTTGGTTTGCACCACCATGAAGTGGACCCCAAAGCGCGGAAACCCCCGCAGAAATGGAAGCGAAAAGCCCCGTGTGAGCAGATCCTACCATTCTTACGGTAGAGGTAGAGCAGTTTTGCTCGTGGTCTGCGTGAAGGATAAGCAATTTATCCAAAGCACTTACTACCGTTGGGTTCATCTCGAATTTATCGTTAGGCATACGGAAGGTCATGCGATAGAAGTTCTCCACATAGTTCAGGCTGTTATCACCGTGGTTTAGAGGAAGACCTTGTTTTTTGCGATAGGTCCAGGCGCAAAGGTGAGCAAATTTTGCGATAAGCATTACGGCAGCGTTATCCATATCTTCTTTGGAACTCACATCTACGGCTTTCGGGTTGAAAGCTGTAAGCGCAGAAGTCAGAGAAGAAAGTACGCCCATCGGGTGTGCGGAACGCGGGAAGGCATCTATAATTTTCTTCATTTCCTCCGCCACATAGTTATAGCTTTTGATGTTGCCCTCAAACTTTGCGAACTGGTCCTGGTTTGGAAGTTCGCCTTGCAAAAGTAAATACATCACTTCTGTAAAGTTAGATTTTTCGGCAATTTGCTCTATTGGATAACCACGGTAGTAGAGTTCGCCTTTATCACCATCGAGGTAAGTAATGTCGCTCAAAGTAGCGCCGGTATTCTTGTATCCAAGGTCCAAGGTGATAAGGCCAGTTTGGTCTCTCAATTTAGAGATATCAAAACCTCTATCTCCCATGGTGCTTTCTATGATCGGGTAATCGAATGATTTGCCCTCATAGTTTAAAGTAACTTTATTGTCTGCCATTATAATTAGATTTTATTGGTTAAAAATAAGAAAAAAGTCGGTTATAGACAAAGTAAAATTTATGTTTGCAGAAAATATTAGAAAATTTTAGGATTTGGGTGCGAAATGCGGTTTTATTTTTTCTACTTACTTTTATTTTTCCTGTGAGACACAGAGTTTTAACAAAGAGTAAGGGATGAAGTAACTAAACGACACACCGGAAATTCAAATAACTACTATAGCGCAGTGGTTTTTTTTATTTAAAGTTTTGAAGTAAAAAAAAACACCGACTTTCGCCGCTGTTTTTATTTTAGTTAAAGGAAATTTATCTTTTAACTTTAAATGCTTCCAAACCTGGGAAAATAGCAGTTTCGCCAAGGGCTTCCTCAATTCTCAAGAGTTGATTGTATTTCGCCATACGGTCAGAACGGGATGCAGAACCTGTTTTGATTTGCCCACAGTTCATCGCCACGGCAAGGTCTGCGATTGTAGAATCCTCAGTTTCGCCAGAACGGTGAGACATCACGGTAGTATAGCGGTTATGTTGAGCCATTTGTACTGCCGCCATCGTTTCGGATAACGAGCCGATTTGGTTCACCTTTACCAGAATAGAGTTGGCAATATCTTCGTCTATACCTTTTTTCAATCTTTCCACATTGGTGACAAAAAGGTCATCACCCACCAACTGCACGCGGTCGCCTATTTTTTCGGTAAGGAGTTTCCAGCCTTCCCAATCGTCCTCGTGCATACCATCTTCGATAGAGATAATCGGATATTTGTTTGCCAATTCAGCCAAATAACTCACCTGCTCGCTGCTGCTGAACTGTGCAGAATCCGGTGTTTGGAATTTTCTGTAATCGTAAACACCATCTTTATAAAATTCGGAAGAAGCACAGTCCAAAGCAATCATCACATCGTCGCCCGGCCGGTAACCCGCTTTTTCGATCGCCTGTAGCAAAGTGTCTAGAGCGTCCTCGGTACCCTTGAAGGTCGGTGCAAAACCACCCTCGTCGCCCACAGCAGTAGAAAGTCCGCGGTCGTGAAGAATTGATTTCAAATTATGGAAAATCTCGGTGCCTTTTCTCAATGCGTGCGAGAAAGAATCTGCCTGAACCGGCATCACCATAAACTCTTGGAATGCGATAGGCGCATCGGAGTGCGAACCACCATTGATCACATTCATCATCGGCACAGGCAGCGTATTGGCATTCACACCGCCGATGTATTTATAAAGCGGCATTCTCAGTTCCATAGCAGCAGCTCTTGCTGCAGCCAGGGAAACACCAAGGATTGCATTTGCTCCTAGAGAACCTTTGTTTTTGGTGCCATCCAGCTCGATCATGATTTGATCCAGAAGATTTTGCTCAAAAACAGGCAGTCCCACAAGTTCCGGGGCGATAATTTCCCTTACATTTTCCACGGCTTTTTTCACGCCTTTGCCCATAAATTCGGAACCGCCGTCCCGCAGTTCCACGGCCTCGTGCTCACCTGTGGATGCACCAGAAGGCACGGCAGCGCGGCCCATAGCGCCAGATTCTGTAAAAACATCTACTTCGATAGTCGGGTTGCCACGGGAATCCAAAATTTGGCGGGCTTCAATGTAAGAAATGTAACTCATTTTATTAGGTTTAAGATTAAATTCAGTTGCGGAAATCTATTTGTCAAATTTAATAAATTTAGTTTAAAACTGAGAATGATAAATGGCAGAGTTTGGTCTTTGGTTGGTGTTTGTTTGTTCTTTGTTTCTCGTTCCATTCCACTAGGCCGTGTCGCACATTCTGTAAAATAATCGGATTGAAATAAAAGTTACCAGTCTAAACCTGCTTAAGCTCACTCTTCTTTCCTCTTTCTTCCTTTCTACTTTTCTCTCGCATCTCGATTTCTTGTATTTTGACTCTTGGCTCTCGTATATCGTTTTTCATTTCTTTTTTGGGCGCCTTTACCGGCTCTTCGCTATTACTCCTCGCGCCAGCGCTTACAATCACGCCGCATAACTTTCCCAGCGCTTGCTGTGGGGTAGCCGCTGCGATCCGGGGCGCACGGGATTCGCCGCATGAAAGTTCATAATTCATGTTGAGAACCTGTTTTCAAAAAATTTATTCCGCTCAAAATATTAAAAAACTAAAAATAGGTCGTTGTTAAGAGTTCACTATGATAGCATTTTTCTATTATTTTTTTGATTAATTTTAGGACTTAAGATTTCGACGCCAAAAAGCTGGCCCGAGAGTAGAAAAACGACCACACTAAACAACCTAATATGAAAAACTTTAAACAAATGATGCCTGTCATGATGCTATTTGTGGCTATGTCTTGCGGCAAAGAAGGTGGCAACAAAGGAACTTTGCAAAAAACAAACACCACAGCGACCTACCTGGCGAGCAATGGCTCCGGTGCGAAAACTACCTATTCTAACAATGGAAAAAGCGCCACGCTGACAATAGAGGCCAACGGTACGAAATACCAACTGGATGAAAAATCACCCGGAAACTTCGAGCGCAATGGTGTTTCGGCGGTTCAAAAAGGGGATTCACTCATCATCACCCAAGGAGATTTGATTATCCCACTTGCCAAAGTAAAATAACCTGAGTTCGGGATTCCTGTACTCATCCAAGGTTTACATTGCCGTGCTTCGCTCGCAAAGACGGCTTATACCTCTCATATTTTTCTAATTTAAATTCACCTTTAAATTTAACAGTCGAAAAAAACTTCTACTTTTGCAAAAATTTAAGCAGAGCATGTCAAAGAATTTAGTTATTGTAGAATCACCGGCAAAAGCCAAAACCATTCAGAAATATTTAGGCAGCGATTTCGATGTTAAGTCCAGTTTCGGGCACATACGCGACCTGCCGAAAAAAGGGATGGGAATAGATTTGGCCACCTTCACGCCGGATTATGAAGTCTCTGCCGATAAGAAAAAGCTGGTTGCCGACCTAAAATCTGCCGTAAAAAAAGCCGATGTGGTGTGGCTGGCGTCCGATGAGGACCGCGAAGGAGAGGCCATCGCTTGGCATCTTGCACAAGAATTAAAACTGAAAGAAGAGAATACGCGCCGCATCGTATTCCATGAAATTACAAAAAACGCCATACTGAAGGCCATAGAAAACCCAAGAAAAATCGACCAAAACCTCGTGAATGCGCAGCAAGCGAGGCGAATATTGGACAGAATCGTTGGTTTTGAAATGTCGCCCGTCTTATGGAAAAAAGTAAGACCGGGATTATCGGCAGGGCGAGTGCAATCCGTTGCCGTGCGGCTGATCGTGGAGCGCGAAAAAGAAATTTGTGCCTTCGAGCCAATGCCAAGTTATAAGGTAGAAGGTATTTTTTTGAATGAAGCCAAGCAGGAAATTTCCGCCAAATTAAAAAAGGATTTTAAAACCGAAAAAGAAGCCGAAAATTACCTTTCGGCATGCGCAAAAACCGAGTTTAAAGTTCTGAATGTAGAAACCAAACCGGGCAGTAGGACGGCATCGGCACCCTTTACTACCTCCACTTTACAGCAGGAAGCCTCCAACCGGCTTGGATATGGAGTCACCTCTACGATGCGTGTGGCACAGCGCCTTTACGAGGAAGGGTTCATCACTTATATGAGAACCGATTCCGTGAATCTTTCCCAGGAAGCCATCCATGATGCGAAAGAACAAATCATAAAAGAATATGGTGAGAATTATTCTAAACCAAGGAATTACACCACGAAATCTTCATCGGCACAGGAAGCACACGAGGCCATCCGACCGACTGATTTTAGTTTAAAATCCGTTGGGGATGCCCAGTTGAACAAACTTTACCAACTTATCTATAAAAGAACGCTCGCCTCGCAGATGGAAAATGCGAAGATTGAAAAAACCATCATCGAGATCGGAGACAAGGATTTGGTCCAAAACTTTGAGGCACAGGGGGAAGTGATTATTTTTGATGGATTTTTAAAGGTGTACGGCATCATTCAAAATGAGGACGAAGACGCAGAAACCGATTCTAAAATTCTACCAAAAGTAAAAAAGGGAGAAAAACTCAACCCGAAAAAAATAGAAGCCACAGAAAAATTCACCAAGCCATCCGGAAGATATACGGAAGCAGGACTGGTAAAAAAGCTCGAGGAATTGGGCATCGGTAGGCCATCTACCTACGCACCGACTATACAGACCATCCAAACCAGAGGGTATGTGGAGAAAAAAGAAATTGACGCAAAAACCCGCGAAATATTGAAAATGACTTTGGTAAATTCCGAAATCAAGAAGGAGATTTTAAACGAAAAGTTCGGTGGGGATAAGAACAAATTCGTTCCAACCGACATTGGGATTGTAGTCAATGATTTTCTAACGGAAAATTTTAACGAAGTCCTTGATTACGGCTTTACCGCCAAAGTGGAGCAGGATTTTGATGATATTGCCAATGGTACCGAGGCTTGGAAAGACACGCTGAATTCCTTCTACGGAAACTTCCACCCGAAAATTGAGCATGTACAAGAAAATGCCGACCGTGCCACAGGCGAAAGGCTTTTGGGCGTGGATCCAAAGTCTGGCAAAAATGTATATGCCAGAATCGGTAGGTTCGGGCCGATGGTGCAAATTGGGGAAACGACCGATGATGAGAAGCCGATTTTCGCTTCGCTGATTAGTAACCAAAATATCTCGACACTCACTTTCGAGGAGGCGATGGAATTGTTCAAGATTCCTTTCGATTTGGACGATTATGAAGGGCAAAAAGTCCTTGTGGGCGTAGGACGCTTTGGTCCTTATGTGAAGTTTGGGGAAACCTTCATCAGCCTCCCGAAAGGCGAAAATCCTTTGGCGGTGGATAACGAGCGCGCCATAGAAATCATTAAAGATAAACAAATTGCCGATGCTCCGATTGCTAATTATAAGGGCGAACCGGTGACCAAAGGCACGGGAAGATTCGGTCCTTTCATCAAATATCGCAACATTTTCATCAATGTTCCGAAGAAATATGACTTCGACAATCTTTCTCAAAACGACATCAACGAACTGGTGGAAGCCAAGTTGGAAAAAGAAGCAAACCGCTACATCCAACAATGGGAAGATGAGAAAATCTCCATCGAAAACGGAAGATGGGGTCCTTTCGTGAAGTTCAACAAAGCGATGTTTAAAATTCCAAAGAAGAAAGACGATACGAAATACGAAGCCGATGAGTTAAAAGATGTTTCTTTGGACGAGGTAAAAAAATGGATTGTCGCTCAAGACAAAAACGCTTTTGCTGTGAAGAAAAATCTAGCGGCAAAGAAACCAGCGGCAAAAAAGCCGGCAGTGAAGAAAGCGCCTGTAAAAAAGTAATTTATAAGAATGAATATCGAAGAAATCTTTCAGCCGGCACCGCAAATCGCCTCCGAAAAATGGCAGTTGGGCAGCAAGATCTCCCGTGAAATCATCGGTGGAGGAATTGTGTTTATTTTCTGCTCGGACTACCGCGGTGTGCGTGGCGGAACTTCGGAAACCTGCGATTTCAGCACAGTTCGGAAAGAACTTTATGCGCTTTCCAATCTTGATTTTGAAGTACCAGTGTGCGATTTGGGGGATTTGCTTTCCGGAAACTCGCAGGAAGACACCTACTATATTTTGCAGGAGGTTTTAAGTTTTTGTTTTGAGAAAAAAGTCTTGCCCGTGTTAGTTGGCGGGAGCAATGATTTGGCATTGCCTCTATTTTCGGCGCTAAATCATCATTACCGAAACCTAAATTACACGCAGATTTCCAATACCGTTTCTTTGTTAAATGACGGTGGTGACACTAATGAGAATAATTTTCTTTTTAAAATTTTAACATCAAAAAACTTAACCTTAAAAAATTACGACCACCTGGGTTATCAAAAACATTTGAATGACCCTGAATCTGTGAGATTGCTGAAAGAACTGGATTTCGATGTGATAAGGCTTGCCGAGATGATGAGTTCTACTGAAAATACGGAACCTTACTTCCGGAATGCAGATTTGGTTACCATCAACTGCGATGCCGTGGAAAGTCCGGGCGACTTTTTCTCGGTCAATCCACAAGTCAATGGACTGAACCGCCGTGAGGTGTGCGCATACATGAAGGAGGCCGGTCTTAGTGCAAACCTAAAAGCGGCAGGAATCTTTAATTACAATCCAAAAAACCAAACCCGCATCAATGCCCAACTTCTCGCACAGATGCTTTGGCACATGGTGGAAGGCATTAACATCACGAAAACACATCCCGTAGAAAGAAATTTTGAAACTTTTTGGGTCATTATTGGAGAAGAGGAACACGCTTTCCGCCGGGATACTTTCAGCGGTTTGTGGTGGTTCGGAAAAGATGATGACTTGGAAAATTGCGTACCTTGCTCGCGAGCCGATTATGAATCTGCAGTACGCGGATATTTACCAATAAGACTTCATAAAATCATTGATAAATGACAGAAAACGACACTTTCGAAAAAAATATTCTCCTCAGTTCGCGCACATGGTTGTTGGTTTTAGTAACTCTGCTAATTAAAATTCCGATGTTCCTTACGGAGCATATTCAGGAGGATTCTTTTATTACTTGGCGGGTTGCCCGCAACTTACTGGAACATGGCGTTATCGGATTCAACGGTACCGAAAGAATTTCTGCATCTACTACGCATCTTTATGTCATTATATCGGCTTTTATGCAGATGGTCTTCGGGGAATATTTTATATATCCGCAACTCATTTTCAACAGTATCGCATTTGCATTAGGGAGCGTTTTACTAGCAAGTGTGCTTTTTGCTGATCACATAAGGCGGAGTTGGTTTGTTATTTTACTGAATCTCACGCCAGCGGCTCTTACGGTATCTTGTCTGGGTATGGAATATGGTATATTGTTTTTCTTATTTTGTGCCTTTATACGCTACGGAATTGTGGAGCATCGCCGATGGGCATTTTTTGTATTCCCGATTTTACTTCTTTGGACGCGTATAGACACTGTTATTTTTCTCGGAATTTTCTTCATTGCAGATTTGGTTTATCGTAAAAAGATTAACTTT
>JAGLBA010000139.1 GCA_018260475.1 Chryseobacterium sp. | reverse complement strand
TAGTGTATTTTATAATGTATAATTTAATTTTATAATGTATTTTAAAATTCGCCTCCTGAAATTAATAAACATTAAAAATTTAGAAATTTAATTTGCTTGTTTTTATTTATTTTCGCCGTTTTTTCTAAGTCGCTTTCAAACTTGCTCATAATTTGAACATTTCCTTTCCAAACTTTGTGCCTCGAAGATTTTTTTGATTTTTTTTGAAAATGTGAATGTCTAGTTTTGCATTTTGGAGACTTGTTCATCCCTATTCAATTCAAGTTTGGGAGAGAGAAACTCTCGGACTCGATATACTAAAAAAATAGAAAAAGAAAAAAATAAAAATAGAATAAAAGAAAAAGAAAAAAAGAAAAAGAAAAAAAAGAAAAAGAAAAAAAAGAAAAAAATAGAAAAAAATAGAAAAAAAATTGTGGGCCCTAATTCCAAAACTAACGGATGCCATACGCAAAACAAGACTTGCCTTTTAGGAACATATAACACGAATGTGTTAGGGCAAAATAAAGCAGTTCTCCGTCACTTTGCCGATCGGGGAAAATGACGAATTAATTTTAATTAAAAATCAATATCCATTTCAAATTTTCAAAATAGAGAAAAAAATTAATTTTTTTCCCTTTCGGACACCTAATAAATAGAGAATGATGAATTCGGATGCAGTTTTTAAGCCAGCGAATTCAAATAAGCGAACCCACTTA
>JAGLBA010000138.1 GCA_018260475.1 Chryseobacterium sp. | reverse complement strand
TGAAAACATTCAATTCGAGATTTTAACAACTGCTAACAAATAATGCACATTCAGCTGAGACAGATTGAAAAAAAATTATTTTTTTCCCAGAAAAACTGAAGAAAAAAAAATTTTTTATTTTATTTTTTATTTTTTTTAAATCTTTTCGATCATTAATTTTCACCTTCGTCTCTCCCTAACGAGAATAACTCATTTTCATTTTAGAATCCAACAATAAATGAAAACATTAATAATAATAACAATAATAATAATAATAATAATATTGAAACGAAATGAAAGAAAAATATAAAAATAGAATAAAGCTCCTAATACAATTGATGATGGCCTTTTTCCTTGTTTCAGGATTATTTAAATTTAAGTTTTTAAGTTAATGATCAGTTTGGACTGGAAATATTTACGGAGTTAAAAAAAAGAAGAGGAACAAAATTTTGATGTCTAAAACCCGTTAAAATGTTAAATCTTAACCTAAAATCTCTTTTGATGGCCCGGTTCTAAAGTTTTAGATTTTTCTTTTTCATTTTTTTCAATAAAGCAATATTTTTAAATTTAAAAATAAATTTTTAAATTACAACTATAAAGAAAAAGACGGCAAAATATTTTGCTTAAAGAAGTCGCAAATCTAAAGCTAGTTTGCTACCAGTGGCAATGGTAAAAAAAATCAAGATTGCTGTTTGCCGGTAGCAAAAAATCTTTCGAAA
>JAGLBA010000137.1 GCA_018260475.1 Chryseobacterium sp. | reverse complement strand
AATTAATTGAACTTTGTCCATTAATTTTTCATTTCATTTGTTGCAATCGTTGTTTTTCCTTCCCATCGTAACTATTAGCTGTTAGATATTGCTTTGGCGCCTCAGCCCCAGTGGAATTTAGCAAAAGAATTTTTTTCAGTCCTCCTGAACTTAATCAGCAACAGAATCAATTAACCCGGAAATTGAATTAATCGATTGAAACCGGAAATGTGAGAGAATTCGATTTATTTTCACGATTATTGATTATTGATTTTAATGCGCTCAGGACTTGAAATTTAATTTTTATTTTTTTATGAAGTTTTAATAACGTGTTTTAAAAATACCAATAAAAGAGATGATTCTCCTTCCTATGTTTATCGTGATTGCTTTTTTTTTGGTTTTTAATTTTCTGTTCTTCAATCACATTTTTCTTTGGGCTCTTTAGTTTATATATTTTATGTTCAATGTTTGAATACAAAAAAAAATAGTAATAAAATCCTACCAACTTAGAGTATTCAGCAGCTTTTACAAAACGAGATACACTTTCTCATTGCAGACGTACAGACTGCAATTAAAGGTAGCCAACTTAAAATTAAATCTAAAAACGTTCAATTCTTTGTCAACATAACACTTATCTTAAACACTAATACTATTTTGATAGAACAAAAAAAATCAAGTCTTATCGAATAAAAAGGGAGAAGAAAATAAAATAAAATCATC
>JAGLBA010000136.1 GCA_018260475.1 Chryseobacterium sp. | reverse complement strand
TTTGTTAATTTAGGCTGAATTTTTAAGTAGAAATTAAAAATTATAATAAATAATTAAATAAAAATTGTATTTGTAAATTTTTATGGATTTTCTTAAGTGGAAATTTTTTTTGGTTTATTTATCTATTTTTTATATTTTTTAATTTTCATGGGGGTGTTACCTACTTGAGTAACTAGTTTATGTTACTTGTATAGGGTACTAGGTTACAAGTTTTTATGGTAATTTCTGTACTAGCAGAACATTTTTTTGTTAACTTTATTGTCGGTCTTAACTATTTATTAGTTAATTTTTTATTAATACTAAACAATTTTCAAATGAATTTTTTTTCGTGAATTTTTTTTTGTAGGGGGGCAGCATGGCTTTGAAAATTATATCCATCACGAATATTTGATTCTGTTTTTCATTACGTCGAAAAACATAATCCGTTATTTTTTTACCGTTAAATCTCTAGATTAAATGTTTTTAATGAGTGATGGAAAAGCGGAAAAATCTCTCGAAAAGTAAAAAAAGAGAGAGAGAGAGAGAGATAAGGAGAGACAAGGAAAATGAGGAAAAACAAAGAATTTTTATTTGGGAAATAATTAACGTGGCAAGAATTTCCTTTCGTTATTTCGGTGAAAAGGTCTTCGGATAAAAATAAAAATTCTGGCCGAGTCTAAAAACAAAGATAAAATAATCCTTTTCCATCAACGCTAAGTTC
>JAGLBA010000135.1 GCA_018260475.1 Chryseobacterium sp. | reverse complement strand
TAACACATGCAAGTCGAACGCTGAAGTCCCAGCTTGCTGGGATGGATGAGTGGCGAACGGGTGAGTAACACGTGAGTAACCTGCCCTTAACTCTGGGATAAGCCTGGGAAACTGGGTCTAATACCGGATACGACCAGTCACCGCATGGTGTGCTGGTGGAAAACGTTTGTAGTGGTTTTGGATGGACTCGCGGCCTATCAGCTTGTTGGTGAGGTAATGGCCTACCAAGGCGACGACGGGTAGCCGGCCTGAGAGGGTGTACGGCCACATTGGGACTGAGACACGGCCCAGACTCCTACGGGAGGCAGCAGTGGGGAATATTGCACAATGGGCGCAAGCCTGATGCAGCGACGCCGCGTGAGGGATGACGGCCTTCGGGTTGTAAACCTCTTTCAGTAGGGAAGAAGCGAAAGTGACGGTACCTGCAGAAGAAGCGCCGGCTAACTACGTGCCAGCAGCCGCGGTAATACGTAGGGCGCAAGCGTTATCCGGAATTATTGGGCGTAAAGAGCTCGTAGGCGGTTTGTCGCGTCGTTAGTGAAAGCCCGGGGCTTAACTCCGGGTCTGCTGGCGATACGGGCATAACTTGAGTGCTGTAGGGGAGACTGGAATTCCTGGTGTAGCGGTGGAATGCGCAGATATCAGGAGGAACACCGATGGCGAAGGCAGGTCTCTGGGCTGTCACTGACGCTGAGGAGCGAAAGC
>JAGLBA010000134.1 GCA_018260475.1 Chryseobacterium sp. | reverse complement strand
TTACAAATTTTTATTAAAATTTTTTTAAAAAAGTATTTATTATTTTTTTAATTATTATACATCACTCATTTTTACAGAATTATTACTAATTTTTTATTAAAAAAAATTTTTTTCATAAAAGAATTTATTATTATTATTTTAATTTTTGCATATCATTCACTGTTTATTTTACAGATTTATTAATTTACTAATTTTTTGTTCTGGAATTGATTATCGGTATATAAATTTCGTTCCTGAAATGAAAATTGATTTTATTTGCTTTTGTAAAAGATTTTAAATTATTATTATTATTTTAATTAATTTCAATTTAATTAAATCATAATAAACGCAAAAAGGGTGAAACGGCTAAGTGATTTTAAAGGAGTTTTCTTTGATTTTTGATTTGATTAATTTTTTTAAAAATTTTATTTTTTTTTGTATTCATTTCGGCCATCCATCTATAGACCGCGCGATTTTGGCAATTTTCTCCCAACCCAGTATTCCTTCACCTTTATGCTGCACTATTGTTGCTTTCGTTCTTCTTTCTAATTTGCATGTATATGTATATGTGTTGTTGGTTTTTATTAAAATTTAAGAATTCAATAATGCAATCAAAATATATTGTAAATAATAAAAATACATAATTGAAAACCTATTCTTAAAATAATAAAAATAATAATAATGATGATGATGATGATGATAATTATTATTATTACAATATTAATTT
>JAGLBA010000133.1 GCA_018260475.1 Chryseobacterium sp. | reverse complement strand
TTACTTTATCACTCTAACAGAAAATTATTCTATTATTTGATGGCCAATTAATAGATTTCTGATTTTTTTTTCATTTTGTCTGCTTCCGGTTTCTTTCCGGGGAAAGTAACACATTCTGATGCACATTTTGCTTTTCCATTTCTCATAGATTTGTGCATCATTTTTGCCTTATTTCCTTTTTTTTCTATGTCGTTCCTTTTATTCTTATTCTATTCTTTTAGCGTTTTCTACTAGATTTCTTTTAATTTTTATTTTTTAACTCTTAACCTCTTTTCGGTCTCCACGAATTTTACTTGAATTAATTTTGGCGGATTATTGTTTTGACGTTTTATTACTTTACTAATCAAATTTATTTTTTTATCTTTGGAATTCGATTTAATTTTAAATTTAATCTAAAAAAAATTCTATTTTTTTAATTATGATTTAATTTAAAATTTTATTAATTTAATTTTAAAAAAAATTAAATTAAATTTCAAAATTTAATTTAAAACTTTTAAATTTACAAAACTTCTTGCTGAGCATTAAAAATTAATTCTCGAACGTTGCGCCGCCACGCACCAATATTGCACAGCAAAAAACCAAATGAAGTAAATCTTGAAGAAAGCTGAACGACTGAAATATTCAAAGTTTTTAGGCCACCCCAAAAAACTTTTTGAAACTTTTTTTTTGCTTTTTTTAATTTCTCTTGTTGGATAGATCCGTTCCGT
>JAGLBA010000132.1 GCA_018260475.1 Chryseobacterium sp. | reverse complement strand
TTTTAAATTAAATCAATTTACCCTTCTTCCATCCCTCATAGCAGCGTGAGCATGTTTGTGCGGAAAAAAAATCAACATATTCACCAACCCAAAAATAGCCGATTTGGTCGAAGAAACGAGAAAAGAAAGAAAAAAATAGCAAAAAAAAAGATTTATTAAAAAGAAAAAATGTATTAAAAATGAAAAAAATATTAAAAAATAAAAAAAATTTTTAAACCAAAAAATATTAATAAGAAAAAAATATTTAAAACGAAAAAAATTATTAATAAATAAAAAAATGTGATTAAAAAATAAAAATGTATTAAAAAAGAAATTGTAAATTTAAAAAAAATTATTCAACGAAATAAAAAAAAATATTAAAAAAATAAATCATTTATTGAAAAATATAAAAATTTAATAAAAACTATAAAAAATTTATTTAAAAAATACAGAATTTAGTAAAAAGTATAAAAAACATTAAAAAAAAATAAAAAACAAACAAAAATGAGCAAGTTACATTGGAGATAGAATTTTTAAAACGAATTTAAATGAATTTCTCCAAGGAATAAGAGAGGAGGAACAAAAGAGCAATAAATAGGGGAGGAGGAAGAACCAAGTCTAAAAAGGAATAAAAATTTCAGCTTGGAAAATAGGAAAAAGAAACTTTGACATTATCGAATGTTAATTATTAAGGCAAATGAGAGAGAATGGGAGAAAACCAAATTTCCCTCCT
>JAGLBA010000131.1 GCA_018260475.1 Chryseobacterium sp. | reverse complement strand
GTTAAAGGTGAGAAAAAGGAAAGAGAAGAAGAGAGCAAAAAAATGAGGTGGCAAAAAGGTGAGAAGAAAAAGAAGAAGCGAAGAATAAGCAGAGAAGAAGGAATGAAAAAGAAGAGAAAAAGATGAAAAAGAAGAAAAAGAAAAATAGAAGAAGGAATGAAAAAGAAGAGAAGAAGATAAGAAGAAAAGAAGAAAAATAGAAGGAATGAAAAATCAGAGAAGAAGATGAAAAAGAAGAAAAAGAAAAATAGAAGGAAAGAAAAAGAAGAGGCGAAGACAAAGAAGAAAAAGGAAAAAATGAAAGGAGTAAAAAAGGTGAGAAAAAAAAGAAAGAAAAGAAAAAGCAGACAAGAAGATGAAAAATAGAGGAAGAGAAATAGAAGAAAATAAGAAGAGGAGAAAAATAAGAAGTTGAGAAGAATAAGAAGAAACAAAAGAAGAAGAAAAGAAGAAAAAGAAAAATAGAACGAAGGAGTGAAAAAGAAGAGAAGATGAAAAAGAAGAAAAAGAAAAATAAAAGAAGGAATGAAAAAGAAGAGAAGAAGATGAAAAAGAAAAATAGAAGGAGGAATGAAAAAGAAAAGAAGAAGATGAAAAAGAAAAATCTAAGGAGTGAAAAAGAAGAGAAGAAGTCGAAAAAGAAAAAAAAGAAAAATAAAAGAAGGAAAGAAAAAGAAGAGAAGAATAGAAGAAGAAAAAGAAAAATAGAACGAA
>JAGLBA010000130.1 GCA_018260475.1 Chryseobacterium sp. | reverse complement strand
AGCGAAAAGCGGGGGCGGAAAACCGGAAAAGGAAAACCTGAAAAGAGAAACCGGAATTGGAAAACCGGAAAAGGAAAACCCAAAAAGAGAAACCGGAAGTGGAAAACCGTAGGCGGAAAACTGTAAGCTAAAACCGGAAACGGAAAACCGGAATTGGAAAACCGGAAAAGGAAAACCCAAAAAGATAAACCGGAAGTGGAAAACCGTAAGCGGAAAACTGTAAGCGAAAACCGGAGGCGGAAAAACCGGAAACGGAAAACCGGAAAAGGAAAACCGGAATTGGAAAACCGGAATTAGAAAACAGGAAAAGGAAAACCCAAAAAGAGAAATCGGAAGTGGAAAACCGTATGCGGAAAACTGTAAGCGAAAACCGGAGGCGGAAAAACCGGAAACGGAAAACCGGAATTGGAAAACCGGAAACGGAAAACCGGAAACGGAAAACCGGAATTGGAAAACCGGAAACGGAAAACAGGAATTGGAAAACAGGAAAAGGAAAACCCAAAAAGAGAAATCGGAAGTGGAAAACCGTATGCGGAAAACTGTAATGCGGAAAACCGGAGGCGGAAAAACCGGAAACGGAAAACCGGAATTGGAAAACCGGAAAAGGAAAACCCGAAAAGAGAAACCGGAAGTGGAAAACCGTAAGCGGAAACCGGAGGCAGAAAAACCGAAAACGGAAAACCGGAAGCGGAAAAACCGGAGACGGAAAAATCGGA
>JAGLBA010000012.1 GCA_018260475.1 Chryseobacterium sp. | reverse complement strand
GGCATGGAGGTAAACGGCTATTCTTTCCTTATTTCGGTAATGAAGCACGAGGTTTAGGCTGAACGGAATCAATAAAAAAATTAAAGCAACAGGTTTGAAGAATGCTGAGAAAATTAGCACTATCGCGATTATGGCGGAACCATAAATTAAAAATTTAGACTCTGAGCCAAGATTGGGATTAAAATTTACAAGGCGTTCGGTTTCATAAGATTTATATCCGCCGATTTTTGATAATTCTGTCTGAATTTCTGTAGCCGTTTCGGGGCTGGATTTGAAAAAACTCGTCAGGTGTGCAAACCATTTTATTTTTTCTGAATTTTCAATCACTCGTAATTTAAAGTAGAGAAATTGCGAGCCAATTTTTGAAACAGTCAGGTTTATTTTAGCAAAAACCAAATTCATATCCAGATCGTTCCAAGTTCTGTCAGTGATGATTTGAAAGGTGCTTTCGGGTTGATAGTTCTTGAAATATCTTGTAACTGCCCCGGAATAGATAGGTGGATTTATATTTAGTTTCCCCCAGTTTTTTTGATGGAATGCGCGAATTTTCTTGTAATAAATTTTTTTCCTATGGTTTAGAAAAAGCATTAGCAGAAAAATTGCCGCGAGAATAAAAATGCCCCAAATGTAAATCTCCATAGTTTTTTAGAAATGTCATCACAAAATCATATCCAAAAACATTTATCCAAAAACTTTGTAAATTTGACAGAAATTAAATAATTCAAAATGATTTTTTGACTGATTTTCATTTGTTTAGATACACGATGTCAGACATATTGTCTCTTCGTTCATTCGCAATCAACTGACAGCCAACGGCCATTAACATCAACAAATTTCCCTATCTTTACGCTCAAAATTTTAACAAAATGGCAGACTGGAAAACCGTAAAAGAATACGAAGACATTACTTATAAAAAATGCAATGGCGTAGCAAGAATCGCGATTAATAGACCAGAAGTGCGCAATGCCTTCCGTCCAAAAACTACCTCGGAATTGTATGACGCTTTTTACCATGTATCGGAAGATTCTTCCGTGGGCGTGGTACTTCTCACCGGGGAAGGACCTTCGCCAAAAGACGGCGTACACGCATTTTGCAGCGGCGGCGACCAAAAGGCACGCGGCGAAAAAGGTTATGTGGGGGATGACGGCCGCCACCGTTTAAATATTTTGGAAGTTCAAAGGTTAATCCGCTTTATGCCTAAAGTAGTTATCGCCGTGGTAAACGGCTGGGCAGTTGGTGGCGGACATTCGCTTCATGTGGTGTGCGACCTTACTTTGGCGAGTGAAGAGCACGCTATTTTCAAACAAACCGATGCCGATGTTACCAGTTTCGACGGTGGATACGGTTCTGCATATCTCGCAAAAATGGTGGGACAGAAAAAAGCTCGCGAAATCTTCTTTCTGGGTAGAAATTATTCTGCAAAAGATGCTGAGGCAATGGGTATGGTAAACGCAGTGATTCCACATGCCGAATTGGAAGATACCGCCTACCAATGGGCGAAGGAAATATTGGCAAAGTCGCCCATGTCCATCCGTATGCTGAAATTTGCCATGAACCTTACCGATGATGGCATGGTGGGCCAGCAGGTCTTCGCGGGAGAAGCCACGCGCCTCGCCTACATGACCGACGAGGCTAAAGAGGGCCGCAACGCCTTTCTGGAAAAACGCAAACCTGACTTTGGGGAAAATCAATGGATTTCTTAATTAATTATAAAAATTGAAAAGTAAAATGTACAAAGTAGGTGGTTAATTAATCATCTTAGATTATACAATTTATATTGTACGAAAATGAAAGACTGGATTAAGGCCGCAAGGCTACGCACATTGCCGCTATCCATGAGCGGAATCATTATGGGTTCGTTCATTGCTAAGTGGCGGTTGGAAAACCCAAATTATACCATCAACCATCCATCATCAATCAATAATCTAAACTGGAATTGGCAGATCTTTGCATTGGCGTTAGTTGTCACGCTGCTTTTTCAGGTGCTTTCAAATTATGCCAACGACTACGGTGACGGCATAAAGGGGACCGATAAACTCCGCGACAGTGGGGCAGAACAGCGCGCCGTGGCATCCGGAAAAATTACTGCTACACAAATGCGGAATGCCGTACTTATGGTGTCTGTTTTGGCATTGGTGGCGACAGTGGCGCTTTTGTACAAGGCATTTTTCCCCGATTTTATTATAGAATTTTGGACTTTCATAGGATTGGGAGTTGCGTGTATTTTGGCTGCAATTGGCTATACCGTAGGCAAAAAACCTTATGGATACATGGGTTTAGGAGATTTGATGGTATTCATTTTCTTTGGTTTGGTTTCGGTTTGTGGCAGTTATTTTCTGTTTACCAAAGAATTCCATTGGGATATGCTGCTTCCTGCAACTGCCGTAGGGCTGATGAGCGCCGCCGTTCTGAACCTGAACAATATGCGCGACATAGAGAGCGATCAACTTTCTGGAAAGAAATCTTTGGCGCTGCGCATGGGTTTCAAATATGCGATGGTGTACGAGATGGTACTTCTGCAACTGCCATTAATCCTAATTTTGGCCTGGCTTGGCTTGCAGGGTTTTTTTCAAAATGGAAAATATTATCCGTTTATCGTGATGATTTTGTTACTTCCCACCATGGGACTTCGGCGGAAAATCATGGCGGTAAAAGAGCCACGCGAACTGGATCCTTTTCTGAAACAAGTCGGGATTTTAACTCTGATGATGGCAATTTTGCTGGCTTTTGGGTTGAATTATTTTAAATAAAAACTTATGATTCCAGATTTTCAAACGATAATGCTTCCACTATTGAAAGAGATTTCAAACGGAAATGAATTCACAGCAAAAGATGTGAACTCAAATCTTGCGGATCATTTTAATTTAACGGAAAAGCAATTGCAAGAAATGCTACCAAGTGGAAAGCAAGGTGTTTTTGCAAACCGAGTTGCATGGGCAAAGGCGCATTTGAAAATTGCAGGGTTAGTAGAAAGTCCCAAAAGAGGGAGTTATAAAATTACACCTAAAGGGTTAGAAGTTTTAAGTAAAAATCCTCCAATCATTAACCTAAAATTTCTGAAAACATTACCAGAATATATCGAATATTTAGATTCGTCTAGACCTGGTGACGTTTTAAATCAAAATATTGAAGAACAAGAAAGTAAGACGCCTGAGGAATTAATTGAGGAGTCGTTTTTATCCATTCAAAAAGCATTATCTCAGGAACTTATAACGAAAATAAAATCTTGCAGTCCTTATTTTTTTGAAAATCTTGTTGTGGAACTCTTGGTAAAAATGGGCTATGGCGGTTCACTTTCTGATGCTGGAAAAGCCATTGGTAAAAGTGGAGATGAAGGAATTGATGGCATCATTAAGGAAGATAAATTAGGGCTTGATATTATTTATATTCAGGCTAAAAGATGGGAGGGAAATGTTGGTCGTCCTGAAATTCAGAAATTTGTTGGTGCTCTTGCCGGCCAAGGGGCGAAAAAAGGCATTTTCATTACTACTTCCAAATTTACTCCTGATGCGCTAAATTATATCCCTCGGAATGAAACAAAAATAGTTTTAATAGATGGTGAAAAGTTAACTCGATTAATGATTGAATACAATTTAGGTGTATCCACTCAAAATATTTATGAATTAAAGAAGATGGACACAGATTATTTTGAAAATGAGTAACAATAAATTTTTGAAACTAAACGAATAAAACAATGAAAATAAAATTCCTCGGGCAGAACTGTTTTCTGTTCACCTACAAAGGCAAAAATATCTTGAGCGATCCGTTTTACAATTATCAAAAGGAGAAATCCGGATTTGATATTGCAGCTCAAAAAATTGATTTCGTGCTCATCACGCACGCTCACGGAGATCATATCGCTGATGTGGAAGAAGTTTTGAGGAACCACCCGGACGCACTATTGATCGGTCAGCCGGAAATCTGTGCACATTTTAAACATCCAAATTCAATTGATATTAATTTCGGAGGCTCTGCAAAAGTGGAGGATATGAAAATCTCCATGGTTCCGGCGTCGCACACAAGCAGTTTTCCGGATGGCAGTTATGGCGGTTTAGCGAGCGGCTATGTGTTCCGTTTTGAAGGGAAGAACCTATATTTCGCAGGCGATACGGGCGTAATGGCAGATATGGCCTACTTCCCACAACTTTTTGGGGAAATCACTGCAGCGGTTTTACCTGTTGGTTCGCATTATACAATGTGTGCAAGAAAAGCGAGTTTTGCAGCGGCAGAATTGCTCAAAACAAAACGCGTCATTGGTTGCCACTTTGATACTTTCCCTGCAATCAAGATTGATCATGAGGTTGCGAAAGCACATTTCAACGAAAAAAATATCGACTTCCTTTTGCCGGAATTAGGGCAGGAGATTGTGATTTAAAGTATTTAAAAAATCCATCATGCGATGCGCCTCTGCAAAACGATATAATAAATTTAAACTCAAAAACCTCTGGGTTCTTAAAGATAAAAAGAGATCAGAAATTCATATCGAATCTGCTGATCTCTTTCTAAAAAAAAATGGCAAGCTACCTAAATCACACCGCTACAACCGATTACCTTTGCTGCGTTCCCACCCTGGAGGGTTTTCAGGAGCTGGTTGTTTAGGACTTGCCGTTGCAAAGATACGGCTTTTATTGAAAACTCAAAATCGAAAACTCAAAATTTTAACTATTAAATAAATTTTAAATGTTCAAGAATCCTTATACGGTTGGTTTACTGCTTTTTGCAGCAACAATGCTCGTCTTTTTTTCTGTATGGTATTTTTTCGGAGGTGCAGAATATTATGATAATTCTTTAATTGCAAATGCTTTTATACTGCCTGTCTTGTATTGCGGAGCGGCATTTTTGTCGGTTTATTATGTTTGGAAACACAAAAAAATGAATTTCAAAGAGGTATTTCAACGGGCCTTTATCCCGATGTTCGTTGGAGGATTACTCTCAATAATTTCCATTTTCGCTTTTGTAAATTTTGTAGACCCAGTCGCGAAAGACATTCTAAATCACCAGTTCGTGGAAAGAAACCGCAATGAACTCACCGAAATTTACTCCAAAGAAAAAGCGCGCTTGAAATCTCCGGAAGAAAAAGCAGCGTTAGAAAAGGATTATCAGAAAAGTCTCCAAAGTTTTTCCCAAGACCAGGTGAAAGGGAAGGATATGCTCACTTTTAAGCATTTTGCCACCTATTTTGCAATTATATTATTGTTTTATGTGATACTTTCCGTGTTTTTCGGAGCGTTTTTTAGAACTAAAAGTCTGGAGTAGAATTCTATTATCTATATTTGCAATGATATAATTTTTTAATGCTAATAAGGCTTTAACACCTAAATTAAATATTTTGAACCTATCTATAATAATCCCTCTTTTGAACGAAGAAGAGTCCTTGGAAGAACTTTTTTCAAGGATTGATGCCGTTTGCCGCGCATCTAATTTATCTTATGAAGTTTGGTTTGTGGATGATGGCAGCACCGATCTTTCTTGGAGCATTATTGAAAATTTAAAAATACAAAACCCTCAAATTCATGGGATAAGATTTTCCAAGAATTATGGTAAATCTCAGGCGCTCCATGCGGCATTCGAAAAGGCAAATGGCAGTGTGATTATCACAATGGATGCTGATCTTCAGGATTTTCCAGAAGAAATACCAGAACTTTACCGTATGGTGACGGAGGAAAATTACGACATTGTATCGGGTTGGAAAAAGAAGCGTTTTGATAATGTGATGACCAAAAATATGCCGTCAAAACTATTCAATGCCGCTGCTCGAAAGGTCTCCGGCGTTTATCTCCATGATTTCAATTGCGGGTTGAAGGCCTATAAAAAACAGGTGGTGAAATCTATAGATGTGTACGGTGATATGCACCGTTATATCCCCGTTTTGGCTGCTAATGCGGGATTCAAAAGAATCACTGAGAAGGAAGTGAAGCATCAGGCAAGACCTTACGGAACTTCCAAATTCGGAACAGAACGATTTGTTCGTGGATTTTTAGATCTCGTAACGCTTTGGTTTGTAAGCCGTTTTGGTGGCCGTCCGATGCATTTTTTTGGAGCAGTGGGCACGCTGATGTTTATCTTCGGATTTTTGTCTGCACTGTGGCTCGGGATTTCCAAACTTATTGATGTTTCGAGAGGCGTATATGGACATCTGATTGCCGAAAATCCTTGGTTTTTTATTGCGCTTACCATGATGATTTTAGGGACTTTACTCTTTATAGCAGGTTTTTTAGGAGAGATGATTATCCGTACCAACCGCGAGCATAAAAACTATAATATCGAGGAAGTCATATAGTTTTAAAGTTGGAAAAAACTTAATTATATTTTATTATATGAAAATGAGTTTTAAAAATACTTTCTTCCTTTTGGTTTTATTTTCTGTATTCTCCTGCGGAGAAATATCTCCGAAGGGCGAGATTATATCTAAGGATTTTCCAGTGGAAGATTTTTCCAAAATCAATCTAGAAGGGAAATTCCGGGTGTTTTATGTACAGTCGGCAAAGAGTTTCGTGAATGTCGAAACCTATCCAAACATTAGTAATAACCTTAAAATAGATGTTGATGACAAGGTTCTAAATATCAAAGAACAGCGCCCAACGAAAGGAGTGGATTTCTACAATATCACCATATATTCAAAATTTAATCCTGAAAAAATATCGATTTCAGACTCTGTAGAAATGAATGTTTCTGGTCGAATTAAAACCGATAATTTTAGATTGAATTTAAAAAATAATGCTAAATTTATAGGGGCCATTAATTCCCGTCGCGCAGAAGTGGAAATGCTGAATACCAGCCGCGCCAACTTCACGGGTTTTACCAAATATGCCGTGCTGAAAATTGCTGACACAGCGAGTCTTATTGCACCGTATTGGGAATTAGATATCTTAAATATCGACAGTCGAAATGGCAATTATGCAGAAGTTTTTGTAAAAGATTCTTTAAAAGGAAAAATATTAAATACAGCGAAAATGGTATATTATAACGACCCGATTCGTGCCTTTAGAATAGATAAAACTGCAAATGTGCAGAATAAAAATTTAAAATAAACTGGATATATATGGAATTAGCAGACAGCCTTACTCCTCTGGATAAAGCCAATCTTTGGCTCGGACTAAATTTTGACGAAGAAACACGCGCTGCCGTGGAAATGCTTATAAAATCTGAATCTCCGGACTTGGATGATAGTTTCTACCGCAGTTTAGAATTCGGAACCGGTGGTATGCGCGGCATTATGGGCGTGGGAACCAACCGTTTGAACAAATATACGCTTGGACAAGCCACCCAAGGTTTGGCAAATTATCTCCACAGCCAATTTACGGGCGAAGAAATTAAAGTGGCGATTGCTTACGATGTCCGCAACAACTCCCGTGAGTTCGGGAAAATGTGTGCTGATGTCCTTACTGCCAATGGAATCAAGGTGCTTTTGTTCAAGGATCACCGTCCGACACCGGAACTTTCCTTTACCGTAAGAAATAAAAAATGCAACGCTGGAATCGTACTTACCGCATCCCACAACCCGCCCGAATACAACGGCTACAAGGTATATTGGGACGATGGCGCACAGATTGTCCCACCGCACGACGAGGCGATTATCAAAGAGGTTTTGAACACCAAATACGAGGATATTAAATTCAACGGAAACAATGATTTGATCGAGTGGGTAGGCGAGGAGCAGGACGATGTTTATATTGATGCCTGCATCGAAAATTCCTTGTACCAGAAGGACAAAATTGGTTATGATAATTTGAATATCGTCTTCACTTCCATCCACGGGACTACCTATACAACCGTTCCAAAGGCTCTTGAAAAGGCCGGTTTTAAAAAAATCGACCTTGTAAAAGAGCAGATGATACCCAGCGGTAATTTTCCAACTGTCGCTTCGCCAAACCCAGAAGAACCGGCCGCATTAGAAATGGCACTGGATTTAGCGAAAATCACCAACGGCGATATTGTGATTGGAACCGATCCGGATGGCGACCGCTTGGGAATAGCCGTGCGAAATTTAAACGGCGAAATGCAGTTGCTGAATGGTAACCAATGCAACACAATCCTCACTTACTACATTCTCGATCAGTGGAAAAAAGCAGGCAAAATCACTGGTAACGAGTTCATCGGTTCTACGATAGTGACTTCCGATATTTTCTTTGATATCGCTGAAAAATTTGGCGTAGACTGCAAAGTGGGTCTCACCGGATTCAAGTGGATTGGTAAGATGATCCGAGATTTCGAAGGACAGGAAAAATTCATTTGTGGCGGCGAAGAAAGTTTCGGTTTTATGACCGGAGATTTCGTCCGCGACAAGGATTCGTGCGGCTCCATCCTCCTCGCCTGCGAGATTGCGGCGTGGTGCAAAGCCAATGGCAGAACCATGTACCAGTATTTGATAGATATTTACAAGGACACCGGAATTTACTACGAAGGGCTCATCAATGTCACCAAAAAAGGGCGTGAAGGAGCAGAGGAAATACAGCAGATGATGAAAGACTTCCGCGAAAATCCTCCGAAAGACATTGCAGGTTCCAAAGTAGCAGAGGTAAAAGATTTTCAGGAACAAACCAGCCTGAATATTGCGGAAAACAAAAAGTCTATTATGGACGATATTCCAAAATCCAATGTATTGATTTACTACACCGAAGATGGCACCAAAGTATGTGTAAGACCTTCGGGCACAGAGCCGAAGATAAAATTCTATGTTTCGGTAAAAGACGAGCTGAAGTCCGAAAGTGAATTTGAAAATCAAATTTCAGTACTTTCAGAAAAAATCAATAAGGTGAAAAAAGACTTAAATCTTTAGCAATAATCCAACTCCCAGTAGAACTTTCTCCCGGGAATTTTTATTAAAAATTTATACTAAACATGCAGCGTGCAGCTTCCCACTTCTCGCTCTCCGCCTCATGTTTCGCACTCCCGACATCCCGCATCTTGGCTCTTGGTTCTTGTCGGTTTTAGTTTTTTTGGGCGGCATTTCGGGCTATCCGCTGTATCTTTTTTGCAGGCGTTTCGCCGCCTCCCTTCGGTCGGCGCCGTCCCGCCCACAAAAAAGGATGCCGCTCCTATCCCGGCCGCAAACGATTCACTTGTATTGACAATGAAAGTTTTACCAATTGCTACATTTTTCATAAATTTGTGTGACTTTGAAAAGCATTTCCAATTTCCATTCAAGCTAATTCAATAAAACAAAATCATAAATGAAAGTATCAAAAATCGCACAGAACCTGGTTGGTTCAGAAATCATAAAAATAGGCAACGAGGTTAACGATTTAAAAGCAAAAGGTGCCGAAATCGCCAATCTGACCATCGGCGACTTGAATTCTAACATTTACCCGATTCCTGCAAAGTTGAAAGAAGAAATTCAAAATGCGTATTCGCAAAACCTTACCAATTATCCGCCGGCAAACGGGTTGCTTTCTTTAAGGAAATCGGTGTCACAGGATTTGAAAAAGCGTTGGAATTTGGATTATTCCCCGGATAATATTTTGATTGCTGCTGGCTCTCGCCCGATTATTTACGCAATTTTCCAGACTATTGTGGACCAGGGCGACAAAGTAGTTTATCCTGTTCCATCTTGGAACAATAATCATTACGCCTACCTAACTTCTGCCCAAAAAGTAGAGGTAGAAACCAAAGCCGAAAATCGTTTTCTACCTACCGCCGCCGATCTGAAGCCCCATTTGGAAGGAGCAGTATTGCTTGCGCTTTGTTCGCCTCTTAACCCAACCGGAACGATGTTCACTAAGGAACAATTATCCGAAATCTGCGAAATGGTTTTGGAAGAAAACCAAAAGCGTGGCGAAGATGAGAAGCCGCTCTACATTATGTACGATCAAATTTACGCAATGCTGACTTTCGGTGAAGAGCATTTCAACCCGGTTTCCTTGTTCCCGGAACTGAGAGACTATACTATTTTTGTGGATGGGACTTCAAAATGTTTTGCTGCAACTGGAGTGCGTGTAGGTTGGGGTTTTGGCCCAGCAGAAGTAGTAGACAAGATGAAGGCTCTGCTTACCCATGTGGGAGCTTGGGCGCCAAAACCAGAACAAGAGGCTGTGGCCAAGTTCTTGGAAATGGAGCAGGAGGTAGATGGTTTTGTGGATGATTTTAAAGGGAAAATTTCTGAGAGTTTGAATATCCTTCACTCAGGAATTCAGAATTTGAAGGCAAAAGGGTTTGCCGCAGACAGCATAGAGCCAATGGGTGCTTTATATCTAACTATAAAATTGGATTATTTGGGCAAAACAAAACCCGATGGCGAAACTATAAAAGATTCCACCGACCTTGTTTTCTATTTGATTAATGAAGCAGGGGTGGCGCTCGTGCCATTCTCAGCGTTTGGAAATTCGCGAGATATGCCATGGTATCGGGCGTCGGCGGGCGGTTTGTCCCAAGAGGAAATCAAATCCATGATGCCACGATTGGAAAATGCTTTGGGAAAATTAAAATAAATTGAAAATTTTCCATTTTATTATTGAAAATTTTCTACATTTGTGGTAGAAATAGTTTTATGATGAAAACAACTACCCAAAAATACAGTAAAACCAAAGAAAAATCCGCCACCATTGCAGAACCCGCCATGGGTTATGGTCTTCCTTCTTTGAATCATTTTATCATCAAGGATCATTACTCTTTAGTGAAAAAGGCGCGCTCCGGTGTGGATACACAAGTGTTTTATTCCCTTGCGGAAACCATTAAAATGCCCGAAAAAACTTTGGCTTCGGTCATCAATCTTTCCCCAAGAACCATTAGTAATTATCGGGACCAGCATAAGGAATTAGATGCTAATTACAGTGAGCACCTATTGAAACTCATTAATCTTTACCATTTAGGTCAGGAAATTTTTGGGTCTGTGGAGGATTTTTCTTTGTGGTTGCAGCGTCCATTTTACAACTCCGAAGAGAAGCCCATGGACTTCCTGAACACGCCCGGTGGGGTGGATCTCATCGCCACAGAAGTAGAGAAAATCGCACAAGGGTATCCTATATAATGCTTGTTTACAGGATTGCCCATAAGAAATATTCCGAGACGCTCTTTGCGAGTGAATTGGAGGGGCGGTGGAACAGCGAGGGCAAAAAAGTACTTTACACAGCGGAAAGTATTTCGCTGGCATATTTGGAAACAATGTATGCCCGCAAAGGTTTCGGATATAATAAAGATTTCCGAATTATGGTGATTCAGTTGCCGGATGATGCAACAATTTTTGATATTGACACCAAAAAACTTCCTAAAAAATGGCGGGATTTTCGAAATTATGAAGTCTGCCAAACTATTGGTGACGGTTGGTTTTCTGAGAAGAACTCATTAGCAGTGCGTGTGCCTTCTGCTGTGGTGGTAGACAATTTCAACATAGTTATCAATACTTTGCACGAGGAATATAAAAAAGTGAAGCTAATCGCTACCTTGGATTTTGAACCCGACGAAAGACTGGAAGCGATTTTAAAAAAGTATAAATAAGAGTAGGGATTAAAGTAGGGATTTTGAAATAATTTAAAATATGAAAATCATAGCCGTAATACCCGCAAGATATGAGGCGAGCCGCTTTCCCGGGAAACTGATGCATATGCTGGGTAAGAAAACTGTGATTGCCACAACTTACCAAAATGTAGTGGAAACAGGACTTTTTGATGAGGTGTTCGTAGCTACTGATTCCGATATTATTTTTAATGAAATAAAAAAAATGGGCGGAAATGCAATTATGACAGGACAACACGAGACTGGCAGCGACCGTATTGCGGAAGCCGTTCAAAATATCGAATGCGATATTGTGGTAAATGTGCAGGGCGATGAGCCATTCCTAAAAAAAGAACCGCTAAAACAACTGATTTCTGTCTTTATTCATGACGATGATGAAGAGATTTCTTTGGCTTCACTTAAAATAAAAATAACAGAACGAGAGGAAATTACAGATCCGAACAATGTAAAAGTCATCACGGATAATAATAATTTTGCACTTTATTTCAGTCGTTCGCCGATTCCTTCTGCACGAGAAACTTCGGTACCGACAGACTATTTTCGGCATATCGGCGTTTATGCTTTTAGAAAACATGCTTTGCTGAAATTCTCCCAACTTCAGCAAAAACCTCTAGAAATTGCTGAAAAAATCGAGTGTCTTCGCTATTTGGAGTATGGAATGAAAATAAAAATGGTGGAAACGGATTTCGTGGGTGTGGGTATAGATGTGCCGGAAGACCTGGAAAAAGCAAAAAAAATATTAGGCGAAATCTGACCTTATATATCGATTTGATTTTAAAATGTTATATTTGGTTTTAATTTAATTGTGGGCATGCCTACGTTATCAACCTGATTTTATTAATGAAAAAAATATTTTTAGCCTTCGCGCTGATTCTTTCAAGACTAATTTTCGCACAAACAGCGGAAGAAATTATTGATAAAAATATCGAAAATTCTGGCGGTCTTACAAATTGGAAACTCCTAAACTCAGTATTTATGGAAGGTAAGGTAACTTTGGGAGTGAATGATGCTTATGCAATTAAAATTTTCCAACAGCGACCAAACCTTACTAAAACAGTTATAAAAATAAATAACAAAGAAGTTCCAGTAGAAGGATACGATGGAAAAAATGGTTATGCAATGAATTACGCGACCAATAAACTTCAAATTTACCCAAACTATGTTGCTGAAAGTTTCGATAATGATTTTATTGATTGGGAATCTAAAGGTTTTGAGGCCAAGTACTTAGGTAAAGAAAAAATTGGAGATATCTATTGTCATAAAGTAGAACTCACAAAAAATGTGAACAAAACCATGTACTATTTCGATACAAAAAAGTACATGCTTATAAAAGAAGTGAAGAAAGACGAAACGCTTTCTTATGGTGACTACAGGCAGGTGGGTTCGATTATACTTCCTTACAGAATAGAAGGAACTTCGGATAAAAAAAATGGAGATTATGTACTCACTGTCAATTCCATCGAAATCAATAAAGCTTTTCCTCCTAAAACATTTAAATTTTAAAAATATGAAAAAAATATTAGTAGCCGTATTGGCTGTGGGTGTATTCTTTTCGGCTTGCACAAACCAAAAAACGGAAACTTCCGTTAAAAATACGGTGGCAAATGCGAAATCTATTCACGATTTCAAAGTAGAAAGTCTAGAAGGCAAAACTATTGATTTTGCTGATTTTAAGGGCAAAAAAATCCTTGTGGTAAACACCGCTTCTAAATGTGGCTTCACACCACAGTATGCCGATTTGGAAAAACTTTATCAACAGTATAAAGACAAACTAGTGGTAGTGGGATTCCCTGCAGATAATTTCGGTCACCAAGAGCCGGGGAATAATGAAGAAATCGGTGCTTTTTGCCAAAAAAATTACGGTGTAACCTTCCCGATGGCTTCTAAAATATCGGTAAAAGGAGATGATATTGCTCCTATTTACAAGTATTTAACCAAAAAAGAATTGAATGGTGTGAAGAATACAACCATTCTTTGGAACTTTACCAAAATCTTATTGGATGAGAATGGTCGCGTAATTGATAGTTTTTTAAGTACAACAACTCCAACCAGCGAGAGCATAACCAAGTATTTAAAATAACGAAACGCTGTAAATTATCAAATTTAAATCTCCTAATTCTGGGAGATTTTTTTTGTTTTAAAGCCTTTACATAATAAAAAAAAAGTGTTCTTAAAGTAAACTTTTCATTAACAATGAATTAATCAATATTAATATCACAAAATTAATAAATAGAAGAATTGCTGTGCGTATGGTATCTTTTTTGAATATAAGCAGGTAGTTTATTAAAGAAAAAATTTAAACAAACCTTAAAAAACAATTCTATTATGGAAAATCAAACGTACAGACCAGAGTACAGACCAGAGTATGTTTCTAGAGTTTTCAAGACAAGAGAAGAGGCTGATGCAGCTTTCGAAGATTTAAGAGATAGAGGCTATTCTGACGCTGATGTGAATGTTATGATGTCTGATGTAACAAGAAATCGTCATTTCTCTAACACAGATGTAGATTCTGCTTTGGGTGATAAAGTTGCTGAAAACGCTGGTAAAGGTTCCCTGATTGGTGGTAGTATCGGTGCCTTGGTAGGTGCTCTTGCAGCTATCGGAACCAATGTATTGCTTCCAGGTCTTGGTCTTATCGTAGCTGGTCCATTGGCCGCTGGTCTTGCTGGTGCAGGTACTGGTGCTGCTGCAGGTGGTCTTATCGGTGCTCTTACTGGTGCTGGTGTACCTGAAGAAGAGGCTATCAGATACGAAAACGATATCAAGGATGGTGGTATATACATGGGCTTCAAACCAAGAAACGAAGAAGACGCTCGTTACACCTACGACAGATGGTACTCTGATAGAGGCAACACCGCTCTTTAATTAAAACCTAATCAAAAATCATCCGTTCCGAATTTTTTCGGGACGGATTTTTTATTAATTTTATCAAAATTCACAACTATGAACATTCAAAGAAATATACTTATACAAAATCCTGAGACAAGAGATTTCCTCTCAGATGCTTTTTATCCGAATGCAGAAAACATTCCATTGGTCATATTCGCTCATGGCTACAAAGGTTATAAGGACTGGGGTGCTTGGGATATGATGGGGAATAGCATCGCCAGAGCTGGTTTTTATTTTGTGAAATTCAATTTTTCGCATAACGGAACAACTACGGATGCGCCAAAAGAATTTTCTGATTTGGAAGCTTTTGGAAATAATAATTTTTCCAAAGAATTATCAGATTATGACGCTGTGATAAATCATTTTATCAAGGGAAAAAATATAGATCCGGAGCGTTTGGCAATCATCGGGCATAGCCGTGGTGGCGGTATTTCTGTAATTAAAGCGTTTGAAGATGAGAGGGTTAAGGCTTTGGTCACTTTAGCAGGCGTCAGCCATTTTGGGTATCGCTTTCCGCATAATCAGCGGCTGGAAGAGTGGGAAAGTGAGGGCGTTTTCTTCTCCGAAAATAAAAGAACCGGCCAACAAATGCCGCATTACTACCAATTTTACGAAGATTATAAGGCTAATGAAGAACGTTTTAATATTCAATACGCCACGCAGCATTTGGAAATCCCGGCGCTTATCATCGAGGCTGGTGATGATGAAACAGTGAAAAATAATGAATCTCAACTGCTAAACCAATGGGCGAAAGATTCCGAACTTTACACGGTGAAAAATGCTTCGCATACTTTTGGAGCGAAAGAACCTTGGGTGGATCCAGAAATGCCGCAACCTTTGCAACAAGCGACAGATAAAATCATTGAATTTTTAAAAGAGAAACTTTAACAAAAATAGGCTGTCCATCTCGGAAAGCCTATTTTTTATAAATGATTAAATTTCCCTTATCCTGATCCGTAATCTCAATTACTATTTCACAATTTTCATTTCATTAAGGAGCCATTTGGAATCGGCGAACTTATCGATTACGAACAGGATATATTTGGTATCAACCATGATATTTCGGCTATATTTTTGGTCATAATTAATGTCGCTCATAGTGCCTTCCCATTGTCTGTCGAAGTTGAGTCCTATGAGATTTCCGTATGCATCCAACGCCGGACTCCCAGAATTACCACCAGTTGTATGGTTGGTCGCCGTGAAAGCCACCGGGACATCGCCGGTTTTATCTTTATAAATTCCAAAATCCTTTTTATTATAAAGGTCGATGAGTTTTTTGGGAACATCAAATTCATAGTCGCCTGGAAGATACTTTTCCATTACTCCCGCGAGGTGTGTTTGAAACTTGTAAAATACTCCATCGCGCGGATTGCTGCCTTTTACCTTTCCATAAGTTACTCTCATGGTAGAATTCGCATCTGGGAAGAATTTGCGGTTTTGGTCTGCCTGCATCAGTTGTGCCATGTATTTTTTCTGTATGGCATCTATCTGACTTTGCAGCATGGTATATTTTGAATCGGCATTTTTCAGGTAAGCCTCTTTCAGCGAAGCCATTAGCGAAATCAACGGATCTTTTTTAATAATAGAAACCAATTGATTTTGGTTGGCAAAAACATTGTCGATATTGGTATAAACCGTAGCGCCATTCAGGGAATTTCTACCGCTTATGATAGAGTTAATGGACCAATTTTCAATAGTTTCCAAATTCTTATTCGCATCGCTAAAGTTTTGTTTGAAGCCTTCGGGAAGGTATTGCGCCGGAACTTTGTTGGCATACAAGGCGAGTAGTTTTGCAGTCACTTTCGCATCCAATTCCCCGCTGTAATCTTTGTAAAATGCAGAAAGTTCGTTTTTGAATTTAGCTAAAACCTTATCATCCATTTTTCCCTGCTCCAGAGACGCAGAGTAGTTCAGGAAGCGGTTGGCAAGGTTCAGAGTTTCCGCATTGCGAAGGAGTTCCGTGTAATACGCATTGTTTAGCGCATAGGGCGCTTGTTCGGTGTACAGGCGTTTCAGTTCGTCCAGGCTATTTTTCAGTTCCGGACTTTTCGCGGCAAGGCTTTGCTCATACAGTCTTTTATTTTCCAAAGCATTGGATTTTTTCAGGCCTTCCACTTCGCCCATCCATTTTTTCCAATAATTGGCTACTGATGCGTATTTAGATGCGTATTTTATCCGTGTTTCGGCATCGGTACGCATTTTTTCGTCCAAAGTTTTCAGTGCGATTTCGCGCACGGCGATTCTTGCCGGATCAGTATCGTTCATTATTTTTTCAATAGCGATAGAAGGCAAGTATTCCGTGGTTCTACCTGGGAAGCCATATACGAATGTGAAGTCGTTCTCCTGTTTGTCTTTAATTGAAATAGGCAGGAAATATTTCGGTTTGTACGGGATATTGTCTTTGGAATATTCCGCCGGGCGGTTATTTTTATCAGCATAAATTCTAAACATAGAGAAATCCCCTGTATGGCGTGGCCAAACCCAGTTATCGGTATCTGATCCGAATTTCCCGATGCTTTGCGGTGGCGCACCTACGAGGCGTATGTCTTTGTAGGTTTCTATGATGTAAGCGTAGTATTTATTGCCGTAATAGACTGGTTTTATCAGTATTCTTTGCCAACTTTCAGGTTTTAAAGAGGCCTTTACCTCTTCGATGTTTTTGTTAATGATTTCCTGTGCCGCTTTTTGGTCAAGGCCATTGGTTCCTGCCAGGACTTGCGCTGTGACCTCTTTAATATCAGAAATAAAATCTACCGTTACGCCCGGATTTGGTAATTCTTCGCTCGGATTTTTTGCCCAGAAACCATTCGTTAACAAGTCGTTTTCTACGGTGGAGTGGCTTTGGATATTGTCGTAGCCGCAGTGGTGGTTGGTTAGGATGAGGCCTTTCGGAGAAATAATTTCTGCTGTACAGCCGCCATCGAATTGTACCACGGCGTCCTTTATGCTGGGTTTTGTAGGGTCGAAGATTTGTTTTGCAGAAATCTTCATTCCCAAATCCTTCATTTCTTTTTCGTTCAGTTCCGTCGGAATCCACATGCCGCCATTCTGTTGAGCGAAGGCCATCGCAGCGGGCAACAGTACCGCCGAAAGTAGTATATTTTTATTTTTTAACATTGAATTTTATTTTAAGCGAATTTATGAAAATAAAAGTTTCGCATTATAAAAAAACCGCCTCTTGCGAGACGGTTTCATAAAAAAAATTATGATAAAAATTAAAACTTTACATTGTATCCCAGTGTAAACTGAGTTCCAAAGATGCTGAAGTGTTGAGAATCATACGCTGACTGCGGGTATCTTCCATTGAAGGTTATCGCATTGTACACAGCGCCGTTTGGTGCGGCATCGGCAGCGCTTACATTCACCAATTCCCATTTCGGTAGTACATTGAAGATGTTGGCAACATTTAATGATAATGAACTCATTTTGGATAAATTGTAGTTGATGTTCAAATCCGTTACCACTCTTGGCTTGTACTGAAGGTAGCCCATTGTGGATTCGTTCGGGTCGTTCCAAGCAGCATATGCACCAGCGTCTATGCCATCGTTTACCCATTTTGCTTTCCCGAATAAGGTATTGTTTAGGTAGAAGGCAAGTTTTCCTACAGTATAGTCAAACCCGAGAACAGCCTTATATGCAGGGCGTGAAGTCGTATTTATAGCCTCTTCCATACGGTTGAACGGTACAATATTTTCGCCTGTTCTCGCCTTCACTTCGGCAAGGATTTTCTTTCCAGTTTCAGACTCACCGGTGATTTTGGAATTATTATAGTTACCTGCTAGATTTACCCCAAATTTTCCTGAGCCAATCATAAGGTTTTTCAAGTTGAGTACCACATCCACACCTTGGGTTACGGTGTTGATACCATTTATGAAGAAAGAAGCAGATGTAGCATTAGGAACTAGCGTTTTCAAAGCGGGTGTAATTGGAATACGAGAACTTAGCAATACTCTATCATTCACGCGGATGTAGTAATAATCTACCGTTACAGATATATTCTTTGTAGGCTGAGATCCCAAACCGGCAGTGAAGTTCAGAGATTTTTCTGGTTTCAAAGCAGGAATACCGAACCCGCGTGCCTCCTTAGAAGAATTATTAAATAAACCTTCAATATTTACTGTTCCGTTAGAAAAGGTAGCCTGGTTGATAGATAGTGTCAACTGGTGCAGAGAAGGCGCCTTAAATCCTGTAGAAGCAGAGGCTCTCGCGATTAATTTATCGCCACTTAGTTTTTGGCGGAAGGATAGTTTTCCTACCATAGCATTACCGAAATCAGAGTAATTTTCAAAACGCACCGTGGCATTTAGAAGGCTATTTTCTGAGAAATCAAATGAGGTATCTAGGTACCCTCCTAAATTATATCGTGAGAATGTGCCAGCATTTCTTTTATCCATTCCCGGGAAAGAAATTGCTCCACCACCAGCATAAGAAGCTTCATCACCTGCAAGAATTTCAAAAGTTTCTTTTCTTACTTCGGTTCCAAATCCTAAGGCAAAGAAATCGCTGAATCTTTTGTTTATATCGATATTTCCAACAAAATGGTTGAACTTATAACCCCCTGGCTTGAAGCTGATTGGGCTGTCCTTACCAAGATCCTGGTTGTAGGTATTTCCCACGGTGTAAAGCACATTGCTACCACCGATGGTGCTGCTTAAATCAACTTTCCAGTCATTCCCTGCCTTGGTTTGTAGTCCTACAGTTGCATTATAGTCAGATAAATCGCCCTCAAATGTGGGTGTGAATCCGATATAGCTGGCGTCGTCAGAATGCAATAATTTATATGGATCTTTTTTCCAATATGAAGGACGGTGGTTCGCGTATGAATTCACATTTTTCATCACATACGCAGCGTTGGCATATAGTTTAGAATTTTCACCGACAGGCATTGCTCCGTTGATCATCACGTTAATTGCGGTTTTCTTTGGCATCACATTCTTGTTGTTCGCGTCCGGATACTTTGCTAGATATGCAGCAACTTCTGCTTCGGTAGCTCCGAATGTTTGCGCTTCCCAATAGGTGTTTACTTTACCACTTCGTGTTGCGTAATCATTGTGCATAAAGCCTGCTGCAACGGTTACGAAACCACCTTTATCAAAAGTAGCTCCGGAGATTGCGCTAACATTTTGCCCAAATCCATCGCCAGAACTAAATAACGATAGAGAGGAATTTACTTCTGTGAAGGCCACTTTATCTTTTAAAATCACATTTATAACGCCAGCAATCGCATCGGAGCCATACTGTGCAGAAGCACCATCACGCAGAATTTCCACTTTTTTGATGGCTATATTTGGGATAGCAGAAAGGTCTGCACCAGATTCACCCTTACCGATAGTGTTCTGAATGAACATGAGGGCAGAGGTGTTTTTTCTTTTTCCATTAATGAGAACCAAAGTTCTGGATGCTCCCATATTACGAATCTCGAACGGATCCATAAGAGATGTAGCATCCTGTACCGCTACACTAGTAGAGTTGAAGGAGGGGATTTTGTACTGCAGAGCCCTGTCCATAGTTGGCTGCCCGGAACTTTGAAGAACGCTCGCATCCACCGCATCAATAGGTAATGGAGTATCCACCGAAGTCCTCGGTGCCACGCGGGTACCAACCATTACTACCTCCTCCATTTGTTTTTCTCTGTCTTCCGTTTCCTGCGCGAAAGTCGCTGAGGAGATTCCCAAGAAGAACACTACACTGATTTTAAAATAATTCATAAGCTATTTGTTTTTATTAAAGCTATATCAAAACTAATAAAATTTTATTAAAATACACCTAATTATGTTAAAATTTAGAATTTTTTTTGTTAAAAAATATTAAACACTATTGAGATAAATTAATAAAAATCCTTTAGCCATCATGGTTGCGGTGCAGTTTAACAATAGTTTGAATTATTAAAATTTATGTTAAAATTTATTCAATAATTATGAAAAACTGTTCAAATATTCTGAATTTTCATGGTATTTATTGCATTTCGTTAATGAAGGAGGGCCTAAAGGATTCTTATTTATACTCAGTGACATCATCATTTAATATTTTAAATGGTTGCTCAACGGAATAAATCCGTAATTTTACATTAAAATAAAAATACATTATGGAAAACGAACGCAAATTACAAGAGTATGCTTACGACGAATATAAAGTCGTGACGAATTTTGAAACTTACGAGGACGCTGTGGCTTATGCCAATGAAAAAAATGGCGAATTACTAGAAGTGGGTTTTACAGATGGATCCGATAACCCAATGCCGAATACAGACGGCCGCCTCATGGAATTTCACAAACCGTTCCGCGTAGGTTTAGATCCTGAATATAAGGTACTTTATTCTGATGACGAAGGCTTCCAGGAAATGGCAGAGCAGATTCTCGAGGATCAGAAAAAACTTGAAAACGAAACACTGCCAGAAGACTGGATTGCTGATCAAAACATCGCACCCGGGGACCGTATCATCGTTTTAAAAGATGGCGAAGTAAATACAGTAACCACACGCGAGAGAATTAAATTCTTAATGAGAGGAAATTTGTACGAATTAGCTGTTAAGGTCAATTTTCCAAGCGCAACTGAAGAATAAAGATAATATCGCCGTCGCAAGACGGCTTTTTTTTATGAAATTAAGTCTAAAAACTGCTGCTCATCAATTACTTGGATAGTCGATATGGCTTGTGCTTTTTTCAGTTTGCTGCCAGCCTTTTCGCCCGTAACCAAATATTTTAGGTTTTTTGAAACCGCCGAAATATTTTTTCCGCCATGTTTTTCCACCAAGTCTTCCGCTTGTTCGCGCGTGAATAGTGTAAGTTTTCCAGTGAAGAGAAAAGTTTTCCCATCTAAAACATTGCTGATGGTATCGGAGGTCGTTTCCCCGCGTTCCAGTTGTACACCGTAGCTGCGTAGCCTTTCGATCATAAGCCAGTTTTCAGAATTTTGGAAAAATTCCACGATGCTGAAAGCGATTTTTTCGCCGATGTCTTCTACCTGACAAAGTTCCTCAATATTGGCCGCTTTTAGCAAATCTATGCTGCCGAAATTTTTCGCCAATTTTTTCGCCACGGTTTCGCCTACATGCTTTATACCAATGCCGTACAGCACCTTTTCAAAAGGAATTTGTTTGGATTTTTCGATGCCTTCCAAGATGTTTTGCGCCGATTTTTCTGCCATCCTTTCCAGGGGTAGAAGTTGATCCTTAGTCAAAACATAGAAATCCGCAGGATTTTCAATGAGTTTTTCACGATACAGTTGCTCGATCGTTTCTTGGCCTAAATTTTCAATATTTAGTGCTTTTCGGGAAACATAATGAATCATTTTGCCAACGACTTGCGGCGGACAATGTGTGTCGTTCGGGCAAAAGTGAATCGCCTGATCGGGGATTTTCATAAGTTCTGTGCCGCACTCCGGACAATTGGAAATATATTGTACAAGTTTGGCAGTTGGCAATCTTCTTCCGGGGTTTACTCCTACAATTTTCGGGATAATTTCGCCGCCTTTTTCCACAAAAACAAAATCATGCTCATGTAAATCCAACTTGCGGATGATGTCCTCGTTGTGCAAAGATGCGCGCTTCACCGTGGTGCCTGCCAATAACACGGGTTTCAGGTTCGCTACAGGGGTCACGGCGCCCGTTCTGCCCACTTGGTAGGAGATGCTTTGGAGTTCGGTTTCCACTTTTTCTGCCTTGAATTTATACGCCATTGCCCAGCGTGGCGATTTTGCAGTGTAACCGAGTTGTCTTTGTTGTTTTAATGAATTGACTTTCAGCACGATGCCGTCTATTTCAAAAGGTAATTCGTGGCGGTGGGTGTCCCAGTGATTGATGAACGCCTTTACTTCGTCCAAGGTTTTACAGAGTCTCGCCTGATCCGAGATTCGGAATCCCCATTTTTTAGTTAGGTTAAGAAGTTCCCAATGGGTTTCGGCGGTGGTGTCTTCGCTCACGAACTGGTAAAGCACCGCTGAAAGCGCGCGCTTCCGGACTTCTGCGGAGTCCTGCATTTTCAGGCTTCCGCTGGCGGTGTTCCTAGGATTCATGAAGAGATCAAGGCCTTCCTCGGCGCGTGTGGCATTGATTTTATCAAAGTTTTTTTTTGTTAAATAAATCTCGCCTCGCATATAAAATTTAGAAGAAAAATCTCCCGACAATGTGAGCGGTATATCCGAAATCGTGCGGACATTCTGCGTGATTTCGTCGCCCTGAAAGCCATCTCCGCGGGTGACAGCCTGCGAAAGCCGTCCGTTTTCGTATAAAATAGAGATAGAAGCGCCGTCATATTTAAGTTCAGCGACAAATTCTACTGGATCATCTATAGTGCGCAGCACGCGTTTCTCCCAGTCTTCCAAGTCATCGAAATCGTAAGAGTTATCTAAAGAATACATCCTAAACTGGTGCTGTACGGTCGGGAAATTTTTGGTAACGGCGCCGCCAACGCGCAGCGTTGGCGAGTTGGGATCCAGATATTCCGGATGTTGGAGTTCTAACTCCTGAAGCTCCGCGAGTAACTGATCAAACTCAAAATCTGTGATGGTGGGCGTGTCTAAAACATAATAGTTATAGTTGTGGCGGTGGAGTTCCTCACGAAGTTGTTCTATTTTTTGCTGTATGGTTTCGGACATGGTTTGCGGCGTTTAGAGCAGCAAAAATAGGAAAATTTATAACGCCACGCTGCGTAAGGGATGCTGCGGGGGCACCCCGAAAGGGGGGCAGCCGCGGTGTGCGGGCTTCTCAAAAAGCCCGCACACCGCGGCCGAAGCCCAGCAGCAAGCCCGACCGCCGCCGCGGGCCTGAAGCCCGCAGGCGGGGGATACGCCCAAAAAATAATCTCCAAATGAGAGAAAAATATTCCGAGATTACTACCCGAATAACCGGTTGGTTTATTTATTTTTGGAACATGGATATTCAGAAATTTTACAAACTGTTTTTAAAGTGTAATAAAGTAACGCTCGACAGCCGAAAAATAGAGCAGGGCGATGTGTTTTTTGCATTCTCCGGCGAAAATTTTAATGCGGCGACCCTCGCTGCGGATGCGATTGCCAAAGGCGCGCTGGCCGTGATAGTGGAGCAAGAAGCCTATGCCAATCCGGAAGAAAATATTTTCTATGTGGAATCCACACTGGCATTTTTGCAAAATCTGGCGACACTACACCGTTCGCAACTGAAAATCCCAATCATCGGACTGACAGGTAGTAACGGGAAAACCACGACGAAGGAACTCATCAGTGCGGTGCTGGAGCAAAAATACCGCGTGCAATACACTTTTGGAAACCTGAACAACCATATCGGCGTGCCACTCACACTGCTTTCCATAAAGCCTGAACACGAAATAGCGGTGGTGGAAATGGGCGCAAACCACCAAAAGGAAATCAAAGAACTTTGCGAGATTGCACAACCTGATTTGGGATATATCACCAATTTTGGGAAGGCGCATTTAGCAGGTTTTGGTGGTTTTGAGGGCGTCATCAAGGGGAAATCTGAACTGTATGACTACCTGAAAAATCATGGAAAAACGATTCTGGTAAACGAAACTGATGCGATACAAGCCGAAAAGACGAATGATTACGATAATAAAATCACTTTTGGGCAGGTAAATTCAGAGTTTTTCTTTAAAGGTTTTAATGAAAATAATTTCGTGGGACTGATTCACAATGGAGAAAAGGCGCTATCCAAACTTACTGGGGACTATAATTTCACAAATCTATGTGCTGCCGCGTCTTTAGGATTTCATTTTGGATTGGATTTTAGCCAAATAAAAACCGCGATAGAGCAGTATTCGCCTACGAATATGCGCTCGCAAATCATGCAGAAAAACGGCAAAACGCTGGTGCTGGATACCTATAACGCCAACCCAAGCAGCATGGCGGCCTCTCTGAAAAATTTCCATGGGTTTCAGGGAAGTAAGGCCGTGATCATTGGGGATATGCTGGAACTGGGCGAGGAAAGTGCTGCAGAACACAGCCATATTATGAATCTTGTGAAGGATTATAATTTCGATGAGGTAATGACCGTGGGGAAACATTTCTCGGAAGCCAATTCCGGAACTGCATTTCCAGATGCGGCGGCACTTATCGAGCATCTAAAGAGCCAGAAAATAAGGTCTGAAAATGTCCTTTTGAAGGGCTCTCGCGGGATTGCGCTTGAGAAGATTATTGAATTTATTTGATTCCTACTTCACTCAAAATCAATAATATATTTTTGAAGGTGCTTGGGAATACCTGGGTGCGGATTTGGTTCCCATTTTTCCAATCAACTTCGGTGATGCCTTCCTCCACTTGTGGTTTTGGTGATGCCGTTCCGAGGTATTTCATACGGTACCAGTATGTGGTTTTCAGGACTTTTTGATTATTTCTTTCGGTGTAGATGTGGTAGGTTTTATTTATGAAACCATCCAGTTGCAGTTCGGAAAGGGCAGTTTCTTCTTCCACCTCGCGTACGGCGGCATCTTCGGTAGATTCGCCTTTTTCGATTTTTCCTTTTGGTAAATCCCATTTCCCCAGTCTGTGGATGAAAAGTATGTTCCCACTTGCATTGAAGACGATGCCTCCCGCTGCCTCCACAATTCGGAACATGCTCCGGAAATTCTCCCAAATCAATTCTGGATCGCCGCCGCACACGCTAATCGCCGGGCAAGATGTATTTTCCAAAAGATCCATCGCTATTTCCAGCGTATGGGATCCCTCGAACGCTAAAGTTTTCTCGTTTTCCGCTGGCGCTTTCCCTAAGGTTAATCTTTTTTCATTGACGAAAACTTTATACATTTGCATGGCTTATAATATAACTGCAAAAATATAAAAAATGAATTTAGAAGGAAGAAAAATTATTGTGAATAAGCCAATCGGCGAATTGACCAAAATACTGAAAAATCCTGAGGATTATAAAGCACTGATGCCGGATGGCCTTCAAACTTTTGAAACTCGCGAAGATGGTTTTAAGTTTGGACTGAAGGGTATGCCGGAAATTGCGCTTAAAATAGTTGAAGTGACCGATCAGCATGTGCTGCTAAAGTCTGCGAGTTCCAGTCTGGAATTTGAATTGAAAGGAACGCTGAACGCCATCAATGAAAACCAAACCGAAGTTCAAATTCTTTTTGAAGGAAAATTTAATACTTTCGTCAAAATGATGGTGGAGAAACCGTTACAGAATTTCATCGGTTCGCTAACAGATAAGATTGAACAACTTTAATATTTCCCGCGTCGGCGGGATTTTTTATACCAATAAACCGGAGCAGTGGTCGCGCGTGCTGCCCGTAGCCGAGGCCAAAACATTGTTTTCATTTCTCAACCGAAGGACGCCCATAAATGCGAAAATAAGTGCTTCTTTGAATTCGATAATGTGTTTTTCTGGGATAATAATTTCGGCGTCAGTTCTTTCCTTTATTTTTTCAATTAAAAAGTCATTGTATGCCCCGCCGCCCGTGAACAGCGCTTTTTTGATGCTGAATTGTTCCAAAGCCGTTGCAATTTGTACGGCAGAATGTGCAGTTATGGTGGCAAGACTATCCTGAGGAGCCATATTTTTTAACAAAGGTTCTACAAACTTTTGAACCCATTCGATGCCCAAGGATTTTGGAAAATTTTGTTGGTAATAAGTCAGTTGATTTAGTTTTTCTAAAATTTCGATATGCACCGTTCCAGAGCGCGCAATTTTCCCGCCGCTATCGTATTTTTTTCCTAAAGCCATAGCTGATTGGTTCAAAACAATATTCATAGGACAAATATCGAACGCGATTCTTTTTTGCTGATGTACCAATGAAATATTGGAAAACCCGCCGAGATTGATGCAGGCATCATATTCCGAAAAGAGCAATTGGTCACCAAATGGCACGAGCGGCGCGCCGTTGCCGCCCATTAAAACATCCTGGCTGCGGAAATCATATACCACGGGATAGTTGTTCAGAATTTTAATAGCACGACCATCGCCAATTTGTGTGGTAAATTTTCTATGTGGCTGGTGGAAAATCGTGTGCCCGTGAGAGGCGATTAAATCAAGGTTTTTGATTTTATTTTTGTTAATAAATTCTGCAATCTTTTCACCCAAATAAAAACCATATTCGGAGTTCAAAGCAAATAGGTCTTCTGCGTTTAGCGCGATGCTTTGTCGAAGTTTTTCCTCCCAAATTTTAGGGTAGGGCAATGTTTTTGCATGAAGGATTTCATAATACCAATAAGCGTCTTTCTGAAAAACGGCGTAGCAAATATCCAGCCCGTCCAAGCTAGTGCCGGACATAACGCCAATGGCAAATATTTTTTCAGAAGTCATCATTATTCTATTTCCCAGCGGCAGGAATTCCTTTGGAATTGAAACTTCCCGAATTGTTGAAGAAAGTGTATTGGGAAAAATCGTCTTTGGCCGTCATCCCATTGGCGCCTACGAGTACGGAGCCGTCCTTATCCGTTACGAATACCGTATCTCTAGTATACATTTTTTTATTTTTTTTGTCCCAAAAAATAGATTCGGAGGCGAAAGTTTGCCCTTCATTAGTGATAATCTTCACCTTGCCTCTTGCGATATAGAAATCCCGAAATTCATTGTATTTGGCATATTTAGCCCAAACTTTTCCGGGAATTTTCGGTTTCTTTTTATCATAAAATTCCAAATACATTCCCTTTTTTGCCTCTACATAGGGTGAATCTACCAATCCATATTTTTCAATAATTGGAGCGGTGAAGCGTAAATTCACAAACCCGGAATCTCTGCGGATGATATTCGCATTGTAAATAATTTCAGAAGGAAATGTGGGTTTCTTTGTTTTGATGGCTTCGGACATGCCTTCCTGACAAGAGATTAAACTAAAAAATACAGCACATCCCAATAGGGCGGCTGTACTTTTTTTATATTTTTTAGAATCTATCAATTTTAGTCGTACTGTCGTTTTTGGAACCATTTATCGGCGAAGTTCAAACCGATTTTCACATTGAAGAATGTTTGGTTGATGAGATTATTCTGCGTCGTGCCTCGTTTTCCCACTTCAAAAGCGAAATCTAAGCCATTCAAACGGTTGATGTTAGCAGATGCAAATGGCAGGGACATTCCAGCGGTAAGTGCAAATTTGTTGATAGAAGTTGCGGTAGTAGAATTTGGCGCAGTTATGCCCAGTGCTCCTTTTTCATAATAGGCCCCATAGCGGTAGGTTACACGAGAAAAGTAGTTACGGAAATTGTTATAATTAGGTAGAAACCATCCACCGGCAGACACTCTATAAGCATCTTTGTATTGGAATGGCTGTCCCAAATAATCTATTTTTTCGCCTTTTCTAAATTCCACTTGCGCGGTATTGAACCAACGACCTTCGTGACCATAACCCACACCGATGGAAGCCTCCATAGGAAGCATACTGTTGGATTCAGTTGTATTAGAGGAGATAATGTTTTCATTTACCTTTTCCCCGGCATAGTAATAAGTACTGTTGGTAAAGGCACTCTGCATTTTACCGATTGTTCCAAAAGTATAGGTGGCACCGGCGGTAAATTTACGATCGTTTTCGTTTTTCCTTTGGTAAATAGCTCCTAAAGTGAAATTAAAAGCCTTCACGGTGTTCACGGTTTCCATACCGTTTACATATTCAGCGTTACTGAGTGTCACTTCTTGCAGGTCATGAAGTTTTCCGAAATAATAGTTGGTGCGTGCACCTAGGGAAAACTCAGGAGAAATGGTGTAGGAGAAAGCCCCTTGCACAGTAGAAATCATTCCTGATCCTGCAAAGCGGTTGGCTATTTTTACGTCCTTTCCTACATCGCTGGTAGTGAATACCTCGTAAGATTTTGAACTGTATGGCTGGTAATCTAATCCGAATTTTAATTTTGGAGAAAGTGGAAATGCTATAGAGATATTGGACAAATAGGTGGAGTGTCTCGTTGCCTTAGCGTTCCCAGACTTGTAGAAGCCGTTTTCATTGGTTCCTTCTACTGTAAATGCTGTAAGATCCAAATTACTGTTTGCTGCCGGGTTTCGGAAGTTGAATTTATTATTAAAATCACTCACATATGCCGTAGAACTGCCGCCCATAGCGCTGATGTCTACTGTGTTATCGTACTTCACATCGCCGATTCCGAATGCAGCATAAGGAGAATTTCCAATACTCTGGGCATTGAGGAATAAACCTGCTGTAACGAAAGATAAAAGAAAACATCTTTTCATTCTTTATAATATAATTAAGGTGGCAAATATCCTAAAATAAACTGAATAGTAAAAGCAAACTGCCGTTAAAGTTTGTTAAGTACAGCAGAATGTTTTCTTTGGTGTAAAACTTCATGAATCACATCAAATCCTTATCTTTGAAATTATGAAATGGAACAGCGTCACCGGACAGGAAGATTTAAAAAAACACCTTATAGAAAGCATTGCAGATAATCGTGTAAGTCATGCACAACTTTTTATAGGGAAAGAGGGTTATGGCGTTTTGCCCCTCGCCCTCGCATACGCCGAGGAAATTATACGCCGCGAATTTCCAGCTGCTGCCGATCGTGTGGAACACCTCACGCATCTGGATGTCCATTTCAGTTTTCCGGTTTATACGCAGAGCGGAAAGGCTTTTAGCAAAGACCACTGGCTCTTATTCCGTGAAGCAGTTTTAGAAAATCCATATCTTTCTATGGCGGATTGGAGCGGTAAACTTGAATCTGAAAACAAAACTTTGTTCATCTCCGTAGGCGAAGTGGAGGAGTGGACCAAGAATTTTGCACTAAAAAGTTTTGAAGGTGGCACGAAAATTTTGATTGTGTGGAATGCCGACCGAATGAAGGAAGACGGCGCGAATAAACTCCTGAAATTCCTGGAAGAACCACCTGCGAAAACCCTTATAATCCTCACGGCTGCGGATGATCAGGGCTTCCTACCAACCATCATTTCCCGAACGCAAATCATTAATGTTCCAAGGATTAATGATGATGCTATTGCGGATTATCTGAAAAACCATTATAGTTTGTCCGAAGAGCGCATCTCAGAATTTGTTTTTTCGGCACAAGGTGATCTGAACGAGGCTAAAAAGCAAGCTGAAAGCAACCATCTTTCTTCGGAGTTTGAAGAACTTTTCGTGCAATGGGTTCGGAATGCCTTCATGGTGGCGAAAAAACAGGAGCACCTTCATGATATTATCATTTGGGCGCGCGATATTGCCGGCTGGAACAAGGAAAAGCAGAAAAGATTTTTAGATTTCTGTAGCGAAATGTTCAGAATGGCTTTATTACAAAATTACGGTTCGACCGATTTGATTTATAAAAAAATTAATGTCCAAAAATTCAATTGGGAGAAATTCTCGCAATACATCCACGGGGCGAATATTGAGAGCATTCTTGCTGAGATCACAGATGCCGACTATCACCTGCAAAGAAATGCGAATTCTAAAATTGTCTGGACGGATATGGGAATAAAACTCTCGCGCTACATACACCGGAAGCCATAAAAAAGCCACCCAAATAGGGTGGCTTTTCATTTTATGTGAAGATGATTTAATATCTTAAGCTTCTTCAGCTGGTGCTTCCTCAGTTTTTGCAGGAGCCGGTTTTGCTTTTGGCGCAGCCGGAACTTCTACAGGGGCATCGGATACGACATCAAATTCGTAGTTATATTCCACATCTCTGTGAAGTCTTACCAATGCAGAATATTTACCAGTTCTCTTGATGTTGTTACCAGGAATACGGATGTATTTTCTGTCGATATTTATACCAAGTTTAGCAAGCTCTTCGGAAAGGTTAGCATTGTTGATAGAACCGAAAAGTTTGTCGCCAGTACCCACTTTTGTAGTGATGGTAAGCGGAGTTTTTTTCAATTGCTCAATTTTAGAAGTTGCATCAGCTACCAATTTAGCTTCGATTTCTTTTCTCTCTTCAAGAGTTGCTGCAAGAGCTGCTCTGTTTTTTGGTGTGGCTAGTAGTGCGTAACCTTTTGGCATAAGGAAGTTTCTCGCATATCCAGGTTTTACGCTTACGGTATCGAACTCAAGTCCTAAGTTCTCTACATCTTTTTTTAGAATAATATCCATTTTGTTGTTGTCCGTGTTTGTGTTCCGAGTTCCGGGTTCCGGTTAACTCATTACATCGTTAGAATTTAATTTATAATTCAGCAACTTTATATCTACAGCAATAGGCTTTTGGCTTATAACTTATAGCATATTGCGTTTTTATTTTAGCATATCTGCCACATACGGCATAAGCGCCAAGTGCCTTGCTCTTTTAATTGCGGAGGATACTTTTCTCTGGTATTTTAGGGAAGTACCGGTGTATCTTCTTGGAAGGATTTTACCTTGCTCGTTCACGAACTGAAGAAGGAAATCAGGGTCTTTATAATCTACATGCTTGATTCCGAATTTCTTGAAACGGTCGTATTTCTTTTGAGTTTTGGTGTAAATATCTAGCGGAGTAAGGAATTTTACTTCAGAAGCTCCTCCGGCTGCGGCCTGTTGTGCCATATCATCTATTGCCATTGTAATGTTTTTTTTTGAGGTTAAGAAAAATTAAGCTTTATTAGCTTTCAGTTTGGTTCTTCTTGTCACGGCGTATTCTACGGCGTGCTTGTCCAGTTTTGTAGTCAGGTAGCGTAGTACTCTTTCGTCACGCTTGTAAGCGGTTTCCAAGTCAGCCACTACAGTGCCTTCACCTTTGAATTCTATTAGGGTATAGAATCCGTTCTTTTTCAATTGGATCGGGTAAGCTAGTTTTTTCAGTCCCCAATTTTCTTTGGCAACGATTTCACAACCTTTTTCCTTCAAAAGGCCTTCGATTTTTTGTACTGCTTCCTCCACCTGTACATCAGATAGAACGGGAGTTAAAATGAAAACAGTTTCGTAATTGTTCATAATGTTAATAAATTTGTTAATTATTTCGAGGTGCAAAATTATGTATATTTAATGTAACCACCAAATTAAATAGTAATAAGTTGGGGATAGGGATTAGGGTTTAACGGAATTACTTATTACCCATTACCCATTACCCATACCCATTGCCCATTACTCATAAATTAGCCGCCTTCACATTCCCAGTGCGTTTCAGTACGCCCCAGCTTTGGATTTCGCCTTTCACCGCCTTGCGGATAGATTTAAATAAAATATAATACATCAACTGCCTGTAAACCAACCTCTGAGGAATCATCCAAATCAACTTTCGCAAATCTTCTTTCTCAAAAGCAAAAGCCAAGGCGGCACCCGCAATATCAACCAAAGAAAATATGATGTAGTATAAAATAATATGCGCGGGATCTGCCACGATGAGCCCGAGTCCCGCCAAAATTAAACTTAAAACCAAAAGCAAATCTGCCAGGGGAGCCAGCACGGGAAGGATCAATTGATAAATCAGGATGTTCGGCAATGCAATTTTACCGAAATTTTTGTATTTCTTCCTAAACATAGCGTCCCGGTGTTTCCAAAAGCACTGCATGATCCCAAAACTCCAGCGGAAGCGCTGCTTCATAAACTGGCGGATGGTTTCCGGTGCCTCGGTGTAGGACAATGCGTCGTTACAATTTGCGATGATGTAGCCCGCCTTGTGCAGGCGCATCGTAAGGTCGCAATCTTCGGCAAGCGTATCGGTAGTAAAACCGCCTGCCTCTATAACTGCTTTTCTACGAAATGCCCCGATAGCGCCCGGTACCACGGTGATGCAGTTCAACAATCCGAAAGCCCGGCGGTCGAAATTCTGTGAGGTGATGTACTCGATGCTTTGCCATTTGGTAATCATATTCACTTCGTTGCCTACCTTTACATTCCCTGCCACGGCACCGGTTTCCTGCGGTTTTCCTTCTAAATAAAATGTGTTGATGAGCTGCGAAACGGCATCTTCTTTCAGCTGGGTGTCGGCATCTATACACACTACAAATTCGGCGTCGGTATTGGCGATCCCAAAGTTCAGGGCAGAGGCTTTGCCGCCGTTTGTTTTTGTTAAAACCTTCACCATCGGGTTTCCCGCGAAGGCATTTTTCACGGTTTCAAAGGTTTTATCCTTGCTTCCATCATCCACAAAAATAATTTCTAAATCCGGGTAATCCTGTTTCAGCAGGCTGTCCACGGTGCGTGTAGCGTTCACTTCCTCGTTGTAGGCCGGTACGATGACGCTCACGCGAAGAACGGTGGGAATCCCTTTAAATTCTGCCTTTAATTTTTTCTCTTTTTTAACCTGAATGGCTGCCAGAATCCCCATCGCGACCATCCTGAAAATGGACATTGCAATACCGATAAGAAAGAGCGCGTAAATAATCTGGCCCAGCCAGTAGGAGGCACTCGCAAAGAAGAAATTAACATCATTTTGCCAACTGTTTTTTATAGGCGGCATCAGTTGTTCCTCGGGCACATTCATCAAATCGGCGACGGTGGTAAACTTGCAACCTTTTGATTTAAAATATTTTATGATTCTTGGTAAAGCATCTACCGTGGGCTGCCGGGTATCTCCGCCGGAATCGTGCAGTAGGATGATGCTGGCGTTGTTTTCGTTTGCATAGCGGATTGTCCGGTTTACGATGCTGTCCGCAGTCATGTGCGGATCCCAGTCGGTCGGGTCTATACTTTCGCCCACGGTGATGTAGTTGTCCTTTTTACTACGGCGCAGCGGCTCCAGCTCTTCATAGGTTTGTGGCTCGCTATCCGCATTGTAGGGCGCCCGGAAGAGTACGGAGGAATGCCCCGTGATGCATTCCAAAAGCGACCGTGTGGTTTTTAGTTCCAAATCGGCGCGCTCGGGACTCATTTGTGCGAGGTTGCCGTGGGTGAAGGTATGGTTGCCGATTTCGTAGCCATCGCGGAAAATACGCTGCACAAGCGGAATATTGGCTTCCACATTTCCGCCAATCATGAAGAAGGTTGCGGGCACCTTTTCGCGCTCCAAAATATCCAGGATTTTTGGCGTGTACTTTGGACTCGGCCCGTCATCAAAGGTTAAAATAATTTTATGTCCGGGACCTATTTTTGTGCTGTCTTCGGCAAATTTTTCATACAAATATCCCGACGGCAGTTCCAGATATTTTTGCTCAGAAATCAGGTTGTCATTGTTGTCGATTTCCAAATCGATTTTACCACGGGTCGGGGAGGAAATAATGTTGATGATTTCGCCGCTGCCTATCGAGGTTGGTTGCGCACCATAATTCGCGGGGATGTATTTTAAAAGATCATAATTGAAGGGAGTTTTCGCCAAAGCCGCACTGCTCAGGTCGCGGTAGTAATATCGCCAAACCCTCGCATCTTCGCTCCCCAGGCGCCACATGGCTGTTCCGGCATTACCGAAATCATCGCTGAAGCGGCAGATATTGAACATCGTGCAGGCATCCGTAAACCAAACGGTATTTTTGCTTGCCGTCTCATTGCCGCTGCCCTCGAAATCGTAGGAATAGGTGAGATTGTAAGAATTATTATCGAAAATAATCTTCGATTTAGAAATTTTAGCGCGGTCAATCGCCTGGCTGTAGGTGATGTCCTCGGTTCGCTTGCCTTCCTCATCAGAAATCCATTGGCGGCCATAGCCTGCCAGCCCCAGGATGATTTTAGAAGGTTCTACCTGCTTGCCCACCTCGTCCATCTGTTTTTCGATCCATTTCTGATCGCTGATGGGTCCCGCGGCCGTAGGATCGTTGAACTGGTCGTAAGCCATCACGATCAGATAGTCGTTGTAATTTTTTAAATAAGAAAGGTTGTAATCGGCGTTGTCCGGCATTAAATCCATCGACACAATCAGACCTTCGCGGTGCATGGCGGAGTACAGATTTTTTTGAAAAGCGTTCAAATATTCATCCGAATCTTCCTTCATTTCCTCGAAGTCGATATTCACGCCCTGCAGTTTGTTGGCTTTTAAAACCTGTACAAGTTGGGAAATCAGGCGGTTTTGAATTTTAGGATTGTGCAAAATGGTATGAACCAGATCTCCGCTAAAATCTCCGGGATTTGCTTTCGTCCCGGAAATAAAGTTGTTGAGAATCGGCTGGATGGAAAGTTTATGGTGCCTCATCACGCCCAGAGCCACGGGATCTATCCGAGATTCCAGGTTATAAGTTTTTGGGTTGATGAAGAACCATTCTGGGTAGATGGTGTTTAATTTATCCCCGTTCGACCGCAGATCTTGCAGGGAAAGCGGACTCCAAGGCACATAAAATGCCGCACGAATCAGCTTGGCATCCACGGTGGAAGTCACGGCTTTTTCATTCTTCAATTTTTTTTGAAGGTAAGATTTGAAACCCTTGAATTTCTTGTTCAGCGGCGTTGCCAGGGTGAAAAGATTATCGGGATCCACCTTGGTTTTGTAGGCGTTTCCTATGCTTTTCATTTCGGGAAGCGACGGTGATTTGCCATTCAAAACCGCGACCACCACCACGCTGAAGATGAAAAGTGCCACTATCCCCAGAATTCGAATCGTCCACTGTGTGGCGCGGTATCTTTTAGGGTTTTTGGTTTGAAAGATCTGTTTGTCTGCGTGCGACATTTTTCGGGCTGTATTTTAGGACAAAATTACTACAACGCCGCAATCTTTCACATGGGCGAGGTTATAATTAAAAGTTAAATTTTAAAAATGAAATATTAATAGAACTAAAGCTTTTTCCCGCGCACGACTTCCAAAATTTTTTGCGCAGTTTCGTCCTTAGATAAATTGGTATTGTCAATCAGGATGGCATCTTCCGCCTGCCGCAGCGGGGAAATTTCGCGTTCGCTGTCGGTTTTATCGCGCACGATTAGGTTTTCTTTCACACTTTCAAAATCGGTAGATTGGTTCATGGAAAGCAGTTCGGTGTGGCGGCGGCGCGTGCGCTCATCGATGCTGGCGGTAAGGAAGAATTTAAAATCGGCATCGGGCAAAACGACAGTTCCAATATCCCGACCATCCATGATGATGCCACCTTCCCGGGCCATATCGCGCTGTTTTTGTAGCAGGAATTCCCGAACCTCAGGCTGTTTCGCCACAAAACTCACCTGGTCGGCTACACTTACGGTGCGGATTTCGGCAGAGACATTTTCGCCGTTTAGGTATAAAACAAGTTCGCCGCCTTCATTGCGGAATTCCAAATTAATATCTTTCAGTTGCGAAACCAATTTTTCGCTGGAGATTTTTCCATTGGAATCTGTGCAATTTTTTATCGCAAACAGCGTGATACCGCGGTACAGCGCTCCGGTATCCAGATGCACGATGCCAAGTTCTCTGGCTATTTTTTTCGAAATAGAACTTTTGCCGGTGGAAGAATAGCCGTCTATAGCGATAACTGGTTTTCTGTTCATTATAAATTAACTTTTATCTTCTTGTTCCGCTTAGTTCAGTGAGATCCAGCATCAGCCCAAACATATTCATATTTGAGGCATTATGGTATCTGGCATGGGAATAATCAAACCTAAACCAAGAAATTTTAATCCCAAAACCTGCTGAAATTCCTGTAAAACTACGCTGGTCGACCACGGCAAGTTCATTTCCTCTTCTCAGATTGTACCCGAAGCGGATATTGAAGGCCTGTTCTGGAAAAAGTTCTGCTCCGAACGAAAGATGGTCGGCTATTTTCCGCGTGGTACGCACGGGCTGGTTATTATTGTTATAAGGTTGAGAGATGTCGAATTTTTGTAGGTCGTGTGCCGTAATAGTGACCGCAATCGGGAAATTTTCAATTATTCTGGTATATCCAAGGTCTATGCGGAAGGGTAGTCGCTCCAAATTGCCATTGAAGGTTTTAAACTGATAACCAAAATTCCGTGCTACGAGGGAAGCGGTTTCCTTACTTTTTTTTCTATGCCAAGTAATAGCGCCGGTTCCGGCAATCGCCATGGAGGAATAGGTGTCTATTTTGGAGGTGACATAGTCTATATTACCGCCAATTGTCCACTCTTCATCAAATTGATAGGCATATCCTACGCCGATAGATGCATCGCTGGCGTTGAACTCTCCGGAGATTTGCCCAAATTCGTCAGCACGGGGCATTTTTCCGTAGTTCAAGTAACGCGCGTGTCCGGAAATCAGGTGCCCGTATTCCAAATCCCGCACATAACTGATGGCTCCAATACTGGACCCTGCGAGGTAAGAAGCATAGTTGATGCTCAGCCGGTTATCCATATCAATGTTCATCAGCGAGGGATTCAGAGCTGCCGCGGCGACATCGTAATCCCGCAGAGAAACCGCATCTCCACCCAATGCGACCTGCCGCGCAGAAACGGGGATGCTCAGGAAGTTATAAACCGTCGTGCCAGTCTGGGCAGATAGCAACAATGCTCCGAGGAGGGTATGCAGCACGAATAGTTTTTTCAAAGTGATAGGTTTATGTAATTGCAAAAATAATTTATTTTAAGTCAGTGCAAAATTTATTTTGATACAATGACTATTGTTTTTATTAACGGCCAACAGCAATAAATATTTTGCAAACAAATTTTCTTTACATTTTACTATATTTGCGCTATACATATTGAAGCAAAATGAAATACAAAAGAATCCTTTTGAAACTAAGTGGCGAAGCCCTGATGGGAAACTTGCAATACGGAATAGATACCGAAAGATTACAAGAATACGCCCGAGAAATCAAAAAAATTGTGGACGGAGGATGTGAAGTTGCAATAGTCATCGGTGGTGGCAATATCTTCCGGGGTGTAGCCGGCGCTGCCAAAGGGATGGACCGCGTGCAGGGCGATTATATGGGGATGCTCGCTACCGTGATCAACGGGATGGCTCTACAAGGTGCTTTGGAGGATGTAGGTATCAAAACCAGGCTGCAATCTGCCATTGAAATGGATAAAGTAGCGGAACCTTTCATTAAGAGAAGAGCCGTACGCCATTTGGAAAAAGGAAGAGTAGTGATTTTCGGTGCAGGAACCGGTAACCCCTATTTCACAACAGATACTGCGGCCACGCTTCGCGCAATAGAAATCGGGGCAGATGTGATTTTAAAAGGTACTCGGGTGGATGGAATTTACGATAGCGACCCGGAAAAAAACCACGAAGCAGTGAAATTCAATGCCTTATCTTTTGCAGAGGTTTTTGAAAAAGGTTTGAAAGTGATGGACATGACCGCCTTTACCCTTAGCCACGAAAATAATCTTCCAATCATCGTCTTTGATATGAATAAGGATGGTAATTTGGTAAAAATAGTAAATGGTGAGCAAGTCGGAACGCTGGTAAATTAATTTTTAATTACAACTCGAAATCTCTAACCTCGCAACACAAAATTCAAAATTCAACACTTTAAATAATGGAAGATTTAGAACTCATTTTGGAATCTACGCGCCAAGAAATGGATGCCGCGATGAAACACCAAGACCACGCTTTTCAAAAAATTCGTGCCGGTAGGGCATCTACTACTATGGTACAGGATGTTATGGTAGAATATTATGGCGCACCTACACCACTGAACCAGGTTGCTAATGTCATGGTTCCGGATGCCATGACGATTTCCATCCAGCCTTGGGACAGAACCGCCATCGGAGCGATTGAGAAAGCCATCATTAATTCTAATTTAGGTTTTGCGCCGTCTAACAACGGAGAAAATATTATTCTAAATGTACCACCATTAACGGAGGAAAGACGCCGCGAACTTGCTAAACAAGCCAAAGCAGAAACCGAAGGCACGAAAATCACCATCCGCAATGCCCGCCAAGAAGGAATGAAAGACCTTCGCAAATTGGAAGGCGTAGCGGAAGACCTCATCAAAAATATGGAGGCCGAAATCCAAACCCTTACAGATAAATACATCAAACAAACAGATGAAAATCTGAAGGTGAAAGAAGCCGAAATTATGAAGGTATAATTGGTTTTAAACCAAATGAAAATCCGAAGACCAAATCTTCGGATTTTTTTTGTCTATCGGTAGCGTGCGTGTTCTTTATTTTTTTGAAATCTTTTTGTGATGGGTTTCAGCAGCGCCTTATATTTTTCTATGTCAAAGACTTGGGAATCCGACAGTGCCTTTATCATCAGCCAAATTCCGAATGGTAATAGTATTGCGTTCGGTAGCCAGGCCGCGATGTACGGATCGAGTTGACCTTTCCATGCAAAGTTTTCTGCGGTAAGATTCATCACATAAAATAGGATAAAGATGCAGATTGCAACCACCACGGGCAATCCCATACCGCCTTTGCGAATGATGCTTCCCAAACTCGCCCCAATCATATAGAAAATAATACAAGTGAAGGAGTACGCAAAAATCCGCTGTTGGTACATAATCATTTTATTGAATGGCTTTATCACGGCCACGATTTGATCGTTTTTCGCTGCGTGCTCTGCTTTCAGGCTTTCTATACGGTTGTAGGCTGCGAACAAAGCCTCATTTTTGTTTTTCTCAGGCGTTTTAGTCAGGTCGAACTGCGGTTTGGCAGGTTTTTTCATTTTACTATCATCGATGGAGGAGGCGTAGCCACCGGCATAAGCTAACAAAGAATTGGTCACCACGCCCAAAACTTCCTCATTTTCTTTCTTCTTTCTTGAGATGGTGGTATTAATTTCGTTGTAATTCTGAAAACGGTAATCGTCTGTAATCTTCTCACGATCAATGGCTTGGTCTATAAGCGTACTCACATCAAACCTTAAAATTAAAGTGTCGAATTTCGCGCTCTGGTTGCGTTGCCGTGTCCGCTGATCCATCGCAAGGTCCCTGATGTTGTCCTCGAAAATATAGCCATCATGCAGTACCAGTTTTAGGTAGTTTTTATCTTCCGGTTTGGCAAACCTTCCTTTTTTCGCGATAATCGCTTGCTGGTCTTCAAAAATATTGGCTGTTTTATGTACAAAAACTCCTTCGATGCGGTCGCCATTCTCGCCCTCGATTTTATCAAACCTTACCGAATAGCCCGGAATTTGGCTAATGAATTGCTCCGGTGTGAAGTTTAGCGCTGGTTTGGTAGCGGCAATATTGTAAAGCATGTTTCGTGCTTTCCTCTGAAAATCCGGCGTGATATTATTTTGAAAATAGAAAAGCACCGCCGAAAGTATGGAAACCACGATGAACAGGGGCGCCATTACCCTCGTCAGCGATATCCCTGCCGCCTTCATAGCAGCGAGTTCGTAACGCTCCCCAAAGTCCCCAAAAGTCATAATAGAAGAGAGTAATATCGTGAGCGGCAACACCATGGAGACCACCGTAACCCCTAAGTAGAACAGCAATCTGGTGATTTCCCAATAGCTAAGCCCCTTGCCTACGAATTGTGCCATCTGAATCCAGATGATATTCACAATAAATATGAAAAAAAGGACACTGAAAATGAAAAGGAAAGGCCCAAAAAAGGTCTTGATGATATAGCGGTCCAGTATTTTCATAACGCAAAAATAAACAAAAAGCTGCAAAAATATCCTTTGCAGCTTTTATAATGATGTTTATAAATTACAACTCCGTGATGATGTAATTTTTATAATTGTTTTTGTTGAAGGTGAACATATCCTCTGCAAGCTTTTGATTCGTGCGATACTCCTTAACCAAAATAGTTGCAACATCGTTATTGGAGCTGAACTGCTCTATTTTTACAATTTGTCGGTTGGCAGGATTTAGGTAAATGTTGACATATTTAATGCCGTTGCTCTTTACAGGTGTTAGTTTTACAACATCGGTATTTACGCCGGCAACAGGTTTTTTCCCAACATATAAGGTGTTGTAATCTGTTTTATAAGTCGCCAAGTAATTGGTAGGAGATAGTATCATTTCCGCGCCGGTGGCTTTAGCGATGGTCACTTCTTGATCTCCTGCGCTGATGCTGTAGACCTTGTTTCCATCAAAAATCTGTTCAGTACCCATAATTTTCAGTCGGTATTGCGATGGGGTGGTGTAGAAGATTCCCGTTTGTGTTTTACTCACCCGCCCGTTGCCACTGCCGTAGATGAATTTGAAGTAAGTATTTTTATTAGACTTATATTTTGCACTTACAGCATCTAGAAGAGATTTAGACTTTGCATCTGCCTTTTGTGCAGAAATCGTTTCCACTGTTGCGAAAGATAAGGTGATTACTGATATTTTTATTAAAAATTTGTTCATTGTTAAATTAAATTTGAATTTTGATTAAAATAAGGGAATACGGTTAAATCATACTTCAGTGAAATTTATAATATCTATTAATTATCCCTTCCTCAAATCTTCCAAAAACTGTTCCAGCGAATTTTGGTCGGATATTTGAACCTCGCGGGCTTTAGCACCATTGAAGCCGCCCACTACGCCAGTGGCTTCCAACTGATCCATAATTCTACCAGCACGGTTATATCCGAGTTTTAGTTGCCTTTGTAGCATCGAGGTTGAGCCTTGCTGTGTGGAAACAACGATGCGCGCTGCGTCCTCAAAAAGTGGATCTTTATCGTTGGGGTTGAAGTCTGCCGGACCGTTTCCTCCTTCATCGCCCACTACTTCTGGTAATAGGAATGCCGATGCATAAGCCTTTTGAGAACCGATGTAATCTACAATCTTCTCTACCTCTGGCGTATCCACGAACGCGCATTGCAACCTCAGAATTTCATTTCCATTAAAGTAAAGCATATCTCCCTTACCAATAAGTTGATCTGCACCCGGCGAATCCAAAATCGTGCGGGAATCCACACTGGAAATCACGCGGAATGCCGCTCTGGCAGGGAAGTTTGCTTTAATCATCCCCGTAATGACATTCACGGATGGCCGCTGTGTAGCTACAATCAAGTGGATACCCACAGCGCGCGCGAGTTGTGCTAGTCGGGCAATCGGATGTTCTACCTCTTTCCCCGCAGTCATGATGAGGTCGGCAAATTCATCCACTACCAATACGATATACGGCAAATAACGGTGGCCATTCTCAGGGTTCAGTTTTCTCTCGGTAAACTTGCCGTTGTACTCCTTAATAGTACGGCAAAAGGCATTTTTCAATAAATCATAACGCTGATCCATCTCCACACAAAGGGAATTCAGGGTGTTGATAACCTTATGGGTATCCGTAATAATCGCATCTTCGGAATCAGGAAGTTTAGCCAAATAATGTCTTTCTATTTTGGAATAGAGGGTGAGTTCTACTTTTTTAGGATCTACCATCACGAATTTCAGTTCGCTGGGGTGTTTTTTGTAAAGTAAAGAGGTTAGGATGGCGTTGATCCCTACTGATTTCCCTTGACCGGTTGCTCCAGCCATCAATAAGTGCGGCATTTTCGCCAGATCGGCCATAAAGATTTCGTTGGAAATGGTTTTACCGAAAACCACAGGAAGTTCCATATCCGTATTTTGGAATTTTTGAGAAGCGATAACAGATCGCATAGAAACCATGGTCGGATTCTTGCGCGGCACTTCGATTCCGATAGTGCCTTTCCCCGGCATCGGTGCAATAATTCTGATTCCCAGAGCCGATAGATTTAGCGCAATATCGTCTTGCAATTTTTTGATTGAAGAAACCCGGATTCCCGCTTCAGGAACTATTTCGTAGAGCGTAACCGTGGGCCCGATGGTCGCCTTGATTTCTGCGATACCAACATTGAAATTTTTTAAAAGTCCTACAATCCTATTTTTATTCTCCTCAAGTTCTTCTTTATTAATAGAAATTTCCTCGTTGCCATGTTCTTTTAAAAGATCAATAGGTGGAAATTTGAAGCCTGGCAAATCAAGTTTATGGTCGTAAAGTCCATGTTTTTCTACAAGTTCCTGTGATTTTTTCGCAGAATCATCCCATTCCTCGGGTTGTTCTTTTGCAATCTCCACATTGAAGGCTACATCATTCGCTGCCACAGGGACTTTTGACGATAATGGCTTAGCGGTTGTAAGTTCGGGTTTGAGATTTAAGCTTAATGTACTTTCTTCTTCAACAGAGATGTTAGGCATATCGTTTTCAAAAGAAGTACGATTTGGCGTCGCAATCGTTTCCAGAACATTGGCAACCTGCACTTCCGGGAAATCTTGAGGAACTATGGCTTTTAAGGGTTCATTTGGCGGCGTTACAAGTGGCGTTACAGGTGTCGTTTTTGGTAAATCATTGCCGTCTTGCGCTATTTCTTCTAATTCTTCATCGGCCTCAAAAGGCTCTTCAGATGCCGGCATAATAGTTTTTACCCTGTCTATAGTGTATTGGTTTAGTCTGTCAAGTTTGGCTTTTACAGCACTTGGTCTTAGGTTAAATTCCAGCACGAAATAGAAAATAATGCTTGCAGCAATCACGATCCAAAGGCCTACCGAGCCAATCACGGAATTGAGAAAATCCATAATCTGGTAGCCATAAACGCCGCTAAGAACACCTTGTCCTTTGGTAACAGCACCTAAAAAAATAGGGAGCCAGCAAATGAAAAATAGGGAATGGCCCACGGTTTTCCAAGGTTTTACGATGCGTTTTTTCAAGATAAGCATTCCTAAAACGAACACGAGGAAAGCCACAATAAAAGCCGCCACACCTATACTTTCAAAAATGAAAATATTTCCCAGCCAATCTCCTAGTTTTCCGAAGAGATTAGAGGATTTCACGGATTTATCCAGCATTGTCCCCGCCTGGCTTTGGTCTGCCCGCCATTGCAGCAGGTAGGAGATGAAGGACAGTGAGAGGATCACGGAGATAAGGATCAGCAGCAGTCCTATAAATATGCGAGGTTTAGAAAGAATTTTGCTGCCATTCGGCTGCTTTTGCTCTGGTTTTGTAGAAGATTTGTCCATAGTGTGAATGTTCGCAAATTTAATAAAAATAATATGTAAACAAACGGACAAGCCTTCTTTTAAAAAAAATCCGTCTGTGTGGGCAGATGGATCTTAAAATCAATTAAGATGGACTTATTTGATTATTTTTTTGGTAACTACGCCTTTTTCACAATAGATTTTAACGAGATATATGCCTTTTGGAATACCACTAAAGTCTATTTGTTCTAAATTGTGAAGTTGTGCTTTTACCAATTTGCCATCCATAGCATATACTACTGTTTTTTGGATTTTCCCGGCTCCCGAAATGGTAAGAATATCTTTCACAGGATTAGGAAATATCTTAATTTCTGAAAGTCCATTATTCTCGGCAATTGCAAGTATGGAAGATGAAAAATTGATATTATCCAGTCTCAAAGAGCCGGAAGCGGCAACTGGTGCGGTAACATTACCAAAACCGAAATAATATACGCCTGGGGTGGTAGTGGAAAATTGTGTAGTATATTTCTTATAGGCATTTCCGGTAACTACCTGCGTACTCAACTCCTGCAGATGAGAGGCTTGGTCCGGAGCAGATGCCACGCTTACTTTCAGCATTCCCGGGCTTGCGGTGGCGGTGCTCATTGCGGCATAATAGGTTATCGTAACCTCTTCGCCTACACTGAGTTTTATAGGGTAGGAGTAAAGCCAGTCATTCTTGGTCGAAGATTTACTGGTTCCGTTGAAAGCGTATCCTACGCCATCCTGAGATGCGCCTGACAAACTTCCCATAACCCATGAGTTAGACTTCCAGCCATCTGAATCGTACTCGCCAAAGTTTTCTGTAGTTGGTTCAAAATTATAGGCGTAAGGAAGTTTCGTAGCCGTCCAAATAGAATACGGGCCAGCCCAGCCAGATCCGCAGTCGGCATTTCTCAAAAAGGCTTGGTAGCGTTTGCCGGAGGTAAGTGTTGAGAAACTTTTCGAGGTCGTTGTTTGTAAGCCGTAGGAGGTCACAGATGTGCTAAAATCAGTAAGTCCGACATCATAGGTGGTGATGCCCGGCGTAGGCGTCCAGTTTAGGTTGAAACTATTCTCGGAAAGTCCGGAAACGGAAAGTCCGCTTTTGTCCGGCATTACACAGTTTTCAGAATTACTGATGTACAAGTCGTTAAGTGCTAAATAAAGACCGTCAGTCGTGTTATTCACATAGGCGAGATACACAGTTTGCCCTTTGTAGGTGGATAAATCTAAAGTCCTAGCATTGAAATCATAGGCTTGCTCATTAGGAACAGACAATAATTCCGTGAAACTAGTCATCTGCGTATCCGTGGTAGAAATCATTACTCTATAACCATCAGCATAGGTGGTATCATAGGATTTTGCTTTCCAGTAAAGGGTAGGTTTGCCATCTGCCGGAAGTGTGATTGCTGGCGTTATGAGCCAGTCATTGGCTTTGCCTGGAGGGCTGTACATGGAAGTGCTGAAAGCGATTTTATCATCATAACCATCATAAAATTGCATCCATGCCTCGGTATTAAATGCTTGAATTTCAGCATAGTTTGCAACCGTTAGTCCGTCCGCATTTATTTTGGTGTATGCAGATAGCGGTGTCCCGTTGTTATTTTCAAAACCTGAATTAAAAATTTGAGCCTGCGACTGCATTGTAGCGGCTAAAAGTAGTAAGGCGATAGAGTTTTTAATCATGTTAAATATTTATTAAAGTTAAATTAAAGAAAAGGTTTCATTTCGTCTTCTATATTTTTGCGGAGATCCATGAGTTTCATCGCGTATTCCTGCATATGTTTTTCGGCGTCGGTTTCTGGGACGAATTGTGGGACTTTAATCTTATTTCCCTCATCGTCCACCGCTACAAATACAATGATACAGTGAGTTTTCTTGTCAAATTCCTGCCGCTTGATATTTCTCGAAAAAACATTTATGGCAATGTGCATACTGGAACTTCCCGTGTAAATGACTTCTGCCTCTACTTTTACGATATGTCCAATTTTAATAGGTGAATAAAAACGAATTCCGCCAACATAAACTGTTACGCAGTAACTTGAAGACCAAGAAGTTGCACAAGCATATCCAGCTTGGTCAATCCATTTCATCACACTTCCGCCGTGCACATTTCCACCATAATTAACATCAGATGGCTCGGATATAAATTGAAAAACAGTCTTATTTTGCATTTGTCATATTAATTTAGTGTAAAAATAGAAAAATCATTTAATTATTTCCTATTATGCCGATGGAAAAGTGTATCTGGAGGCTGTCCAAGGAACAATCCGACTGGCTTGGGTTGGACTGCTGCTATCTTGCAGAAGGAAAAAGTGCCACGCTGAATATCATTAATCCCGAAAAAATATTAAATGTGACCAAAGAGGTTTTTGAAGGCGAAATAGAGGAATTCAATAACTACTACCGCCTTGTAAATCGTGCGGAAGGCGTGGTAGAAACGGTTGTAGTCAATGGCGGAATTATCTTTGAGAATAATAATTTTTGGAAGGTTATGGGAAAACTAAGAAATTCGGCAAGTTTTTAAAAGCAGGATAAAAATTGGGCCATAACGATTAGCTAAAGTTCATTAGTCGTTACGGATTAGTGAGTACCCATGCTTATTCTTCCACATTTTTCAAAGCCATCAGCAGTTGGTAGGCGCCTTTGGTCACGAATCTTTTGTTTTGATTTTCCACGCCAAAGTTCAACAATTGCGTATATCCCTTTTCGGAAATTCCAATAGTCACAGGAATCATTTTATAGGTCTTCGGCTTCACTTCTTCGAAGAGGTATTGTTTATCTTCCCAGGTAACAATGGCGTCATCTGGAACCACCCAAGATTCTTGGGTTTCGGTTTCTACTTCAGCATTCATGTAGGTTCCCGGGATTAAAATCGGATCGTGATCCAGAAAATGGCAATGTACTAACACGCTCCTGTCCGGTCCGAAATCTTTGCTGATAAGGATGATTTCAGCAGGATATTTTTTATCTGGATTTTGGTTGGTATATGCATAAACCCTTTGTCCAACAGCAATAGCACCCAAATCTTTTTCAAAAACTTTCAAAGCCAAATGAATGTCCGAGGTATTGAATATGTAGAACAATTTCTCACTTGCCGAAACATATTGTCCGATATTCACATTCACCGCCGAAACCTTGCCAGAGATCGGCGAAGTTACCGCCACCGTTGTACGGATATTATTGGCCGTCAAACCATTAGGATTAATGCCCAGAGAACGCAGTTTCTGAGCCATTCCGCGCATCAGGATATTTTGGTTTTGGGCATCGGCTTGTGCTTTTTGCATGGCTTTGTCGCTTGCCGCCTGAAATTTGTTGAGGTAGCGTTGTCTTTCGTAATCCTTTTGCGCATAGCCGGAATTGGATCTCGCTAAGAGATAATCCTGTTGCAGCTGCACCATATCCGGATCTTCTATCACAGCCAAAGTTTGCCCTCTAGATACCGAGTTCCCGGGCATAAACCTCGAAACGCGCACATAGCCGCTGGTGGGCGAGGAAACGCTTGCCATAGATAACGGCGGCACATCTATCATCCCGGACAGACGGACTTTATTCGCAATATTTTGGTTTTTTGGCGCCAAAACCTCTATGGCTGCCTCTTTTTGTTGGGCATCGGTTAGTGTAACGACATCTTTTGCCGCACTCACTTCAATTGTTTCTTCTGTTTTATCTTTCTTTTTTCCGCATGAAAACAGCACGGAAGCCACAATAGCAGGGAGAAATAAATATTTTAAATGTTTCATTATAAGTAGTCTTTTTTAAAGTTTTTAGAATTTTTCACCAAAGTTTACCATTTGGTTCTACTAAAAATTTGCTTTGTATTCCATTTCTTCTGAAAGCAAATCATTTGCCTTGCAACGCATTCATTTCTATGATTTTATCGTTCATGTTTTTCTGAGATTCAACATAGCGGTTACGGATTTCCAGCGCCTGATTCACCAAAAGCGACCACTCCATATAGTTGATTTCTCCTTCATGCATCAGCAAATCTGCCGTAAAGAGAATTTTATCCGCATTTTTCAACCCTTTCGTACGGTAATACTCTGCTTCGGCACGATATTTTCGATACTCGCCGATCACTCTTGCCCATTGGTTTATCACATTTTTGCGCCCAATTTCAAAATTATTATCCGCAATTTGTTGGTTTACAATCTGGCTTTCAATCACCGCTTTTTGCGCATTGTTGAACACCGGAATCGCCACGCCGCCCACCACCGAATGGAATCGATGCCATCCGTTGTAGACTTTATCATTAGCACCAGTCCCCCGAATCGTTCCAGAGTTCACACCCACCGAAAACACAGGTTTCAGTTTCGCTTTTTCCGTTTCCAGGCGCGCTGCTTCTATGTTTTTTTGTTGTTCGAGTTGTCTCAAAACAGGCAGATGTTCATTGGTCAAAGTTTCCTCCGCAGTCATCACATAAAACTCCGAATTCTGATTGCTGTAGAGCTCTTTCCCGCCAATCAGGTAGTTCAGTTGCGCTAAAGCAATCTCGCGGTCGTATTTGATGTTTTGAAGTTGGATTTCTGCCTGACTGCGGTAGTTTTCCGCCGTCGTTTTCTCCAAAATATTACTTTCCCCCGCCTTCAGGCGTAGTTCCGCGCGTTGGAAATATTTAGAATAGATTGAATCCGCTTTTTCCACCAGTTTCTGCTTTTCATCCAGGTAATTTAATTTGTTGTAAATCAAAGAAATATCCCTTCGAATCTGCCATTTTTGCACCTCCAATCCCAGTTGCGCGTTTTTCAGTTCCTCGTTCAGCAGTCTTTTCTGGCTGTTATAAAACGATGGCAACCGGAAACTTTGGCTCGCCGAAATTCTATTATCCACATACGCCGAGTTGATTTGCCCTATTTCCGCCGAAATATTCAGCGGATCGTAGGCGCGGTAAGTCCCTTGCATCCGAGTTTGGTAGTCCACATTTAGTTGACCGCTCCGCAGGTTACGGTTGTTCTCAAAAGCCCTTTCCATCGCTGTTTCCAATGGTATTACGGTTTGCGCGTTCAGGAAAGCTCCAGAAAACACCGCCGCTATCGAAATTATTTTTATCAAATGATTCATTATCTTTTCAAACTGTTTTTAAGATTATTCTAATTTATTTGGGCGCCTTTTCCGCCCTCCGTTCCCGCTGTTTTGTTCGTCGTTCCTCCTCACAAAACGAGCTCCACTCAGGTCGGGGCGCGCGGGATTCAACGTTTTAAAATTCATATACCAAATATATTTTTTAACCATAAAGACCCAAAAGGTTTAGTTAAAACTTGTTTATTAAAATATCTTCACAAATATCACAAAACAAAATCTGCAGGATCTTAAGTTCAAAAGAACTCCTAAATATTTATTAGCTTACTCAAGTGCCTCGGGTATGTTCATTACCACAAAAGACATAAAGAATTCACAAAGTCCACAGATTCTAATTTTTAAGACACGAAGTTTGAATCTTTCTTTTGTTTCATTTGCTTCTTATTTTAAGTAGGTAAATCTTCATGTCATTGTTCTTATAGCCAAATTTTATTCTTTTGTCATTTCATAGTTACAAAATTTTGTGCTCATTTATTTTTAATGATCTTTCAACTTTTTCAGTGTAATCTTCTCCGGGAATTTCTTTTCAAACCAGATATACATCACCGGCAAAAGATACAGTGTAAGGAAAGTCGCCAAAAGCAAACCGCCAATTACCACCGTAGCCAGGGGCCTTTGCACCTCCGCACCTTCACCGTTGCTAATCGCCATGGGGAGGAAACCCAAAGACGCCACGAAAGCCGTCATCAAAACAGGGCGAAGTCGTGCTCTACCGCCGTTTTGCACCACTTCATATAGGTCGCTGTTTATTTCTTTTTGTCGGTTAAATTCCGCAATCAAAACGATACCATTCAGTACCGCCACCCCGAAGAGCGCGATAAAACCTACGCCGGCCGAGATACTGAAATTCATACCGCGCATCCAAAGCGATAGGATCCCGCCGATAGTCGAAAGTGGAACTGCGGAGAAAATCAACAAGCCATATTTCACGGAGCGGAACGCAAAGTAGAGCATCAACAAAATCAACAACAAACTCAGTGGAACTGCTATGGAAAGGCGCGCTTTTGCCTGTTGGAGATTCTCAAAAGTTCCGCCATATTTCACGAAATAGCCGGCCGGTAGTTTCAAATTCTTGTCCACGTGTGCTTGCAAATCTGCCACCGTAGTTTGTATGTCTCGGTTGCGAACATTGAAACCTACGATGATTCTTCGATGTGCATCTTCACGCTGAATTTGGTTCACACTTTCTTTAAGTTCAACTTTTCCCAAGCTGCTAAGCGGAATCTCGCCGCCCGTAGGCGTGTTAATTAGCAGATTCTGAACATCTTCTATATTTTTTCGTTGCTCTCCGGCAAGCCGCACCACGAGATCAAATTTCTTTTCGCCCTCATAAACCGAGCCTGTCGCCTGTCCGGCAAATGCGGTGTTAATCAGTTTGTTAACATCCGAAACATTTAATCCAAATTGGGACATCGCATCGCGGTTGTAGGTAATCACAATCTGTGGCATCCCGGAAATGGGTTCTACATAGATATTCTGTGCGCCTTCAATTTTCTTGGAAATTTGTCCCAATTTATCAGCGTAAACCTTTAAAGTATCGAGGTTTTCACCAAAAATTTTACAAACCACATCTTGCCGCGCACCCGTCATCAATTCGTTAAAACGCATATTTACAGGATATTGGAAGGAATAGGTTACGCCGATTAGGTTCTTTTTGAGTTCGGCGGTCATTTTTTCGGCAAGCTCGTCGTAGGATTTTGCGGAAGTCCACTCGTCGCGCGGTTTCAGGATAATCATCATATCACTGGCATCGATGGGCATTGGGTCGGTTGGGATTTCGCTACTTCCAGTTTTCCCTACAATTTTTTCAATTTCAGGGAATTTTTTAAGCAAAATCTGCTGACTTTTCAATACGGCATCTATGGAAGTTTTCAAATTACTACCCGGCAAAACCCGTGTGTCTACCGCGAAATCGCCCTCCGGAAGGGTTGGGATAAACTCGCCACCCAAACGCGTCATCACGAAAACGGCCAATAAAAACAGCCCTACAACCCCGAAGAATACAGGATTACTGAACTTCAAAGCCTTGCTCAAAGTTCTATGGTAGAAGTTTTCTGCTTTCTCCATCATTTTATCGGAGAAATTCTTTTTATGGGTGATTTTCTTCGACAAAAGAATCGTGCTCATTATCGGAACATAGGTCAATGACAGGATAAACGCGCCCAAAAGTGCAAAGATTACGGTCTGCGCCATAGGTTTGAACATTTTACCTTCCACGCCTTCCAAAGTGAGGATTGGTAAGTAAACAATCAGGATGATGATCTGCCCAAACACGGCGGAATTCATCATTTTTCCGGCGGAACTTTCCACCTCGCTGTCCATTGTTTTTTGCGAAATTTGGTTTTGTTTAATGGTGTGGAGGCGGTGCAATACGGCTTCCACGATAATCACGGCGCCATCTACAATCAACCCGAAATCCAGCGCTCCCAAACTCATCAAATTCCCGGAAACCCCGAAAATATTCATCATAATAATGGCGAAAAGCATCGCCAAAGGAATCACCGATGCTACCAAAAATCCCGCACGAAAGTTCCCGAGGAACAGCACCAATACGAAAATTACGATCAGTGCGCCTTCCATCAAGTTGTGGGATACAGTGGTGATGGCGTTGTTCACCATTTTAGTCCTGTCGAGGAATGCATCTATCACCACGCCTTCGGGCATCGTTTTTTGAATTTCGGCGATGCGGCTTTTCACTTTGCCAATCACATCGTTCGAGTTAGCGCCTTTCATCATCATTACTACCGCTCCGGCCACTTCGCCTTTTCCATTGTAAGTCATTGCACCATAGCGAATTGACTTGCCATAACGCACTTCGCCAATATTTTTAATCAAAACCGGCGTGCCGTCTTGCAGGTTTTTGATCACCGTGTTTTCAATATCCGGAATCTGCCCGATGAGCCCTTCCGTGCGGATGAACAAAACGGACGGGCCTTTCTCGATGTAGGCACCACCCGTGTTTTGGTTGTTTTTTTGAAGCGCATCAAACACTTCCTGCATGGTGACATTGGAGGCCTTCAATGCCGCCGGATTTACAGCAACTTCATATTGTTTCAAATCTCCACCAAAACTTGCAACATCGGCAACGCCTTCGGTACCAAGTAATTGCCTGCGAACTACCCAATCCTGAATTGTACGCAGCTGCATGGCGTTATAGCGGTGTTCGTAGCCTTTTTTCGGGCGCACCACATATTGGTAAATCTCGCCCAGACCAGTGGAAATCGGTGCCATCTGTGGCACACCGAGCGTAGTCGGGATGTCCTTTGCCACCTGTTGGAGGCGTTCGGCCACCTGCTGGCGCGCCAAATGCAGGTTTACATCGTCTTTAAAAACAATGGTAATCACCGACAGGCCAAAGCGGGAAAAACTCCGTATCTGTTTGATTCCTTGGATGTTATTATTGGCTTGTTCCAGCGGGAAGGTGATAAATCGTTCCACATCCGGCGCACCAAGTGATGGCGATACCGTGATGATTTGCACCTGATTATCAGTAATATCCGGAACTGCATCTATGGGCAGTTTCGTGACTTCGAATAGTCCGTAAATAACTAAACCGAGCGTGAAAAGCATCACGATCAGTTTGTTTTTTATGGAAAATTCTATTATTTTGTTTAGCATAAATACTTGTTAGTTTTAAGTTTGAAAAATAATAAAGAAGTCGGCTACCGGGAATTAAATTTTCGTTAAATCTTTTCGCCGACTAATTTTTGGATTAATCTCTGTCTTCGCCCTCTTCGTTGGCTTCTTCCTTGCGGATCTCACCTTGCTCGTTGCGGGTTTCAGTTTTTTCTTCGGCTCTTACTTCGCCGGCTTTTTCATTATTTTCAGACATTTCTGCGGATCTGGATTCGCCTTTTTCGGCAGCTTCATTAGTCTCATTTTTTTCAGAAACCATCGGAGATTTATTTTCGCCCATTTCCCCGGACTCGTTTTCTTCTCCTTCCTCCTCTTCACCTTCTTCACCACCTTCGCCAGCGGTAATAGCAGCCCCGGAACGGATTTCGGTATGGCGGATCTCGCCTCCTGTGGTTCCTGCTCTTGCACCGAAAAACAGGGCGGCAGCGGCAAGGATCAACGCTGCGAACGGAACATATTTTTCAAATGAAAGTTTCTTGTATGAAGCGAAAAGTCCGGCAAGCGAAACAGCGCCCAATACATAGGATAGCCCGGCCAAAAGTTCAGCAGCTTCTTCGTGGATTTTAATTAAATTTTCGGCAACGCCGGGTAGGTGTTCTACGGCCTCTTCGGCGCCTTCCCCTGTGGCCATCGCGGCGATACTGGATAGTGCCCCGATGATAAACAGGATATAGGCGTTTCGTTTTGAAGTTTCAGATTTTGTAAAGATGCCGAACAAAAGGATAACGAGGCCGGCGATAGGGAAAATAATAGGCAAGTGATTGACAATCAAGTGCAAGTGTGCATTGTTCATTTTTATGAATTTGAATTTTGAAAATAGGATTGTGTGGTGAAAAAGTAATTTTCACGGTATTTTGTTAACACCTTAGTCACCTGAGAAAATTTATCTTTAGGTAAATAAGTTCGGTTAAGCGTAAAAACCCAAATGGATTTTTAGAATTGAAAAAAAATTAAGAAAGCTTAGGCGGTTGCCATACTTTTCCGAAAACGGAAGGGTAGAATTTTTCTGAATAAATGAAGTTGCGAACCACAGAAACGGGCTCGGATTTGGTGTCAAAACTAAAAGAGAAAACAGAGGGCAATGCCGCAACTGGTACGGACGGTGCGCAGACCTCATGGGATTTGAAAGGCAGCTTCATGTCCTGGTTGTAATCAGAATCTTTTTGCTGCTCGTCGAGGTAATGCATTTTCACAAACGAATACAGCGTTGTATTGCTATCTTTTAGATTATGCGAAATGAAATGCTCTACTAAATTTGGCAACCTCAAAACCTGCCTAGCTTCCGGAAAGGAAAAAAGGTAGGTACAAATTAAGAGGTAGGTGAGGAACTGTCTCATATCTTGTGACAAATATATAAATTAAATTTACTTTTAACAATTATATAAAAATTGTTATTTTTAAACTAATGATATAACCCATGAAAAAAGTATTTTACTTAAAAAATTGCGGAACCTGCAAAAAAATTTTAACAGAATTTGATCTATCTGATTGGGAATTACGCGAAATAAAATCCAAATCCATCACCGAGGAAGAATTACAAGAAATGTGGGAACTGGCGGGCAGTTACGAAGCACTTTTCAGCAAACGTTCCACACAAATAAAAGCACGCGGAATCGATACAAAAACGCTGACGGAATCGGATTTTAAAAATTTAATCCTCGATCATTACAGTTTTTTAAAACGCCCACTATTTTTAACGGATAAAGAAATTTTTGCAGGTAGTGAGCAGAAGACGATAGAAAGTTTTCGTAAAGTTCTAAATCAGTTAAATGTAAATAGCTAACTTTGAATAAGTTATATTTATGAGAAGATTTATAGCTGTTCTATTTTTATCTGCCTATATTGGAACAGGTGTTTACCTAATATCAAATGAAAATGGTGGGAAGTGTAATCCAAAAGGGACATGTTCTGCTTGCAAAAATTGCACGGGCTGTTAAAATTGTGCGAAAGATGGTGGTTCGTGTAGTGTCTGTAGATGATAGACTTTTGTCGTTAAAATAAAAAGCAGCTTGATTTCTCAAACGGCTTCAGGTGTCTTGGTTCTAGTATTTATAGTCTAGATGAATGGCATTTTCACAACTTTTGCGGGAATATTTTTGTTACGGATTTGGATGAAGATATCTGATCCCAATTTGAAGTGTGGCTTATTCACATATGCCATTCCAAGGCCGATTTTCTTCATTGGGCTCATGGTTCCGGATGTCACTTTCCCGATCACATTTCCTTCTGCATCTACCACAGGATAATCGTGTCTTGGGATCGCTTTTTCTTGCATCTCAAAACCAACCAGTTTACGGCTTACACCTTCTTCTTTTTGTTTTGCAAAAAGTTCTTTATCTACAAATTCTTTATCGAATTTGGTAATCCAGCCTAAACCGGCTTCAATGGGAGAGGTAGTGTCATCAATATCATTACCGTAAAGGCAGAATCCTTTTTCCAAGCGCAAAGTATCTCTAGCAGCCAATCCGCATGGGATTAATCCGAATTCTTCTCCTGACTTTACAACTTCGTCCCAAAGTTTTTCGGCATATCCATTTTTAAAATAAATTTCAAAACCACCCGAACCGGTATATCCTGTGTTTGAGATGATGACATCCTCAACTCCGGAAACAGTTCCCACAGTGAAATGATAGTAAGGAATTTCAGAAAGGTTTGTATCGGTTAGTTTTTGCAAAGTTTCCGTAGCTTTCGGACCTTGGATGGCGAGAAGAGACATTTCATCGGACGCATTTCGCATTTCAGCTCCGAAATCCGCATTGTATTTTTGAATATGGTTCCAATCTTTATCAATATTGGAAGCGTTAACAACTACAAAATATTTCTCATCTGCCATTTTGTAAACAATCAAATCATCTACGATACCGCCTTTTCCGTTTGGAAGGCAAGAATATTGCGCTTTGCCATCTTCCAAAGCATCCAAATTGTTGGTGGTCACATATTGCAGAAGGTCTTTCGCCTTCGGGCCTTCTATGAAAAATTGTCCCATGTGCGAAACATCGAATAACCCTGCTTTCTCGCGCACTGCGAAGTGCTCTTCGGTCACGCCGGTGTATTGTACGGGCATATCAAATCCTGCAAACGGTACCATTTTGGCGCCCAGGGAAACATGTTTGTCGAATAATGCTGTTTGTCTTGTCATTTTATTATAGAATTTATTTTATTTTTAATTTTTGTTGAAATACTGCACTAACCACAAAAGTCACAAAGTAGATTTAATTAAAGTTTACTATCTAATTAAAGACCAAATAGATAGTATAAACTGGAAGGTTTATCATTAAAAAATGTCACCTTTTGTATCTTTTGTGGTTTATAATTTAGCCTAAATGTTCCAAATATTCACCGAGAATTATTTTGAACCATTCGGTGAAATGTTCTGGATTTTCAGAAATCTCTTTGGTAAGGTTTTCAATTGAATTATAGCGCACTTCGGAAACTTCGTCTTTATTTAAATTAAATTCACCATCGAAAATCCCTGTGAATACATGATCAAGTTCATGTTCCCAAAGGCCCTGCCCAACATCGGCTTTATAAATGAAATTAAATTTTTCCTGAATTTCAACCGAAATGCCAAGTTCTTCCTGAAGGCGTCTTTTCGCACCATCTATGTAAGATTCCCCGTTCTTTGGGTGCGAACAAACGGCATTCGTCCATTGGTTGGGGGAGTGGTATTTGCCGGGGGCGCGCTTCTGCAACAGCATTTCGCCATTAGAATTAAATAAAAAAACAGAGAAAGCGCGGTGAAGCAGACCGTTCTCGTGCGCCTGAATTTTCTCCATCAAACCGAGAACTTCATCCTCCTCAGTGACTAAAACAACCTGTTCATCCATATTCTACAAAAATAGATTTTAAAAATTAGTTATTAAAATATTTGATGGAAAAAAGCATTTATGATGATAAAGTAGATGAATTTTTTAAAGAAATTATTTATTACATTAAATTTATGTACAGATCTCAACAAATATCGTTCGTTTTTTTAAAAGTCAAGCTAATTTTATACTTTTGTTTAGTAAAACAAAATCTATGGATCTGGAATACAAAAATCACCTCAGTCCGACATTAAAAGATGGAATCAAGAACTACCTGATCGACATCGACGGAACGATTACCGATGATGTACCTAACGAGGAGCCTGAAAGAATGGTAACTTGCGAACCATATCCCGATGCATTGGAAACCATAAATAAATGGTATGATGAAGGGCATATTATATGTTTTTTTACTTCTCGCACCGAAGATTTAAAACAAATTACAATAGAATGGCTAAATAAGCACGGCTTCAAGTATCATTCAGTACTTTTCGGAAAACCGCGTGGAGGTAATTATCATTGGATAGACAATCATTTGGTAAGAGCTACGCGCTATAAAGGTAAATTTACCGATATGGTAGATAAAAAAGTAACCATACAAGTTTTTAAAGATTGATGAAGATATTAGCAAACGACGGATTGGATCAGTCCGGAATCAACGCTCTTACACAGAAGGGCTTTGAAGTGATTACGGAAAAGGTGCCACAGGAACAGCTGGCAGAATTTATAAATGCAAACAGAATTAAAACCATTTTGGTTCGTAGCGCTACACAAGTTCGGAAAGAACTCATCGATCAATGTCCATCCATCGAAATCATCGGAAGAGGTGGTGTAGGTATGGACAATATAGATGTGGATTATGCGCGCTCAAAAGGAATTCATGTGATCAACACACCATCTGCTTCATCGCAATCGGTTGCGGAACTCGTTTTTGCACACCTTTTCTCAGGTGCCAGATTTTTGCAGGATTCAAACAGGAAAATGCCTATTGTGGGTGATTCTGAGTTTGCAAAGCTGAAGAAATCATATGAAAAAGGTATTGAATTGCGTGGTAAAACCATTGGAATTATCGGAATGGGGCGTATTGGTCAGGAAGTGGCAAGAATTGCTCTTGGCTTGGGAATGCGTGTAGTTGCAGCAGATAACAATGTTGGGAAAGCCACGATAAAGGTTAAATTTTATAACCATCAGTTTATAAATGTAGATATCGAGACTGAACCTATGGAAGATGTTTTAATGCATTCAGATTTTATTACCCTGCATGTCCCTGCTCAAAAGGACGGCTATATGATTGGCGCTCCCGAATTTACTAAAATGAAAACAGGCGTAGCTATAGTGAACTGCTCTCGTGGTGGAGTGATTGATGAATCCGCGCTTATTAAAGCATTAGATTCAGGAAAGGTATCTTATGCTGGGCTTGATGTTTTTGCGAATGAACCTACACCTAATAAGGAGATTCTTTCACATCCAAAAATATCTTTGACACCGCATACAGGTGCTTCTACGGTAGAAGCTCAGGATCGTATTGGGCTGTCTTTGGCTGAACAAATCTGTTCGATATTACAGATAGATTAGTAAATTATAAATAAAAAACGCTCCGATACCGGAGCGCTTTTAGTAATAATAACCCGGATTTTCCCAGGTTGGTAATGATACCTATTTCTTTTTCAGTTCGTCTCTAATTTCCATAAGTAAAGATTCTTCTGCTGTTGGGCCTGCTAGTACATCAGCCGGTTTTTTCACTTTGTTGATCGCTTTTACCATCATAAATAGTACGAATGCAATACAGAGAAAGTTTATAATCGCAGCAAGGAAATTACCGTAAGTCACACCGTTCCAAGCAAGTTCTTTAATGTTTGCAACTCCTGCCTTCTCTAAAGCCGGGTTTAGTAAAAGCGGCGTAACAACATCTGCCACGAAGGAATTTACAATATCGCCAAAGGCTTTACCGATGATCACTGCAACTGCTAGTTCCACCACATTTCCGGAAACTGCAAATTCTTTAAATTCTTTTAAAAAGCTCATAATTTATTTATTTAATTTTAACAAAAATAGTTTTTTTTATGTAAAGTACCAAAAATTTTCACTTTAATGTAAGTTTTTATGAAATTTTAGCAATATAAATTAGTATTTAATTCGTAAATTTTTTAGTATAAAATGAAGTAGCCAAGCGGGTCCCACTAAGAGAAATTGCAGGTCTTTCAGGAAACTCGGTTTCTTGCCTTCTATTTTATGGCCGATGAATTGGAAAATCCAAGTAATTATAAATACGCCAAGGAAAACCATCCAAGCGTTTTTGCCAAAATAAACATGGATGCCATATACCAAATGAGCCATTAGGAACATGATTAGCAACATGATGACTGCAATAATTGGCGACAGTCTAAAATAGAAAATGCTCACCAATACAATTGCACTTATTGTTGCAATACTGATGCAACCGTAATATGCCAAACAAAAATGCGGCGTAGGAATCAGCGAAATGAATCCCATGATACTCCAAAAAATGAGAGGTACGCACACCCAGTGGATGCTTTTATTGGTGTGGTTTCTATGACTTGCGCCGTATTCCACGAAAAGTTGGTCAATTTTTTTCATCTTTTTTATTTTTAAAATTAAGCATTTTTTAGAAATGAAATCAAAAAATCCCGAATGAACCGGGATTAAGTTAAGTTTTGAATAATTGATTTTGTATTTATCCGATCTCCACGCCGTTTTCTACTTTTTCGTCAGGCGTTACAAAGGATAGTCTGCCGTCTGGTTTTGTAGTCAAAAGCAGCATACCTTGAGATTCAATACCGCGGATTTTTCTGGGAGCGAGGTTTAGCAAAATCATTACTTGCTTGCCCACGCATTCTTCCGGAGAGAAACTTTCTGCAACCCCGGAAACCACGGTACGCACATCCACGCCGGTATCCACGGTGAATTTCAAGAGTTTGTCGGCTTTTTCTACTTTTTCAGCGGTAAGGATTGTAGCGGTACGAAGGTCTATTTTTGTAAAATCATCAAATTGAATTTCGTCTTTCACAGGATTGGCGTTTGGGTTAGTTTTCTTGTTGTTTTGTTTCGTGGATTCTAATTTATGAATTTGAAAATCAATGGTTTCATCCTCTATTTTTGAGAATAGGAGCGCTGCCTCGTTGATTTGGTGTCCGGTTGAGATATAAGTTTCTGCGGTCTCCAATTCTTGCCAATTTTGTTTTGTTAAATTAAACATATTCAGTAGTTTATCTGAACTGAAAGGCATAAATGGTTCGCAGATTTGCGCTAAAGCAGCAGCGATTTGTGCCGCAGTATACATAGAGTTTGCCGTTACGGTTTCATCTGTTTTAATGGTTTTCCAGGGCTCTTTTATTTGAAGATATTGGTTTCCAAAACGCGCAAGGTTCATCATAGCGGAAAGTGCGTTGCGAAACTCGAATTTATCCAAGAAAGAACGGATTTCTGTCGCAGATTTATGGATTTCAGATAATGCCTCGGAATCCATCTTCCCTTGCGGGATTTTTCCAGCGTAATATTTATGGGTTAAAACCGCTACACGGTTGATGAAATTCCCGAAAATCCCTACCAATTCTGAATTATTTTTGGTTTGGAAATCTTTCCATGTAAAGTTGTTGTCTTTAGTTTCCGGTGCGGAAGAGAGTAATGCGTATCGCAAAACATCCTGTTGGCCAGGGAAATCTTCCAGATATTCGTGTGCCCAAACCGCCCAATTTCGGGAGGTCGAAATTTTATCGTTTTCGAGGTTCAAAAACTCAAAAGCGGGTACATTTTTCGGCATTTTGTAGTCGCCGTGTGCCTTCATCATCGCTGGAAAAATAATGCAGTGGAACACGATATTGTCCTTACCAATGAAATGAATAAGGTCGGATTCTTCGCTTTGCCAGTAATCCTTCCAGTTTTTGCCGTTCTTTTCTGCCCATTCTTGCGTGAAAGAGATATAGCCAATCGGCGCATCAAACCAGACATAAAGCACTTTGCCCTCAGCATCTGGTAGCGGAACGGGTACACCCCAGTTCAAATCTCTAGTCATGGCGCGTGGTTTCAAACCATCATTTAACCAAGATTTTACCTGTCCGTAGACATTGGTTTTCCAGTCGTCTTTATGACCTTCGATAATCCATTCGTTCAGGAAGTTTTCATAATCGTTCAGTGGCAGATACCAGTTTTTGGTTTCCTTCAGAATAGGCACATTTCCACTCAGCATGGATTTTGGGTTGATGAGTTCCGTTGGCGAGAGGGTAGAGCCGCATTTTTCGCACTGGTCGCCATAGGCACCGTCGTTACCGCAATTCGGGCAAGTTCCCACAATGTAGCGGTCGGCCAGAAATTCGCCTGCTTGCTCGTCATAGTATTGCTCGGATACCTCTTCCTGGAATTTATTTTTATTATAAAGTGTTTTGAAAAAATCCTGACTAACCTCGTAGTGTTTTTTGGAAGTCGTACGGGAATATTCATCAAAAGAAATCCCCAGATCAGCGAAAGAATTTTTGATGATTTCGTGGTATTTGTTCACAATATCTTGTGGCGTGACACCTTCTTTTCTGGCGCGAATGGTAATTGGAATCCCGTGTTCATCGGAGCCGCCAATGAATGCCACATCGGCACCGGTTCTTCTTTGGAATCTCGCATACACATCCGCCGGGATGTAAACGCCCGCCAAATGGCCAATATGTACAGGTCCGTTGGCATACGGTAGTGCCGCCGTGATCATCTTTCTGTTCGTCATTTTCATTAAAAATTTGTGAGCAAAGATAAGGATTTACCGCTGAAATTTTTTGTCGGAAACTTTAGCGATTGACTTTATTGAACTAAAAGATTTAATCTTTTTTTAACTAAAACGGTTCTCTTTTCGGGCATCAGGGTTATATATTTGTTTAAAATTTAACCAAAACAAAATATCATGGAAATATCATTGAAAAACCAAGTCGCCATCATCACCGGTGCATCCAGCGGAATCGGCGCAGGAATCTCAAAATCGTTAGCAGAATCCGGTGCTACGGTGGTTATAAATTACCCATTTGAGGTAAGTAAAATTGCTGCGGATGCCGTACTGAAAACCATCACAGATGCCGGCGGAAAGGGCATTACCTATATGTGCGATGTTTCCAAGGAAGACCAAGTGGTGAAGATGTTTCAGGATGTGGTAGCGCAATTTGGCACGGTGGATATTCTTATAAATAATGCCGGAATTCAAAAAGATGCAAAATTCACAGAAATGACTTTGGACCAATGGAATGCGGTAATCGGAGTCAACCTGACCGGCCAGTTCCTCTGCGCACGCGAGGCCATCAAGGAGTTTTTACGCCGAGGAATCGATGAAACCAAGTCGGTAGCAAAAGGAAAAATCATCCATATTTCATCCGTTCACGAGATTATTCCGTGGGCTCAGCACGCGAATTACGCAGCCAGCAAAGGCGCCATCCGTATGCTGATGCAGACCTTGGCGCAGGAGTATGCAGGCGAGAAAATCCGTGTGAATTCTATTTGCCCAGGCGCCATCCAAACACCTATCAACACTGCGGCTTGGGACACTCCCGAAGTTTTAAATTCTTTGCTTTCCTTGATTCCTTACAACCGCATCGGGCAGCCGAAGGACATCGGAAACCTTGCCGTATTTTTGTCAAGCGACGCCTCAGATTATATCAACGGAGCCAGCATTTTCATTGATGGTGGGATGACGACATTTGAAAGTTTTTCAACAGGCGGATAACCAAAAAACACTTCAATGAAAATCGAAAAAAAACGCCTTGCCGATCCCGCGTGGAAAACTTGGGGTCCCTATGTCAGCAACCGGGAATGGGGTCTCGTTCGTGAAGATTACAGCGCCAGCGGAGATGCCTGGAACTATATTTCGCACGACCAGGCGGAATCAAAAACCTACCGATGGTGCGAGGAGGGAATTTGCGGGATTTCCGATGATATGCAGCGGCTCGTGTTTTCTATGGGCTTCTGGAATGGCAAGGATAAAATGGTGAAAGAGCGTTTTTTCGGGCTCACGAATGCGCAAGGAAATCACGGCGAAGATGTGAAGGAATATTATTATTACCTGGATAATACGCCTACGCATTCTTACCAAAAAATGCTCTATAAATACCCTCAGAATGCCTTTCCGTACGAGGATTTGTTAAAAACCAATGCCGAACGCAGCAAAGACGATCCAGAATATGAGCTGATAGACACTGGGGTTTTTGATGAGGATGAATATTTCGATATTTTTATTGAATATGCCAAAGAAAGTGCGCAGGATATTTTAATTAAAATCTCAGTGGTGAACCGTTCTGAAAAGCCTGCTGATCTTACGATTTTGCCCACGATTTGGTTTAGAAATACTTGGAATTGGGGTTACGAAGATTATAAACCTTCGCTGAATTTCCAAAAAGAACAATCGATTTCGGTTAATCATAAGGATTTAAAAACAAAGAATTTTTATTCTGAAAAAAATTGTGAAGCCGTATTTTGTGATAACGAAACCAATGATGCGAAGCTCTACAACGAGCCCAATTTCGGGCATTTCTGCAAAGACGGCATCAATGATTATGTAATCTCCGGAAACCCTGAAACCATTAATCCCGAAAAAAATGGAACGAAATCCTCCTTCATTATTAAAGAAAATTTTGATGCAAAAGAAACAAAGGTTTTCTGCTTCCGTCTTAGTGATAAGGATTTAGTAAAACCTTTCGATGGTTTTGATGAAATTTTTAACCAAAGAAAATCCGAGGCTGACGAATTTTATAATGAAATCCAAGACGGAATAGAATCTGACGACGAAAAAATGGTGCAGCGGCAGGCGTTTGCCGGGATGCTTTGGAGTAAAATGTTTTATCATTACAATGTCGGGAAATGGCTCGCGGGCGACCCGGCTGAAATAAAGCCACCAAAATCCCGTGAGAAAATCCGCAATACAGATTGGCGATTTCTGAACAACAAGCACATTATTTCCATGCCAGACAAGTGGGAATATCCGTGGTACGCCACTTGGGATCTCGCTTTTCATGCAATTAGTTTTGCATTGATAGATCCAGATTTTGCTAAAAATCAATTGAAATTATTCCTTTCCGAATGGTACCAACACCCGAATGGCCAGCTGCCGGCCTACGAATGGAATTTTAGCGATGTGAACCCTCCCGTGCATGCCTGGGCGACTTTCCGGGTTTTTAAAATTGATGAATACCTTACCGGAAAACCAGATCTTGCGTTTCTGGAAAGTGCCTTCATCAAACTTTCCATGAATTTTACCTGGTGGGTGAATAAAAAGGACAGCAACGGCAATAATATTTTCGAAGGCGGATTTTTAGGCTTGGATAATATCGGCGTGTTCGATCGCAGCGATAAACTCCCCAACGGCGAGCATTTAGAGCAAGCCGACGGCACCAGTTGGATGGCGATGTTTTCTTTAAATATGATGCGTATCGCCTTGGAATTGGCTCAATACAACATAATTTATGAGGAGATGGCGATAAAATTTTTCGAGCATTTCCTTTACATCGCCAATGCTTTGGACAATATGGGCGACGAAAATTTCAGCCTTTGGGATGATGAAGATGAATTCTTTTACGATGCCATCGCCTCCGATGATGGCAGCCACATGTTCCTGAAATTGCGATCCATGGTCGGGCTTATCCCGATGTTTGCCGTGGAAGTGATTGACCATGAGATGATTGAAAAACTTCCCAACTTCCGGGCAAGGATGAATTGGATTTTGGAAAACAAACCCGAACTCGCCTCGCTGGTTTCGCATTGGCAGGTAGAAGGGCAGGATTCCAAACACCTGCTTTCCCTGCTTCGGGGGCACCGCCTAAAAAGACTTCTGCACAGGATGCTGAATCCCGACGAATTTTTGGGTGATTTTGGGATTCGCGCGCTTTCGAAAGAGTATGGCGAAAACCCATATACCCTAAACCTGAACGGCATAGATTATTCCGTAAAATATACGCCGGCCGAAAGCGACAGCGGACTTTTTGGTGGGAACAGCAACTGGCGCGGACCGATTTGGTTCCCGGTAAATTCCCTGATTATCGAAAGTTTGCAACGCTTTTTTTTCTACTATTCGCCAGATTTCAAGGTGGAATGCCCTACGGGGAGCGGCAATTTTTTAGATTTGGATGAGACCGCCGAATTCCTCAGCAAGCGTTTGGCGAAATTATTTTTGAATGACGAGAACGGGAAGCGGCCTTTCAACGGGCAATACCCGCGTTTTCAGGAGGACGAAAACTTTAAGGACTACATTTTATTTTATGAATATTTCCATGGCGACAACGGCCGTGGCGTGGGGGCTTCCCACCAAACGGGTTGGACGGGAATCATCGCGAAACTCCTGCAACCGCGCTTCTCCAAAAAGCAAATGGGCGAGCAGGAAACCACGAATTAGCGAATTTTTATAAACGGAAGCCTTTTCGTAAATTTGCCCTCCCAGCGGCCTCATAGTTCAACGGATAGAATAGAAGTTTCCTAAACTTTAGATCCAAGTTCGATTCTTGGTGAGGCCACGAAAAAAAGAATCCGACCTTTAGAGCCGGATTCAATAGATAAAAACATCTCATTTTTTAAGTTAAACAACAACAAAAAAGGAAAGCCGACGGTGCTTTCCTTTATTTTTTATATCAGGGTTTGTGAGAGTCTCGTTGAAGTAGTGCGTGTTCTCATTGCTAAAAATCTACACTCAAATATAAACCGTTTTCCGCAACCGAAAGTGAACGCAATGTTAAAAATCACAGGTTATACACAATTTTTTGTGGAAAAGGTTGAGGGTCAGTAATTTATTTTTTAAATTTGTTTGATTCTTCAAAATGTTTTAAAACCAACCTATTTTTATTTTGTTTCCAATTAAATTCTGCTTCAGTCACTTTTCTGAGATTTTTCTTGTTTAAAATCCTTGTCAAAGAGGCAGTTGTATATATTGTTTATGGGTAGGAGCGTGCGAGAAAGGCATGGATTACAAATACGCGCCATCGGTTTTTTTTATTCTAACATAAAGATAAAAATAATTCATTTTTAATAAGAGTTTATACATTTGCAAGATGAAATGTTCTTTTAAAAATGATTATTCCGAAGGATGCCATCCGGATATTCTTCAGGCACTAATAGCCACCAATATGCATCAGCAGGCAGGTTATGGTCAAGACGACTTTTGCAAAGAAGCCGCTGAAATGATTCGTGAAAAATTCTCTAACCCAGATGCTGCCGTACACTTTGTTTCTGGCGGAACTCAGGCGAACCTAACGGTGATTGCTTCCATTTTGAGACCCTATGAAAGCGTGGTATCCGCATGTACAGGCCATATTTTCACGAATGAAAGTGGCGCTATTGAAGCGACGGGACATAAGGTTCATGGAACACCAACGGACAATGGTAAAATTACCACCAACCAAGTAGCCGATTTAATTGCGCAACATGCCAATAAACCGCACCAACTCAAACAAAAATTGGTTTATATTTCCAATTCGACGGAACTTGGAACCTTATATTCAAAAAATGAATTGAGTGAACTTTCCGCATTCTGTAAGCAAAACGAACTTTATCTATTTTTAGATGGAGCCAGGCTTGGGCATGCGCTTACCGCAGAAAC
>JAGLBA010000129.1 GCA_018260475.1 Chryseobacterium sp. | reverse complement strand
AATGGGACTGAAGCGTGTTCATCAAAATTTGACACGACCTGTAATCGCCCAAAAATTTTAAGTAACAACACTAATTTGCATGAAAGACATTGTTCCAAATTCTATTCGTAACAATTTCTAATTTTTTAATTTTTGATTTGTTACTCCTCATAAATAAGTATTCTTTGACAAAATAAAGCACTCTAAAGCTCATGAGTCGTTTTCTTCATTTTCCGTTTTCTTGTGAAACAAACGTACTATAGCAGATGTTCTGCAGCAAAGTACATGTGAAACAGTTTGCTCGACCCTTTTTGGCCATATGACTGCGCGTTAAATGCCACATCTCTATCACTATCAGAATTTTCGCCTACTTATTCAGCTATTGGCTTTATAAATAATCCAACGAAAGAGCCTCTCTCTTTTGCTTTTAACGCGCATTCATAGTGGCCAAAACGTGTTGTCAAACAGTTTTACATCTACTTCGGGTTTTTTCAGGATAACAAGATGGTAAAAAGCGGAATGTAGTCATCAACGGTTTATAACGCATCAGAATCGGCTTAAAAGTGTTTGCCGAACACTTAAAATAAAAACACTTAAAATTTTAAAACAGCTTAAAATTTTCTTCAAGCTGGATAACATCTGTTATAGTGCGATTTTCCATAAGAAAACAGAAAATGGTGAAAAACGGTACCTGGGTTCGTCATTCTTCAACGCGGCGTCATAACTCAAAACAGTTAG
>JAGLBA010000128.1 GCA_018260475.1 Chryseobacterium sp. | reverse complement strand
GTAGGTAATAACGATGAGACCGTTTCGTCCAAGCCGATTTTAAAAATACTCACTTTAAATTACTTACTTTCTCCACACAGCACTAGTTTTCTTTTTTTTTCGTAAAGAAATCATTTTTAACTTTATTTAACAGAAGAAATCGAGAGGGAGTATTTAAAGAGTTATAAAAAGAGGAGAGAAAGAATATGAGAGCGAGAGGAGGGAAAAAAGAAAGAGAAGCCAGGGTTGAATGTGCAGAGGTGACTTGTTTGAGGTAAAACAAGGGTTGAGAGTGACACGTTATCTCTTCAAAAATTTAAATGAAAAGTTCCCGAATACAAATAAAATTTCAAATCTAAAAATTTCAAAATAAAATTTAAGTCTAATAATTGCAAAATAAAATTTAAATCTAAAAATCGAAAAAGAAAATTTAAATCTAAAAATTATTTTAAAAATTTTAATCAAAAAATTGCAAGAGAAAATTTAAATCTATAAATAGCAAATTAAAATTTAAAACTAAAAATTTCTAAAAAAAAAAAAAATTATAATTCCAAAAATCGCTTCATAAAATTTAAATCTAAAAATTTCAAAAGAAAAGTTAAAATTAAATTTAAAAAAAAAGAAAAGAGACCACGGATTGGTTGTTGTTGTTGTTGGGGATGGTAGAATTTTGATTCGCCGGGCTTTTTTCTCGAATCGCCATCGACAAATCGATCGATCGATAATTTTAATTGATAATC
>JAGLBA010000127.1 GCA_018260475.1 Chryseobacterium sp. | reverse complement strand
AGCTCATTTTTCTAGAAGAGGCGAAGAAAAAAAATAGTTTTCTTTAACTTTCAATTAAAACGACCGGGGCTTAGGATTAATAAATCTTTTAGATAATCGAAAAACTTCAGGCGGGAGTGAGAAAGAGAAAAAGAAAAAAAAGAAAAGAAGAAAAAGAAGAAAGAAAAGAAAGAGAAGAAGAAGAAATTCGGATGAAAGGACGGAAATGGGAGAGAAAGCGAAGGAAAAGGAAACGGCCTCAAAGCAAAAGAAAAAGAAAGAAAAGATGAGAATGACGGCTTCAATTCAGGCAGGTAGATAGATAGATTGATAGATTTCTTTTCGCAAGCAAAGAATTAATTAAAGACATTGACATAATCGGCCATCACAAAATTTCAATTAATTAATTAATTCAAAAAAAAATTGTAATTGCAATTGCGAAATTCAAATCCGGGAGGATGCAACCAATCGAATTGTCCGCCATTAAATGATTTAAATTAAATTTAAATTTTTACATTATTTAAACAGTGTAATATAAACATGAAATACAACTACAAATGTATTAAGAATAATACTAAAGAATCGACCAGCCTTTTTATTTGGACAAAAAAATTGAAATTTTCTTTGAATTTTTAAAGTAAAAATAGTGTAGTGTCGTGTGAGGTCGAAAGTAAGAAGTCTCTCTCGGGGAGTGGAATATTCACAACTGAGGTCAAACTTCTTTTTCATCCTCTTTCCCT
>JAGLBA010000126.1 GCA_018260475.1 Chryseobacterium sp. | reverse complement strand
CGAAATTAAAATTGTATTTTTTTTAATGGGAGTGCTAATGAGTAGTAATTCAAAAAAGAAATAAATCAAAATTTAAAACGGTTTTGTAGAGTTGGAATTAATGTTTTCAGATTCAAAAAATTGCTCGGATTAAAAAAAAGTTTGATTATTTCAGTTACAGGAAAATTTAAAAATAAATTGAGAAAAACGAATTTTCAAACTTTTTTCTTCTTTTTCATGGTTGCTAATTAGTTTTTCGTTTTTGAAAATTTAAATAATTTATTTAACTAATTTAAACTCCATTACACATGAATGTGTTTGAAAATTTTTGTTTGATAAATCGCTGTGCCATTTTTATTTCAATTAATTTTTTTAATTGAAAAAATAAATAAATTGAATTCTCTTTTTTTCGTACGCGACTCAATCAGGGAAAATTTATCTTCAAAAAAAAATGTTTGAAAATTTTATTTTTTATTTTTATTTAATTATTTTCAATCGATCGATCGATGACCGATAAATCGATTTCAGGGTTCAAAGTTGGTTCGGCGGCGGCTCGCTTGAAAAAAAAAAATTTTTTTGTCCTGGCTTCAGACTCGGAATTTTTTTTTGTTTTTTTTGAAATTGACCAGATTCTGAATTCGTTGGTTTCTCACTGAAAATAGCCGGTGTTCAAATTTTTTTTTCTTCATTCGGAGGCTGATCCAAAGCAAATTCATAAATTGTATTTTTAATTTTTTCGTCAGG
>JAGLBA010000125.1 GCA_018260475.1 Chryseobacterium sp. | reverse complement strand
AAACTTTACAAAAGAATAATTTTCTTTTGTTCTTGCATTGGATCAATCTTCACGGTGCTGTGGCGATGACTGGCTGGTTGGTTGGTTGGTTGTTTACGAGCACAGAAATTCAAATTGATTCACAATTTTATTTTTTATTTTTTTAAAGCAAAAACTTTTCTTTATTTTTGTTGAACTTTTCGTCTCCGAAAAAGAAAGGAAGGAAAAAATTAAATACGACAAAGTCTGCTGCGCGAAAAAGAAAAGTTAAATGAATTTAAAAAAAAAAGTTCCAAATAAAATTTGATTTTCAAATCGAAAATAAAAAAAAATGCAAAGAAAAGGTATCTAGGGAAGAATAAAATAAATGAAAAACTGAAAAAAGATAAATGTTAGACAATAAAGAAATAAATTGGCAGAGCTCAAAAATTGCATGTACCAACAATAATTTGAATGCGGGCAGAGTCTCTGGGAATTTGTTTTCCATGAAAAACAAAATTAATTATTAATTCATTATTTTTTTATTTAAAGAAAATTGATTTCCGTCAATTAAAATGAAACTTTATTTATGTGCGCAAACGAGTCAATTAATCAAACTAAAAGGATAATGAAATTCGAGGAATTTAATTGCTTTCGCTGTAGTTTTTTTATACTTGAATTAATACAGTTTTGAGTCTTTAAAAAGCCTTTTTTTGAGGGGGGTGGTTGAATGAAGAGTTGTGTAGAATGCAAATAAATGAAGTTTTAC
>JAGLBA010000124.1 GCA_018260475.1 Chryseobacterium sp. | reverse complement strand
TTAAATTTAATAAATTAAATTAATAAAAATTCAAAAATTTAAATTAAAAAATTAGTTTAAAAAAATTGAAAAAAAAGGTTCATAAAAATTAAAAAATTAAATTATAATATTAAATTGATTAAATTAAATTAATAAAAATTTAAAAAATTTAAATTAAAAAAACTGTATTAAAAATTTTCAATGCAGTATTTTATTAAAAAACTAATCAATTAAAAACTATTAATACTGTGTTTTATTCAAAAAACTAAATTAATAAAAATTTAGATTAAAAAACTGAAAAAAAAGGTTCATAAAAATTAATGATTAAATTATTGTTAAATTTATTAAACTAAATTAACAAAAATTAAAAAAATTTAAATTAAAAATTAGTTTAAAAAAATTAAAAAAAAGGTTCATAAAATGTAATAATTAATTATTATTAAATTTATTAAATAAAATTAATAACAATTAATTTGCTTATAAAAATTAAATTATTATTAAATTTATTAAATTAAATTAATAAAAATTAAAAAAAAATTAAATTAAAAAATTAGTTAAAAAACTGACAAAAAGGCTCATAAAAATTAATAATTAAATTATTGTTAAATTTATTAAACTAAATTAACAAAAATTAAAAAAATTTAAATTGAAAATTAGTTAAAAAAACTAAAAAAAAAAGTTCGTAAAAATTAATAATTGAATTATTAGTAAATTAAATAAATTAAATTAATAACCATTAATAAAAATAA
>JAGLBA010000123.1 GCA_018260475.1 Chryseobacterium sp. | reverse complement strand
CATCAAATACTTTACAACTTTAATGCTTTAAAATCTTCAGAATGTAAATCGATTCGATTTTCAGTAATTTATTTTATATTCAGTAATTTTTTATTTCAATAATTTATTTTAATATTTTATTTATATCGCCGGCGAAAACAAAAAAAAATTGGTTTCTGAAAAAGTAGTCGAGTATTAAACATCGAGAGGAAAGAGAGAGAGAGAGAGAGGCAGAGAAAGAGAGAGAGAGAGAGAAAGGAAAAAGGAAAAAAATGAAAAATTTATTTTAATTTTGTATTTCCGCTCTGGTGAATGCTAAAAATTCTCAACAAAATGCAAAAATCAAAATCCCACATGAAATTGAAAAATTGCTTTTTTGGGAATATTAATTTTAAACTTGCCGCCTTATAAAAAATGGCAGACAGAGAGAAATGTCTGCTGCCACTGATTCCAAAATAAAACTATACGGCTTTGTTGAATTTTTTTTTCTTTTCACCATCAATCTCTTTCTCATTCTCTCTCTCTCCCTCTCCTTCTCTCTTTCTCTCTCTAGACCTTTGAGAAAGACCCGACTCCCACAGTAAAACGTCAGTGAATCAACATTTAAAAAAAAAATTATTCCTCCAGTTTGGATTTTGGAGAAGAAAAAAAAAGGAAAATCTGACCTTTTCCTTTCACCGGAAAATTTTTTCTTTCTTTTTTTAAGGGGGGAGGACTCCAAAAAGGTGAAAATTTCAATTCTTCCTGGAT
>JAGLBA010000122.1 GCA_018260475.1 Chryseobacterium sp. | reverse complement strand
TGCTTTCGTTCTTCTGTCCACTTTGTGGCCGGTCTTTGTGGTTTGTCCGTGTCAAGAGTTTAAAGCACAAATTAAATAAAATTTTTAACTGCTGCAGTCGAAATGGGACCTCTCACTGAGCTGGCGAAACGTTTGGTGTTTTTTCTTACAATTCTTCTGCCAGATACTCTACACGACATTATAACCCAAAAATTGTAAGGGATTTAACGCAGTTAAAAATTGTATTTAATTTGTGCTTTAAAACCAACACAATTTAAACTTTGTATTTAAATTGTGATCAAAACTTTTAGTGTTCATATTTTATTATATGTTTAAATTAGATTGTTTTACTTAATATGCTTTTATTTATTACTATTTTATTTATTTTAAGAAATGAAATTGTAATGATAACTGTAACTGTTAGCGGAATTATTTCATTAATAAAAAAGATGAATTTTATAGAAAGTATTATATTAAGTATAATTAATAAAAAATTATAGCTTGGTAAAATCATGTTACGTTTCTAATAATCATAAAATTGATAATTCCAAAAATTTAATCCGTCGGCATAATTGTACTGTTTTTTTTGTTAATTGTGTAATTTAATTTTTTTTTGTATTTTTGGTAACTATTATGGATAATTTTGGGCCGCGTCACATAATCAAAGCCCCTGCGATTTTTGGTGGTTCGAATCAAACCTATGAATAAAAAAAGAAGGTATTCAAAAAAAGAATCGGGCCAAAGTCAAACC
>JAGLBA010000121.1 GCA_018260475.1 Chryseobacterium sp. | reverse complement strand
GATTAAACCCATTAACCAATTTATATACATTTAATTGCCAACATAAATTATAAAATTCGTCTTTCCTCGACGCTATAACATTTTTTTAAATAGCAATTTTACCATAATTAGATATTATTTTTTTACCATTAATTTTATATATACGATGAAAAATTTTTTCAAGTTTTTCAACTTTATGTTTCAAAATCGATCAATAATTGCAAATGATAATTCGTTTTAATTGCCCCAATACTACTTTTAGCAAAGTTGTTCATAAAAAAAAAAATTGAAAAAAATCCTGAGTTCCATGAAAGAGAACAAGGAGTACAGGAGGCGTCGCAACAAAGAACTAACTATATGCCCTAAATCCAAATCTAACGGATGTCATGCGCAAAAGGAGAGTTGCCTTTTACGGACGTATAACACGAATGAGACCAAGCAGGTTGACCAACAGGATCAAGAAAATCGAGATGGGCTTGGTTCTCCGAAATTGAAAAAGGGGCCCAAGAATTGGGGATGGGCCTGAAAAATTTGAAAAAGCAGGACGTACTCAAAGAAAAAATTTATTAAACTTTCGCGACTTCCATTAAATTCACTATCACTTTTACACTTTTTGGGTTATTACGTCGCATAGAAAAACTGTAAACATCTTTACCAGACGTTTCGCCAGCTTTAACAGCTGCTGGCATCATCAGTGGAAAAACTCAAATGAAACATTATTTTTGTTTCGCAGGTGGAAGGACGGAGGAGGT
>JAGLBA010000120.1 GCA_018260475.1 Chryseobacterium sp. | reverse complement strand
CCACCCTCTCAGTTCTCTTTCTCTCTTTCTACCAAATTTTATCTGTATTCATCTATCTACTAATCTCTTTGCATTCAATAATTGCAATTGTATCTTGCTATTAATCCATCTACTCATTTCTCTCTTTTTTTTAAATCAAATTTTATCTCTATTCATCTATCTACTAATCTCTTTGCATTCATTAATGTATCTATCTATTCATCCACCCTCTCAGTTCTCTCTCTCTCTCTCTCTACCAAATTTTATCTCTATTCATCTTTCTACTAATCTCTTTGCATTCAATAATTGCAATTGTATCTATCTATTAATCCATCTACTCATTTCTCTCTTTTTTTTTAAATCAAATTTTATCTCTATTCATCTAAATACTAATCTCTTTGCATTCATTAATATATCTAATAAACTATTAGATAAATTATTATATACTGATCTTTGCATTCATTAATGTATCTATCTATTCATCCACCCTCTCAGTTCTCTTTCTCTCTTTCCACCAGTTTTTATCTCCATTCATCTGTCTACTAATCTATTTGCATTCAATAATTGCAATTGTATCTATCTATTAATCCATCTACTCATTTCTCTCTCTTTTTTTTAAATCAAATTTTATCTCTATTCATCTATCCACTAATCTCTTTGCATTCATTAATGTATCTATGTATTCATCCACCCTCTCAGTTCTCTTTCTACCAAATTTTATCTCTATTCATCTATCTACTAATCTCTTTGCATTCAATA
>JAGLBA010000011.1 GCA_018260475.1 Chryseobacterium sp. | reverse complement strand
ATTGATACTGGCAACAATTTCAAAATTACAGGCAATAAGTTCTACACAGACAAAGATATTTTGTATTTCGAAGGAACGGCTTTAGACAAAACAATGCCGATCGGAAATAAGATTAAAAATAATATCATTGAAAATAATGAAGTGATAGGAGCTGTAAAAAAACAAGAGGATCTCTTCCATTTCCGACAGGAGGTTAGCGGCTCCAATAAGATTCGTAACAACAAAATATTAAAGTAAAATCTCTTAACTTTCCCCTATCTTTGCAACTTCAAAAATAAACACATGAAACCAACCAATAAGCCAATCCAAATTTGCTCTAACTGCATAATGGACACTACCGATCCAACGATTATCTTCGATGAGAAAGGCGTATGCGATTATTGTCATAACTATTATGATAACATACTTCCCAATTGGACGAATAGCGAGGCAGATGAAGTGAATATTTTGCCGGTATTGGAAAAAATAAAAAAAGAGGGTAAAAACAAAGATTATGACTGTATTATAGGCATATCTGGCGGATTGGATAGCTCCTATCTCGTGCATTTAGCTGTTGCAAAATGGGGAATGCGTCCTCTTTTATACCATGTAGATGCAGGATGGAATTCAGATGTTTCCACCAGTAATATCATGGGACTTGTAGATAAACTTGGATTAGACCTTTATACAGATGTGATTAATTGGGAAGAAATGAAGGATCTGCAAAGAGCCTTCATAAAATCCCAAGTTCCGGATATTGATACACCACAGGACTTGGTGTTCTTCTCTTCATTATATAACTATTGCGCAAAAAACGGGTTCAAATATATACTGACAGGGGGCAATTATTCTACGGAATGCGTGCGCGAGCCATTGGCATGGGGTTCATACTATCAGACGGATATGAAGTATGTAAACGATATTCACAGTAAATTCGGCGAAAAAAAACTGGTAACATTCCCACGATGCGACATATTTAAATATAAAATACAATATAGACTGCTAAATGGCGTCAGAGTTGTAAAACCCTTAGATCATACCAGGTTCATCAAAAAAGAAGCGGAAGATACGCTGGAAGAACTTTATGGATGGCAGCGTTATAAGCATAAGCACCACGAATCCAGATTTACCAGATGGTACGAAGCATTTTGGCTGCGGGAAAAATTCGGGTTTGACAAAAGAAAAAATCACCTCTCCAGTTTGGTGCTCACCGGCCAGATGTCTAGAGAAGATGCCTTAAAAAGAGTTTCCGAACCAGAGTTACCCGTAGAAGAACTTAAAAAAGAAACCGAATATGTAGCCAAGAAACTGGGATTTACAGTAGACGAGTTGATGGGATATTTCCATGGTCCAAACAAGACTTTTCAAGATTATAAAAATAACCACAAGCTTATCCAGGCAGGTACGAAAGTAATGCAGATTCTGGGATTAGAAAAAAGAGCCTTTAAATAAAATGATCGTACTTATAGATTATGGAGTGGGCAACATCAGCGCATTCCTAAACATATACAAGCAACTTAATATCCCGGCACGCACGGCGAAAACGGAATCTGAGTTGGATGGAGCACAAAAAATTATTCTGCCTGGCGTAGGACATTTTGATTATGCTATGCAGCGCTTCAATGATTCCGGAATGCGTGAACGAGTTAATAAATTGGTAACTCAAGATAAAATCCCTGTTGTAGGTATCTGCGTAGGAATGCAGATGATGGCAGGAAAAAGTGATGAAGGCGAACTCGAAGGCCTCGGCTGGATAGATGCTGATGTTGTAAAATTTGATGATGCACAACGCTCAGCTAAAATGCCGCTTCCCCATATGGGATGGAACGATGTTTATCCGACAAGGCCAAACCCTCTCTTTACTGGGTTAGAAACTGATGCGCGCTTCTATTTTCTTCATAGCTATTATTTCAAGTGCCACAGACCAGAGGATAGTATTGCTGAAGCAGATTACGGAATCCGCTTTACCTGCTCCGTGAATAAAGAAAATGTATATGGCGTGCAATGCCATCCAGAAAAAAGCCATCATTTCGGAATACAGTTATTAAAGAATTTTGCTGAATTATGCTAAGGCCAAGAATTATACCCTGTCTTTTAGTGAGAGATAAGGGACTCGTAAAAACCACGAAATTTAAGGATGCCCGATACTTGGGTGATCCTATGAACGCCGTCCGTATCTTTAATGAAAAAGAAGCGGACGAACTCATGATTATTGATATTGACGCCACTGCTGAAGGCCGCGGACCAGATTTTCAAATGATTGAGCATTGGGCCGAGGAATGCCGGATGCCGCTATGTTATGGGGGCGGTATTACAACTGTAGAACAGGCACAGAGAATATTCGCTTTAGGAGTAGAGAAAATTGCAATCAGCTATGGCGCAATCAATAATCCTTCATTAGTCACTGAACTTGCTCAAAAGGTAGGCAGTCAAAGTGTAGTAGTCGTTTTGGATGTAAAAAAGAAACTTTTTGGAGGCTACGAAGTGTACACACACAATGGAAAGAAAGCAACAGGGAAAAACCCATTCGATTTAATAAAACAATTTCAAGATCTAGGTGCTGGGGAAATTGTTGTAAATAATATAGATAATGATGGGGAAATGAAAGGATACGACATTTCCCTTATTGAAAAAGCCAGAGCTGCTACCACCTTGCCACTTACTGCCATAGGCGGTGCTGGTACGCTTGAAGATATTGGAGCTTTGATCGAAAAGTTCGGTATAATTGGTGCTTCCGCCGGTAGTATTTTTGTTTTCAAAGGAAAACTAAAGGCGGTACTTATTAATTATCCTAATTTCAGTGACAAAGAGGAGCTGGTAAAAAAATATTTTCGTTGAATCTCTAAAATAATGTGCGGTATAACTGGAATTATCTATAAAAACAAACAAGATGTTGACCTTGAATCAGTTGTCGCTATGACGGATAAACTGAAACATCGTGGTCCAGACGGTTATGGATATTTCGTTGAAAAAAATGTAGGTTTAGGCCACCGCAGGCTTTCTATCATAGATGTAAGTGATGCAGCTGCACAGCCTTTTTATTTTGGTGATGAGTTGGTATTAATTTTTAATGGTGCCATCTACAACTACATCGAAATCCGTGAACAACTTGTGGCTCAAGGCTATAAATTCCATACAAATTCAGATACTGAAGTTTTACTCTCGGCATATCACTTTTGGGGTGAAAAATGTGTTGATTATTTCAATGGTATGTGGGCATTTGCCATTTATGACAAAAGGAATAATACTGTTTTTTGCTCCCGGGACCGCTTTGGAATTAAGCCATTTTATTATTTTCAAAACGAAGGGAAATTCGTTTTTGCGTCCGAAATTAAAGCTATTTTAGAAGAAGAAAAAATAAAAAAAGTAAATGTACAGACAGTACTCCAGTACCTCATTACTAATTTTACAGACTACAATGATGCTACTTTTTTCAAAGAGATAAATAAACTTCCGGGATCGCATAATATGGTGTATAATCTTACAGACCATACGATAAGACTCTATAAATATTATGATATCCAGCTCAATAAAGAAGTGTCCCAACTTAGCATAGAAGACTCTCTTACCCTATTTGAAAAGGAGTTCCAAAGATCCATCGAATTGCGACTACGCTCGGATGTGAAGATTGGCACTGCCCTTAGCGGCGGCCTGGATAGTGGATACGTGGCTGCTGTTGCCGCTCACTTACTGGATGATCCAAAAAGTTTTAATGCTGTGACTGTGGGCTCCTTGCATCCAAGCAATGACGAATCGAAGTTAGCCAGTGTCACTGCCTCTGTACTAGGACTATCCCATCATATCGTCACTCCAGATCGGAAAGACTTTGAAGAAGAGCTTCAACAAGTGATTTATAGTATGGAAGAACCTTTTAATGGTCTTTCAATCTATATGCAGACTTTCTTGATGAAAGAGGCTAAGGCAGAGGGTGTAAAGGTGCTTTTGGATGGACAAGGGGCAGATGAGGTGCTGCTTGGCTATCCGCGTTATACCACTTCTTTTCTAAAATCTCATGGTTTTCGGGATAATTTTAAATTTCTGGCAAAGTTGCAAGGCCATTATGGTATTTCGTTATTAAAAGGGCTAAAGCTGTATTTTTATTTCTCAAATTTCTGGGCTAGGAAACTTTTCCTAAGATACAGGGGTATGGGACTGAAAAAAAGGTATAAGAAAATTATAGATTTTTCTCACATCAAAAAACTAAATAATTCCTATTCTAATATCTTTGAATTACAAAAAAATGAGTTATTTTGGGCTCAAATTCCGCAATTGGTTAGATGGGCGGATATTAATTCCATGTCCCAAGGCATAGAGTCGAGATTACCATTTCTGGATTATAAATTTGTAGAAACTTGCCTTTCCATCAATAATAATTTTAAACTGAAGGACGGTTGGTCTAAATATATTCTTAGAAAAAATCTCGCTAAACATCTACCTGATGAAGTGGCTTGGAAAGGAAAAAAAATTGGATTTGAACCTCCTAGTGAAGAGTGGTGGCCACGCTCTCAAAAGATTACAGACATTATAAATGGCTCTAAGATTATTAAAGAACTTTTTAAGAAACCTATAGACCACTTGGAAGACCGCGATTTTGAATGGAGGCTGTACAACCTCGCTATTTGGGAAAAGATGTACGATATGGAAATTTAATAATTACTAATAAGCTTGCAGCTATGAAGATAAAAGACAAGACCCTTCTCATCACTGGTGGAACAGGATCATTTGGAACCGCCGTTCTGAATAGATTTTTACATACAGACCACTTCAGAGAAATCCGCATTTTTTCCAGAGATGAGAAAAAGCAGGACGATATGCGAAATCTTTACAAAAACGATAAGATTAAATACTATATCGGCGATGTGCGTGATATTTCCAGTGTAGAGCCCGCTACCCGCGGCGTAGATTACATTTTTCATGCTGCTGCACTTAAACAAGTTCCTTCTTGTGAGTTTTTCCCGATGCAGGCAGTGAAAACCAATGTAGAAGGTACGCAAAATGTAATCGAAGCTGCCGTGCGAAACAAGGTCCAAAAGGTTATATGTCTAAGTACCGACAAGGCTGCATATCCTATAAATGCCATGGGGATCTCCAAGGCGATGATGGAGAAGGTGGCTGTAGCGGCGTCCCGAAATGCTGGTGATACAACTGTTTGCCTTACCCGCTACGGAAATGTAATGGCCTCTCGCGGTTCTGTGATTCCACTTTTTATAAAACAAATTCATAATAAACAGCCGCTTACGATTACCGATCCGAACATGACTCGTTTCCTAATGTCCCTAGAAGAGGCGGTTGATTTGGTGCTTTTTGCATTTGAGCATGGGAACTCGGGTGACCTCTTTGTGAACAAGGCGCCGGCCGGCACCATAGGAGATCTTGCACAGGCCGTAAAAGAGCTATATAGTGCTGATAATGAGGTGAAAATCATCGGTACGCGTCACGGCGAGAAACTTTATGAAACCCTCTGCACACGAGAAGAGATGATCAAGGCGGAAGACATGGGCGATTTTTACCGGATTCCTGCGGATAACCGCGACTTAAATTACGCCCAATATTTTTCAGAAGGAGAGAAAGATATTTCCAAAATTCAAGATTACCATTCGCATAATACGGTACAGCAGGATGTGGAAGGCATGAAAAAACTTCTTATGAAACTTCCGATCATTAGAAAAGAGGTACTAGGGGAGGAAGTAATCCAATATCCCGACTGATTTTGAGATTAAGAAGAGAGTTTATTTTTGAAATTTTTAAAAAAAATCTTATTGTAAAAAAAGGTATCTCACCGACTTATAAATATTGAAAAATAGTTCAGAATATATATCCATCTCTCAAGGAGGTAATTCTTTTCAATATTTGAAGAGGTATTTATTTAAATAACAAAATAATGAGCAAGCCGGAAATCATCAGTGGAAATATATTTCAAGACTATCGTGGTAAAGTTTCTTTTAACAATGATTTTGATGCATCGGCGGTAAAACGGATATATTTCATAGAAAATGCCGATACAAGCACAATCCGTGCATGGCAGGGGCATAGGGTAGAGAGACGCTGGTTTTCCACAATAGCTGGTTCGTTTTTAATTAAGTTGATACAAGTTGAAAATTGGGATACGCCAGATCCTGATTCGCCAGTTAAAGACTATATACTTAATGCCGACGATTTTTCTGTCCTGCATATTCCTGCAGGATTTATTTCGTATATTCAGGCTTTGGAAGAAGGATCCAAACTGATGGTAATGGCGGATTACAGCCTTGGCGAGATTAAAGATGAATATAGGTATCCGGCGGATTATTTTCAATTGTAAAAAACTCAAGATTAATGAAAAAGGTAGGAATAACAGGGCAAAATGGTTTTGTAGGCACCCATTTATATAACACTTTGGGACTTTTCCCCGAAGAATTTGAAAGGGTAATCTTTCAAAAAGAATATTTCGATGAAACAGATTCATTGGATTCATTTGTGCGCCAATGCGATGTGATTGTTCACCTTGCTGCCATGAACCGTCATGAGAGCCAGGAGGTCATCTACAAAACAAATGTAGAGTTAGCAGAAAAATTAGCGGCTTCTTTGATGAGGACCGGTTCCAAGGCTCACATATTATTCTCATCTTCATCACAGGAAGAGCGTGATAACCTTTACGGGAAATCCAAAAAAGAAGGCCGTGAAATCTTGGCAGTACGCGCGAAAGAAAACGGAGGAAAATTTACAGGTTTGATCATCCCGAATGTTTTCGGACCGTTCGGACAACCGAATTATAATTCCTTCATCGCTACATTCTGCCATAAACTGACCCACGGAGAAACGCCAACCATCGACAATGATGGCGAGGTGAAACTGATTTACGTAAATGAATTGGTAAAGACAATTATTGACGAAATCCGAAAAGGGGAAACAAACGAGGAGTTTGTAGTTCCGCACACATCCGTAAACAAAGTATCAGAAGTTTTAGAAAAGCTGAACGATTATAAAGTTAAGTATTTTGAAGGCGGTGAGATCCCTGAACTAAAAACTGCTTTTGATTATAATTTGTTTAATACCTTCCGTTCTTATTTTGACATTAAAACACATTACCCGGTAAAATTCACACAGCATACCGACCCTAGAGGCGCTTTTGTAGAAGTAATTAGACTTGGAATAGGTGGACAATGTTCATTTTCTACTACTGTACCGGGAATCACACGCGGCAACCATTATCACACCAGAAAAATTGAACGGTTTGCGGTAATTAAAGGGAAAGCTTTAATACAACTGAGAAAAATCGGGACAGAGGAAGTATTAGATTTCTATTTGGATGGCAATGAACCTGCCTATGTGGATATGCCTATCTGGTACACACACAACATCAAAAACATCGGCGAGGAAGAACTTTATACCATTTTCTGGATCAACGAGCCTTATGACCCGGCGGATGCAGATACCTATTTTGAAGGAGTATAATTAAAATTTGGATGGAAAAGATCAGATTGTTTTCAAAAAACATTTCATATGAATCGTTATTTGTCATCTTCGTCTTAGGGGGTTATGTTGTAGCAAGTGGTTTGGCAATTCCTCTTGGAGTTGAGAACAGTAGGCTGTTCGCAGTTCCTTACCGTGTGATAATTTTTCTAATGTCCTTATATTTTATCTTTTTAGGCTTAAAGGCTAAAAGATTTTTCAATTTATCTACTATTTCAACGATTCTATTTTGGCTGTTTTATTTGGCGAAAGATTATCATTCTCTGACACAAGATTATTATAATCCGGAAATAAGGACTTCCTTAGATGAAAGCTATGTAAGGATTATCGTTATTGCATTGGTTCCATCTCTGGCTATGATGAATCTGAATGTCAAAAAAATTAATCTAATAGTTGCCGGCAAACTTTTATTTCTGATTTATGCATTAATGTTATTTTTAAACATAGTGTATGGGGTTTTTCATATCCATGGTGGCAAGCTGTGGCATATATTCTCGATCTATTATATATCATATGGACATTTGGGAACTTCTTTGGTACTTATGTCTGCCTATTTTTTAGCTTTTACAAGCCCCGTCAACAAATATGTGTACTTCCTAGGACTTTTCTTGGGTCTGTTTATTATAATTGAAGGCTTTGCAAGAAGCCCCTTTCTTGCATTAGTAGTAGTAGCGTTATATTATCTCACGGTATTAAAAAAGAAAAGATATTTTTATTATTTTATATCCGCTTTATTATTGATTGGAATGTATATTTATGTATCAGAAAAGTACGGTTTTAACAGATTGATATTTGTAGAAAGAACTTACAAATGGATTTTTGAAGGAGATACATCCCTCCGTACGCCACTTCTTGAGAAGGGATGGAATCTATTTTTGAATAACCCTGTCCTGGGAGGACGCGTATTGTTTGAAGACGGCATGTATCCCCATAATATATTCATCGAATTATTAATGGCTACTGGCATCATAGGCCTCATTCTCTATATGTTAAAATTTTTGCCTTTGCTGAAATCGTGGGCGTATTTCTTCCACAAAGAAAAAGATACCGGTCAAATCTTATTTTTTGCGTTATTCTTGCAATATTTTATTTTGGTTTGTACCTCTTATTCCTTATATTCAACACCAGAATTTCTGCACCTAAGTGGAATAATAATCGCGTTAAGTTTATATTTTAATTATGAAAAAACTAAAAGTAATGACCGTGGTGGGAACCCGCCCGGAGATCATACGCCTGTCGCGCGTACTCATGGCGCTGGATAATTCCGAAGCAGTTGAGCATATCATCGTTCACACAGGGCAAAATTACGACTATGAACTAAACCAAATCTTCTTTGAAGATCTTGGCCTAAGGAGACCCGATTATTTTTTGGAGGCTGCTGGAAAAACAGCCACTGAGACCGTTGGGAACATTTTGATAAAAATAGACCCACTTTTGGAAGAACTGAAACCGGATGCATTCCTTGTTTTGGGCGATACTAATTCTTGTCTTTGCGCCATACCTGCCAAAAAACGCCAAATCCCAATCTTCCATATGGAGGCCGGAAACCGTTGTTTCGACCAAAGGGTGCCAGAAGAAACCAACCGCAAGATTGTGGATCATACAGCGGATGTAAACCTCACATATAGCGATATTGCAAGAGAATATCTGTTAAAAGAAGGGCTTCCCGCTGATAGAATAATCAAGACAGGTTCACCTATGTTCGAAGTTCTGAACCACTACCTACCAGAAATCGAAAAATCAGATGTTTTAGAAAAGCTAAATCTTGAGGAAGGTAAATTTTTCGTAGTAAGTTCGCACCGCGAAGAAAATATAAACTCTGAAAAGAATTTTAATGGTTTAATAGAAAGTCTGAATTTGATCGCAGAAAAATTTGGGTACCCGATAATCGTCTCCACCCATCCGCGTACAAGAAATATGATCGACAAGATGAAGGTCCAAGTGCGCCCGGAAATCCAGTTCCTGAAGCCACTCGGATTTCATGATTACAACGCATTGCAGATGAGAAGCTATGCTGTTTTATCTGATTCTGGGACTATTTCCGAAGAATCTTCAATCTTGAATTTTAGAGCCTTAAATATTCGCGACGCACACGAGAGACCAGAAGCCATGGAGGAGGCGAGCGTGATGATGGTAGGGATGAATTCCGAGCGTATCATGCAGGGGCTGGTACAACTTCAGCAGCAAAAAACAGGCAAAACAGATAGAAACTACCGCCCCGTTGCAGATTATAGTATGCCTAATGTCTCCGAGAAAGTGGTGAGAATCATTTTGAGCTATACCGATTATGTAAACAGAGTAGTGTGGAGTAAAAAATAGAAAATGAAAAAACTTTGGATCGCCACTGAATTATTCTATCCAGAAGAAACATCTACCTCATTTATTCTGACAAAAATAGCCAACAAGCTTACAGAAAAATACGAAGTGGAGGTAATCTGTGGTGAACCTACTTATGATAAAAATTCAGCACCTAACTCTAATTTTGTTCTCAATGACAAGGTTACAGTTACAAGGTTAAAATCTGGTTCCGGAGATAAAAACAGCTTGGTGGCGCGTACTTTTAAATTTGTATCGCTGAGTTTATCTATTTTTTTCAAACTATTGACTAAAGTGAAAAAAGAAGATAAAGTTTTTATAGTTACCAATCCTGCGCCTTTGGTATTACTTATCGCTTTACTCAAAAAGTTGAAGGGTTTTGAACTCGCAGTCCTGGTACACGATGTTTTTCCAGAAAATACCATTCCTGCAGGAATTATAAAGTCTAAAGACAAGTTGATATATAAGATACTAACCTGGTTTTTTGATAGAGCCTACGCCTCGGCCGACCGATTAATCGTCTTAGGTAGAGACATGGAGGATGTCGTACAAAAAAAAATAGGAGGAAGAAGAAATGCCGGAAAAATCACTATAATTGAAAATTGGGCCGAAACAGAAAACATAGTTCCAAGAAAAAAATCTGAGGTCGATCCTTACGAAAAAGATATTATTGAGAAAGTCGTTTTCCAATATGCTGGTAATATTGGGCGAGTTCAGGGGTTATTAGAGCTGCTTGAAATCATTAAAGAAGTGAAAAACCCTGATTTACTCTTCTATTTTGTTGGAGAGGGCGCTGTAAAAAAACAGATGCAAGAATTTGCCGTATCTCACCAGTTGCAGAATGTACAATTTGCAGGATCTTATAAGAGAGAAGAGCAAAATAATATTTTAAATCGCTGTGATATTTCTATAATAACTCTTTCGGATGGCATGTATGGTTTTGGTGTGCCTTCCAAAACATATAATGTGCTTGCAGCAGGTAAACCAATTCTTTTTATTGGTGATGCCGCGAGTGAAGTCGGGCGATTGGTTGCAGAGGAACAAATAGGTTATTCATTTAACCATCAACAAAAAAAAGAAATTTTAGATTTTTTCAATAATTTTAATGCTGATACAGAAAACATTCAGGATAAATCTTTGAAAGCAAGACAGCTTGCTGAAGAAAAATATTCTGAAGAAGTCATTTTAAATAAATTTAAAGAAATTATTTAATGAATATACTATTTACTGGTGCAAATGGTTTTTTGGGTTCTAATGTAATCCCTTTGCTTGTCAAAAACGAACATTCAGTTATAACGCTAAGCCGAAATAATGCCGACATAAAATGCGACATTGCAAGCGAAATACCAATTTTACCAGAAAATAAAATAGATTTGGTTTTTCATGCTGCAGGTAAGGCTCACAGCGTACCTAAAAACTCCATAGAAGAGAATGATTTCTACAATGTAAATGCAATAGGGACTGAAAATCTATGCAAGGGTTTAGAGAGGAACCCTCCTGCAATTTTTGTTTTTGTTAGTACTGTTGCGGTCTATGGTAGAGATAGTGGAGAAAAAATCGACGAGTCTGCCGAACTGTGTGGTATGACCCCTTATGCCAAAAGCAAACTAATGGCGGAAGAATTTTTGCAAACATGGTGTGAAAAGTACAATGTGAAATTATTTATTTTCAGACCTTCCTTAATTGCAGGACCAAATCCTCCTGGTAATTTAGGGGATATGATTTCAGCGATTAAGAAAGGAAAATATGCTAACATTGCAGGGGGTAAAGCTAAAAAAAGCATTATGTGGGTTGAGGATTTCGCTCAACTTATCGAAAAAACTGTCTCTTCACCTGGAGGGATTTATAATATTTGTGACAACTATGAGCCGGATTTTTATGAAATTTCTAAGACTATTGCTAGTCATTTGAAAAAACCTGCCCCAAAAAATATCCCCTATTTCGTTGCTAAAAGTCTTGCTTTTTTGGGTGATTTTATAGGTGAAAAGGCACCAATTAATTCGTTGCGCCTCAAAAAATTGATGAGCCCTTTAACATTTTCAAATCAAAAGGTTTGTAACGAAATGGAATACAAGCCATCTCCAGTGATGGAAAAATTTATGAAATAACACTATGATAGAATATCTCATTGTTTTCGTACTTTTATTTATATTAATGCTGGCCTATTTTAGGATAGCAGATAGGTATAATATTATAGACAAGCCTAATCACAGAAGTGCCCATACAGAAATAACTCTGCGAGGTGGGGGGATCGTATATCCGTTGGCCTTTGTACTTTTTATTTGTTCTTTGTTTATAATCACAGAAAATGAAGCAACTCTTATAGCTCGCCGCTCTTATCTTATTTTCGGGGTGGGATTACTTACGATTTGTGCTATCAGTTTTATAGATGATATTGTAGATTTATCAAGCAAGATTCGCTTGGTTTTTCATTTTATATCGGTGACACTGCTGTTGTATTTTTTAGGTTTATTCCAAATTCTTCCAGTTTGGGCAATCCCAGTAATTTATATTGTAGTTATTGGTATTTTGAATGCTTGTAATTTTATGGATGGTATCAATGGAATGTCTGGTCTTTATAATTTGGTAGCCTTAGGCACTCTTTTATATGTAAATCAAAAAGTTACAACTTTCACAGATGAAGATTTTATTATTTATCCCATAATAGCCTGTTTGGTGTTTCTGTTTTTTAATTTTAGAAAAAAAGCCAAGTGTTTCATGGGAGATGTTGGCAGCTTTGGCGTTGCATTTTGGGTACTTGCATTAATCGGGTTGCTGATAATTAAAACCAATGACTTTAAATGGATTATGCTCCTTACCGTTTATGGTGTGGAGGCAGTTTTAACGATTATCGAAAGAGTGAAACTAAAAGAAAACATTATGGAGGCGCACCGTCGTCATCTTTACCAGCTTTTTGCTAATGACAAGAAAGTGCCTCATCTCGTGGTAAGCACAGGCTATGCTATTTGCCAAATAATCATTAATATATTGCTTATAGTGCTGCAGCTACCAGATTGGTTGATGTTTATCATAATAATTATGCCTACGGCAGTTTTATATCTTCTGGTGAAAATGAATATAAAAAAACAATTAGGAGAGAAGCTATTTTTACAATAATAAATACAGTTTGTTGAAATTAATACTTTAACTAAATTTTAAAATGAAAACCCAAAGAATTGGAATTACATTTTCTGCCTTCGATCTGCTACACGCCGGTCATATCAAAATGTTGGAAGAGGCAAAATCAGTGTGCGATTATTTAATTGTGGGACTCCAAATAGATCCGTCTATGGAGCGTGCCAATAAAAACAGCCCGACACAGAGCATTGTGGAAAGGTATATTCAACTCAGCGCCTGCAAAAGTGTCGACGAAATTGTGCCTTATGTCACTGAACAGGATTTGGAAGATATTTTGCGTTCCTTTGTAATTGATGTCCGTATTATCGGGGATGATTACCGTGATAAAGACTTCACCGGAAAAGCCTATTGTGAGGAAAAAGGTATCGAAATTTATTATAACAAACGCGACCACCGTTTCTCGAGTTCAGGGTTGAAAAAAGCAGTTTACGAACAAGAAGCAGCCAAACTAAACACAAAATGAAAATAAAAGAAACGCCTTTAAAAGATTGCTACATCATCGAACCCACGATTTTCGAGGACGAAAGAGGCTACTTTTTTGAGAAGTATAACGAGCAAAAATTCGAGCAGCTTACCGGGATGAACGGTCATTTCGTTCAGGACAACATTTCTAAATCCAATTATGGCGTGCTTCGGGGTTTACATTTACAAAAGGGGGACCATGCACAGGCAAAATTGGTTTCCTGCCTCGAAGGCCGTGTTTGGGATGTAGCGGTTGATCTTCGCAGAGATTCCCCCACTTTTGCACAATGGTATGGTGTGGAACTTACCGCAGAAAATCGCTTACAATTCTATGTACCTCGTGGTTTTGGTCATGGCTTTTCAGTATTGAGCGAGTCGGCGGTTTTTGCTTATAAATGCGATAATTTTTATAACAAAGAATCTGAAGGCGGGGTTTTGTGGAACGATCCTGAATTAAATATCGATTGGAAACTTCCTGCCGAAGCAGTTATTCTTTCAGATAAAGATCGCGTTCAGCCTACTTTTGCAGAAGGTAACTTTTAATCTTACAATAAGTAGAAACATTATTTTATGAAAAACATAATCATCACTGGCGGTGCCGGGTTCATTGGATCCCATGTCGTTCGCGAGTTTGTTAAAAATTTGCCGGACACAAAAATCATTAATCTTGATGCGCTCACTTACGCCGGAAATCTTGAAAATTTAAAAGATATCGAAAACGAACCCAACTATGTTTTCGAAAAAGCGGATATTACCAAACCGGATGAACTTTACGCCGTTTTTGAAAAATATCATCCGGATGCAGTAGTCCATCTTGCGGCGGAATCCCATGTAGACCGCAGTATCACGGATCCAAATTCTTTCATCCATACCAATGTGAATGGTACGGCGAATCTTTTAAATCTTTGCAAAGAGTACTGGACGCTCAACCCCGATCACTCCCACGGGAACTTCCCGGATGGCCCACGCGAAAACTTGTTCTATCATGTTTCTACGGATGAGGTTTATGGCGCATTGGGCGAGACTGGATTCTTTACCGAGGAGACCTCTTACGATCCAAAATCTCCGTATTCCGCTTCTAAAGCCGCGTCAGACCACTTGGTTCGTGCTTATGGAAATACTTACGGGATGCCGTTCATCGTTTCAAATTGCTCCAATAATTACGGGCCGAACCATTTCCCTGAGAAACTGATTCCGCTTTGCATCCACAATATTTTGAATGAAAAGCCACTGCCTATTTATGGCGATGGAAAGTACACCCGCGATTGGTTGTATGTAATCGACCACGCTAAAGCTATTTTCAAGATTTTCCATGAAGCAAAAACAGGTGAAACCTACAACATAGGTGGCTGGAATGAATGGCAAAATATCAATTTGGTGAAAGAACTTATCAAGCAGGTAGATGCAAAAACTGGAAAACCAGAAGGATATTCCGAAAAACTCATCACATTTGTAAAAGACCGTCCCGGACACGACAAACGCTATGCGATTGATGCTTCTAAACTCAAAGAAAATCTCGGTTGGAAACCATCCGTAACTTTTGAGGAAGGTCTTTCTAAAACGATAGATTGGTTCTTGCAAAACAAAGAATGGCTTGAAAATGTAACGACCGGAGATTACCAAAAGTATTATAAAGAGCAGTATAGCGAAACCGGCAAGTGATAGCCGTACGCATTTTAAAATATATAAAACTGGCGTAAAAGCATATTGACTAAAACATACCTAAACAAAATGAAAGGAATAATACTCGCTGGCGGTTCCGGCACAAGACTATATCCGCTTACAATCGCGGTCTCCAAGCAGCTGATGCCGGTTTACGACAAACCGATGATCTACTATCCGCTTTCCACGCTGCTTTTGGCGGGTATAAAGGATATTTTAATCATCACCACGCCACACGACCAGGCGGGCTTCATCAAGCTATTGGGAGATGGCTCACAAATCGGCTGCAACATCCAATATATCGTCCAGCCAAGCCCGGACGGCTTAGCGCAGGCTTTTATTTTAGGTGATGAATTTATCGGAAACGATGCCGTAGCCCTGGTTTTGGGCGATAATATATTCTACGGTTCCGAAATGGGAACGCTCCTCCAAGAAAAAACCAATCCCGATGGTGGCGTGGTTTTCGCTTACCATGTGGCAGATCCTGAGCGCTATGGCGTAGTAGAATTTGATGAAAACCTGAAAGCCGTTTCCATTGAGGAAAAGCCGAAAGAGCCGAAATCCAATTATGCAGTTCCCGGTTTGTATTTCTATGACAATGAAGTTGTTGAGATTGCCAAAAACATCAAACCATCACCACGAGGTGAGCTGGAAATCACCGATGTGAACAATGTTTACCTGCAAAAAGGCAAGTTGGAAGTGGGCGTTTTGGACCGCGGCACCGCGTGGCTGGACACAGGAACTTTCGATTCTCTGAACGACGCCTCCGAGTTTGTGCGCGTCATTGAGAAGCGCCAAGATTTCAAAATCGGGTGCATCGAAGAAATCGCCTGGAGAAGCAAATTCATTACCGATGAAAAACTCCTAGAAACCGCCTCCAAATACGGAAAGAGCGGCTACGGCACTTACTTGAAAAAGTTGCTGAAGTAAATTTCCATCAAAATAAAATCAACCGGTTCGTCTAAAAAGAATCGGTTTTTTTATGGCGGCTTATCGGGCTATCCGCTGTATCTTTTTCGGGTGCGTTTCGGCGCCTCCCTTCGGTCGGCGCCTCCCCGCACCCAAAAAAGGATGCCGCTTCTATCCCGGCCGCACGAGATTCGCCGTCAGTCCCCTCACCCTTAATTTTTTATCGCTAAATTTGCACCCACAAATTATTTATTACCAATCACCCATTACCCATTTTAGATGCGCACAAAATCCACAGGAAAAAAGAAAATCAATATCGTTACGCTTGGCTGTTCCAAAAATGTCTATGACTCAGAAGTCCTCATGGGGCAGTTGCAAGCCAATGGCAAACAGGTCGTACACGAGGGGCACGGCGACATCGTGGTCATCAACACCTGCGGATTTATTGATAATGCCAAGGAGGAATCCATCAATACGATTTTGCATTTTGTAGAAGCCAAAAATAGGGGAGAAGTGGAAAAGGTTTTTGTTACCGGTTGCCTTTCCGAGCGTTATAAACCGGATTTAATTCGTGAAATCCCCGATGTAGATCAATATTTCGGGACGCGCGATTTACCAATTTTGCTCAAGCACCTCGGCGCCGATTACAAACACGAACTCGTGGGAGAACGCCTTACGACAACGCCAAAACATTACGCCTATTTAAAAATAGCCGAAGGTTGCGACCGCCCTTGCACCTTTTGCGCAATACCATTGATGCGAGGGAAAAATGTTTCCACACCGATCGAAAACTTGGTCATAGAAGCAGAGAAACTGGCAAAAAAAGGCGTGAAAGAACTCATTTTGATTGCACAAGATTTGACTTATTACGGTTTGGATATATATAAAAAACGCGCTTTGGGAGACTTGCTTTTGCGACTGGTGAAAGTGGAGGGAATCGAATGGATTCGTCTGCATTATGCTTTCCCAACCGGTTTCCCTGAAGATGTTCTTGAAATTATTAAGAATGAACCGAAGGTTTGCAATTATATTGATATTCCTTTACAACACATCAATTCTGATATTTTAAAGGCAATGAAGCGTGGAACTACACATGAAAAAACCAATGCGCTGCTCGATAAATTTCGTTATATGGTACCGGATATGGCCATTAGAACCACACTGATCGTCGGTTTCCCAGGCGAAACGGAGGAGAAATTCAACGAATTGAAAAACTGGGTACGCGAACAGAGATTTGATCGTCTGGGCTGCTTTACCTATTCCCATGAGGAAAATACAGGCGCCTATGTCTTGGAAGACGATGTTCCGCAAGAGGTGAAAGAAGCACGCGTAGAAGAAATCATGGAGTTACAATCACAAATATCTTGGGAGAAAAATCAGGAGAAAATAGGGAAGGTGTTCCGTTGCATTTTCGATAGAAAGGAAGGCAACTATTTCGTAGGCCGCACCGAATTCGATTCTCCGGATGTGGACAATACCGTTTTGGTTTCTGCAAAAGACACCTGTATTTCTATTGGTGAGTTCGCTAATGTAATGATTACCTCCGCCGAAGAATTTGATTTATACGGAGAATTGGCTTAAAAATTCTTCTATTTTAATAATAAAAAACTTTCATTCTTTTAGAACGAAAGTTTTTTTGTAAACCATTGATAATTAATTGTAAACCATTGAAAATTAATAGTAAATGATACAATTTTAAAGCAAACTGTTAATTTTATTGTGAAAACAGCTAAAATTTTAACACAAATTAACAAGCGCTTGTATTTGCTGCTATCACTGCGTTTCAAGCGTGTGTTAACAAAAATTTAACAATCCTTTAATAGATTTTAACAGTTCGGCTATGGTGAAAATGCGTTTGATTCTAATTTTGCGTCAGTAAAAACCAATAAAAATAATCTAACATGATTAAAAGAGCAATACTGGCGATCATTATGATCATTTCTACTTTCAGTGTATTTTCCTTCAAAGATAATGCCACATCTAAAGAAACTACCTTTATTTCCTACTATAGCGACAAATTTAACGGTAGGAAAACAGCAAATGGAGAAATTTTTCATAATTCTAAACTTACAGCGGCAAACCGCGTTCTGCCTTTCGGGACAAAAATTAAAATGACGAATATTAAAAACGGAAAATCCATAGTAGTGCGTATAAACGACAGGGGACCGTTCCATTCATCTCGCAAGCTGGATGTGTCAAGAGCCGCATTTGCAGCAATAGGGGACCCATCTCACGGCGTACTAACCGTTGAATACGAAGTTTTAGACTAACAAACTACTTTAGAAATACATAAACCGGCAAATATGCCGGTTTTTTGTTTATGTATCGCCATCCAACAAATTGACAAATCAAGGATTTTAATGCAACTCCACCATCACGGGGCAATGATCGGAATGAAAAACTTCGCGCAATATAGCGGCGCGACTTAGGCGGTCTTTCAGGGTGTGGGAAACGAAATTGTAATCCAAACGCCATCCTTTGTTCCGATTACGGGAATTTTGTCGGTAACTCCACCAGGAATAGTTGTCCGGCTGATCATTGAAAAACCTAAAACTATCGATGAGTTCGCACTCTTCTATAAATTGTGTGAGCCACTCCCGCTCCATAGGCAGGAAGCCGGATACATTTTTCAGCCCTTCCGGATTGTGGATGTCGATCGGTTTATGACAAATATTGAAATCGCCGCAAATAATAAGGTTCGGGATGGTTTTCTTTAAATCTTTGGTATAATCCAAAAAATCGCGGCAAAACTCCATTTTAAAGTCCAGTCGTTCGATATTGGAAGCCGATGGTACATAGACAGAAATCACGGAAAAATCCTCAAAATCGGCACGAATGATGCGCCCCTCGTTGTCATAATGCTCGATGCCACAACCGTATTCGATGTGTTTGGGTTCTATTTTGGAGGCAATGCCCACGCCGCTGTAACCTTTTTTCTGTGCGGAATGCCAGTAGCTTTTGTATCCAATATTTTCCAGGGCTTCGATGTCGATTTGGTCGTTTCCGGCTTTGCTCTCTTGGATGCAGATGATGTCTGGCGAGGCCACCTTCATCCAGCCCACGAAATCTTTGGTAAACGCGGCACGGATGCCGTTTACATTATAAGAAATGATTTTCATGACTACAAAAATAGGAAAAGGGATTTTTTTAATGGAAAAGATTTATCAATATGAAATTTCTATATTTGCTAAATTTAAAAAAAATCAAATATGTCGCCTCTTATTCTTTTGTTGATTATTGTTGCCTATTTTGCCGTTCTTCTTTTCGTTGCGCTGCGCACGGGAAAGGGCACTGATAACGAAAGTTTCTTCATTGGTAACCGCAAAAGTAATTGGATGTTGGTGGCTTTTGGGATGATCGGGACTTCACTGTCGGGCGTTACATTTGTGTCGGTTCCCGGCGCGGTGGGCTCGGATAAATTTCATTATCTTCAAATTACAATTGGCTATCTCATTGGCTATCTCATCATCGCCTATGTGCTGTTGCCGCTATATTATCGGTTGAAACTCACCTCCATCTACACCTATCTCCAGCAGCGCATGGGTCCGAACTCCTACAAAACCGGTGCCTGGATTTTTATCGTATCTCGTTTGGTAGGCGCTACGGCGAGGCTTTATTTGGTGGTCAATATCTTGCAGATTTCTATTTTGGATAGTTTGGGCGTGCCTTTCCTCATTACCACGCTCGTTATTTTGGCAATGATCATTTTATACACTTATGAGGGCGGCGTAAAAACGATTGTGTGGACAGATACCCTACAAACTTCGTGTATGCTTCTCGGTCTTGTGATTTGTATTGGATACATTATGAACCATTTAGGGTTGGGCGTAGGCGAGAGTTTGGCCGCAATGCAACAAAGAGGTTATACCGAAATTTTCAGTACGGATGTAAATGGCAAAGGCTTTTTCTTGAAACAAATTTTGGCAGGTGCGTTCATTACTATTACCATGACGGGGATTGATCAGGAAATGATGCAGAAATCCCTTTCAGTAACAAGGTTAAAGGATTCTCAGAAAAACATGGTCGTTCTGGGATTTATAATGCTTGGGGTGATTGCCTTGTTCCTGTTCCTCGGTGGTATGCTTTATTTATATGGCGAAAGTCAGGGCGGTGCCATTACCGAAATCATAAGAGATGGCATACCCGTGAAACAGTTCGTGGTAAATGGTCAGGATATATTTGGCGACAAACTTTTCCCAACCATAGCATTAAACCATTTACCGCCATTTATCTCAATTATCTTTATTATCGCCCTGATTTCCGCATTGTTTCCAAGTGCAGATGGCGCGATGACGGCTCTGACCTCCTCCCTATGTATCGATGTTTTCGGGTTGAAAGACAAGCAGATTCCCTCAGAGCAAAAAGAAAGATTCCGTAAGAGGGTTCACCTTATTGTAGCCGCATCCTTTTTAGTTATGGCAATGATTTTCAAGGTGATAGACGATAAATCTATGATCGGTCTTATATTAAAACTTGCAGGCTTCACCTACGGGCCGCTTCTCGGTCTGTTTGCTTTCGGAATTTTAACGAAGTACAAAGTAAATGACAAACTGGTACCGATTGTTTGCATACTTGCGCCGGTTATTTGTTATTTCATTGATAAGTTCCAGAGCGATATCATTGGTAAATTCCAGATTGGTTTAGAGTTGTTGGTTATCAATGGGATCCTTACATTCATCGGACTTTGGCTCATCCGTAAGCGCTAAATTCAATACAATTCTATTGATAGAATTCTAATTTTGGAAATCATAGAATTGTACAAGAATAACTTTTAAGATTAATTCCTGCTTTATTTTATGATGTCCAACCAGAACAATCAATGGTGATGGAAAAGGTGGCCGGACATTGCCAGTAGTACGCCACAAACGACCAGTAGGATTTTCTTCCAGTCGATATTGTGATTTTTATTACTTTCAAAAATGATGACGGAAGAAATATGCAAGAAAATTCCGCCTACTACCGCCAGAAAATAAGGCTGCAATCCCGCATCAAAATACTGTCCCAGCCACATTCCCAATGGTGATGCTAGTGCGAAAAGCACCACAATAAGCCACGCATTGGCATTGAATTTTTTATTGTTAAGGAGGAACGCGCCCAATACAAAAGAAATAGGCAGGTTATGAAAAAGAATCCCCGCAAGGTAAGGCGTAAATATTTCACGCTGGTTGGCGAGCGGTATGCCTTCGATAAAAGCGTGTACGAACATCCCCAACATGAGCGCTATGGGCAAAATATTTTTTTCGCCATGATCGTGAAAATGACCATGCTCAAACCCTTTAGTCAGATTTTCTAAAAGCATTTGCAACAACACACCGGCAATTACCCAAAGTCCGATGCTGCCTTTATCCGATTCATATACCTCTGGAAAGACTTCGTTTAGGCAAATGGTGATGAGGAAGCCAGCGCTTATCACCAATAAATTTTTCGCCAAGGCTGCGTGGTTTCCAAAAGTTTTTCCGAGAAATGCACCTCCCAGAACGCTAAGGATTAATAGTATTACAATCATATTTTTTGGAAATAATTAATGCAGCGTGGCGAAGTTTCTTCTTTAAACTCTGAAAGATCGTAATTGCCCCATAGTTTTATAACTTCAAAACCGGCCTCTGCGGCATAACTGGCGATGTTTTCCGGGGTGTGGAGTTTCACCCTTTCAAAATAACTGAAATCATGACCTTCATCATTGAATTCAATATTTTTGATGACAAAATCATCCTCAATCTTTTTATTGATTTTAAATTCAATGCCTTCGCGTTCAACCACAGTCTTGCCTACCAGGGTGTTGCGCACCATTTTTTGGTTAAGATAATCCAGTATGAAGATGCCCCCCGGTTTTAAAATATCTGATACAGATTGAAAGACCTTTTTGTCATCAGCCTCATCATAAAAATAACCAAAACTCGTGAAGAGATTGAAGACCGCATCCACATTTTCGCCGCCGATCGGCTCCCGCATATCATGCACACGGAAGTGAAGGGTTTCGTTTTCAAACTGCTTGTTGTGAGCAATGCTTTGCGCCGACAAATCTAAACCGAGGACATCGTACCCCAATTTGTTCAAAAAAACTGAATGCCGGCCCCTCCCGCAAGCCAAATCTATGACTCTGGATGCCTTTGGAAATGGGAGTTCCGAAGTAAGTGCAGTGATGAAGTCCTCCGCCTCGCGGTAATCGTGATTTTTGTAAAGAATATGATAATAAGGCGTATCAAACCAAGTTGCAAACCAATCCATTCGGCAAAAATAGTGTAATTTTGTAAACTATGAATACGGAAAACCTACAAATACAGATAAAAACATTCTTCGGCTTGGAACCTCTTTTGGCTGATGAAATAAAAAAATTGGGCGGCAAAAATGTGGAAGTGAAGAACCGCGCCGTGAATTGCGAAGGCGATTTGGGATTCCTCTATAAAATCAATTATTCCGCGCGTACGGCTCTGAAAATATTAGTTCCAATCCTCGAATTTAAGGCGTACAACGAGCATAAATTTTATGATAAATTAGCCAAATTCGATTGGGAAGATTATATGGACATCAACCAAACATTTGCGATAGATGCCACGGTGTATTCCGAAACTTTCACGCATTCGCAGTTTATGTCCTTGAAAATGAAGGATGCCATTGCGGATTTTTTTCAAGCTAAATACCGCCGTCGTCCAAGCGTGGATCCTAAAAATCCGGACATCAAATTCCACCTGCATATCGATCGGGAATTGGTAACGATTTCTTTAGACAGTTCCGGCGATGCACTTTTCAAGCGAGGCTATCGCAAGGATCAGGGAGAAGCACCTATCAACGAAGTTTTGGCTGCCGGAATGCTGCAAATTGCAGGCTGGGACGGCAAAGGGAATTTCCTAGATCCCATGTGCGGCTCCGGAACGCTGCTGATGGAGGCTGCTATGGTGGCTCTCGGTTTGCCGGCTCAGATTTTCCGCAAAAGATTCGGATTCCAAAATTGGAGAAATTATGATGCCGAACTCTTCCAAAACATCAAAGAAACCCGCGTAAACCGTGTGAAGGATTTTGATGGAAAAATTATTGGCTACGATATCGATCCTGATATGCTGCACGCTGCCCGTACCAATGTGGCTTCAGCGGAAATGGAAGACATCATCGAAATCAAAGAACAAAACTTTTTCGAATCTAAGAAAGAGCATTTCCCGTTGTTGATGGTGTTTAATCCGCCATACGACGAGCGTTTGGAAATCACAGATGAAGATTTTTACAAGAAAATAGGCGATACTTTTAAATCAAACTATCCGAACACGCTGGCGTGGCTCATCACGGCAGATTTGGAAGCGGTAAAGAAAATTGGTTTGCGTCCATCCAGAAAAATAAAGCTCTACAACGGAAAACTGGAAACGCGCTTCCTACAATACGAAATGTATGAAGGAACGAAAAAAATCCATAAGCTGGAGGCTAAAACAAGGGAATAATTTTAATTTTTAAATCATTGCCAACTATCTCCATCATCATCGCCATTTACAACCGGAAAGACGAACTTTTCGAGTTGCTGGGCTCGCTTTCCCGACAAACCAATCGGGATTTTGAGGTCATCGTGGTAGATGATGGTTCCCAGCAAACCCTGCTCCCAACGGTAGAAAATTTTAACGACATCCTCGAGATTAGTTTTTATCGAAAAGAAAACACAGGACCCGGACTCACAAGGAACTACGGGGCTCGCCGCGCAAAAAATGAATGGTTGATTTTTTTGGATAGCGATGTGATTGTGGAAAAAGATTACATCCAAAATATTAAGAAAAATATCAAAACTACACCTTGCGACGCCTTTGGTGGTGCGGATAAGGCACACCGAGGTTTCAACCTGATGCAGAAGGCGATTTCCTATTCCATGACCTCGGTTTTTACCACGGGAGGGATTCGAGGCAGCAAAAAAGCGGTGAGCCGTTTCCAACCCAGAAGTTTCAATATGGGCGTGAAGAAAGAGGTGTTTGAAAGCGTAGGCGGATTTTCCGAGATGCGGATCGGCGAAGATCCGGATCTTTCCATGACGCTTTGGGAGAAAGGCTATACCACGGCTTTTTTCGATGATATCGGCGTTTACCATAAGCGTCGTGTAGATTTGGGAAAATTTTCCAAACAAGTGTATCAGTTTGGGTGCGCCCGCCCGATTTTGAACCAGAGACACCCGAATTTTGTAAAGCCTACTTTCGCATTTCCATCTCTATTTTTGATAGGGTATGTGCTTGGTTTCTTAGAGTATTTCATTTTGCGCAAAGGCTTTGTATTGATGTTTTATGGCATATACACTTTCATTATATTCTTTCATGCTCTGTATAAAACCAGAAATATGAGCATTGCTGCTATGGCGGTGATTTCAACCTATATTCAAATGTTTTCTTACGGCTGGGGCTTTTTGAAATCTTGGTTTCTGCTAAATATTTTAAGACAGAAACCCGAGGAAGCCTTCCCGAAACATTTTCATAAATAAAGAGTGCCTTTTCTTAAAATCCCTACCTTTGTTTTATGACAAATACTTCCGACAAAAGATTGTTTTTGATTGATGCCTATGCGATGATTTTCCGTGGGTATTATGCGCTAATTCGTAATCCGCGGATGACCAACGGCGGGATGGATACTTCTGCTATTTTTGGGTTTACCAATTCTTTGATAGAACTTATTCGCCGCGAAAGACCTTCGCACCTCGCTGTAGTTTTTGATGTGGGACGGGCGAGCGTTAGAACCGACGATTTTGCCGCTTACAAAGCCAACCGAAGTGAAACGCCGGATGCGATAAAAGATGCCATTCCCTTTATCCACAGGATTTTGGAGGCAATGCATATCCCCATTCTTGGTGTGGAGGGCTATGAGGCAGATGATGTAATCGGCACGCTTTCTTGCAAGGCAGAAAAGGAAGGTTACACTGTTTTCATGGTGACACCGGATAAAGATTTTGGGCAGTTGGTGACGGAAAATGTAAAAATTTACAAGCCCGCTATAAAGGGTGGTGAGGTGGAAATCCTTGGTGTAAAGGAAATAAAGGCCAAATATGACATCGAAGATCCAAAACAGGTGATCGATTTCCTTGCGATGATGGGCGATTCCGTAGATAATATCCCCGGACTAGATGGCGTAGGTGAGAAAACAGCCTTGAAGTTTTTGAAAGAGTACGGAAGCATCGAAAATCTTTTGGAAAATACCCACCAAATCAAAGGAAAATTAAGGGAGAAAATAGAGGCCTGCCGGGAGCAGGGAATTCTTTCCAAGAAATTGGCGACCATTATTTGCGATGTGCCAATTGAGTTTCATCAGGAGCAATATGATTTGGAAACCCCTGATTTTGAGAAGGTAAAAGAAATTTTTGATGAGATAGAGTTCCGCAGGCTTTATGAAAACCTATACCGTGCTTTCGCCAATCCAACTACGACCAGCTCTCTCCCAACTACGGTGGAAGCTACGGTAGAAACGAAGCCGGCCGGAGCGCAACAACTGGATTTGTTTGCTAATTTTGAAGAAATGGAACAAACGCTATCTACCAAATCTACCGTGGCGGACAGCGATCATCTCTACCAGTACATCCAGACGCCGCAAGCGCAGAAATTTTTAGTGGAAAACCTCTTGAAGCAGCCGGTCATTTGTTTTGATACCGAAACTACTTCGCTGAACGAAATGGAGGCGGAACTTATCGGGATGAGTTTTTGCTATAAAAAAGGTTTAGCTTACTACATTCCGCTTTCCGAAAATCGTGAGGACGCCTTGTCGACTTTGGAAATTTTCCGTCCGGTTTTTGAAAAAGAAGACATTCTAAAAGTTGCTCATGATTTGAAATTTAATTATAAAATATTGAAACTCTATGGTGTAGAAGTTCGCGGGAATCTTTTCGATACCATGATTGCCCACTATCTCCTGAATCCAGACGGTCGCCATGCGATGGAATACCTCTCCGAAATGTACCTGAACTACCGACCTGTTTCTTTGGAATCATTGATAGGCAAAGGAAAAAGACAAGGAAGTTTCCGGGATATAGATCTAGCCACGGCCACTGAATATTTGGCAGAAGATGCCGATGTAATTTTGCAACTTTACGATATTTTCATGCCTCAACTCAAAAAGGAAAGTTTGGAGGATTTATTTTACAAAGTGGAAATGCCGCTGATGAAAGTTTTGGCAAAAATGGAATTAGAAGGCGTTTCTTTAGATGAAAACTGGCTGAAACAGGAAAGTATAGACCTCGAAAACGATCTCCGACAATTGGAAGCGAAGATTTTTGAACTTTCAGAAGAACAGTTTAATATGAATTCACCAAAGCAATTGGGTGAAATTCTTTTTGATAAATTAAAACTCGATCCCAAAGCGAAAAAAACCAAAACCGGACAGTATTCCACCTCGGAAGATGTTTTGCAAAAACTCGCTCCGAAACACGACATCATCCAATATATTTTGGAATACCGCACCTATCAAAAACTGAAATCGACCTATGTGGATGCGCTACCGCTGCAAATCGATCAGGAAGATAACCGTGTGCATACCAATTTCTCCCAAACCACGGCGGCTACGGGGCGTTTGGCGTCCGTGAATCCTAATCTCCAAAACATCCCGATCCGTACCTTGCGTGGGCAGCAGATTCGTGGCGCCTTCGTAGCTGGAGAGGGGAAAAAGATCATTTCTGCGGATTATTCCCAGATAGAATTGCGTTTGATCGCTGAAATCTCCGGCGAGGAAAATATGATTAAGGCTTTCCAAAATGGCGAAGATATTCACGCTTCCACGGCATCCAAACTATTTGGTGTACCGCTGGAAAAAGTTACGAAAACGCAGAGAAGCCAAGCCAAAACGGTGAACTTTGGAATCATATATGGGCAAGGGGCGTTTGGTTTGGCGGAACAAACCGGACTTTCCCGCGGCGAGGCAAAAAAAATGATTGATGCCTATTTTGAAACCTATCCCAAGCTAAAATACTACATGGCGGAGCAGGTGCAAAAAGCTCGAGATTTGGGTTATGTGGAAACTATTTTGGGCAGAAAGCGGCATTTGAAAGATATTAATTCCGGAAATTTTGTGGTAAAAAGTCATGCAGAACGCAACGCTGTGAATGCCCCGATACAGGGCAGCGCCGCAGATGTCATCAAGATAGCGATGATCCGGATAGATGAGGAACTTCAACAGAAAAATTTAAAAACAAAGATGCTGCTTCAGGTGCATGACGAACTGCTTTTCGAGGCGCCGGAAGAGGAAACGGAAGTTGCCATGAACCTCATAAAAAACGCCATGGAGAACGCTGTAGAAACCAGCGTGCCGCTACTTGTGGAAGTCGGAGTAGGCGATAACTGGCTGGAAGCTCATTAGTTGGTATTGGTTGCTCCTTGTAGGTATATGTTGTTAAGGTTATTTGAAGTAGGGCCATCTTGGAATCACCCCGAGCAAACCGGCGGCGGAATACATAAATAAGGCATTCAAATCCGAGTATAACATCGTGGAAAGGTAGTAGTTGTGCAGCATGAAATGTAGCATAATAAGAACAGGCAGTAGATATACGCCTATTTTTCGGTAAAAATAAATGGCCACAATGGCTGCGATCATCAGCACATCAACCGAAAAAATCAGTGTGAAAAACCATTGCGGGATATTTAGTATTTTGTGTTGAGCATGTTCTGCCAAGTCTGTATTCACGGATAGCAGGCAGGAGGCCAGCATAAGAACGATGGCTATATAAAAAAATGGGCTGCGTTTTTCCGTATTACCGAAATTGGAATCTTTTAAATCTTCCATAATGTAAAAGTAAAAAAACTTTTGAAATAGGACTTTCAAAAGTTTTTTTTCTGTGTGAATTTTTATATTTAAACTGTAATCGCTTTGATCAATCTATTTTTGTCACTGATGTATTCTTCCATAGAAATCATACTTTCTGTTCTCATAACATCTTGTATATCATCTATTTGATAAATAATTCTTTTAGCATCCTCGGTATTGCGAGCTTTTAATTTGCAGAATATATTGTATTTTCCGGATAGTACGCTGGTTTCAATCACATTTGGGATTTCTGCTAATTCTTTCAAAACATGCTGAGTTCTGTTGGATTTTGTAAGCAGAATACCGATAAATGCTGTGAAATGATAATCCAGTTTGGTGTAATCTATGGTAAGCGATGAACCTAGGATAATACCCGCATCTTCCATTTTCTTCACACGCACATGGATGGTCCCTGCGGAAACATCCATTTGTTTTGCGATTTCTGTGAAGGGCATTCTTGTGTTTTCTACAAGGAAGTCAAGAATTTTTTTATCGATTTCGTCTAATTGGTAATTCATTGTGTTTATATTAAATTTTTAAAAAATCACTGTATTTTTTGCAAATTTAGGAAAAAATATCGGAACTGAAAATTTTGCAACAAAAATCATAAAACTTAACAAAAAGTTTAAACTAAAATTACTTTTCCCGCTGTATAGAATCTGTTTTTATCGAATCTTTTATGATTGACTTGGTCGCTATATCGGTTTTTTTCTTTTTTCTTTTGAAGATTGTGTTAAAACTTCTACTATAAACTACTCCCACACCATAGGTCTGGTTGGCATTTGGATTTCCAGTAGTTCCTGCTACAAGTCCGATATTTGCGGGTTTGGAATAGGCTCGCAGCAGTTTTGTGCCATCGTTATTTTTACTCCAGTCGTATTCTATAATGCCTTCCCCGGAAAGGTAGTCGTTCCCCGTGTTATCCGTTTTAGAGAGTGGGACACCAAGACCTGTTTTTACCTTTACCCTTGGGGAAATGGCAAATGTCAAGCTTGCATTCGCCCGGTCGCCTGTGTTACTGGCTTGGTCGCCTTTCAGGAAGTTCATATCTACCTGAACCTCATTGCTGATAGTGTTTAAAACAGATCCTAACTGCTTAAATAGTATATTATAACCAGAAGATTCCAAGGTATTACCTACATTCAAATCCAGCCCGCCGGAATTAGCAACATTAAAACTGTTCAAAACCAAGATGGAGCCGAATTGCAATACCTTTTCGTCTTGGCTGTTCAGTTTAGCTGCCAGAGTCTCTTTTAATTGCGAAGAAATATCCGGTGCCGTCACATCCAAAACCACCTTCGGATTAGCGAGGGTCTCGGTAATTTTGACCGAAAGCAAGACATTTATAGGCTGCAAAGAACCAATTCCCAAGTACTGCCCGGCGTTGGTCACGGTACGCAGATAGCCTGCAGATATGTCCAGTTGCGGTGCCAGAATATCGCCATCCCACTTAATGCTGCTTCCTTTCGCGATTTGGAAAGTACGCTCCAAAATTGCCCTCGAAACAAATGTTCCACTGTCCACGAAATAATCTCCGTTCATGCTCAAGTTGCCGTTTCGGAACATCCGAAAACGAAGTTTTTTCGCCTCTCCCCTTACAGTGATGTCGCCTACATCATCGCCTACTAATACATTTACCAAAGTACCCTTATCCACATCCAGTGTGAAATCTACATTGATGTTTGCGCCGGATCTCCTTTTATCCTCGGTGACGATCATTCCAGAGTTATCTTCTTTCAGGAAGCGCAGCATCTTAAATTCATCTACATTAGAAGTCGAATTACTATTAAAGGTAAACGAACTGTTTTGAAGTGCACGCATATTTGGTGAGGAAATATCCAGCCCCGTAACCGGCCCGGAAACGAAGAGGTCGCCCTGCCCGTACACCCTTCCCCAGAAGAGGTTGTTGTCTTTTTGTTGCGTGTTTAGCAGAAGCAGATTGTCTGCCCGCATAATGAGGTTGAGCCCCATAGACGATAGCGTTTCGAACTGTATAGTTCCAGAAATCGCGCCACTGGAATTGCTTCTTCCGTCTTTTACATCCACATTGTTGAGGATGGCCAAACCGCGAGAAAGCGGCACCACGGTATCTTCAAACGAATAATCCACCCCTGTGAAGTTTAGTTTTAAACCAAAACCGCTGAGGGCAATATCGCCATTATAATTGATGTCTTTCAGCGTACCGGAAATGCTGAGAAGTCCGTTCGCCTTACCGCGAAGATTGCTAAACACGCCTTTCACAAATTCTTGTGCGAATGCAATATCGAAATCCTTCAAATCGGCTTTTAAATCCAGAGTTGGCGAGGCAGTGTTGTTGTTTACAGTACCGGTCAAATGCAGGTTGTTGTTCCCGAGCATCGCAGCGGAAATGACCTGTGTATCGATTTGAAAAATATTTTTGGCACCGCTATTTTTAGCATTGATGACAAGATCGCCCATGGCTTTATCATTCATGGTGATGCCATCTACTTTTAAATCGATTATAGGCTCCAAACTGTTGGCATTCATGCGGATTTTCATCGTACCGTTGGCGATGCCCTTGATGTTTGAATTGTTTCCACCCGGCTGCATTTCCAAAAGTTTGGCTATTTGCAGGTTTTTCACCACGGCATCTGCATCGAATTCTTTAGCAGATTTAAAGATGGCTCGATTCATTAAAATCTCACTTTCATCAGAATACAGCCTTAAGTTTTCTATTAAAAAATCGGATGTTTTCTTTCGATAAGTGATGCTGTGGTTCAGCTCTGCACTGGTATCGATGTTCCAAACCACATTGTTAAATTTCACCTCGGTAGGCTCGAAACGAAGCACATAATCACCGGCTTTGTTGGTGCTTTGGTTGATGTTGATGGCGTAATTCTTCATCGTGCCTTCAATTTCCTGCTCGGGTGTGCCATGTCGGAAATTTACCGAAAGATGAAGCAGCCTGTTGTCCTCGTTCCTACCGGTGAGGGTAAGGTCTCGGAAAACATTTTTGCCGTACTCGGCGCGGTCCACTTTAGCAAAAATCTGTTCTGCCAAATTAGCAGTATTGATCCGGATGATGAGCATGTCCACCGTAGCGTTTTCCTGGGTGGTGCGTGGTTGCGCTTGGTAGGCAGGGTTGGCAGCTGCGAGTGCTCGGTCGGCATCCGAGATTTCATTTTGTTTAGTTAAGAGATAAGATAGCGAGGCGGCATCTACATTTAGAACCAAATTATTGGAATTTCCTTCGTACGATCCGGATATTTTTGCGCCTTGTGGAATTTTCAGATTTTGTTCAAAATAACTCACGAGGACTTGTTCCACATCGAAACTCATGCTGAAATGTTGCCCACGGTACAGCCTTCTTGGTGGCGGTCCCACAAGGATTTTAGAAAACCCGTTCTGTATCATTCCAGAAAGGTCGCCCAGGTTGTATTTTCCTGTAATACTGCCTCGTACCGCCCCGGGAGCGTTTATATCTATCACGCGGTTGCCGTTCTCAAAATAAGTTTTCAGGTCGGCATTAGGTACTAAAAATCGTTGATTACCTATTGCAAAATTGATGTTTTTAAAATTAGCATCCAGCATCAGGTCATTGATGTTCGTCATAGACATATCTCCATCAATTTGTCCGCTTACGATTTGCTGTCCGGCTTTTCCGGTGAAATAATTTAGGTTCAGATATTTGATATTCGCTAATATATCGGCACCGATTTTTTTAGTTCTAAAATCTATGAAACCATCCAAATCGGCCTTGGCCTGTTCATCATTTACATTGATGATGCCTTTGTAGGTGCGCCTATCCAAAAATCCGTTGAGGTAGAGGTTGTGGATTTCTTTACCCAAAATTTCAATGCTCGCGATATTGGATTTGGTACGGATGCGCATTTTATTAATATCAAAACTTTCCCCTTGGAGGTTGAATTTTCCGGTGATCAGGCCTACCTGTTTGCTCTTGGTAAAAGCTGCGGCATTGATGTTTTTTACATCAAAGAAACCGCGGTATTTTGGGTTTGGTGTGCTGAAATCTTCAAGATAAAAATTATTGATTTTCGCCTGCCCAATTCCTGTGATGAGATTGCCGTTAGGTACAAAAACCTGTTGGGGCGTCACGCGTACGGCGCCGTTGTATTTTAATTTCCCGAAATCATCTGCAATGTTTTTTAATTTCTTTGCGATGAAGGTTGGGAGCATGGCTTTCAGGTCGCGATAGGTGAAATCTGTGGAGATATAATTGGTTTCAATTTGAAAGTTACCTTTCAGTAAGTTTTTCGCGCTCAGTGTATTCGTGCGGATGTTCACCTGCGGATTACGGATCAGGAAGTCTTCCAAATAAAAACGATTCAGCGGCCCGGACATTTTCCCGGAAATGTTGAAAGGTTTATAATTGTCCCACTGCGTCACAAAATAACTGATGTCATAGCCGCTAACCTGGCTACCTTGCTTCAATTCCAGTTCCCAGCGCACTTTATCAACAAAATCTGCCCAGCCTGTTTTTTTATTTAGAACAAATTTCAAATCGCCTTGTAGTAGCGTGTGATCGGTATTCAGCGTGAGGTCGTTTAGTGAAAGAAACTCACCCGTCAGAGCAAGATCTGTGGAAAAAGTGTCTACAAAATGTTTTTTGCCCCACCTTTCGGTAGTGAAAGTCATGTTGTTAATTTGCGCAAAAACATCTGGCCCATTTATTTTTACACTTGGCGCATGTAAGTTTAGATTATTGGAATATAGCCATTTACCTTTCTCTCCGGGACTGTTTCTATTGATGATGGACACTTTAGAATTTATGATGTCCACACGGGAATTCAGTTGAAAAGGCGGCTTATTCGGGTCTCTTTTTTTGCCGGTATCGAAATTTTTCGTGTAGCGAATGAAGTTGGAAATGCTGTCTCCCTCGTAGGTAATTACCTTAATATCAGCATCTACGAGAGAAAGTGCGCGGAAACTCAGTGCGTTGTTTTTTTGTGGCGATATAGCGTTTTTGGCTAAGGCAAACCAGTCGGAATTAGCGCGGAACTCCCTTGCCTTTATGAACTCCAGACCTTTGTAATCCTTTATTTTAAGACCTTTCACGGTGACATCCCCGAAATAATCCACATTTACGGATTGGGTAGTCATTTCCGCTTTGAAATCTTGGTTCAGCACTTGTAGCGCCTGTTTCGCTGCCCATTGTTTTGTAACATCCAAATTAATAATGACCAAAATAGCGATTAAAAGCGACAGCCCTAACCAGAAAATCACTTGTAGCAATCGCGCCCACCATTTCACGCTGGTCACATCCTTCGCAGCCTGCTTACTGAATTCGGTGGCAGTTTCCACGGGATGGTTTATCGCATCGGAAGCCAATTCGGCGGCGTGTTTGGCAGTTTCCTGCATATTTTCCACCTTCTTCTGCACCGAGTGGCCTATCTTTTCGCCTACTGTGTTGTTGTTTTCTTTATCTTGATTGTCTATATTTGCCATAATTATGAGCGAACCGATAATTTTAGGTATCGAGTCTTCTTGCGATGATACCTCTGCTGCGGTTATTTGTGGGAACCAAATTCTCTCGAATATAGCCGCGGGGCAGGCCATTCACAATGATTACGGTGGCGTAGTGCCGGAACTCGCATCGCGCGCGCACCAGCAAAACATCATTCCCGTAATCCACAGTTCTGTTGCTAAGGCAAATATACATATAAAAGATATTTCTGCCATAGGTTTTACACGCGGCCCCGGATTGCTTGGTTCGTTGCTTGTGGGAACCTCTTTTGCAAAATCACTAGCTATGTCTTTGGGCGTTCCGCTTATCGAGGTGAACCACTTACAAGCGCATATTCTCGCTCATTTTATTGCCGATGCCAACCCCGAACCTCCGAAATTTCCGTTCCTGTGCCTCACCGTTTCGGGTGGGCATACGATGATTGTTTTAGTAAAGGATTATTTCGATATGCAGATCATTGGCAAAACCACGGACGACGCCGCCGGCGAAGCCTTCGACAAAATTGGGAAAATCTTCGACCTGGATTATCCAGCCGGCCCCATCATAGATCGTTTGGCGAAAGGAGGAAATGCGGATGCCTTTAAATTCAATAAACCAAAACTCGAAAAATACGATTATTCTTTCTCCGGGATTAAAACCTCTGTCTTATATTTTATTCAAAAGGAAGTCCAGAAAAATCCAAATTTTGTTAATAACAATCTGAACGATCTCTGTGCCTCCATCCAAAAAAATATCGTGGAGATTTTGATGTTAAAACTTGAAAAAGCCGCCGAAGATTTAGGAATTAAAGAAGTGGCAATTGCTGGAGGCGTTTCGGCGAACTCGGCATTGCGAGAGGCTATGTCTGCCAAGGCCAAGCATTTGGGTTGGAAGATTTACATCCCGAAATTTGAATACACGACCGACAATGCCGCGATGATTGCCATGGTTGCTAAACTGAAATACGACCGTGGGGAATTCTGCGATTTATCGGTATCTGCTACAGCGCGGTACGATTTGGAGGAGAGTTTTAAATCTTAAAATAAAAGAAAAATTTAATTACAATAGTCTCAAAAAGAGAAAAATATACTCCCAAAGGCACCTAAGAAGTTTTGATAAAATGTTATATTTTTTGCTGGGTTATATATGCTTTTTTTAAAAAATCTTTAGTGACTTAGGTGGCAAAAAATCATTACAACAACAGTAACTACTCATGTTATTTTGGATGGTCAAACAAGCATCTAAGTTTTAAATAAATTATCTTTGTCACTCAATATATTTTAAATGAAGCTATTCTACGGTGAAGTTTTGCCCAATGTGGTCATCGATGACGAGGAACGCCATCATATCCTGAAAGTCCTACGCATGCGCGACGGCGAACCCATCTCCATCACTGATGGTAACGGGAACTTGGCGAGTGGAATCCTGCGTACCGATGGCAACAAAGCCCGCGTGGAAAACCCTGAATTCCGACAGAAAACTCCAAATTTCAACGGACTGCACATCGCGATTGCCCCCACGAAAAACTTGGATCGCATAGAGTTTTTTGCCGAAAAAGCCACGGAAATGGGGATCACGGAAATCACTTTCCTGCTTACGGACCATTCTGAACGCAAAATCCTTAACACCGAAAAACTTCGCAAACAAATCATCACGGCATCCAAACAATCCTTAAGATTTCATTTTCCGAAAGTAAACGAGCTGGTAAAACTAGGTGATTTTGTAAGAAAATTAGACCCCGAAACCTCGTTTGTGGCGCACTGCAACCCTGCGTTTCAGCGTATTCAAATTAAGGATTTTCCGTTAAAAAATAACTTTACAATCCTCATTGGCCCCGAAGGCGATTTTTCCGAAAGAGAAATCAAAATGCTATCAGAAAAGGGTATTCGTGCTATTTCGCTTGGTGATCAACGCCTGAGAACCGAAACGGCGGGCGTGTTCATCGCTGCCTGGAACCACTTCCGCTCGATGCAAGATTAGATTAAGGTTAAATTTCAATTTCGACCTCGCAAGTATTGCGCATAAATCTCTTTGCCGCTGCGGATGGAATTTACTGCCCAGCGAATCATCATTTGTAAGCGTTTCTCATCAGAAAGTTTATAATCTATTCCGGATTTTATGAGTTTCTGTTTTAGTTCGTACATGCAAATTGCCGCCGCCACGGAGACATTGAAACTTTTTGTAAAACCGTACATCGGAATCGCGATGGTTACATCGGCAAGGTCCAGCAGTTCATCGGTTACGCCGTCCCATTCTGTTCCGAAGACCAGTGCAACAGGCTCGGTAATTTTGTAATGGGGAAGCATCACGGCATTTTTTTCCAGGGAAACAGCGGCAATTTTGTAGCCTCGTGATTTTATTTCCATCAAAGATTCCGTGTTTCGTGGCATCTTTTCCACCTCTACCCAGGTATCCGCGCCTTTGGTAACGCGCCAGTTGGGATCGAACACATTTTGCTTTTCCATTGCCACAACCTTGTGAAAACCACAGGCTTCCACACTACGGACAATGGCTGCGGCATTCCTAAATTGATACACATCTTCTACCACGGGAAGCACAAAATCCGAACTTTCTTTAGCATGAAATTCGATTTTTTCAAGCCGCTCATTGGTTAGAAATTGTTTTAAATAATCAAAAGTAGCTTGCAGATTTTCCATTTTGCAAAAATAAATGTTTAGCTGCATACTTCGCTTTCAGTAATCTTTTTTGTGGAAATTAATTATATTTGAAGTAAAATAAACCCGACGGAATGCAAAATGTTTTCAATGCTAAAGATGCTCAAATATATATCGATCGTATCAATCGCTTGTCGCCCGATTCTCAAAGAAAGTGGGGTAAAATGACTGTGGATCAAATGCTCGCGCACTGCAATGTAACCTACGAGATGGTTTTTGAACCGGCTAAACACAAAAAAGCAGGCTTCATCGCAAAAATGATTATGAGGAAATTCGTGAAGCCAAAAGTGGTCAATGAAATGCCTTACAAACAAAACCTTCCAACGGGGCCGATGTTTAGAATAGAAAGCACAAAGGACTTCAATGCTGAGAAGAAACGCCTGATTGGCTTTATCCAAAAAACACAACAGTTGGGCGCGGATGCCTTTGATGGTAAGGAATCGCACTCGTTTGGGAAACTGACGGCGCAGGAATGGAATAATATGTTTGCCAAGCACCTGAACCACCATTTGGAGCAATTTGGTGTATAAAATATCAGCATTTTTAATCAAAAAACTGAAATTTGGCCACTGTAAAGCTTTCGTCGGGCAGTGCGTTTAATTCAACTATTTAATCTCTACCTGCGCCATAACGGGCATATGGTCAGAGGGGTATCTCTTATTTTTAAAGTCCGTGAGCACGCCATATTTCAGCACGCGGATGTTTCCTTTAATGAAAATATAATCGATACGGTTTAGAAGAGACGAGGCAAATTCAAAATCGTTAAAAGTGCCCACAGGGCCATGAGGCGGTAACTCTGTGATGTCGTAACTATCTTTGTACGCGGCCTTCAAAATTTTAATCGGCTCATCTTCCGGCGTACTATTGAAATCCCCCGTGAGTATCACCGGACTGCCTTTTGCGATTTCGTTAATTTTTGAAATCATCAATTTAGAAGATTCGCGGCGGGCGATTTTTCCCTGATGGTCGAAATGCACATTGAAAAGAAAGAACGATTTTTTCGATTTATTATCTGAAAACTTTGCCCAAGACGCAATCCTATTGCAGCAGGTGGCGTCCCAGCCTTTTCCTGGAACATTCGGGGTTTCGCGAAGCCAAAAATTCCCAGATTCCAAGAGTTTGAACCTCGTATTTTTATACACGATTGCAGAATGTTCCCCGGCGGTTTTCCCATCGTCCCGACCTACGCCCACATAACTCATCCCCGGAATCTCCACGATTCCTTTGATTTGGTGGAAGAACCCCTCCTGCGTTCCCACGATATCAAAATCATGAAACTGAATCAAATTTTTCACAAATTCCTTCCGATACGGCCATGCGTTCAGGCTGTCGTTCTCCGTATCCATTCGGATATTGAAAGTAGCAATTTTCAAGGTTCGGTCTGTTTGTGCCAACAGCTCAGCCGAGAAAGAAAAAATGCCAATTAGTAATAGTAGTTTGGCCAGGTGTTTCATTTTAATACAAAAATAGGCTGCAAAGATAACTGCAAGGATCGGGATGGTTGTGAATTTATCGTTAATTATAGCAGCGAGATAGATTTAACTTTAACTAAAACAAATATTCTCGATTAAGAAACTTAAAATAAAATATCGTTATTTCTGTAACAATTCTTATCTTTAAACCACTAATTATATTTAAAATAATAATATGAAAAAACGTTTTCTATTGAGTGCAGCTGTGTTTTTTGCAATCGCGGCTAATGCACAACAAGTAAAATTCGAGGAATACGACCTGCCAAATGGTCTGCATGTGATTCTTCACCAAGATAATTCTGCTCCGGTAGTTACCACCGGCGTTATGTATCATGTGGGTGCCAAAGACGAGGTGAAAGGCCGTACCGGTTTTGCGCACTTTTTTGAGCATCTTTTGTTTGAGGGTACGCCAAACATAAAACGCGGCGAGTGGATGAAAATAGTTTCTTCCAACGGAGGAAACAACAATGCCAATACCACCAACGACCGTACCTATTACTACGAAACTTTCCCTTCCAATGCGCAGAAACTGGGTCTTTGGATGGAGGCTGAAAGGATGCGCCACGCGGTCATCAACCAGATAGGGGTAGATACGCAGCGCGAAGTGGTGAAAGAGGAAAAACGCCTGAGAATGGACAACCAGCCGTATGGAAACCTCTTCACAGCGATACAAAACAACCTTTTTACTAACCACCCTTACCACTGGCCAACCATCGGAGCTATGGAGGATCTAAATGCGGCTAAACTTCAGGAATTCCAAGATTTCTACAAGAAATATTATGTTCCGAACAACGCAACTTTGGTAGTGGCAGGCGACATCAAGCCCGCTGAAACTAAAAAATGGATCAATGATTACTATGGCGGAATCCCAAAAGGAACGCTTTACCCCAAAAATTTCCCAAAAGACACCCCTATTACCCAAGAAAAAGAAGTGACGGTAACGGATGCCAACATCCAGCAGCCCGCCTATGTTTTCGCCTACCGCACACCGGGCTCTAAGGAAAAAGATGCCTATACATTGGAGATGCTTTCTTCCTACCTCAGCAACGGAAAATCGTCTGTACTTTACAAAAAATTGGTGGATGACGAGAAAAAAGCACTTCAGGTAGGCTCATTTATGCAAAGCATGGAAGATGCGGGAATTTTCGCATTCTATGCCATCCCTATGACCGGTACTACGAAAACGACTTTGCAAACAGACATAGATAACGAGATTAAAAAAGTACAAAACACGCTGATTTCCGAGGAAGATTTCCAAAAATTGAAAAACCAAGTGGAAAACCAGTTTGTAACCCAAAACTCTACCGTGGAAGGCATCGCGCATTCTTTGGCTCACAACAATGTGCTGATGGGAGACACCAACCTCATCAACAAAGAAGTAGATATTTATCGCAGCATCACGCGCAAAGATTTGCAAGATGCAGCGAAAAAATATCTAAACACGAACCAAAGAATTAACCTCAATTACCTTCCTGAAAAAAAATAAAACCATGAAAAAATATATCCTCACTTCTGCCGCCGCGCTTTTCCTTTTCTCCGGAGTTGCAATGGCACAAATCGACATGAATGCGATGCCGAAGCCAGGCCCTACGCCTACGCTGAACATCAACCAGCCTAAAACTTTCCGCCTTGCCAACGGCCTAACAGTCATGATTGTGGAAAACCACAAACTGCCCCATGTGACCATGAACCTATCTATGGATATGCCGCCCATCCTAGAGGGAGACAAAGCGGGAATCAGCGAGATCATGGCGGAACAACTGGGGAACGGCACGAAAACCATCTCTAAAGATGAATTCAACAAAAAAGTGGATTTCCTTGGAGCAAATTTAAACTTCAGCGCACATGGTGCTTCCGCAGGAACTTTGTCGAAATACTTCTCACAAGTTATCAAGCTAATGGCTGATGCTGTAGTAAACCCGAAATTTGATGAATCCGAAATTCAAAAAAGCAAAGACAGAATGATGGAAGGCCTGAAATCTCAGGAAAAAAACGCTTCCGCAATTGCTTCTAAGGTTTATAATGCCCTACAATACGGCAAAAATACTGCCCGCGGGGAATTTGAATCTGAACAAACCATCAAAAACATCACCACAGCGGATGTGAATAATTATTATCAAAAATATTATTCGCCGGACAATGCCTACCTCGTAATAGTAGGTGATGTGAACTATGCGGATGCCAAAAAATTGGTAGAACAAGGCTTCTCTTCATGGAAAAAGTCCGGTATCGTATATCCTAAATTAGAGCCGGCCAACAACCCGAAAACTACGGAGATTGCGGTGGTAGACGTGCCAAGTGCCGTACAATCAGTCATAAAAGTGGGTAACCTTACGGATTTGCGGATGAATAGCAAGGACTATTTCGCATCCATCCTTGGGAACTACATTCTCGGTGATGGTTCGGAAGCGCGGCTTTTCATGAATCTTCGTGAGAAAAATGCCTTTACCTATGGCGCTTACTCTAGACTTTCCACAGGAAAATACAGCCCCGATTTCTCGGCACAAGCCAGCGTGAGAAACGAGGTGGCAGACAAGGCGGTGAAGGAATTCCTATACGAACTGAACCGTATTTCCACCATTACCCCGGAAGAACTTACCGCGGCAAAAGCAAAATTGAAAGGAGAATTCATCATGTCGATGGAGAAACCGGAGACCATTGCACGCCTTGCATTGATGCAAAAAACACAGGGCCTGCCCGCAGATTTCTATACCAATTATTTGAAATCTATAGACGCTGTGACTGCAGCAGAGGTTTCTAGCGCGGTAAAAAGAAATATCCTGGGTGGACAAAGCCGTATTTTGGTAGCAGGAAAAGGTGCCGAAATTTCCGATAAGTTAGAGGCTTTGGGCTATCCTGTTAAATACTACGACCGCGACGCGAACCCCGCTATAAAAGTGGAAATCAAGAAAGTAGATGGTATGGTAACTGCTGCCAATGTTTTGGATAATTATTATAAAGCCATAGGCGGGAAGGATGCTATGGCGAAGATCACCAGCATCAGCACGGATGCTTCCGCAACGGTTCAGGGTATGAATCTGGATATGAAGATCATTAATGCCAAAGGTTCGAAAATAGTCCAAACTTTATCTATGATGGGAAATACGGTGCAAAAAACAGTATTCGACGGGAAGGATGGCTATATGGAACTGCAAGGTCAAAAAATGCCGATGCCGGCAGAAGCTAAAGCTGAATATCTAAAAAAGACTGAACTTTTCCCGGAATTAAATTTTAAAAACCCAAATATTGTAGGGATCGAAAAGTATAACGGCGAGGATACTTATGTCATCAAAGAAAGTGACAACACTTACTACTACAATGTGAAAACGGGATTGAAAATGGGCGACATCCAGAACATCAAAATGGCAGGAAAATCCAACAGCATTCCTACCAACTACTCCGATTACAAAGTGGTTTCCGGGGTGATGATGCCGTACACCATCAGCCAAAACATGATGGGACAGGATATTGTTTTCAATGTAAAATCCTACCAAGTGAACCAAGCTAAGGATACTGATTTTAAATAAAACATTTCCTTTAAAAAAACAAATCCGCCGCGCTTAATAAGCGCGGCGGATTTTTGTTTAAATAAAATTAGAACGGTTTTAACAATTCTAAAAACCAGTCCTTCAACTCGCCTTCCAGATGTGGGGCGATTTTTTCTTCACATTGTTTATGGTAATCGTTCAGCCAGTTGATTTCTTCTTGACTTAAAAGTTCCTTTACAATCGTATTTTTGAAAAACGGGCAGAAGGTCAGGGTTTCAAATTCATAAAAGGTTCCTGAATCCGTTTTTTCTGCCTCGCGCACGGCAATTAGGTTTTCATGGCGAATACCGTATTGATTTTCAACATAATATCCCGGCTCGTTGGACACCACCATGCCTGGCAACAATTCCTGCGGGTTCATATCTTTTCGAATGTTTTGCGGTCCCTCGTGCACATTCATGAAACTGCCCACGCCGTGACCGGTGCCGTGCGCATAGTCCTTGCCATGCATCCACAGCGGAAGTCTTGCAATCGCATCCAAATGAACGCCTTTCGTCCCTTTCGGAAATTTTACCATAGATAGGCGAATCATGCCCTGCAATACCAAAGTAGAATCTTTTTTAAACTCATCCGAAACCGCGCCCAGAGCTAAAGTACGGGTGATGTCTGTAGTACCTTCCAAATATTGTCCGCCGGAATCCACGAGGATGCTGCCTTCATTCAAAATCTGCGCGCTACCCTCTTTTTTTGCGGAATAATGCACGATGGCGCCGTTGCCTTTGTAACCGATGATGCTGCCGAAACTTTCGCCGACAAAATTATCTCCCTCAGCACGGAAACTGCGTAGTTTTTCGCCTACAGAGTATTCATCCATCTTTTCTTGACCCACATTTTTAGTCAGCCAATAGAGGAATTTCACCATCGCTACGCCATCGCGCACCATCACGGTGCGGAACCCAGCAAGTTCAGCTTCATTTTTTTGCGCCTTCATCAGGTTGCCCGGAACGGCGGCTTTAATAAATGAATTTTGAGATTTTAAAGCCTCGAAAACCGATTGATTGGTGTTAGGAGAAACGAGGATTTTTTCGTCTTTAATTTGGCTTAAATGTTTGAAAAATTCATCATATTCTATCACATCCACACCTGCATCTGCAAGTTGTTTTTGCGCTTCGGCGTTTAGTTTTTCTTTATCAACGAATAATTTCGCATTTTTTTGAGTTAAAACGATATAGCCCAAAAACACTGGATTCGCCTGCACATCGCTGCCACGGAGATTCAGCGTCCAAGCCACATCATCCAGACTTGAGATGAGGTGTGCCGTAGCGCACTGCTCATGCATTTTTTGTCGGATAGCCGTCAGTTTTTCAACCACCGATTTCCCGGCTCTTTCCACGGGGTGAACGAAAACCGGATTTTTTGTATTATTAGAAGTTCTATCTGTCCAAATTTCCTTTAACAAAGGCAAATCCACAAGTTTAATATTATTTTTGCCAAGTTTTTCCTGTAGCAATTTCCAGTTGGCATGGGAAGTGGCAATGGCATTCACTGCCACGGTTCCGCCTTCGGTAATTTCCGAGATAATCCAATCGATGTAGTTGGGCGTACCTTCCACCCCGTCCTTCATTAGACCAATCCCGGAACCTGCTAGTTCGGTAGGTGCCTGCACGAAATAGCGGCCATCCGTCCAGAGAAACGCCTTGTCCTTGGTCACTACCACAAAACCGGCAGACCCAGTGAACCCAGTAAGCCACGCTCTTTCCTGCCATTCTTCCGGCAGATATTCGCTCATGTGCGGATCAGCGGAATACACTATGAAACCATCTATATGTTCTGCGTTCATCTTTTGGCGCAATAGGTTTATTTTTTCTGAAGTTTCCATTTAAATTAATTTGAGACTTTAAATTTAAGCAAATTAAAGTTTTTCTAAAAAGGCGAGCGTCGCTTTATTTTAGATTAACGATTGTTAATTGTGAATAAAAGCATTACAAGCAGTTTTTTGTTAAATTTATAACCGAAAATATTAATTTTAAAAATGAAAAAAATAATACTCGCTTTTGCTATTGCCACGCTGACTTTAAGTTGTGATAAGAAAAAACCTGAATCGCTTACAGATTATACTTCCAATACAGACTCTGTGGTCAACCAGGAAAGTACCGAAGTGGCCGAACCACTAGCACAGACTTGTTATTTGGGGACCGTAAGTCAGGATTCGGTCTTTCTAATGCTGGAGGACAACCTCGGGACGCTCATTGGGAAATTGCGCTATAAAAATTATGTAAAAGACGGTTCCCTGGGCGATGTAGTGGGTTCTCAAAATGGCGACACCATAAAACTTGCCTATACTATTGAGGCGGAAGGAATTGTTTCAGAAAGTGAAATTTTTCTGCTAAAGCAAGGCGAAAATCTGATAGAAGGAATCGGTGAACAGAAAGCGAATGGTTCCAAATCCCAGTATGTGAATCCAAAACAAATCAAATACGAAGGAACTGTCCTAAAGCCTGCGGATTGTAAAGGTTTTGAAAAGAATTTTGAGAAAAATTAATTTATTGGGAGCTTCAGGTAAAAGAAAAGCAATCATTTTAAATGACTGCTTTTTTTATTTTAAATCTCAATCCAGACCGGGCAATGGTCGCTGGATTTCTCCCAACCGCGGACATGCCTATCCACCTCCGCTTTTTTTAGATTTTGAACAAGATCCGGAGAAAGCAAGAAATGATCTATCCGAAGTCCAGCATTGCGTTCGTAGGCCTGCCGGAAGTAGTCGTAGAAGGTATAAATCACCTCATCTGGGTGCAGGTGGCGCACTGCATCCGTCCAACCTTGCGCGACCAACTCATGGAAAGCGGCGCGAACTTCCGGACGAAAAAGGGCATCATTAATCCATTTTTCAGGTTTATAAACATCCAATTCCGTGGGCATCACATTATAATCGCCACAAAGTACCACATGATTTCCAGAGGTCAGCAGCATTTCTGCGTGGGCGTATAGCCGCTCGAACCAGCGTAATTTATAATCAAACTTGGGTCCCGGGGCGGGATTTCCGTTTGGCAGATAAAGGCAACCGATGATTATACCGTTCACCTTCGCTTCCAAATAGCGGCTCTGCACATCTTCATTATCACCATCCAAACCTTTTCTGCGCTCCTCAATTTCATGTCCTTTGGCGAGGATGGCGACCCCATTCCAAGATTTTTGTCCGTGCCAAATGGCATTGTATCCCGCCGCTGCTATGGCGTCTATCGGGAATTTTTCCTGCGGCGCTTTCAGTTCCTGCAAACACACCACATCTGGCGCGGTTTCTTCCAACCAACGCAAAAGCACAGGTAGGCGGGCATTCACCCCATTCACATTATAAGTTGCTATCTTCATTTTATGTCATTAATAAGATTCAAATTTAACGAAAAGAAGACGGTTTCTAAGCTATTTTAAAAATGATTTTCGTAAAATCCCTCTTTTTAGTCCCTTCAAGTGTTTTTTTTTAAATAAAATCTTGATATTTTTGTAATTCTTTTAACTTGATTAATAAAGGAAAATTCGCTTTAAAATTCGTAATTTTGTTCAAAAGCATTAATTTAAATCAAACATTTATGTCAAAATCAATTTCGCAAGTCCCTTTTGCGGTGAACGAGCCGGTAAGAGCATACGAACCAGGATCATACGAAGTAAAAAGCCTACTCGCTGCCTATAAAGCGATGTGGAAAACTAAATTCGATATCCCGATGATCATCGGCGGGAAAGAGGTTACTACAGGAAATACCGTGAGGTTACAGTCTCCGCACGACCACAAACATGATTTGGGCGTGTACCACCAAGGCGATATGTCCCATGTGGAAGATGCGATCAATACTGCACTTGCGGCTAAGGACAAGTGGAACGCTATGGGCTGGGAACACCGGGCCGCGATCTTCCTAAAGGCCGCAGACCTTATCGCCGGGCCATACCGCGACACCATCAATGCTGCTACCATGATTGGGCAGTCTAAAAATGTACATCAAACCGAGATAGATGCCGCTTGCGAATTCATCGATTTCCTTCGTTTCAATGTGGAATTCATGACGGAAATCTACAGTGAGCAACCAATATCCGATGCCGGAATTTGGAACCGTGTGGAATACCGGCCTTTGGAAGGATTCTGCTTCGCCGTTACGCCGTTTAACTTTACCGCCATTTCCGGGAACCTACCTACCTGCATGGCTATGATGGGGAATGTGGTTGTTTGGAAGCCGAGCGACAAACAAGTTCTTTCTGCTAAAGTGATTATGGATGTCTTGAAAGAAGCCGGTTTACCGGATGGGGTCATCAATATGATCTTCACCGATGGTAAAGAAACCGCCGATAAAGTCCTCTCTCACCCGGATTTTGCAGGGCTACACTTCACAGGTTCTACCAGAGTGTTCCAAAGTATGTGGAAACAAATTGGCGAGAATATCCAAAACTACAAAACCTATCCGCGTATCGTGGGCGAGACCGGAGGTAAAGATTTCGTAATGGTACACCCATCCGCAGAGGTAGATGGCGTGGCTACTGCGCTGATCCGCGGGGCGTTCGAGTACCAAGGGCAAAAATGTTCGGCAGCATCCAGAGCCTACATCCCAAAATCTCTTTGGAAAGAGGTGAAAAAATCCATGGAGGCACAAATGAAAACTATAAAGATGGGATCGCCGGAAGACCCGTCTAACTTCATCAACGCGGTTATCGACAAAGTAGCATTCGACCGTTGCAAAGGTTACATCGAGCGTGCTGAAAAATCTAAAGAATCCAAAATTATTTTCGGTGGTAATTGTGATGATAAAAAAGGCTGGTTCATAGAGCCTACCGTAATACTTACTGAAAACCCACAATACGAATCGCTCCGCGAAGAGATTTTTGGTCCAATTCTATCCATCTATGTTTATCAAGATGAAGATTGGACTGAAACTTTGAAACTGGTAGATGAAACTTCGCCATATTCCCTTACAGGATCTATATTCGCACAAGACCGTTATGCGATAGACGAGGCTTACAAAGCGTTGGAGAATGCCGCAGGTAACTTCTACATAAATGACAAACCAACCGGTGCGGTAGTTGGCCAGCAACCTTTCGGAGGTGCGAGAGCTTCCGGAACCAATGATAAAGCGGGATCTAAAATGAACCTCATGCGCTGGACTTCCGTAAGATCCATCAAGGAAACTTTCGTAACTCCAAAAAATTATAAATACCCTTATTTGGGCTAATTTGTTTCGTTTAAATTTAACTTAAAAAAATAATCATCATGAAAAAATTAATTCTAATTATGGCCGCAGGAACTCTTTTCCTTTCGGCTTGTGCACAAAAAGAAGAAAAAAGGGAAGAAATCAAACAGGAGTTGAGCGCCGAACACATGCGCAACGAAGGTGTAGATTCCGCAGCCGTATCTGCCGAGCCGAGCGCTGCAACCGATGCCGTAGTGAAAGATTCAGCGAAGTAAGATTTGCTTTAAATGAAAAATACCGCTCGATAATTCGAGCGGTATTCCTTTGTTTAAAAATGAAAAACCGTAAGTTGAGTCTAATTAAGGAGCGACTCGTTATAAAGTTGCCGGTTTTTTCTCTAAAACTTCATCTACCATCCCGAATTCTTTCGCTTCAGTAGAGGTCATCCAGTAGTCGCGGTCAGATGCCTTTTCTACCCATTCGTAGGTCTGTCCGGAGTGTTCGGAGATGATGTCATATAGTTCTTTTTTCAGTTTCAACATCTCACGAAGGTTGATTTCCATATCACTGGCCACCCCTTGTGCACCACCACTAGGCTGGTGAATCATCACGCGGGAATGTTTCAGAGCAGATCGTTTGCCTTTTTCGCCGGCCACCAAAAGCACTGCGCCCATAGAGGCCGCCATACCGGTACAGATGGTCGCTACATCTGGTTTGATGATCTGCATCGTGTCATAAATTCCGAGGCCTGCATACACACTGCCGCCCGGTGAATTGATATAGATTTGAATGTCCTTGTTCGCGTCGGAACTTTCCAAGAAAAGAAGTTGTGCCGTCACGATATTGGCCACTTGGTCATCGATTCCGGTTCCCAAAAAAATAATTCTATCCATCATCAGCCGGGAGAAGACATCCATCTGAGCCACATTCATGCGGCGTTCTTCCATAATGTATGGTGTGAGGTTAGTAGGGCCATACATTCCCATATATTGATCGGTTGCGAGGCCGCTGTTACCTAAATGCTTTACAGAGAAATCTCTGAAATCTTTTTTAATATCCATTATTTATAATTTATAGTTTCATTTTTTGCAATATCCGTTCCTTAATTTTTTTTATGCCTTTCTGTCACAAAACGCGGTTTAGTTCGCTATCCATTTCCTTGCGAAGCTGGTTCAGCATAATTATTTTGCGATAAGTTCCGCTATTGTCGGCATCTTCGGAGAGTTTGTTTTTTAAATCATTGATGAGGCTGATGGTGAATTCCCTTTTGTGCCGCGTCATCACATCGCACACTATTTTCGGAATGAGTTCCGCCTCGTGGCTGAAATAGATGTTATGCCTGCCCCAGTCGCTGTTTTCATAATTTTCGATGAGGGCGTCTGCCACTTTTCCGGAAATATTTTCATCCATTAAAGTTAAAAAAAACTGTCCAGCTCGGATTTCATTTTCGTCAAGTCCCTTTTTTATTTCGTTAATGATTTTCGCATTCAGCGGCGATATGATTTCATAATCATCTTCATCGAAATGTGCGGTAATTTCCTCTGCCACAGTGATTTGGTAATCATTTCCTTCTTCATCTTTCCGTGTTATCAGGTGGTCGCCGTATTTTAGGAGCAGTTCCACTAGTTTTTCTTCGAGAATGATGAGTGGATTTACGCTCAAATCCTTCACCACTTCCAGTTTTACGGGGACTTCTTTTTTTTCGAGTTTAAAATCCCTTGGCGAATGCTGGTCTTTAATCTGTTTCTGTACGCTCAGTTCGTTAAAAAGGCTCTGCTCCGTGATCCCAAATTTTGCAGCAACTTCTTTTAAGTAAACCTCCTGTTTCAGCGCATTTTGAACAAAAGCTACGGATTTCACGATGTCCCGGATGGCTTCTGCCTTTTTTATAGGGTCTGTACCGGCTTCTTTTAATAAAATACCGGCTTTGAAGTCGATGAAGTCATCCGCTTCGGTTTTAATAAAGTTTTCTACAAAGTCTATCGAATGTTTTCGGGAGAAAGAATCCGGGTCGTCACCATCTGGGAAGAGTAGAATTCTGATATTCATACCCTCGGAAAGCAGCATATCGATGCTTCTGAAACTGGCTTTTATTCCGGCTCTATCGCCATCGAAAAGGATAGTGACATTCTCCGTAAGTCTTTTGATGAGTTTAATTTGCTCCGTAGTTAAAGAAGTTCCGGAACTCGCAACTACATTTTCAATTCCGGCCTGATGCAGGGCGATGACATCCATATAACCTTCCACCAAAAGGCAAAGGTCGTTTTTAGAAATCGCTTGTTTGCTTTGGTTCAAACCATAAAGCACATTCGATTTATGGTAAATATCCGTTTCCGGAGAGTTGAGATATTTCGCGGTTTTTACGTTGTTCTTCAGAATTCTCGCTCCGAAACCCAACACTCTTCCCGAAAAACTATGAATTGGGAAAATGACTCGTTCTCGAAAGCGGTCGATACCTTGCGGAGAATTTTCTGGAAAAATAGAGAGTCCAGATTTTTCTAAAATCTCTTTGGAATAGCCTTTCTCCAAAGCATATTCGGTAAAACCATTTTTCTTTTCTGGCGAGTAACCCAACTGGAATTTTTTGATAATATCGTCCCGAAGTTCCCGCTCTTTTAAGTAGGAATAGCCCACGGCGCGGCCTTCCTCGGTGTTATAGAGTTGCTTTTGGAAAAAATCGTTTGCGATTTCATGGATTTTGTAGAGGACATCGCGCTCGGTTTGTGCCGTTTTTTCTTCCTCGGAAAATTCGCGCAAAGTTTCTTCAAGCTCGATACCGTATTTTTTTGCAGCATGGCGCAGCGCTTCGGGATAGGTAAAGTTTTCTATTTCCATTAAAAAAGAAATGGCCGTACCACCTTTCCCGGAGGAGAAATCTTTCCAAATCTGTTTGCTGGGAGAAACTACAAAACTAGGCGTTTTCTCGTCATGAAACGGGCTGAGACCCTTGAAATTGGATCCGGCGCGCTTCAACTGTACATATTCGCCCACGATTTCTTCCACGCGGATGGTGGAAAAAATCTTGTCTATGGTTTGCTTGGAAATCATTTTTCAAAAATACGGAATTACTTGGAAGCTGGTAATTGCATGCTTGAAGATTTTAATTAAATTTGAAACATGAAAAATATTCAGATTAAAGCTAAAGATTTTTTTGAAATGTTAAAGTTAAAAGGCGCATCCATGTGGGAAATTTTCGCACAAATGATTGACGGCGAAGAAAAAGAATTGATTTTTTTGGATGAAAATGATGATGTTTTGTTCCATTATACTTTGCCAAAAACATTGGAGCAACTGCTAGAAGAACAAAAGATTTTCGCTAAAGAATATGCGGAGAAACTGTCTCAAGTGAATTAGTTGTATACTATTTTAAAACAAAATTTTGGAAAACTAAATAAACTGAATAAATAATTACATTCCAACGCAAAAATTTTTTCTTTTTTCTAACACCTTTGTATGAACGCTCATCAGCACATTTGCAAAAATCTAATGTCTAATCTAATGTTTAATTGGCAAAAGAAATAACAAAAGAAGATTTATGCCAACATCTTTCTGTGTCTGAAAACTTGGCTAAAAATCATCAATTAATTCTGGAAAAATATAGGGTAATCACTATAAGACGCTATCAGCATAAAACTTTTAGCATACTTCCATATAAAATTTTGACAGAGATAAAACAGTATTGAAAATTTACATTTTATTAATACTACATAAAATATTTTTCTAAATTTACCTAAAAATTAAGCAAATGTTTGGAACAAAAAAACAGTCAGAAGAAACTAATCATCCAATTCCAGAATCCAACGCATATCAGTATAAAAGACTTAATAAAGATGAGGCTTTGGTTTTATTTGTGGATCACCAGGCAGGAATACTTTCTTTGGTAAGGGATATCGAGCCTGTGGAGTTCAAGGCTAATGTTATGGCACTTGCAGATCTAGCAGTTTATTTTGATCTTCCTACCATCCTTACGGCAAGCATTCAGAAGAGCCCTAATGGTCCTATAATGCCCGAATTAAAAGACAAATTGCCCAAGGCCAAAATTATCGATCGTCCAGGTGAGATAAATGCGTGGGATAACGAGGATGTGGTAAAAGCTGTAGAGAAAAGTGGTCGCAAACAAATCATCATTGCAGGAATAGTAACAGAGGTTTGTGTGGCATTTCCTACACTATCCCTTCTAGAAGCGGGTTATGAAGTTTTTGTAGTAGTAGATGCTTCCGGTACTTTCAACGAACTTACAAGGAATGCAGCTTGGCTAAGGATGCAAAACGCTGGCGCACAGCTATTGAACTGGTTCGCTGTTGCAAATGAATTGAGAAGAGACTGGAGGGAAGACATGCCGGGATATATGGAATTCTTTAAAAGAAATATACCAGCGTATAAACCACTGGTAGACAGTTTTTTAAAGTAATTTAAGTTATAAATCTTGGTTTTTTTTTCGTAAACTCCAACTATCTTAACCTACGATGAACTGTTACCTATAATCTGCCTGCTAATTTCCGTATGCAGAAGTAATGATTTTGAGAAATACATCCAAAGTGATAAATTAAAGGAAAATTTTGGAAACTTTAAAATTATCAATGATAATAAGAAAGAGTTTATCTAATTGGCTAAACTGTTAATTAAAACTGAAGTATATAAAGAGGCTAAAATTGGCTGTATGATCCAGAAGAAATTTTAGAGATTAATTTGATTTCAAAAACTCATCCACAGTCTTTTTAGCTTCTTTCACATCGTGAACGCGAAGTATTTTCGCACCTTTTTCTAAAACTTTACGGTGAAGTTTTTGCGTTTCTTCATTAATTTCCAAAGGCGATTTTCCTAAAGGTTTATAGATAAAAGATTTGCGGGAAATGCCAATGAGCAAGGGATAATTTCCAAATCCTAAAAATTCAACTTCGTCTAAGAGTTTGTATTGGTCTTCAACCGTTTTTCCGAATCCAAAACCAGGATCGAGAATAATATCTTTCACACCCAATTTTAAAAGTTCCTGAGCTTTATCCAACAAAAATTTATTCACGCTCAAAGTAATATCTTCAAACTGTATTTTCTCGTGCATCGTGTCGTAAGTAGGGTTCACGTGCATCACAATATACGGAAGTCCGGTTTCTGCAACGGTGGGAAACAGGTTTTCATCATATTGTCCCGCAGAAATATCATTCACCATATCAATACTTTCGTTGTACCCGAATTTCACGGTTTCTGCCCAAAAAGTATCTAAGGAAATCAACACTTCCGGAAATTCTTTTTTTATGGTAGAAATGATGTTTCCCAAACGTTTTATTTCTTCTTCAGCGCTTAAAAATTTAGCATTGGGGCGTGTAGATTGCGGCCCAATATCGACGATTTTCGCACCCTCGGTAACCATTTTTTCGGTTTGGAGCAGCGCATTTTTTTCATTGTTAAATTTCCCTCCGTCAGAAAAAGAATCAGGGGTAAGGTTTAGGATGCCCATCAATACGGGAGTGGAGAGGTCTAACAAATGCCCGCGGCAGTTAATGGAAAATTCAGTTATCATTTAACAAAAATATGAAAACTAAACCCTAATCCCTGTGCTCTAATCGCAAAATCAGTATCTTTGGACAATCATTTATTTCTATGTTGAAAACTTCTGTCCAATACAGTGAAACGATCGCAAACTGCCGCTCCATTTTCAGTAAAAAAATGATGGATTATGGCGCTGCATGGCGGGTTTTGCGGCCAAGTTCCATCACCGACCAAATTTATATAAAAATCAACAGAGTTCGCACGCTGCAAATGACGGACGCGCAAATGGTGGATGAGAGCGAAAAAGACGAATTTATCGCGATTGTTAATTATTCCATCATTGGGCTGATTCAATTGCAGAAGGGCTTTAGCGAAGATCTAGATGGAAATCAAGAAGAAATTCTCGCGCTTTACGATCATTTTGCATCCGAAGCCTATGCGCTGATGGAACGCAAAAACCACGACTACGGAGAAGCGTGGCGCGAGATGCGCATTTCTTCCATAACCGATTTGATTTTCCAGAAAATATTGAGAACGAAGCAGATAGAAGATAATTACGGCAAGACCATCATTTCCGAAGGACTGGATGCAAATTATTACGATATGCTGAACTACGCCGTATTTTGTTTGATAAAAATAGGGGAGGAGGAAGAGAAATTTAATCCTAAAATGTTATGATATGGCTGTACTAAGGACTATCGTCGGGCTGATTTTCATGATTTCCGGTTTTGTGAAGGCGGTGGATCCGGTGGGATTTTCGTTTAAGTTGGAAGAATATTTCGGCGCCACTGTTTTCAATCTGCCTTTTTTAGAGCAATTTTCTATGCCTATTGCGATTTTAATATCTGGTTTGGAGGTTGTTTTAGGGTTGATGCTCATTCTTAAAATCAAATTGAAACCAGTCCTATTGTGGCTCATTTCGCTGTGTGTATTTTTTGCATTTCTCACCTTCTATTCGGCTTATTTTAATGTCGTTACAGATTGTGGATGTTTCGGAGATGCCGTTCGATTCACGCCGTGGCAGAGTTTTACCAAAGATATTTTATTACTTTTGCTATTGTTGGTTCTTTGGTTTTATCATAACCAAGAAAAGTCCACCCCAAATTTCAAACTGAAATATGGGATTTTAGCGCTCGCTATTTTAGCGTTGGCATGGGTGATTTCTCGTGGAATTTTTCACGAGCCACTCATTGATTTTCGGGATTATAAAATTGGGACAGACCTTCGTGCCGAAAGGAAAAACATCGCGGCGCAGCCTTCGGAGTACAAAACTTTTTATGTTTTGAAAAATAAAAGGACGGGCGAAGAAAAAAAGGTAAACCAAGATGACTATCTGGCAGATAAAAGCCTGTGGGCAACGGATTCGCCGTGGGAAATACAAAGTGGAAAAACGACCTCTGAAATTGTAAAAGAAGGCTACCGCTCGGAGATTTCTAAATTTAAAATTATTGATATTCAGGGTAATGACCTGACCGATCAAATTTTAAACGCTCCTGAATCCACGCTTGTCTCTAGCTATAAACCGAACGCCGTCTCCCCTGAAACTTTTGCTAAAATCGAAGAAAAAGTAAAGGCGAAAAAGGGCATGGTAGTTGGCGTATCTACCACCGGAACAGTCTTTCAATCTATAAAAAATGCCACGATGGACGGCACCGCCATCAAAACTATTGCACGGAGCAATCCTTTTGTCTTAACTTTACGCTACGGAATAATCGCTGATAAGCGTTCTGCCGCAGATTACTAAACTTTATAAAATATTATGCAAAAATCCAATAAATCCATAGCAGGCTACCATCTTTTGATGCTGCTTTCCGCGGTAGATAACGAGTTCGCTCCTGAAGAAGGGATCCTCATTCAAGAATACCTTGCCGAAGAATTTCCATTTAAAATTAACCTCGATAACGAGTTGGAAGTCATCGCCACGCTTCCGCAGGACAATTGGAAAGACCATTTCGAGTTCCATGCGAGATGTTTCAAAGACGATTCTACCGAGGACGAGCGCGCCAACTTTTTGGATTTTGCAAAACGCCTCATCAAGGCAGATGACCAAGTAAATGCGATAGAGCACACCTACTACACTTTGCTAAAAAATCTTTGGAAATAACCCGAAAAATATTTTTAAAATGAGAAAATATATCGTTGCCGGTAACTGGAAGATGAACAAAAATGTCATCGAGGCACAACAACTGATGTCCCAACTTTTGGATTATAAAAAACAAAATCCCAGCAATTGCGAGGTGTACATCGCGCCACCTGCATTGTATCTAATGATGGCGAAAGAAATATATGAAAACAATGAAATCGGAGTTTTTGCGCAAGATATGAGCGAGTACGAAAGTGGCGCCTATACCGGGGAGATTTCTGTGGGAATGTTAGAATCCATAGATGCAGATGGTGCTATTATCGCCCATTCCGAACGACGCCAATACCACGGCGAAACAGATTCCCACGCCAATAGGAAAGTGAAAGCACTTTTGGATAAAGGCCTTACGCCCATCTATTGCAACGGCGAAACGCTGGAACAGCGCAAATCGGGACAGCATTTTGAGGTTGTGAAAAACCAAACGGAAACGGCTCTTTTCACGCTATCTGCTGAGGAGATAAAAAAAGTGATAATCGCTTACGAACCTGTTTGGGCGATTGGAACGGGCGAAACGGCTTCTCCAGAACAAGCACAAGAAATCCATGCGCATATCCGCAGCCTGATTGCAGCGAAATATGGGCAAGAGGTTGCCGATGAAATATCTATTCTCTACGGCGGATCTGTAAAACCGGACAATGCTAAAGAAATTTTTTCTCAGCCGGATATTGATGGCGGATTAATCGGTGGTGCTGCATTGAAATTGGAAGATTTTTCTAAAATAATTGAAGCTTTTAACTAAAAAATTTTTTGAGTTTCGGCTTGCGGGTTTCCAAGCTGCCCTTAAACCCGATCTCGCACCCCGTAACCAGCTCTCGCAACATGAAAAACTACCTCGAATTTAATTTTAAAATAAATCCGCCGCAGCCTTGGTCGGAAATACTGATGGCCGAACTCATCGAAATAGGTTTCGATAGCTTTACCGAGGAGTACGAAGGCGTTTTGGCTTATATACAGAAAGATATTTTTAATGAAGATGAACTTCAAAATGTCGATTTGCTAAACAGGGATGAGGTGGAAATTTCTTATACCTTCCAAGAGATGCCAAACATAAATTGGAATGAGGAATGGGAAAAAAATTTCGATCCCATCAATGTAGAAGATAAGGTCCTGATTCGTGCGGAATTTCATGACGCAGATCCATCAAAACACGAGATTGTGATTCAGCCGAAAATGTCTTTCGGAACAGGACATCACCCGACCACGCATCTCATGATTCAGCAGATGCTGGAGATGGATTTTGCTGGAAAATCGGTTTTGGATATGGGTTGCGGAACATCTGTTTTGGGGATTTTTGCTAAGCAAAAAGGCGCCGATAGAGTAGTGGCGATTGATATTGATGAATGGTCCGTGGAAAACTCCGCGGAAAATGCGGCACGCAACGGTGTGGAATTAGAAATTTCACAAGGCACAGCGGAAAATTTAGGCCAAGAAAAATTCGGTGTTATTTTAGCAAATATCAATAGGAATATACTTATTTCGGACATCCCGACTTATGTTTCTGTTCTGAACGGTGGCGGGTCTTTATTGCTTTCTGGGCTATGTTTTTTTGATGTAGATGATATTATGGAAGTCTGTTCACGAGAAAATCTGAAACTGGAAAAACAATTGCAACGCGAGGAATGGGTGAGCCTTTTACTGACAAAATAGCACTTTATTAAAAAAAAACAACCCGCATCGGATTTCGTTGCGGGTTTTGCTTTGAAATAAAATGATTATGCTCGGCTTTGCAGCATTTCGACCATAAGTTTAGCAGCGGAACCGGCTGATAGAGGATTTTGTCCGGTAATGATATTGTCATTAGTCGTCACATTTACCGCAAACGGAATAGGGCCATTTTCTACATTAGCGCCGTGAGCCTTTAGGAGGTCTTCTAGCAGGTAAGGTATATTTTTCTCTCTACCCGTGAGTGCCTCTTCGCGATTGCTGAAGCAGGTAATTCTCTTTCCTTGGAGGAAATCCGGCCGATGTTTCACCGCAGAATTAAAAGCTGCAGAGCCGTGGCAAACCGCCCCGATAATTTTTTTAGATTCATCGAATTCTAGAATAATTTTACCGCAATCCTCGTCTTCTGCCAAATCCCACATTGGGCCGTGGCCACCAGGGAAAAAGACGCCGGCAAACCCATCGGTAGATATTTCGCTAAGTTTTTTGGTTGAGCCAAATTTAAGTTGCGCTTCGGCATCGTCATTAAATCTTCTGTTGGCACCCGTGATATGCTCCGTCATAGTGCTCATCTCATCCACCGGCGGACGGCCACCCGCAGGCGATGCCAAAACCACATCATAGCCGGCATCTATAAATTCGTAATAGGGGTCTGTAAATTCGCCCAACCAAACGCCGGTTTTAGCATCGGTATCCAGCATGTCGCTGTGGGATGTGATAATCATCAATATCTTATTCATAATCAAATTTTTTGTCCAAAAAAATACAAAAATTATACCGCCAAACGGCTAAAAAATTATTTATCCAAAGTTAATCTTTTCAAAGACCACAATCCACCGTTGTAGAGATCCACATCTACTTTAGAATTAATGCCGTACACGATTCCGTTTTCAGTAAACTGCCAAAAATTCCATTCGATTCCTTCGGGTGCGGGCGCTGGAACATCGTTGTAGTTCGCCAGCCATAGAGGATAATCATCAAATTCACCCTTCAGATAATCCTTGTAGTAATGGTAATAAGTGTAAATAATGGGTTTCGCGCCGTAAGTTTTTTCTACAATCCGGCACCAAGTTTTAAGGTCTTCTATAAGTTTTTCGTTAGATTTTCTTTTAGGGATTTTTTCAATATCCAAAATCGGTGGCAGGTCGCCTTCTTCCAATTTTACATTTTCTAGAAAGTTATTGGCTTGTACCACAGGATCCTCATCCGCGCGGTAGAAGTGGTATGCCCCACGAATCAGATTATGCTTTTTTGCGAGCGTCCAAAATTCATCAAAATTTCGATCAGCACTGCGGTCGCCCATAGTGGCGCGCAGCACAACAAACTCAATCGGTATTGTACGGTTGCCTATGGAGAGACTATCCCATTTTATGTCATCCTTCCGCTGATAGTGGGAAATATCTATTCCGAAAGTTTTGTTGGCATTTTCACCTAGAATTCGGTTGATACGGCTGGTTTCGCGTTCGGTATTATGGAGTTTTTTGTGGGTAAATTGATCGAAGTAAAGAGCGTAATAAAACGCGATTTTCTCCTTTAAATAAAATCCGGTTCCAAGTAGCGCCACTACAAGGATCCCCAAAATAACATATCTGCGCAGCAGGCGATTGTCTTTGCGTTTTTTGTGGATTTTACGGGTTGCCTTTTTTCTTCGGATGGGTTGTTTTGCCATAATTTGACTGCAAAAATAAGCCTTTTCAAAACGAATTGAAAAGGCATATCATTGTAGGATTTTTTAATTTAATAACCCAATATTTTCAATACTTCTTCCGGTTTTTGCTCCTCACGAAATACATTGTAAGTGAAATTGCCATCTTCGTCTTTATCTATAAGGATATGTTTTGGCTGAGGCATTAGGCAATGGTGAACGCCACCGTACCCACCGATGGTTTCTTGGTAAGCCCCTGTGTGGAAAAAGCCAATGTAAAGCGGTTTCGTGTCGGAGAAAACAGGTAGGTAAATTGCATTTGTATGTTGTTCGGAATTATAGTAATCATCTGAATCACAGGTGAGTCCGCCCAGAAATACGCGTTCGTAAGTATCTTCCCAACGGTTGATTGGCAACATGATGAAGTGGCGGGAAATCGCCCAAGTATCCGGCAAAGTCGTCATAAAAGATGAATCTATCATATTCCATTTCTCTCTGTCGTTTTGGCGTTTTTGAGAAATGATTTTGTACATGTGGCCGCCGCTTTCCCCTACCGTAAAACTGCCAAATTCAGTGTAAATATTTGGCTCTTCTACACCTTCTTCTTCGCAGAATTTTTTGATTTGCGATACAATTTCGCCCACCATATATTCATAATCATAATCGAAATTCAGGGAGGTTTTGATTGGAAAACCACCGCCGATATTTAGGGAACTTACTTCCGGAGCTATTTTTTTCAAGCGAGCGTACACACGCAGACATTTGTAAAGTTCGTTCCAATAATACGCCGTATCCTTGATGCCGGTATTGATGAAGAAATGCAGCATTTTCAGCCTTGCATTCGGGTGTTCCGCAATTTTTTGGGAGTAATAAGGGATAATGTCTTTGTACCCTATACCAAGTCTGGAAGTATAAAATTCAAATTTCGGTTCTTCTTCCGATGCGATTCGGATTCCAATATCGAAAGTCGTATTGATGCTCTCGGTCAATTTATCCAACTCGCGGTAATTATCCAAAATAGGAGTGATGTTTTCAAAACCATGGTTGATGAGTTCAGAAATTTTCATCAAATAATCATCAGTTTTAAAGCCATTGCAAATCACCTCCACATTTTTATCCACCTTTCCTTTATCGTAAAGGCTTTTTACAATGTCCATATCATAAGCGGACGAAGTCTCAATGCTGATGTCATTTTTCAACGCTTCCTCAAGAACAAATGCAAAATGGCTAGATTTTGTACAATAGCAATAGCGGTATTTTTGTTTATAATCGTGCTTTACGATGGCATCATTGAACCATTTTTTTGCCCGATTAATATTGGCAGATATCTTTGGTAAATAATTGAACTTCAATGGCGTACCAAACTGTTCGATGACTTCCATCAATGGGATATCGTGGAATAAAAGATTTTCACCTTCGGTACGGAATTCCTCGGTTGGGAAGTATAGCGTCTGGTCGATTAGTTCAGAATATTTAATTTTCATTCAGCGAAAAGTTTTGAGTTTATATGATGTGCAAAAATGCTAAAAAAAAGTGATTTTAGGATTGATAATGATTGAAATTAATCCAAAAAAATCATAAAGTTTTTATAATAAAAAAATCTAAATTGTATGAAGCGTAGGCAGACTCTTAATTTGGAATAATTTCCCTGATGGTGGATACCTTGGTTAATTACTTAAGATAATCACTACCCACAAAAACCAACAATGCACCGCTTTCGTACTTGATTCTCACCGTATCTTCCACAGCGTAATTTCGGGTGCCGATGCGGTTAGTCATTTCCAGTGTGTCATTTTTCAGAGGCCAGTTGAGGCCGTGCGTAGTGATGTTTTCCACCAAAGGAAAAGGGTAGAGCGATATCATTTTCCCTTTCATATTTCTCAAAACTAATTCTTTAGGTGAAAAAAAATAGTGCGAAAATTCATCAAAAAAGGTAATTTTCAGTTTATTTCTTAAACTAAAAGCTGTCGTAAGGTTGCCCAAAAAATGATCCATTTCTCTTCCACTTCCGCCATACACATCGACTTCGGAGATTTGTTTTTCAATTAAAACTTCTAAGGCTTTCCGGAAATCCGTTTTATTTTGATCTGGCGTGTGGATGATTTCAAAACTAAATTTCTCGGTACCGCGCAATGCCTCTTCCTCCCTGGAGTATGAATCGAAATCGCCAGATACGAAGTCCAGTTGATCCAAAGGGAAACCTTTCTCCTTTAAATAATGATAAGCACCATCGGTACACGCAATTATTTGATAGCCCGAACTATCGGTAAGTTTTTGGGGAGGTGTTCCGTTGATGAAAAGAAGGGCTTTCAATGTTATAAGTAATTAGTAGTAAAAAATTTTTCTTTTTTCTCTTATTCTCGGTTCTTGATTCTCAATTCTATCTTCTCTCCGAGGGGTTCCAAAATTCCTCTGCTTCGCCGTGCGTTTTAGAAATGTAGCGCGCCAGGACAAACAGATAATCTGATAAACGGTTGAGATATTTAATGAGTTCAGTGCGGATTTCCTCTGTTTCGTTTAAAAGAACCATGGCGCGTTCAGCCCTGCGGCAAACGGTTCTCGCAACATGGAAGGCCGTTGCTGCCTCGCCACCGCCGGGAAGGATGAAAAACTGCAATGGCTCTAGGTGGGGTTCATATTCGTCCATCCAAAGTTCCAATTCCTCAATTTCTTTATCAGAAATCGTGAGCTGCAAACGCGACTTGCCGTTGGCCAAAAACAATTTATCCGTTGGGGTAGCGGCTTCAGAACCTACCGTGAAAAGGTCGAACTGTATTTTTTTCAATTGATTTAAAACCGCTTCATCCCTTACGCGACTTTTTGCCACGCCGATAAAGGAATTCAGCTCGTCAATCGTTCCGTAGCTCTCCACGCGTGCAGATGCTTTGGAAACGCGTGCGCCGCCATACAGTCCCGTATCGCCACGGTCGCCGGTTTTGGTGTAAATTTTCATAGAGCCAAAATAGGGAAATTTTTAGAACTAAGTGCGATAGGTGACTATACATTTAATAAACATTAAATTTCTTCGCAAAAACTTTTATTAAAACACAAATAGTTTTGCCATATACATATTAAACTGTATTTTTAGTTTTAATTAAAAATCAATTATGTACAGAAAAACTATAGCTCTGTCCTTCGCGATTTTCATTGGGTGTGCCGCTGTTTCTTGCAGCGGAATCATTGACAATTATTTTGAAAAAAAAGCAGTAGAAAATTATGTTTCTCCCTATCAAGGGGTTTGGCTGGGTACTTTTTCCGGTGATGCCGAGGGAACTTTGAAAGTGCAAGTCTATAAAGCCGGTAATGTGGAAGTCACGATGATTTCCGATGCCTCAACCGAAACTTTTTTAGGGTCTGTACTGGATAACGGTGCATTTCTAAATACCGCATCACAAAATACAGGGTTTACAATTTATGGAAACCTTGCTGGGAGGAATAAACAATCTATGGGCACATGGAAACAAAATACATCATCCGGCACGTGGAAATTAGTGAAACAATAGCCGCTAATTCCGATAAGAATCTACCAGTTTATCCAAATTCAAACTACGGGCGGAGGCATCGAAAATTTCTCGGTAAGTGCCGTTTTGTTGCATCAGTTGGTCGTGTGTGCCGTGTTCCACCACTTCGCCTTTTTTCATCACATATATTTGGTCTGAATCTAATATTTGCGAAAGCGAATGCGAAATAATAACCACGGTACGGCCTTTTTTGATGGCGTCCAAAGAATTTTTGATCTGTTCCGTGGCGATGGCATCCAAACTCGCGGTAGGCTCGTCCAACAAAATTACAGGTGGATTTTTCAGGAACAGTCTGGCAATGGCGATACGCTGCTGTTGTCCGCCAGAAAGTTGTGTGGCATCGTGCGAGTAGCCATTTGGCAGTTCCAAAATTTGCTCATGAAGGTAGGCTTGGCGCGCCGCCGCCTCGATTTCCGAGATACTGGCGTCCATGTTTCCGTAGCGGATATTCTCCTCAATACTTCCTTGGAAAATATGGTTTTTTTGAAGCACCAGCCCGATGTGGTTGCGCAGAAAATCAGTATCATATTCCTGAAGGTCCCTTCCGTCCAGCAAAACCTTCCCAGAGTCCGGCGCATAGAATTTGCACAAAAGATTGATAACGGTAGATTTCCCCGCGCCGCTAAGCCCTACCAATGCCGTAGTTTTTCCATTAGCAATCGTCATGTTCACATTTTTCTGTGCTTTGGTGCCATTAGGATAGCTGAAATCCACATTTTTTAATTCAAAATGACCTTTCAAATCCGTGGTTATATAGCTTCCTGTGGGTTCTTTTTCATCATCGGCATCTAATATTTCAAAATAACCCTCGGCGTAGATCATGGCATCATTCATATCATCATAAATCCGATGAAGTTGACGAATAGGCGCGGAAACATTATTGAACAACATAATATGCAACATGATAGCGCCAATGGTCATTTGCTGATCCAAAACGAGATACACGGTGAGGAGTATGATAAGCACCACGCCAATTTGCTCGATAAAAGATTTTAAACCATCATAGAAGAAATTGGTTTTACGGGTAAAGAGTTGGCTCTCCATCAGCTGCATTTGGAGGTCGTATTGTTTTTTACCTTCAAACTTTTCCCGAACAAAACTTTTGATAACAGAAATTGAATTAATGAGGTTCAGCAATCCGGAAGTTTTCTGCTCGCGCTGGTTACGCAGTTGCCGCCGCACCCCCAAAAGTTTGGACGCCTGCGCCGAACTTACCCAGAAATACAACGGAACTACCACCGTGGAAAGCAGCCCTACATACACATTCTGCATGTACATTATGACCAAAGCGATTAGCGCATTGGAAAACAGTGGGAGTATATCTATGAAAAAATTCTGCACCAGTTTGGTTAAACTCTCTATCCCACGATCAATTCGCACTTGGAGTTTACCGGAACCGTGGTTTTCATCAGAGAAATAGGCGATTCGGTAGGTCAGGATTTTATCTATTGCGGCCTGTGCCAGTTGACTGCTGACATTGATTCGAATTTTCTCACCATAGAATTTCTGCCCAAAATTGATGAAGATATTGGCGATTTCTTTTAATAGTAAAATGGCTGAAATAGCCACCAGAATATGCACACCCTCCTGCATGGGATGTGGCAGTTGGGTGAGTTTTGAAACCTCATCTACCGTATATTTCAGTACCAATGGGTTCACCTGCGCGGCGAGTGCACCTAAAAAAGTGAGAAGCAGCGTCCCCAAAATCATAGTGCGATAGGGCAGGATAAATGGCTTTAGTTGCCTGTAAATACCGATAAGATTGCTGGCGCGGGCGAGTGGTTTTGCCATATCATAAACGGATTAGGAATTACGCCTCGAAAAAATGAGTGGTCAGATATTGCAGTTCGGGTTTGGAGTTCACTTTGGCATCCGAGATGATTTGTTCAGCGGGTTCCATAACGGTGATTTCCCTTTTCTCGAATGCAAAGGCGTTGTAGGCATTTTTATCCACAACATTATTGAAAATATACTCGATTTCGGAGTTGGACAAGGATGCAAAACTAATGTCTTCGAAACCAAACATCAGGCGTACCGTATTCGGCGTGCGGAACTTTTCCTGTACATAATCCTGGAACTGCGCTTTGGAATTGAAATTTCCGCCCCAGATGTTGTAGGCCTGCTTTTTCCTTTTCGGTTTATTGTCGATGCTTTGGTACACGAAATTCTCGCCCAGATACGCCTCCCGCACTTGCGGATCATTCGCCAAGTCTTCCGGGATGCCTTCTTTCAGGATGCGGCCTTCGAACATGATGTAGGTTTTGTTGGTAATCGCCAAGGTCTGTTGCACATTGTGATCGGTAATCAGGATGCCGATATTTTTGGTGGTGAGGCTGCGCACTATTTTTTGGATGTCTTCCACGGCGATGGGGTCTACACCGGCAAAAGGCTCATCCAAGAGGATGAAATTCGGGCTTGTGGCGAGGCATCGCGCGATTTCGGTACGGCGGCGCTCCCCACCGGAAAGCAGGTCGCCCCGGTTTTTGCGGACATGCTGTAGGGAGAATTCCTCTATCAGCTCGTCGCATTTTATAAGTTGCTCCTTTTTGGAAAGTTTGGTTAGTTGCAGTACGCCCAAGATATTATCCTCCACAGAGAGTTTACGAAAAACGGAGGCCTCCTGCGCCAGATAGCCGATCCCTTTCTGCGCGCGACGGTACATGGCGTCTTTGGTGATTTCTTTATTATCCAAGAATATTTTCCCGGAGGTAGGCTTTACCAAACCCACGGTCATGTAGAAGGTAGTGGTTTTCCCGGCGCCGTTGGGCCCCAGCAAACCTACGATTTCGCCCTGTTTTACCTGAACGGATACGCCTTTCACGACCTTTTTAGGTCCATATTCTTTGATTAAATTTTCCCCGCGAAGAATCATAAGCACAAAGATAATTAATTTCTATGGGTAATGGGTAATATTAGTAGGTAATCCAAATCAATCGCATCCCACATCCCGCCGCCAACAACTATAAACCAACAACCATATAGTGGGCGTGCCCCTTTGGGTCGGGCTGTCCAGGGCTCCGCTTCGCTCCGGTGCTTTGCACTGCTCCCTTTCGGTCGCACCCTTACCATCCCTCACGCGTTGGGCGTGATATTTGGTGCGAAAACAATAATGAGTATGTATATGGTTTAATAATAACTGCAGCATGCGAGCAAGATGCTTGCAGCAGCAAGATGAGGGTTTCTGTGGCGATGAAAATACGGTCTTAGTTGTGGATTAATTCATTCCACTTTTTGCTGACGATACATAATGGAAAAAATTTTATCCACAAGAAACGGTGCCGATTAGTAGTGCAAAATATCTCAACCGCTCCCTCTCTTGCGTGGAAACTTCTACACCTTGATTTTGTGAAATGAAAAATTGAATCTTATAAAATAGGAGACACCTGGGAGCAGGAAATACTTTTTAACATCATTGCCACAAGTTAAAAACCTATTCTCTGCGCAACTTCCTACGAAAAAGTTATATTGTAAAATTACAGATGGCCGTACCCAAAACTCATGTGAATGTCATTATTCGGAATCCAGTTCGTTTTGGGTGAGGAGTTCCGCTAAAACTTTTTTCGCCCGCATGATTCGGATTTTCGTATTGGAGAGGGATATTCCCAGTTCGTCCGAAATTTCTTTGAGGCTTTTTTCCTCGTAGAAGCGCAGGCGGATAATGTCTTGGTAATTACTGTCCAGCCCGGCGATTATTTGCAGAATGCGCTCTTTATCTTCCTCATCTATAAGGAGTTCTTCAGGCGATTTTTCGAAAGTGTTTTTCAGGTTGTGCAGTTCATCAGAAGCATCTTCGGTTTCGCGGCTCTTTCTTCGCCAAAAATCAATCACTGTGTTTTGTGCGATGGTGAGAATCCAAGTTTTAAACTGAAAATTAGGATCATAAAGATCGAGTTTGTTCAAAACTTTAGAGAAAACACTCACCGTGATTTCATCGGCATCATTTTCATCCTGAACTTTTTTTAAGACAAAAGAAAACACATCAATCCAAAAGGTGTTGATGAGTTTGGTCTGCGCTTTTTGATCCTTGTCGCGCGCCGCGTGAATCAGTTGGAAGAGGGTCTCGTCTGTCATTTAAAGTGAAAAATCTTTAACCTCGTTAAATTCCCGAATCAGTTTTTCTATTACCTTTTCGACAGGCAGAATTTCGTTTATCAGTGCGGAGGCTTGCCCTATTTCCAGTTCGCCTTCCGCCAGATCTCCCTCATACATTCCTCGTTTAGCGCGCGCTCTGCCGAGTTTTTCTTTTAAGGCATCTATATTTTTTCCATTTTGGTAAATGCCTTCCAATTCTTGGAAAAATTGATTTTTCACCATTCTTACGGGTGCCAATTCCTTTAAAGTCAATTGGGTATCACCCTCGTTGAGTTCTGTAATTTTTTGCTTCCAGTTGGCGTGTGCACTGGCTTCTATGGTTGCCGCAAAACGGGATCCTATTTGTACTCCGTCGGCACCCAAGACCATTGCCGCCTTCATCTGCGAACCTAGTGCGATTCCGCCGGCTGCGATCAGGGGTTTCGTGGTGTGTTTTCTCACATTTGGGATGAGGCACAGGGTAGTGGTTTCATCACGACCGTTGTGTCCTCCTGCTTCAAAACCTTCCGCCACGATGGCATCTACGCCTGCTTCCTCGCATTTGATGGCAAATTTTGTTGATGACACCACATGTGCCACTTTCAGACCTTCCTTTTGCAAAGTTTCGGTGTATGTTTTAGGATTTCCGGCGGAGGTAAAGACGATTTTTACACCTTCTTCCAAAATGATATTGATGATTTCTTCCACATTGGGATACAGCATAGGCACATTCACCCCAAAAGATTTGTCGGTCGCCATCTTACATTTTTTAATATTTTCACGCAGGATGTCTGGGTACATGCTGCCCGCGCCTAGAAGTCCAAGTCCGCCGGAGTTGCAGACTGCCGCAGCGAGTTGCCAGCCGGAATGCCAAATCATCCCGCCTTGGATTATCGGATATTTTATTTTGAATAATTCCAAAACGCGGTTTGTGGAATTCATTTCCATTAATTTTTTTGCTGAGGTAAAATCTATAAATGCCATGCTGATAATTTAGAATGAGAAAATTTAATAAAGATAAATTTAATCTTTTTTAATTAAAAATAAACTCATTTTTATTATTTTTCCTTTAGAGTAATTTCGTAAAGATCCTTGCGGCGGTCGCTCATGGTGCGAACAGAACCGTTGTGGTGCAGGTCTTTTAGTAAGTTCAAATCCACATCTACAATCAGCGTCATTTCCGTATTCGGTGTGGCCTCGCCCTTCGTGGCATTTGATGGAAACGCAAAATCCGATGGCGTAAATACTGCGGCCTGCCCAAACTGGATGTCCATATTATTCACCCCTGGGAGGTTACCCACGCAGCCGGCAATGGCCACATAGCACTCGTTTTCTATGGCGCGTGCCGCTGCACAATGGCGAACACGGGTGTACGCGTTTTGCGTATCAGTAAGATAAGGGACGAAAAGAATCTTCATGCCTTGGTCGGCAAGGATGCGCGGCAGTTCTGGAAATTCCACATCATAGCAAATGACCAAGCCCACTTTTCCACAATCGGTATCAAAAACTTTTATTTCGCTACCGCCCTTCATGCCGTAGAATTTTTTTTCATTCGGAGTGATGTGGATTTTTCTGTATTCATCAATCTTCCCATCGCGGTGTAGCAGGTAACTCACATTATAAAGTTCCTCATTTTCCACCAGCGGCATACTTCCCGCGATGATGTTCACATTATAAGAAATCGCGAGATCAGAGATTTTATTTTTAATATCTTCGGTAAATTCCGCAAGTTTGAACATACTATCTCGCTCAGAAAGATGGTTGAAAGGTGCCAGTAGCGGCGTGTTGAATAGTTCCGGAAAAAGCACGAAATCGGATTTATAATCGCCCATTACATTTACAAAAAACTCGATTTGCTCAAAAAAAGCATCGATGTTTTTGAAATGCCTCATCTGCCATTGTACCAAACCAAGACGGATGATGGAGTCCTGCATTGTGTTTGGCTTCCGGCTGTAATAGATATTATTCCATTGCAGCAGTACGGCGTTTTCCTGTGAAGAATGATCGCCCGGAAGATAGTTTTTAAGAATTTTTATTGGCGAAAAATTATTTGAGATTTGGAAACTCAAAACAGGATCGTAGAGTTCTTTTTTTCTTACTTTTTGAATGTATTGGCGTGGCGTAAGTTCATCGCTGTGTAGGTGGTAGTTTGGGATTCTACCCCCGATGATGATGGATTTTAGGTTAAGTTTTTCACAAAGTTCCTTCCGCGCGTCGTATAATCTTCGCCCTAATCGAAGCGAGCGAAACTCGGGATCTACAAACATTTCGATGCCGTAGAGAACATTCCCGGAGTTGTAGTGGGTGTTAAAACTTTGGTTTCCTGTGATTTCTGCATAGGTGTGGTCATCGCCATAGAGTTCGTATTGCACGATGATAGAGAGGCAGGCTGCAGCAACTTTGCCATCTACAGTGATGCATATTTGTCCGTCCGGGAATATGGAAGTGAGTTTTTGGATGTTTCTTTTATCCCAAAGGTCACCGTTCATTTCGGGATAAGATTTCTTCATCGCCACCAAGAGATCGTCATAATCATCGAGGTGTAATCGTCTGATATCTACCTGCATTGTTTTTGTTTTAAATTAAATATTAATACAGAAGAAGTTAATTTCAAATAAAATTTAAACTTGTAAAGCCTGTTGAATTTGTAAGAAAGATTTTTAACATTAAGAATTTAAGCCGTTTGTCTAAATGTCCTTAGTCTAAATCAATTTATCGATTTCTCAAAATTATATTGCTAACATCCCCAATATCTCAATGTTTAAATATAAGAAGAAAACTTTGTTTAATTTTAGTTAAGAAAAAAAATTCGAGTTTCAATGATTTAATCCTTACACGCCATACAAATAGAATTTAAATGTTCGTCTTATGTTGCAGGATTTTCATTTTAGATAAATTTAAAAATCTTATTACCAACAGCACCGCGGAAACGGTAAGCCCTAATCCAAGCGCAATCCACATCCCGTAAGCGCCCATCTTCATCGTCACGCAAAGGAAATAGCCCAGCGGAATGGTAATAATCCAATAAGCGATAAAAGTTAGTAATGACGGGATTCTCACATCCTGAATGCCACGCAGGCTGCCGAGCGCAACGACCTGAACGCCATCCGACAGTTGGAAAAGTGCTGCTATGACGAGGAGTTTTGAGGCCAATAAAATCACTTCCGTATCATCTTTTTTGGTGAAGAATGTCGGTAAAATTTCTCTACCAAAAATGAAAAACACTCCGCAGAAAATCATAAAGAGGAACACGATTTTTAAGTTATTGATGCCGATTTTCCTTAACTCAATAAAATTTTCCTCCCCGAATTTATTTCCAATCATCACGGTAGACGCCACGCTAAACCCGATGCAAAGGTTAAAGGTAAAGGAGGCCATGCTCAGCGCAATTTGGTGGGAAGCGATGTCGTTGTAAGAAACCAGCCCGCAGATGAATGCCGCCGCGGCAAAGGCCGTAACCTCGAAAAACATTTGTAACGCCGTAGGAAAACCGATTTTCAGCATCGTTCGGAACATTTCGCGGGTAAAGCCACTGATTTTCAATGTAAAAGCTTTGATGTATCGCCTTGTTTTTTCTTCTTTAACCAAAACGAAATAGAGGAAAATAACCATAAAAATCCGTGAAATCAGTGTTGCGGTTGCGGATCCCTGCACGCCCATTTGCGGTAGACCGAAGAGCCCTTTGATGAAAACATAATTTAGCGCGATATTGATGATGTTTGCGATGATGGTCGCTTTGGTTACGCCGATGGTGTAGGAAAGTCCTTCGGAAACCTCTCGCAGCGTTTGGAACGCCATGAAGGGCAGCATACTAAAGGCCATAATTGTGAGGAAACTCACCGTTCCAGGAATGATTTGTGACGGCTGATTCATGTGGTAGAGTAGGGGCATCGCAGCGAACAAAAGCAGCATAAGCAGCACCCCAATTGCCATATTGATTACAAAACCATGACAAAAAACGGAATTAATCCTTGTGTGATCCTGCTGGGATTTGGCTTCTGATACCAATGGTGGAATCGCGAAAGAAAAGCCTAGCGCAAAAACAAATACCGAAAAGAAAATCCCGTTTCCCAAAGATACAGATGCAAGTGCCTGTGCACCAAGAAGTTTTCCGACAATGATATTGTCAAAAAGATTCACTGACACCTGCCCAACTTGTGTGAGCATCACGGGCAAGGCCAATTTTAGGCACTGTTGAGTATAGTTTTTATGTAAAAAAGGCATGGTTTATTTAACGAAAAAGTTTGCGGCAAAATTACCGCAAACTTTCTGAAAGTTCTTTAACTAAAGGTTATTTTATTGATGCTAAGATTTTTTTATGATCTTTTATTTTCTTACAAAATTCGCTACATCCTCAGCAGTTACGGGATTTGCGCCCAAAATTATCAGGCGTTCCACCACATTGCGCAATTCCCGGATGTTACCTGTCCAAGTGAAATTCTTCAATGCCTCGATGGCTTCCGGAGTGAATTCTCGTAGCGCCGTGCCATGTTCGTCGGATAGATTTTTCGCAAAATGTTTTACCAAAAGATTGATGTCGTCTTTCCTTTCGTCCAAAGATGGGACATAAATTTCAATCACGGATAACCTGTGGTAAAGGTCTTCACGAAATTTTCCCTCTGCGATTTCTTTCGCCATATTTTTATTGGTAGCCGCTAAAACACGCACATCGACTTTGATTTCCTTATCGCTACCCACGGGAGAAACTTTGCTTTCCTGCAACACGCGAAGTACTTTTGCCTGAGCAATCAGGCTCATATCTCCAATTTCATCGAGGAAAATGGTGCCGCCGTTTGCCAATTCAAATTTACCTTGCTTATCTTTGATCGCACCGGTAAACGATCCTTTAATGTGTCCAAAAAGTTCAGATTCAATCAGTTCAGAAGGGATAGCCGCACAGTTTACTTCGATCATGGGACCTTTGCTACGGTCGCTCTGCGCATGGATGGCGTGTGCCACGAGTTCTTTCCCTGCACCGTTTGGACCGGTAATCAGCACTCGCGCGTCGGATGCCGCCACTTTTTCGATCATATCCTGAATTTTTTTCAGAGGCGCAGATTCGCCGATCATTTGGTATTTTTTGTTAACCTTTTTCTTTAAAGTCTGATTTTCATTTTTAAGGTTTAGGTTTTGTTGCTTTAGCAATTCCTTATCCAAGGCATTTTTTACGCTCGTTATCAGGCGGTTAATATCTATAGGCTTGGATATAAAATCGTAGGCGCCGTCTTTCAAGCACTGTACCGCAATATCTATGTCGGCATGTCCGGAAATCATCACAAAAGTAAGTTCCGGTTTTAGTTGTAAAGCCTGTTTCAGCAGTTCTGTACCGGAAATCTTTGGCATTTTTATATCTGAAAGTACGAGTGCAAAGTCTTCTTTTTCAATAAGTTTGTATCCTTGAAGGCCATCTTCTGCCACTACAAATTCATATTCAGGAAGCTCTTCGGAGAGGATGTTGTGCAGCACGCCCGATATGTTTTTTTCGTCTTCTACGATCAGTATTTTCTGCATAATTTTAGGATTGCCTTTTTAAAGTTAAATGAAATTTTAAGGTGAATTTTTGCTGATATTGCATCAACAATCATTCCTAAATTAAGAAATATGATAATCTCTCTCCCCAAAAATTGCCGATCCGACACGCACGGAAGTCGCACCACACTTGATTGCCAAAGGAAAATCGCCGCTCATACCCATAGAAAGCGTGTTGAGATTGCCGGAAAGCGAAAGTTGGTCGTAGAGGCGTTTCAGAATCAAAAATTCGCGTTCCGTTTGTGCTTTGTCTTCGGTGAAGGTGGCCATTCCCATTAGGCCATTTACTTCCACGTTTGGAAATTCTCCGGCAAGATATTTTTCATAGAGTTCTTTAGTTTCAGAGATTTCCATGCCGAATTTTGTATCTTCTTCAGCGATGCGTACTTGCAGCAAAACTTTGATTTTCCGGTTGTGTTTTTCCGCTTGTTTGTCTATTTCTGCAAGCAATTTTTCCGAATCTACACTTTGAATCATATCAATAAATTCGGCGATATATTTCACTTTATTGGTTTGTAAATGCCCGATCAGATGCCATTTTATGTCCTTCGGAAGTTGGGGTTGTTTTTCGGTAAGTTCCTTAACTTTATTTTCTCCAAAAATTCTTTGCCCAAGGTTATAGACTTCTTGTATTTTCTCGACAGGGTGCGTTTTAGAAACCACCACCAGCTGCACATTTACTGGAAGTTGGGAGAGGATATGTTGATAATTTTCTTTTAAACTCATGGCTTATTTTTTACAAATTTAATGAAAGTTTTTTAGGGTAAATTTGATTAATATCGTAATATTGCAATATTAAAATAACAAACCAATGGGCGTTACCAAAACTGAAAACTTTTCTGATAGTCAAAACGAGATGGCAACAATGCTAAAGGCCTTGTCACACCCTGCAAGAATCGCGATTGTGGAATACTTGATTTCGGTTCCAGGTTGTATCTGCAACGATATTGTGGCTGAACTTTCTTTGGCACAACCTACTGTATCTCAGCATTTAAAAGAACTGAAAAATGCAGGAATCATTCAGGGCGAAATAGAGGGAAAATCAATTTGCTACTGCATTAACCAAGAAAATTTAAAAAAAATCCAAGCATTTATTAAAAGGATAGCTAACAATATTCCGGAAAATAAATGCTGTTAAATCAAACAAATTCAAATTTTACAACGAAAATATTATGCTTTTATCTGAATTTAAAAACAAATTACAACACCTTTCTGAACTGAATTTTTTCCTTGAAAATAGCGAAAAAGTGCCTTCACATTTCCATGTGACCGAAGTAGGTCAATCTTCTAAGAAATTTATAGATTGTGGTGGAACGATGCGCAACGAACTGACTGTCAATTTCCAATTATGGTATTCCACAGACCAAGATCACCGCTTGGTGGCAGATAAACTTCGTAAAATCATTGCGCTTTCCGAAGAGAAACTCGACCTGCAAGATGCTGAAATCGAGGTGGAATACCAACAAGCCACCATCGGAAAATTTGGTTTGAAATTTCAAGATGGCTACTTTGTCTTGACTTCAAAAACTACGGCTTGCCTAGATGAAAACGCCTGCGGGATTCCTCTTGAAAAACCAGTAGTCAACTCGGTCGATCTGCAAAATCCCACCTGCACGCCCGGTTCCGGCTGCTGCTAATCATTAATAAAACAAACTAAGTAACTGTCTAAATTTTTCATTTTATTCTATTTAGCATTAGTTTAATCATCGCGATTTGAACCATTGCCTCTGCTGTATCTGTATGATATTCATAGTCCTTGCCTAGCCTTCTGTAACTTTCAAACCAAGAAAATGTTCTTTCAACAATCCATCTTTTCGGAAGGATTTTGAATTTCTCACTGTCTCGTGGTCTAAGTATGATTTCTAGCACAAATTTGAATTTTATTCTTACTTTTTCTATCAATTCTCCTCTGTATCCACCGTCTGCAAATATTTTGCTTATGGTATAAAAATTTTCATCTAATTTTTCGAAAATTTTCAACGCACCTTTGCTGTCATGTTGGTTTGCACAATGCACTACAACCACCAAAAGTAGACCCAAAGTATCTACCACAATATGTCTTTTTCGCCCTTTGACTTTCTTTCCACCATCATATCCTCTTTCTGTACAACCACTTCTAGTAGATTTAACAGACTGGCTATCAATAATTCCAGCACTTGGCTCTGCAGATTTTCCAGATTTCACTCTCACATATCCTCGCAGAACTTCATTCAATAAATCATAGGTTCCATCTCTTTTCCATTTGGTAAAATAGTAATAAACCAATTTCCAAGATGGAAAATCATTAGGAATCATTCTCCATTGACATCCTGTTTTAGAAAGGTAAAAAATGGCGTTAAAAATCTCTCGCAAAGAATACTTTCTCTTTCTTTTATCCTCAATAATGCTTAATATTGTATTCCACTGGCTCTGGGTTAGATTAGACGAGTAATTTTTCATAAAGTAACTTATTTGATTAGTTACCAACAAGTTACGAATTATATTCGACTTAAACAACTGATTGCCAGTGTTTTATATTATTTATCTTAATTTTTAGACAGTTACTAAAAGTTTATACCTATTTTTGTGTTGCGCAAAACAAGTTATTTATAATGCTAAGGTAGAGAATCTACCTGTATTTA
>JAGLBA010000119.1:290-742 GCA_018260475.1 Chryseobacterium sp. | reverse complement strand
ATTACTTAAAATCTTGCCAGACTTTGGGGTTATTCTAACGACAAATTCTTTTTCAACTCAAGCTTTTCTACAGACCATAATTGTAGGGTTTATTAAGTTTTTCACATATGCACTTCTTTATTTTATCATAAAGGAATTGTTAGAAAGAGAGAAAAGAATTCTAAAAATAAAAGAAGAAAGGCATGTTTTAGAACTTCAAAAAAAAGAGCAGGAATTACAGAATTTAGATTTAGTTCAAAGTGAATTGCTTGCGCAAAAAGAAAAGATGCAGTATCAATATGCTTTTTTGAGGTCTCAAATTAATCCCCATTTTTTATTTAATACACTGAATGTTTTGTTTTCCCAAGCGCTCCCATTATCGGAAGATTTATCAAATAATATTATGAAGTTGAGTGATGTTATGCGGTATTCTTTGGAAAATGTAGAGAATGAGAACATGATGGTTCCGCTAC
>JAGLBA010000119.1:0-280 GCA_018260475.1 Chryseobacterium sp. | reverse complement strand
ATCGACAATCTTTTGATATTAATAGAAATACACCACTTAAGGTTTTCTAATTCTAAACATATTGATTATCAGTTTAAAGGAGAAATTACCGACCACTCTATCCCTCCGCTTTCCATAATTACTATCGTGGAAAATGCTTTTAAATATGGTGATCTATCTGATCCTGCCTTTCCTCTTAAGATAGTAATAGAAGCATATCCTAACTTACTGAATATCTTATGCGTAAATAAAAAGAAAAAAAATAATGTGGAGATTCTTTCTCATCATATTGGCCTTGACA
>JAGLBA010000118.1 GCA_018260475.1 Chryseobacterium sp. | reverse complement strand
TGGATTGACAACTGAACGAAGCAAAGCAGACTTCTCCAGTTCTGAATATTAAAATTTAATACGAAATATTTTTCTAGAGAAAAAATTGTCTCATCTGTAGCGGTCTACAAACCAGAAAAAGACAATACTGTTTGAATGTGGTCTTTTGTCTGAGCAAGTAAGCCAGTTCAGAAGGCTTTCTGAAAGAAAGAAATAAATAAGTTAAATAAAAAAGCTTCGCAATTAAGCTAATAAAGCTTCATTTTTATTAGGTAGGAAGGTGCGCCCGGTCCTACTACATAATTACTTGATTACTTTTTAATTTTTTAATTTTATACATTTATCTTTTAAATATTATTTTAGATATATTTTAGAAAAAAATTATTATTAGATTTATATATTATTTACACTTATAAAAAAGTTAGATTTATGTATCATTATAATAACATTATTATTAAATTTATTTTATTTTACAAAAAACACTGTTGTTTGAAGCAGTCAAAGAACTCTAATTTATTTCAATCGATAGATACAGCGAAGGAGAGGTGAAAGGAGGAGGAAGTAAGAAAAAAAAGCAAAAGAAAAGAAAGAAAAGGCTTTTTTAGGCAATAGACTACTGCTGCCAATAGAATTCAACCTAAAAAAATAGAAAAGAAAAAGAAAAAGAGAGAGAGAGAGAGAGGACAAAGTGCAAGTTTGTCACCTTCAAACGTCATTATTCAAACTTGTTTCGAACCTCATCCCGATCCGGGCACGTCTCGAGACGTCGGT
>JAGLBA010000117.1 GCA_018260475.1 Chryseobacterium sp. | reverse complement strand
GTTTATCACGAATTATATTAATACTTATTTAATATACAAATGTTTTCCAGCTACACAGCTGCTGGCTTTGTCAGTAACCCGATGGGAAAGGTATTCTCAAAAATTTGGACTTAGCATCTTAATGCGGTTTGAAAGAATAAAAAACTTTCCAACTGCAAGTGTCTTCAAGTTCGGGCTAACTTCAAATCCTGAAAAATCTCAGACACTCGCGGTCAAAATGAACCACTGACGAAGCTGTTAAGCTGATTTTTTGCCATTTTTAGGTCAATTTCTTGTACACGGCATCATAGGCCAGAAAATCGTAAGTGTTTTAACCGCAGTTAAACATTGTACTTAATTTGCGGATGAAAGACTAAAGTCGTGAAAGTAAATAATAAAAAAATTTTTTAAATTTAAAGACAACATAAAAGTCCTCATTTTGTGTCACATTTAAATTGTTCCCTTTCATTATTATTTTTTTTAAATCATAATAATATCAATAAAGGAAAGATCTCTAAAACACATACAAGGCAGTTAAACGAATAAAAATTGAAATACATATGGTTTGAAAAACGTACCCAATATGTATTTACACAATGCATACGGAGATTTGGTTTTTTTTAAATTCATAAAAACCTCTTCTGCGGCTTGTCTCTGCTCATTATTAACAATATTTGGTGGAGCCTAAAAATAGGAGAAATCAAAAACTGTTCAGAGGTTATGTTAGTAAGGAACCAAAAAAAGCAATTAGAAGATCGTAATAATCAATGAA
>JAGLBA010000116.1 GCA_018260475.1 Chryseobacterium sp. | reverse complement strand
GAATAAGAAAGGCTTAAGGTTAAAAAGGTCAAGGGGAGGTAGACATTACAACCCAAAAAGTGAGTATAAAAGTGTTTGTGAATTTAACGGAAGTCGCGAAAGTTTAAAATCGATAATTATTATTTTATTTATTAATTTATTATTAGTATCAACATAATAATTTTCTATTTTTAAATTTATTAAATTTAAAAATTATTTAAAAAAATTTTTTTTAATTTTTTAAATTTATTTATTTATTATTTATTCTTGTACGTACATAACCAGTGCATTTTTTTTATTAAAATTTTAAAATGAAATGATTCTGTGAATAGTTGATTTTTATGAAATTTTATTTTCAAAATTCTGAAAAAAAGAATGTGAGAATGGTAACTATTTCAAGATAACACTAATGTAAATTTTGTATGATCTGTTCTGCATGATCTTGCATGATCTGAGTTTTGATCCTATGTGCCAGAACATAAATTTTTAATTTCTAAGAGAAAGTCAGTCAAAACTTGGGTGTCCAGTATTAAATAAATAAATTTAAAACTTTCACCAATAAAAAAATAAAATTTAACTTCCTTCTTTTTTTGAATTGAATTTATTAAATTGAATTAATTCACGGCAACAAAAAAAAGATTTTTATCATTCTTTGAGGCAAAGCGACTGGAAAACTAGTATTTCTCTCCTTTGAGGTTTTCTTTGAGATCGTCATTTCGGCTCATCGCTCGCCTGATTACATTTAAACAGCATCTGAGAAATCTCTAAGAAG
>JAGLBA010000115.1 GCA_018260475.1 Chryseobacterium sp. | reverse complement strand
AGCCATCAATTTTCATGAGCATCGAAACAAAAAGAAAACATCTTTAAAAAAAGGCAAAAACGATCGATTTCGAACCGCAAAAAATTATACCAGACCAAAAAGTATATATATAAAAAAAACAATAAAAAAATAAAAAAATCGGCCAATTTATTATCCTGAAAATCAAGAGCTGACACACAAAATAAAATGAAAAAAAAGTTAAAACGATCAAAAAATAAGAATAAAAAATAATAATTTTAAGTTTAAGTGATTAAAAGCTAGCGATTTCTGCATTTGTTTCGCATTCTGCATTTTTTGTGGCAAAAACGAAAGCGAAAAAAATTAAATTGAAATTAAATTTTCTGATTTTACTAAACCCGCAATTTCATTAAAAAAAAATTAAAATTTTTAGAAAATTTTTTTTTTATGAGTTCAATCGTTGATTTCCACGATCTGGATTTTTTAGATATTTTTGTTTTTAGATCAAGATTAGATTTTAAGTAAATTGATTATTTTATTAATCAGGTGATTGATTGCGCATTATTAATTAAAGGATTACACATTAATTTTGACTTTAAATATTTGACTTTATATATTAATTTATACTTTATTAATAATTAAACAATTATTATTGTTTTTAAATTGAAAATAAATTTTTAGGTGAAAGTTATTTCAGATACGACAAAAACTGCGTTCAAAGGCACGAGGCTTATCCCAAGATGTTCACGATCGGGTTAATTTTTTTTTTTTAGATCAACATTTAAATTTTTATAAATT
>JAGLBA010000114.1 GCA_018260475.1 Chryseobacterium sp. | reverse complement strand
TCTTCTACTTTCTTCTTGTCTCTTTTTGTTCCTGTTGCTGTTGGAGGTTGTTTTCGTTTCCCCAACCGTTCATCATCGACTTCAAACTCAATTTTCTCTCTCTTCCTTATCCTCCCCCTCAAAGCTAATTTTTCAATGTTTTCGCTGCTGCTGTTGCTGTTACTGCGGCCACTGCTGTTGCTCCTTCCACTTTCCGGCCTTATTTCCTCTCCTTTCTCCTGGTCCTTCCTTTCACTTTCTCTGCAATTTTTTTGTCTCCTTTTGTTCCTGTTGCTCTTGGGGGTTGTTTAGGTCTCCCCAACCGTTCATCATCGACTTCAAACTCGATTTTCTCTCTCTTCCCTATCCTCCTCCTCAAAGCTAATTTTTCAATGTTTTCGCTGTTGCTGCTGCCACTGCTGTTTTGCTGCTGTTGCTGCTGCCACTTTCCAGCCTTATTTCCATCCGTGCTACCATCCAACCCTTCCTCTCCTTCCTCTGGTCCTTTCTTTTACTTCCTTCTTGTCTTTTTTTGTTCCTGTTGCTCTTGAAGGTTGTTTTCGGTTTCCCAGCCGTTCGCCATCGACTTCAAAATCAATTTTTTCTCTCCCATCCTCCCCCTCAAAGCTAATTTTTCAATGTTTTCGCTGCTGCTGTCACTGCTGTTGCTGCTGTCACGGCTATTCTGCTGCCACTTTCCAGCCTTATTTCCATCCGTACCACCATCCAACCTTTCCTATCCTTTCTCCCGGTCCTTTCTTTTACTTTCTTCTTGCCTCC
>JAGLBA010000113.1 GCA_018260475.1 Chryseobacterium sp. | reverse complement strand
ACGAGTGAAACCAAATACTTCAAAAAAATACTTTTTTCCCCTTCAAAAAAAAAAAAAAAAAAGAAGAAAAATTCTTTTCCTCCTCCAGAAGACTTTTTTTTCTTTTTCTTTTGCCTTTTTGAGACTTTATTAAAGGCCACCAAAGACAATTTTTGCATCAAATTGATTATCCTGGCTGGAAATCATTCATGCACCTGAACGGCATGGATCTTGGAGGCGAAGTCACCTGGAAGAGAAAATCTAATTTTTCGTAGAGTTCCAATTATTCCTTCCTCCCCTCTCTCTATTGGATTCCAAAACGAACTTTAAACAATCTTTCAAATCTTTTTTAAATAAATTTCGACAGAATCTTGTTTTTTTGCCTGTTTAAATAATAATAATGGTTTAAATAATAATACAAATTGTAGTAGCTCTGAAAGAAAGAAAAGTTCTGAGAAAAATACAGGAGGCTTCGCAACAAAGAACTATATGCTATATGCCACGATTCCAAAACCAACGGATGTCATACGCAAAAAGAAGGCTTGCCTTTTGCGGACGTATAACACGAATGAACCCAGACGGGTTGACCAACAGGATCTTTACATTCCTCCTCCAAAAGAAAACCAGATGGGCTTACTTTTCTGAAATTGAAAAAAGATGCTCAAATACGAAATCAAGATAAACCAAGAAGATTTCAAAAAGCAAAGAAAATTTAAAGAGAAAAAATGAAACCTTTGTCTCACAGGCACACCAAAAAGCAATAAAATACTTCATTTTCAAAAAGAA
>JAGLBA010000112.1 GCA_018260475.1 Chryseobacterium sp. | reverse complement strand
CAACTCTTCACTATTTAACACCGTGCACATTTTTTTTTTCTCGAAACGAATTTTGAAAACGCATTTACAAAGGGAAATTACTTCTTGCAGCTGTGACGCACGTGACGCAATCATCCAGCAAAAAAAAAATAAAAAATAAATATTATTTCTGCGCACCAAATGAATTGAATTAATTTTAATCAGATTTAACCATCGCCTCAAGCGACCTTCGTCAATGATTGTATTATTATATTTATTTTCATTGCTATTATTCTATTTTATTTTAATTTCATTCTGGAATTTGACACGATCAAACCCGATAAAACGAACCGGGAACACACTTTTAATTGGCGGTTGGCAATGACCAAAAAAAATTAATAAAAGTAAAAAAGTAAAGTAAACAAGGTAAAGAATCAAACTAAACAAATAACAAAGTAAAATAAGTAAAGTAAAAAAAATAATCTAAGTAAAAAAAATAAAAAAAGTAGTAAAGAAGAAATAAATCTCGTTTTCTTGCCCGTTCGAAAAAGATTTACTGAACCATTTGAAGGGTTCGCATCTTCTTCTTCTCCTTCTTCATCTTCTTCTTCATCTCGTCAATTCTTCTCAATCTTCAGCCAGTTAGAAATTTAATTTAAAACAAAAAAAAATTATTAATTCCACGTCTCTCCCCTTTTCTCTCTCTTCTTTCTCTCTCTTTCTCTCATCCTTTAAATTAAAATATATATCAAAATGTCGACTTTCCTTTCGGTCGATATTTTGGAAGGATTTCATCAAAATTATTTTTT
>JAGLBA010000111.1 GCA_018260475.1 Chryseobacterium sp. | reverse complement strand
ACGTAAATTGAAAGTTCACCAAAAAACCAAAAGAAACAAAATGTAACCGTTTTGCGGAATTCTAAACAGCAGGAGACAAATAATAAATATTCAAAATAAAAAAAAGAAACAAATTATGATGGCAGCGATTAATTTCTTATTTATTTTTTGCCCATTTCTTTATACATATTTTTCCAAAGAGAAATAACATAAAAAATTGTCTTAATAATTTACATTTTTTATTTACATTTTTTTATGTTTTCACGGCTTGGTTTAATTCCATTTATTTTTTTTGTATTTTTTGAGCTATAATGTCGTGTTAAAGTAGTTTGAACGATAGGTGTTGGTTGATGATGTTTCCTTCCAAGATTGGCTCGTGGAAACCGGAACTGATCCTAGTAGATTTGGGTAACGTGTTCCCCTGTTAGCCCGTTAGATGATCGCTCCGACGACACTACCAGTGTTCTATTCGAAACACTTCCGGTTCGATCCTGTAAATACGCGTATTTACAGTGGATGATGTCTACTTTCCTTTTCGTTTCTCCTTTTGAACCTTCCCTACTCAAATTTGGCCTTGAAAACAGAAAGAAATTCTTCAACTCGGGTCAACTTTTCGGGTATGCCTTATTGTTTAAAAAATCCTTTGTCGTTCTCTGGTCCCTTTCCTATTATTCAAAAAAAATTTTTCTTTTATTGGTCCTTCTTGTCAACCTTCTCTCCTATATAAACCTGGTATGACTATCAACAACCATCACTTCGATCAACCATTGAAAAAGCCAACAGGGAAATTAG
>JAGLBA010000110.1 GCA_018260475.1 Chryseobacterium sp. | reverse complement strand
ACCTCGAAACTAATTCTACCGTAATTATCTGAGAGTTTTGCCTCCCTTCCTCCCACATTTCCCATTATGTCTTATTGCTTTTGATCTTTTGATGTGAAGAATTGATTTATTTATTTTTTTAATCAATAATAATCGATATTTGAAAAGGCGTTCGGCTTAGAAATTACTTTAAATTTAGTACAAAGAAAATTTTCTCTTGACTATTATGGCGTTGGGATTATCAATTTAAAGCAAGCGATCGATCAAAGCAAAAGAGAGAGAAAAAATAAAAAACGATTTGATAAAATTCAATTTGTGAATTTCTCGTTTGCATTTAGTAAGAATCGCGGCTAGAAAATTTTATTATTGTTATTATATTATTGTTATTATTAAAGCCAATCATTATTTCCGAATGACTCTCGAGGACAGATATTGCGCCACGAAGAAAACCCAAGAACCACAAAAAATCGTGTTTGAAATTCAAAATTGAAAGTAAAAATTTTTTGTTACTTTCGATGAATCGACCACTTTTACGCTTTATAGTCGTCTAATGATTCTAATAATACATAAAAATTAGACGTTTTGGGTTTAATTCTAATCAAAGCAAGTTAATCAGTGAATGTTCGAAGTAACCAATACAAAGAGTAATTGCCAAAATTAAAAATATATTTTTAATAAATTCATTAAAAAAAATATGCAAATGGAGTCTGATGGAAAACAACAGTTTTAATGTGCATGATTTCTAACTAAATTAATAGTTATGTGTGCTAGTGAACATTGAAAAAAAAGTCTG
>JAGLBA010000010.1:63305-79257 GCA_018260475.1 Chryseobacterium sp. | reverse complement strand
TTTCGATGTAAACTCATGACACAAATTTAATATTATAACTGTATTTTGTGTCCAGAAATTAATTACGCTATTAGGGTTCTCGTACTTTTAATCGTACCATTCAGGAATTGAAATAAAAAGTCTGTATTGCAAATTAAATGTGAAACAGCGACTTTTAATCGTACCATTCAATAACCTGCATACTTTTATTAAGATTGCGAAGGCGATCCTTTTAATCGTACCATTCAGGAATTGGAATATTTTGAACAGTACTGTTTATCATACCTTTAAATTCATTGTTTCCTTGCCAATTGTAAAGCTTTTAATATTGTGGTTTTGCCGGAATTGTTTATTCCCACTAAAACAGTTGTATTATCAAAGTCAACTTCGATGTTCTTAAAACCTCGAAATCCTTTTATCCTTATTGATTGTAATCTAATACTCATATTTAGTTTTTAATTTCTATTTAATCTCCTTCTCGACAATTTTTTCCAAATTCTATCAGCCATTGCAACATCATCTGTAGAAAAATTATATTTTTCAATCAAAATCTTCGTATTAGTGATTTCAAGAATTTCAACAATACTTTTATTAGGTCTGTTCATCCTTATTTTCAATTGGTATAGATTTAATGGAAAACAAAAATTCAAGGCTTAATTAAGAAGCTACTATTTATAATTTAGCTTGAATGGCATTTCCATCATAATAGAGTTTTGCAAATGCGGATCGGTAAGGGTTTGAAATAAGGAATAATTCTCGCCAAGTTTACTTTTTATGAATCTGGTAGAGAGGTCGTCTTCGCCTCCCATATCCTTCATAATTTGCTCAAACTTCGTCAGTTTCTTTGGGAAAGTAGAGACCGTGTATTCTTTTAAATTCACTTTCTTCGCAGCGAAGTCGATAGCATTTTTCAGAGTTCCTAATTCATCTACTAAACCAATTTGCTTCGCACGAGATCCCGACCATACGCGGCCGCCGCCCATCGCATCTACTTCGCTATAGGTCATTTTACGGTTTTGCATTACGAATCCTACGAATCTTTTGTAGGTTTGTTCAACATTCTTTGTGAGCATGATTTTAGCACCCGGTGAAAGGCCATTTACCACTGAGATCATATTGGAGTTAGCATTGGTCGTCACAGCATCCGAACGGATTCCGTTTTTTTCAGCCGCGCCCTTCAAGTTAGGGATTACACCAAACACGCCGATGGAGCCTGTAATGGTATTCGGTTCGGAAAAAATCCTGTCGCCCGCCATCGCCATGTAATAGCCACCCGAAGCGGCATAATCACCAAAAGAAATGATAACCGGCTTTTTTTCCTTAAGTCTTTTGAGTTCATGCAAAATCTCATCGGATGCATTGGCGCTTCCACCCGGTGAATTGATGCGGACTACAACGGACTTTATATCACTATCCTCAGCAATCTCTCGGATATATTTCACAAATCTCCTAGAGTGGATTCCATCGTAAGAATCACCACTCATAATCGTTCCTGATGCATATAAAACCGCAACTTGCCCAGTACTATTTGGTATATCTATCGTGCTGAGGTAATCTTTAACGGAAATTCGATTCAACTTTTTATCTTCTTTGATATTAAGTTTAGATTTAATTGCACCTTCATATTCCGTTTTTTGTGCGAGTTTATCTGCCAATCGGTATTTCACACCATTTTCAGGGATAATGCCATAAAGGCTGTCCACAATAGTGCGGAATTGTGCAGTATCAATTTTTCTTGACGCTGCAATTTGCTTTGCCGTATTGTCCCAAACATCATTTAGTAAAACACTTAATTGCTGGCGGTTTTCAGGTGAAATATCATCGCGAAGGAAAGGCTCTACAGCCGCTTTGTACTTACCATGGCGAAGCACCTCTATCCCAACTCCTAATTTCTCAGCAAAATTTTTAAAAAAAGTAACCTCCGTGGACATTCCCTTTAATTCTATACCTCCGGCGGGATTCAGAAAATACTGGTCCGCAACAGAACCCAGATAATAAGAAGGTTGGGAAACCGTATTTCCGTAAGCATACACAAACTTTCCAGATTTTTTGAAATCTTGCAAAGCATTTCGGATGTCTTCCAACTGAGTGAGGCCCGCATTAGAAAAATCAGTTTCTATACTTATTCCTTTAATACGGTTATCAGATTTAGCCTTTTCAATAACCTGTAATAAATCATATAAAAGGATATTTTCGTTTTCCGCACCGAAACTGAAGATATCGGAAGAATTTTCATTCGGACTATCTGTTATATAAGATTTGTCATCAATAACCAACACCCCTCCATCTTTTGAAATAGAGGCTTTATGGCCGGAGGAACCAATGCTAATAAGGACTATGAGCAAGATAAAAAAACCCACGCCCACTAAAAACAAAGCCACTATATTTGCAAACACATTTTTAATAAAAGTCATCATAAATAAATTATTTGTCGATATGTCGCAACATGAAGTAGTTTTGTTACTCGGAAGTAACTTGGGAGATACAGAAAAAAACTTAGAAGACGCTATACAATTAATCGAAAAAAGTGCAGGTACAATATTAACAAAAAGTAAAGTTTTAATAACTCAACCTATTGAATTTTGCAGTTTCAATATTTTTCGTAATATTGCACTGTTAATAAATACACAATTTTCTCCCCTAAAATTGTTAAAATTAGTAAAGCAAATAGAAAGAAATCTTGGCAGGGTACAAGACAGTAGTTTTACCGGAGGGTATCAGGATAGAATAATCGACATTGATATCGTAACGTACGGCAGACTGAATTTCAATTCTAAAAAGCTTGTTGTTCCTCATAGAAAGCATCTTTACGACAGAGATTTTTCCAAGGAATTAATAAAAGAATTGACACAAAAAATATAAATTATGAAATTAAATTTATTATTATTGGCTATGCCTATTGCAATCTACGCACAGGATACCATTGCAGTAAGAACTTCCACGGATGGCTATCCTAATGCTTACTCCTCTGGTTCTGCGAATGTGAGAGAATTTGATAACGACAGTAGATTCTTTAGGGATTGGTCTGTATCTATCGGTGGTGGTACTGCTCTTTTGCAGTCTTCTGACCTTACATCTTACTACGACAAAAAAATGAATTGGGGATGGAATGCGTATGCCAGCCTTGACAAGCAAATCTCCCATACTTTTGGAATGAGTTTGCAATATCAAATGGGGCACACGAACCAAAAAGGTAAACTTGCTTGGTTGGCACAGCCAGCAACTGCAGATACAAAATATACCCAAGTTGCACTATTAGGAGATGTAAACCTATCTGATATTATGAGAAGAGTGGACAATCGTTCTTTCTTTAGATGGTCTTTGCATGCTTATGGTGGTGTAGGTTTACAGTCTTTTGAGACCCACATGACAGATCCAAATGGAGCTTTTAAAGCTAACGGATATGGTTTCAACTATACTAAATATCCTTTTGATTTTGAGCAAAAACTCCGTCTAGACTCTTTCTTCTACCAGATAGGTTCTGGTCTTCAATATAACATAAACAAATATATCGACATCGAAGGCCGTGTAATGTACATCTTCACGGGCGACGAAACATTTGATGGTGGTGGTATGAGAAGTCAGTTTGAGCCTTACAACCAAATACACAGAAGTGGTTCTGATAATTTCGTAACGATAAACCTAGGTTTGTCCTTTAAACTTGGAAAACACGACACTCATCTAAGATGGTACGACCCATTGCAAAATACCTATGCTCGAATTGCGGAACTGGAAAACAAAAATGTAGATTTCACAGTTTGTGAAAAAGGCGACAGTGATAATGATGGTGTATGCGATGATTGGGATAGACAGCTGGACACTCCAGCAGGAGCGCGAGTAGATGGGGCAGGTGTAGCGTTGGATATGGATTTAGACGGCGTTATCGATCTATATGATAAGTGTGTAACTGTACCTGGACCAGTTGAAAACAATGGTTGCCCTGCAGTAACTTCCATCCAGCCAGCTCAAAATATTGAAACAATCAATAAAGATTTTGAAGGAATCGAATTTGAATTAAATAGCGACATCATCCGTACATCTTCTTTTGAGAAATTAAATCATGCTGCTGAAATAATCAAAACTCTAGGTACTTCTAATACTTTTGCAGTAATTGGCGCTACCGATACCAGAGGATCTGAACAATACAACCAAAAACTTTCGCAAAGACGCGCGAATGCGGTAGTAAAATACCTTACTGACAAAGGCGTAACAACTTCGGTGCTAGTAGCAGAAGGTCACGGAGAAAAAGATTTGAAATATCCTGAATGTGAGCCAGCATCTAAATGTCCGGAATGGAAAAATGAAGCTAACAGACGCGTATATTTCAAACAACAATAAATTATTATTAACTTAAAACAAAATATTATGAAACTTAATTTAGCAACTGTAGCTCTAGCTTTGGCGATGCCAACTGCTGCTTTCGCACAGGATACCGTACAAGTAGCATCTACTACTGGAAACTATCCTAATGCGTATACTTCAGGTTCCGCAAATGTGTCTCCTTTCACACAAGAATCAAAAAGATTCAACGATTGGGCGGTTTCTTTTGGTGCTGGTGTACCATTAATGCAGTCTTCAGACCTTACTTCATTGAAAGGTTTTGGAGCTGGTAAAAATTTGTTCGGATGGTCTGCTTATTTTTCAGTAGATAAAGCAATTAGTCATGCTTTTGGTTTGAAGTTGCAGTACGACAAAGGTGAAACAAGACAAGGTTTTGTTAACACAAAGGACAATGTTGCGTCTTCAAAAGATGCTGGCAGAACTCAGTATGATGCAATTTCGGTTTTAGGAGATATCAACTTTTCTAACCTGCTTAGAAGGGTAGATAATCAATCGCCTTTCAGATGGGCACTACACGGATATGCAGGTATTGGAACATTAGCTTATAAATCATACCGCCAAAATGGTGGACCTACCTACAATCAAGCTTTAGTTAGAGAAGTTAAGCCGTTCAATGTTCTTGGTTCTTTTTTCGGACAAGCAGGTGCAGGTCTTAAATATAGAGCTTCAAAAATGTTTGATCTTGAAGGTAGAGTAATGTATATCGTATCCGGAGACAAAGGTTTTGATGGATCTAGAACTTTGCAAGTTAACTCAAATGGTTCAGATAACATATTCAACCTAACTTTAGGTGCTACTGTAAATCTAGGCAAACACGAATCTCACCTATTTTGGCACGACCCACTTCAAGAAGTGTATTACAAGCTAGATGTATTGGCTAACAAAAATGCTGATGTAGAAGTTTGCAAAAAAGGAGATGTAGATAATGACGGTGTTTGCGATGATTGGGACAGACAACTTGACACTCCTGCTGGAGCAAGAGTGGACGGTGCTGGTGTAGCTTTAGATACTGACCTAGATGGTGTAATCGATCTTTACGACAAATGTGTAACTGTACCTGGACCTGTGGAAAACAACGGTTGCCCAACAGCACAAGGTCTTGTAACTGATAACACAAGAACTTTGGAAGGTATTGAATTTGATTTGGATTCTGATAGAATTCTTCCTTCTACAACTCCAATCCTTACGAACGCTGCGAACTATATCAATTCTTCTACCGGTTCTTATACTGTAGTAGGAGCTACTGATACTAGAGCTTCAGATGCTTATAACATGAAACTTTCTCAAAGAAGAGCTAACAATGTTAAGGATTTCTTGATCCAAAACGGCGTGGAAAGCACTAAACTAGAAGCAGTAGGTAGAGGTGAAAAAGACCTTAAATATCCTGAATGTAATCCAGCTACTAAATGCCCTGAATGGAAAAACAGAGCTAACAGAAGAGTTTACTTCGAAGCAAAATAATTTTTAAATTATTAAATACGAAAGCCACGCACTATGCGTGGCTTTTTTTATTTTTACATAATGAATGCGCAACAGCTTAATCAAAGGAAATACGATATCCTTCAAACTTTTTGGGGACACTCGGAATTCCGGGACTTTCAGGAGGAAGTCATAGACTCCATTATTGCCGGGAGGGATACTTTGGCTCTTTTACCCACGGGTGGCGGAAAATCGCTTTGCTACCAATTACCGGCTTTGATGTTGGAAGGGACTTGCATCGTCATTTCTCCACTGTTGGCATTGATGCGGGACCAAGTGATTCAATTAAAAAATATCGGCATAGAAGCGGAATATCTTTCATCAGAGTTAGAAGAAAACGAAGAGGAGAATATTTTCCTCAACTGCAAAAACGGCATCACGAAATTGCTTTACATATCTCCAGAAAGAATTATCAACCAAAATTTTATAAAGAATATAGAAGAGATATCGGTTTCTTTTATCGCCGTAGATGAAGCGCATTGTGTTTCAGAATGGGGACAGGATTTCAGGCCAGGATATCAGAAGATTAGTCTATTTCGAAGGGATTTCAAACAGGTTCCTTGCCTGGCACTTACCGCAACAGCCACACCGAAGGTCCTTGAACAAATAAAACTGAAATTAGAATTAAAGAATCCATCTGTCTTTCACAAAAGTTTCAGAAGAAACAACCTTAATATTTACCATACCGAAATTTCGGATAAGTATACACGGATTTTAGAGTATTTGCAGTACCATCCAAATTCGGGAATTATCTACACCCAAACGCGAAAAGAGGCAGAAGAAATGGCCTATTTCTTAAGAAAGAACAATTTAAAAAATGTTGATTTTTTTCACGCAGGATTACCGGCAAAAGAAAAACATAGAAAACAAAATATATGGCTGCAATCTGATCAGGAAGTTTTAGTAGCTACGAACGCCTTCGGGATGGGTATTGATAAAGATAATGTCCGGTTCGTGATCCACCTATCACCACCAGCGAGTATTGAAAATTATTATCAAGAAATTGGGCGTGCGGGACGAGATGGTGGGGATAGTGATACGCTTTTATGCTGGAACGAACAAGAATTAGAAAATTTTGATAAGATTCTGATGAACCAAGTTCCGGATAAAAAATCGTTTATCAATATTACTTCCTACCTCTACTCGATTTTTCAGATTGGAGATTTGGATTCATCCTACGCAACATTTGAATTGAATATCTCTAGAATTCAGAATTTTACGAAAAATTCTACGGCCTGTATCAAGAATGTTTTGAACTTTTTGCATAACCAAGAAATTATATTTTTTAAAAATCAAAAAACAAGGTCTGGATTAGAATTAATCATTCAGCCTGAAGAATTAGATTTATTACCAAAAAAAGACAGTTGGTTTGTGGAGAACCTTTTGCGTTCCATTCCCGGCATTCATCAGCATAAAGTTCTTTTCAGCGAAGCTGCGGTGTCTCAAAAAATGGGAACGGAAGCGTCTGTGTTAAAAGAAAGACTTCAAGAAATTCACCGTAAAGGAATTATAAATTATACAGATGGAGCCGGTGCGACCATCAAGTTCCTAAAACCTCGTAACGACCGTACATTAACTTACGAATATTGGCCCCTTTTTGAAGTAATTCAAAAAAATAAATTACTGAAGTGGGAAGAAATGAAATACTTCATCCGAGATGAAAATTTCTGCAAAATGAAATTAATCCTGGCTTACTTCGGTGAAAAAGACCTTAAAAATTGTGGCAAATGCTCTGTGTGCCAAAATCAAAAAGAAATGATTTTCGGAAGTAACATTGACAAATGCATCATCAAAATACTAAAAAGTCATCCTTCAGGAATTGAAGAAATATCGGTGAAACTACAACACTATTCCAAACAAAAAATTTTAGAAAGTATTATCGATTTGTTGGATAGCGGAACTATAAAAATGCACGATTTCCGAACTTATTGCCTGGCGTAGCAATAAGATTTGGCAATTCCAAGATACGGGAATATCTTTGCAAAATGAAAGAATTAAAAGTCGTATTTTTTGGCACACCGGAGTTTGCGAAAACTGCCCTGCAAGCCATTCACGAATCTCATCACGAAGTAGTCGGCGTGGTGACAGTGGCCGATAAAGCCAGCGGTCGCGGACAGAAAACCAACCAATCTCCTGTAAAAATCTTTGCTCAAGAACATGGGCTCAAAGTTTTTCAGCCAGAAAATTTAAAAAATCCTGATTTTTTAGCACAAATAGATGCCTTAAATGCCGATATCTTTGTGGTGGTAGCATTTCGCATGATGCCAAAGATCCTTTTCCAAATGCCTCCCATGGGCACTTTCAATCTTCACGCTTCACTTCTGCCCGATTACCGTGGTGCAGCACCCATTAACTTTGCCGTGATGAATGGCGAAAGCAAGACCGGTGCGACGACTTTTTTTATTAATGAAAAAATAGACGAAGGAAATATTCTTTTGCAAAAAGAAATAGAAATAGGCACCGACGAAGATGCCGGAAGCCTGCATGACAGACTAATGGTAATGGGCGCCGGATTGATTATCGAAACGCTGGATGGGTTGGCAGAAAACAGCATCACGGAACGCCCGCAACCTAAAGTGGCCATACCAAAGAACGCTTTCAAGATATTTAAAGAAAACACCCGAATCGATTGGAATCGCCCCGTTTCGGATGTATTCAACTTCATCAGAGGACTTTCGCCCTACCCTGCGGCTTTCACCAAAATTCAAATTGGCGATCAAGTAAAAACTTTAAAAATTTACGCTGGTAAAAAAGAAGAAATTAGCCTTCCAAAAACTCCAGGCACTTTGGAAATCTCTAAAAATGATTTTAAAATTTATACCAATAACGGTATTTATATGCCCACAGAATTACAACTGGAGGGTAAAAAACGCATGAGTGTAAGGGATTTTATAAATGGTTTCCGCAGTTTCGATGATATAAAAATGGCTTGATTCCCATCAAGCCGTTTTGGTTTTTTATAGTTGGACCATTTCCGTCACTTCTACACCATAGCCCGCAATTTGCGGCTTAATGTCCGGCGTTTGCGTAATCACTCTAAATTTATTGATTCCTAAATTTTTCAAAATTTGTGTCCCAATACCATAATCGCGGAAGTTAGATGCGAGAGTCGGTCGCAGTTCTTGACCATCTTGAAAATCAAGAAACTGCTGTAATTTTCGCATCGTGATTTCAGAATTAGATACATTGTTAATGAAAATGACCGCACCCTTGCCTTCCGCATTAATCATATTCGTAACCTTCTCCAATAGAGGTTTTTCGCCTTTAACCAGTCTGCTAAACACATCAAAATAAGCATTAGATGCCTGTACGCGCACCAAAACCGGCTCATCTTCTACCCAAGTACCCTTCGTGAGCGCGAAGTGGATTTGATCCGTGCTGCTCTCTCTGAAAGCCACGAAATCAAACTCACCGTACACTGTTTTGACCTTTCGTTCCTCAATTCTCTCAATCAAGTCACCTTTTTTCAATTGGTAGTGTATCAAGTCTTCAATGGAAATAATTTTTAAATTATGTTTTTTGGCAAGTTCCACCAATTGAGGCAGCCGCGCCATAGACCCATCATCATTCATAATTTCACAGATGACACCGCCTTCCTTCAAACCAGCAAGTTTCGTCAAATCGATAGCCGCCTCCGTATGTCCAGCGCGTTTTAGGACGCCACCTTTTTTTGCGCGTAAAGGAAATATGTGCCCCGGACGCATGAAATCGCTAGGCTTGGTCTTCTCATCCATAAGGGCCAGAATGGTCTTGGAACGGTCGCTTGCGGAAATACCCGTGGAAACGCCTTCTCCCAGTAAATCGATAGACACCGTAAAAGCCGTCTCTTTCGGGTCGCTACTTCGAGATACCATAATATCCAAACCAAGTTCGTCGCATCTTTTTTCAGGTAGCGGCGTACAGATTAATCCACGCCCATAAATCGTCATGAAATTAATTATCTCCGGAGTGGTAAGTTCGGCGGCAGAGAGAAAGTCGCCCTCATTTTCTCTATTTTCGTCATCTACTACGATAATGATTTTCCCATTTCTAAGATCTTCAATAGCTTCGGGGATGGTATTCAGTATAATATCGGACATTTATTTAAGTTAAATTTTAACAAAGATACCAATATTCAAAGAAAGTACAATTTAAAGAAGATAAAATTTCGGTATATGGAAAAATTTACTAAATTTGCAGTCCAATAAAGGGTTCTTTGGCCGAGTGGCTAGGCAATGGTCTGCAACACCATCTACAGCGGTTCGAATCCGCTAGGAACCTCTATAGAAAAACGCATATCAAATTGATGTGCGTTTTTCTATTCTAATTTTTTATACTTGTTTAATTGGGTTTGGTTTAATTCTTGAAAAGGATACTAAAATGAACTGATTATGAAAAAGCTATTTCTCGCAGGAATGGCATCTTTCATGATGCTGACAACCTGCAAAAAGACAGATCCAACAAATGCTGTGAAAAGTGTAGAGCAGGAAAAGTTAGAATATCAAGCCATGCAGCTTGAATTGGAACGCCAAAAACTTGCGATAGAAAAAGAACGCATTGAGTTTGAAAAGTTAAAGGACAGCCTTGCAAAAGCAGAACCCGTAAAGGGAACTAAGCAGCCAGTAGCCGCAACTCCTGTAAAAATGGTCGAAAAAGCTGAGCCAAAAGTCAACAATAAAACCGTTTACAGAAACAGAAAAAAATCGAGCAAATCCAATGGTTCAATTAATTCTGGTACATACGCCGGAAATTCTAAAGGCAACCGAAACGGTACAAGGACCTATCCAGTAGCGCAACAGCAACGAAAAAAATCCCTAAGCAAAGCAGCTAAAGGCACCATCATCGGAACCGTAGGTGGTGCAGCAGGAGGTGCCATCATCAATAAAAAAGAAAGAGGTGCTGGTGCAGTCATCGGCGGGATCGTAGGTGGCGTCACCGGCTATACCATAGGAAGATCGCAAGATAAAAAGGACGGTAATGTCAGAAATTAAAACAAACGCTCAATTAAATTGAGCGTTTGTTATTGATTTATGAGAAAGTTTATACTTTATCTACCTGCATAAAGTTCAGTTCCATCGGTGTTTTTCTACCGAAGATTACTACGGAAACTTCAACTTTTTTCTTGTCCTCCATAATTTTCTCAATAGTTCCATTGAAACCATTGAAAGGACCATCGATAACTTTTACACTCTCGCCTACAACGAAAGGAATAGCCATTTCTTGGGCAAATTCTGAAAGCTCATCTGCCTTACCAAGCATTCTATCCACTTCAGACTTACGCATAGGTACGGGTTCGCCACCTTTAGTAAGACTTAGAAAAGAGATAACACCCGGAATATTTTTAATAATGTGGGGCACCTCACCCACCAGATTGGCTTCAATCATAAGATATCCGGGATAATACGGTTTCTCTTTAGCTACCTTTTTTCCTTTCACCAATGTGATCACTTTTTCCATTGGTATCACCACCTGCGTAACGAACTGCTCCATCTTCTGGTGCTTCATTTCGCTTTCTATGTAATTTTTAACTTTATTCTCTTGCCCACTGATTGATTTCAGCACATACCATTTAAGATCGCTCATTGAAAATGTTTAATTAAAAAGATTAATAAGCATGCTGAGAATATTCCTGATAGCTTTTGAGAAAAGTTCATCTACGCCGAAAGTAAACAGGGACAACAAGACTGTTGCAATTGTAACAACAATCGTGGAGGACTGCAAGTCTGGCCATTTTGGCCATTCTACCTTCTCTTTAAATTCGTGGTAAGAACCTTTTAGAAAATCTGCTAAGCTCATAATTTATATTTGCACGGGCACAAGGATTCGAACCCTGATCAACGGTTTTGGAGACCGGTATCCTACCATTGGACGATGCCCGTAGATTAAAAAGTTCCGCAAGTCTCCTTGCGGAACTTTTTTATGATTTAAAATTTTAGTCTGTGATTTCAGTTACCTGTCCTGCACCTACTGTTCTACCACCTTCGCGGATTGCAAATCTAAGACCTACATTCAATGCGATTGGCTGAAGCAGTTCTACAGTAATAGTAAGGTTATCACCTGGCATTACCATTTCTACACCTTCTGGCAAGAAGATCTCACCTGTAACATCAGTAGTTCTTACATAGAACTGTGGACGGTATTTGTTGTGGAATGGTGTGTGACGGCCACCTTCTTCTTTAGAAAGGATATATACCTCTGCTTTGAATTTTTTGTGCGGAGTTACAGAGTCTTTTTTGGCGATTACCATACCTCTCTTGATGTCGGTTTTTTCAATACCTCTCAACAATAGACCTACGTTATCACCAGCTTCACCTCTATCTAGGATTTTACGGAACATCTCCACACCTGTAATGGTAGAAGTAAGTTTTTCATCACCCATCCCTACGATATCTACAGGATCACCAGTGTTGATAACACCAGCCTCTATACGACCTGTTGCTACAGTACCACGACCTGTGATAGAGAAAACATCTTCGATTGGCATTAGGAATGGCTTATCTTGATCTCTTGTAGGAAGTTCGATCCAGGTATCTACAGCCTCCATCAATTCATCTACAGTTGCAACCCATTTAGGATCTCCGTTAAGAGCACCTAGAGCAGAACCTTGGATTACTGGTGAGTTGTCACCATCATATTCATAAGTAGATAGAAGATCTCTCAATTCAAGCTCAACAAGCTCAAGAAGCTCAGCATCATCTACCATATCTACTTTATTCATAAATACTACGATACGAGGTACATTTACTTGGCGGCAAAGTAGGATGTGCTCTCTTGTTTGTGGCATAGGACCGTCAGTCGCAGCACATACAAGGATTGCTCCGTCCATTTGGGCAGCACCAGTTACCATGTTTTTTACATAGTCTGCGTGACCTGGGCAGTCAACATGAGCATAGTGTCTTTTTTCAGTTTCGTACTCAATGTGTGCAGTATTAATGGTAATACCTCTTTCTTTTTCTTCCGGTGCAGAGTCAATAGAAGAGAAATCTCTTGCTTCACCCAGACCTTTGTCGGCTAATACTTTGCTGATTGCAGCAGTAAGTGTAGTTTTACCATGGTCAACGTGACCGATGGTACCAATGTTCAAATGGGGTTTGTTACGATTAAACGTTTCCTTTGCCATGATTTAAATTATTTATTAGTTATTTGTATAAACTTTTCAGTTTGCAAATATAATCAAATTTTAAATATTATAAATTATTTTATGAAAAAAATGCAAACCCCGAACTTTCCACAGCTAAAAGCCGTAGAAATTCATTAAAAAACTCTCCCAGACGCTGGGAGAGTTTTTTCTACAGAGCCAACGATGAGATTTGAACTCACGACCTCTTCCTTACCAAGGAAACGCTCTACCCCTGAGCTACGTCGGCATTTGTTAAAAAAAAATCACAAGCCGAATCCGGTATTGTGATTTCTATTGAGCGGAAGACGAGGGTCGAACTCGCGACATTCAGCTTGGAAGGCTGACGCTCTACCAACTGAGCTACTTCCGCAATTTGTGTTTACAAATCTGTTGGTAAACGGTGTGCAAATTTAAGAAAAATCTCAATATCTGCAAATTTTTATTTTATAAAATGTGGGGAGAGCAGGATTCGAACCTACGAAGCCGAAGCAACTGAGTTACAGTCAGTCCCATTTAGCCACTCTGGAATCTCCCCAATTTTATAAATAATGCAAATTTTGAGCCTCCAGAGGGATTCGAACCCACGACCCCGAGATTACAAATCACGTGCTCTGGCCAGCTGAGCTATGGAGGCAAGATAGATTTCAAAAGAACTCGTCCCTTTTTGCGAGTGCAAATATAAGGGAGTTTTTTTGAAACCTACAAATTATTATGAAACTTTTTTAAATAAATAATTTATGAAAGTTCTTTTTTCTTGATTAGCAACTTCTTAGCAGCTTCTGCACAGAGGTCTAAACTTTCTTCAAAACTGGCAGATGTCTTCTTTACCACTATATCATCCCCTGGAACGGATAGGATGATCTCCGCTGTTTTATTGTTTTTATCGGACGCGTTATCCACTTTTAGAAATACGGTGCAATCGATAATTTTATCGTAAAAGGTCTCCAGCTTGGAAAGTTTTTTTTCAACATGCTCTTCCAACGGTGCGTGGGGAGTGAGCCCCACAGATTTCAATGTAATTTTCATGATACTATAATTTATATTAAACATTGCGGGCAGCACAAGCCGCCTACTCATCTTCTTTTTTCCCCCTTGGGTGCGCCGCGAAGAATACTTTTTTCAACTGATCTATATTTGCGTTGGTATAAACTTGCGTGCTGGCGAGGCTGGAATGCCCAAGGATTTCCTTTACCTTGGAAATTTCCGCGCCATGGTCCATCACATGGGTTGCGAAGCTGTGGCGCAAAATGTGCGGGCTTCGCTTCTTTTTTTTAGTGACCAGACTAAGGTAGGAATTTACAACGGAATACACAAACCGCTCGCCCAATTTTTTGCCTTTTGCGTTTACAAAAAAGAAGTGCTCATAGCCTTCCGCCGGTACTCTCAGCTTCAGATATTGTTGATAATCAGCAAGCAGCTCTTCGGAAGCAGGCACTACCCGTTCTTTGTTACCCTTACCTATTACGCGCATTTCTTTTTTAGCAAAATCTACATTTCTCAGCAGCATTCCGCAAAGTTCTGCCTTTCTCATCCCGGTTTGGTAGAGCGTTTCGATGATGAGTTTCTCCAATAATGGCATTTCTGATTCTAAATTAGTTTTCAAATCCTGCATTTCATCTTTAGAAATTGGCATCTGCTTATCAGCATAAAATTTTAGGGAATCAATGCTTTCCAATGGTGAAACTTTTATCTCTCCCAACTTCAATAGAAAAAGATAGAAACTACGCAAAGCTGAGAGTTTACGATTAATGCTCCGTTTTGCGATTTGCTTTTCAGAAAGCGAAACCATGAAATTTCGGACGACTTTTTTATTGCACTGGGATAAATCAGAATGCCCCTCGGTCGCCATCACAAAAGTGGTATAATCCGACAAATCCTTTTGGTAGCTGGTGACCGTGTGCGGGGAATAGCGCTTTTCCACCTGGATATATTCCAAAAATTTTTCCACCATTTTAATTTCGGCACAGTATTAAACCTAAAAACAAAAATCACTTTCCAAAGATAGACAATGGAAAGTGATTATTATAAGGTAATCGTTTAAAGACGGGCTTATGCCTGTTCTTCTTGGCTTTGCAGTCTTTGTTTGTAAGCTGCTTTCAGCTTGGACTGTCTCAAAGTTACAGAAGGTTTGATGAACTGTTGTCTGGACCTCAATGCCCTTACAACACCCGTTTTATCAAATTTTCTTTTATACTTTTTAAGTGCTCTGTCGATAGACTCTCCGTCTTTTACTGGGATTATTAACATAATTTACATCTCATTTTGGACTGCAAAAGTAAGAACTATTTTTTAAAGTACAAAAGGGAATTGCACATTTTAGCAAAAATCTATAAGCAACTACATGTAATTTGACTTAAATAAATTATTGGAGTGCAATGTTTAAATCCGTAAATTGCTTTTTTAAATTCCATTATGCAAAACCATAAGCCTTATACCGCCATCAACGCTTCTGCCGGCTCCGGCAAGACCTATGCACTCGTCCTTCGTGTTTTGATGATCTGCCTTGCCTACCCCAAACAGCCCGACGCCATCAAACATATCCTTGCACTTACCTTTACTAATAAAGCCGCAAACGAGATGAAGGAGCGCATCCTAAGTTGGCTAAAATCATTTACCAAAGAAGATTATGCCGAAAATGGTGAGTTGAAAAACATACAATCCGAACTAAAAACACGGGGGATAAATGTAAGCCTCACAGAACTCCATGATCGCGCCCAAAAGGCTTTGGACTATATCCTGCACCATTACTCAACCCTAAACATCGGCACAATCGATAAATTTAATGCGAGATTAGTGCGCAGTTTCTCTTACGAATTAGGGCTGGCACACCAATTTAACCTCGAAATACAAAGCGAACCGTACCTGATAGAAGCCGTGGACAAACTGCTGGATAGCATCGGGACTAATGACCGAGTTTCCGACGCCTTCATGGATTTCGTGCACTACAATCTTGATAATGATGAGCGAGTGAACATTAACAAAGCCCTTTACAGCAAGGCGAAAAAATTCATCAGTGATGTACATTATGAAGACCTGAAAAACAATGAAAACTTC
>JAGLBA010000010.1:37799-63207 GCA_018260475.1 Chryseobacterium sp. | reverse complement strand
GAAGATCAACAAAGAAATACAAGACCAGCTGGCTTTAATAGAAGAAGAAAACGATTTGGTTTTGCTTTCAAAATTCAACATCATCATCAATGAAAATCTTAAAAACGAACCTTCTGGATTTATTTATGAAAAAATAGGCACCAAGTTTCATCATTTTTTCTTTGATGAATTTCAAGACACTTCCAAAATGCAGTGGGACAATATTTTACCGCTGAAAGACCACACGATAAATTCTGATAACAGCAGTTTCACCATCGTGGGCGACCCAAAACAGAGCATCTACCGCTTTCGGGGCGGCAATAGCGACCTGATGCTGGACATCCTGAACGGTAAAGAAAAATCCAATATGCCGGTGCATGTAGAAGTTTTGGGGAATAACTGGCGCAGCGCCCGCAACATCGTGGAATTCAACAATGCGCTATACGAATATCATTCGGCCGACTTGCTGGAAGGCCACCGCGAACTGTTTTCCAACAAGGCGAAACAAGAATCTAAAAAAACATCGGAAGGCCGCGTGAAAGTCTTCCTGACCGATTACGACCGAAGCAGCGCTCCATTTTTCGAGAATGTCTCAGAGCAGATGCAGCGCGCGATACAAGAATGTGCTGATGGCGGCTTCCGACTGTCGGACATCACGATTCTTTGCCGCTCCGGTGCGGAAATTCAAAAATTCTCCCAACTTTTAGGCTCAAAAAAAATCTACTATCACGCAGAGGAGATTTACATTAAAACCATTTCCGAGAAAGGCCTCACGCTGGAACTTTCCTATACGCTGCGCGCCGTAGCGGAATTTTTAAAATGGGAAATACAACCGAAAAATAGGCAATACCTCGTGAAAATGCTGTATTTTCTGCAAAAACTTGGGCGCATCGCGGTACCAGATTTCTCCGAAGGGATGTTTGAAATCCTAAAACTTACCGACAGAAAAAGCATCGAGGAACTTCTCGAAACCAAATACGGGCTGCAACTTTCACAAAAGGAATTTCCCAACCTTAACCTTTATAATTATATAGAATACTTCGTTCACGAATTTTCTGTGGAGAAAAAAGAGACTGATTTTCTACTTAATTTTCTGGAGACACTCTACAATTTCACCCAAAACTCCGGGCTTACGGTGAAAGATTTCATTAAATATTGGGAGGAAGAAGCCTCTAAAATATCCGTGCAGGCCAGTGCGAATATCGACGCCGTGAACCTTATGACCATTCACGCCGCAAAAGGATTGGAGTTCCCTGTTGTGTTCCTACCTATGCGAAATGCCCACAAGGACGGCGATTTTAGCGAGTGGCTGCCGCTGGAAGGACACCAGGAACTGAAATCTGTAAATATTACCGGATTCACCAAAGACCTTACCAGCTACGATGCCCAGATGGAAGCCTTCAATGAAGTCAACACCTACAAGAATAAGGTGGATCGTTTTTGCGTGCAATATGTGGCGACCACACGCCCCGTGGAACAACTTTTTCTGTTCCTGGAGCGACCAAGTAAATCGCGAAATTATTTGGAAATCTACGACTTTGTGAATGCGAAAAATACGGAGAACGCAGATGAATTCGACCTATATCCGGAGAAGAATCGTTCTTACCAAAAACAAATCGTCCGAGAGGAATCCGCTGGTAAGACACTGGAAATTTTAAAACTATCGCAAGGCCACGAAAACCTTAAAAACATAAAAATCGCAACGCCATCTAAAAATTACCAAACCCGTGTGGAGAGCGTGCGAACTGGGATTTTCACGCACGAAATTTTATCTAAAATAAATTCTACAAAAAATATCCCGACGGTGCTGGAACGCTACCTCATCAATGGCGAAATTACTCGCGACGAAGCCGAGCAGATCCAGGAAAGAATCGAAAACATCACAAAAAATGAGAATTTTGCCAAATATTTTTCCGATGATTTGAAGGTAGTTAATGAAAAAGACATCCTGATTTCCACAGAAGACGGCGCTCAAACCTATCGCCCGGATCGCTTGATAGAAACCAAGGAAGGCTACTACATCATCGATTTCAAAACCGGAACCGAGAAAGACAAGCACGAAAAACAACTCGCAACCTACCAAACAGTTTTGGAACAGTTAGGAAAAACGGTTTTGGACACGGAAATAATTTATATTTAACCAAAAATTTAGGTAAAAAAAAAGAGCGGGGAAAATTCCTGCTCTTTTCTTTTAAACTTATTTAAAATTGCTTTTACATTTTCTGTAAGCGATTTTTGCCTTTCTCACCATGGGATTTTTCGTGACCTTCTCTTTTGGCTTTATGTTCTTGCCTTTTCGCCTCCCATTTTGCGTATTGCTCAGGCGTTAGAATTTGGCGCAGTTCGTTATCTCGCTGCTGCTTAAACTTTTGGTTTTCGGCAGACCTTTGCTCTTTTATGGCCTTTATTTTGTCTCTGTTTTGCTCGTGAAAACCTTTATACTTTTCGTTTAAGGCTTTTATTTGTCCAGCCTGAGCGGGAGTAAGATTCAGCTCTTGTTGCATTTTCGCCATGTGTTCGGCTTTTCTTTGTTCCATTTTTTGTTGGCGCTGTTCTGGGCTCATTGGGGTACCATTTTTTTCCTGCGCCGTGGCAAATGATGCGAAACTTACTAAAGCTACGCTTAAAACTAATTTTTTCATTTTATATTTTTTTTGATTTTTATTTTGATAATTAAACGCAGGTATAGTTAAAATGAAGATTATTAAAGTTATGTTAAAATTTTTTCTTTATTGATAAAACCATTGTGCTATTTGGCATATTTAGTGACCAAATTCCTAATTACCTCGGCAGTTTCGTCAGGATAATCCACGGATATGATCTTGTCGCTATACGCCCATTTTTTTAGCTTATCCTCAAATTCAGATGTCTTCCAAATGACAGAGACACCCATATTATCCATCGCCAAGGCATTGCATTGTTGCTCGTATTGATTTTTCATGGGCACTGCCAAAACTTTTTTGCCTAAGAAAAGTGCTTCTGCGGGCCCTTCAAAACCGCCACCAGTAAGCAGTCCGTCGCAGTGTTCCATGGATTTTTGAAACTTCTGATTATTGACTTTATAAAACTTCAAATTTTCCTTCACATAATCCTCGATGGCGTGCTTAGAGAAAACTTCCCACTGAAAATCCTTCAACCGATTCAGTTGACCAAAAATAAATTCATCCGAATAAGCCGGCAAATAGACCGTGTAATGCCCGGCATGAGTAGGCGAAAGATTTCGTATCTCTCTGCGAATCACTGGAGTAAGGATAAAATCATCGTATCTTTCAAAGTGAAATCCTATATGCGCATCGGCCGGTGCATAATTATTCATAATGATTTTGCCCCAATGCAAGCCCTTCAACTGGGGCGTTTTTGGCGAGAGATACGCCGACTGATGGCTGAGCGCAACGGTTTTCTTCTTTTTGAATTTGCACGCCCAGGCCGTTACGGGTTCAAAATCATTGATGACCAAATCATAATCGTGAACAGGCAGCGCTTTGCAATCGCGGATGAATTCCTTCACGAAAAAATCCTTCATACTCCCAAGCATATCTACGCCGCCATTTTTCCCGAAGACAAAACCGAAACCGTGTAGTCGGTACTTTATAGGATCGTCCAGTTCCACTTCTGCCTGAGTACCGCTTAGTAGGATATCCACCTGCCCGTGGTTTTTTAAATGGGGAATGATCTCGCGTGCGCGGCTCACATGACCATTGCCAGTACCTTGGATAGCGTAGAGTATTTTCATTTTTTAAAAATAAATAAAATCGACGGGTTGTGGGTGGGTTTATTTTAATTTAATAAAAATTTAATTCTAAACACCAAAGTTCCTATCATCTTGAGTGCTTTTTAGACCGTACGCCCTAATTTTTTTTAATTAAAACAAAAAATCAATTAAGATAAAAAATCAAAGATTAATATGTACGGCTTTGATTTAATTTCATGCAAGATATCCATCCTCCTAAGATGACTTAAACGGTAGATAAAACAAGATGCGTATTTTTTTACATCTTATGTCCTTGAGTTTTGTTAATTAATTTTTTTTAAATCTATTACCTTTACATCAAATTTATAATAATGAAAAAAATTCTCATCGTCCTCGCCGTAGTGGCGATAATAATCCAATTTTTTCAAATTGAAAAAACCAATCCTACGGTGAATCAGGGAATGGATTTCCTCACGATAAAGAAAACACCCGAACCCATCGCAAATATGATTCGCAGCTCCTGCTATAACTGCCATTCCAACGAGACCAAATATCCTGCATACAGCTATATACAGCCATTCGGTTGGTTTCTGAAAAGCCATATCGAAGATGGTAGAAAACACCTCAATTTCTCTGTTTTCGCGACCTACGAACCGAAAAGACAGGCACACAAACTGAAAGAAGCTGCAGAAGAAATCGAAAAAGGCGGAATGCCGCTGGAATCCTATCTGCTCATCCATAATGAAGCCAACCTTACCGCCCAACAGAGAAAGGATTTGATTCAGTATTTCAAAACTATCGAGGCTGAAACGCGCACCGCTTACAGGCTCCCACCGGAATAATATAAGTCAATTATAGCAAACACTACATCTTTTATGATGACGATTGCGGAATTTGCAACCATTTGGTGAGGATCGTCTTGAAAAACGACAAAAAGAACAATTTCTTATTGCCTCGATACAATTGGATTTCGGACAAATATTTGTTCATGATCATAGGTTAGAAAGGCAAAACCTCGTATCAGAAAAGAATTGCAAAAAGTTTGTGGATTAAATTTGCAAAAAAGTTAGGATAATTTCATATTTCTTTGCGCAATAAAAAAACTTCCCTATCTTTGCAGTCTTAAAAATCAATAACATAGTTTACACTAATTAAGATATTCGAAATGAGCAAAAGAACATTCCAACCATCAGAAAGAAAGAAAAGAAACAAACACGGTTTCAGAGAAAGAATGTCTACACCTAACGGAAGAAGAGTCCTAGCTGCAAGAAGAGCGAAAGGCAGAAAGAGCCTTACCGTATCTGGCGTGCGCGCGAAAAGAAATAAATAAGCCCCATACGGGCCTAAACATACAGCCTATGCTTGAAAAAGAAATTTTTCAGGCATTTTTTGTTGTTAAATTATGCTAAAAATTAAGGCACGACCAGAAAGTTTCATAACTTTAAGCCATAAATAATAATTGCCATGCCACACACCCATATTATCGGCGATGACATCATCAGCCTGAACAATGCGAAGATTACACAAAAGAATTTCACCGTTCTAAATAATGTAAACCTCAACATCAAAAAAGGGCGCTTCTGCTACCTCATCGGGAAAACCGGAAGTGGTAAAAGCTCTTTATTAAAAACACTTTACGGCCATATACCCCTCACGGAAGGTCGTGGGAGCGTGGTAGGATTCGACCTTTCCAAACTGCGGACATCGGATATCCCTAATCTGCGTCGCAAGTTGGGAATTGTTTTTCAAGATTTTCAACTATTGCCCGATAGGAGCGTGGAAAAAAACTTAAAATTCGTGATGGAAGCCACCGGCTGGTCGGACAAGACGAAAATGGATGACCGGATCAACGAGGTACTATCCAGCGTGGGTATGAAAACGAAAAAGCACAAAATGCCGCACGAACTTTCTGGAGGCGAGCAACAGCGTGTTGCCATAGCGCGTGCACTGCTGAACCACCCGCAATTGATTCTTGCTGATGAGCCTACAGGAAACCTGGACCCTGAAACATCCAACGAAATTATGGGCGTACTAAAACAAGTAGCCTTGGAAAACGAAGCTGCCGTAGTAATGGCGACGCACGATTACCACATGATTCAGAATTTCCCGGGTGAAGCCATCCGCTGTGAAAATGGCGAAGTGACAGTACTGAATACAAGAGAATTATTTGAATAAATAATCTCGCATTACAAACTAAAACCCTGCATATGCAGGGTTTTTTATTTTAAATGAAACACATGAAAATCATTCGTAAGTTCCAAATATTCATAGGAATACTGGCGCGGACTTTTTTCTATAGTCATGATTTCCTCTAAAACTTGATTCGGTTTTTCAAAACAAAATTCCAGAATTACACGGCGCAATACTCCGCCTTCAATACCGAAAATATTTATTTTCGTAACAATATGAAGTCCCTCACACTCACTTTTTTCTATAAAATAATTTGCCGATTCTGCCGGGATAATGACAGAAAATATACCTTTCGGCATCAAAAATTTGACTGAGTTTTGGATTAATTCAACAAAATTTAACTCCACGGTTTGTCTTGCTAATTTGTCTTTTTCTGATGTATTTTCTGCAAAATAGGGAGGATTGGAAATGATTAAATCAAACTTTTCATAGCTGTTAAAATATTTAAAATCCGCACAAACAGACTTCATTCTTTCTGAAAAAGGAGAGTTTGAAAAATTTTCTGCTGCAAGATTTGCCGCTTCGGGAGCAATATCTAAACCGAGAAGTTTAGCATTCGGAAACCGCTGTGCGAGCATGAGCGAGATAATTCCCGTACCACAACCAATTTCCAAGATTGTTTCGGCCCGGTAATTTGGTTCGCTCCGATTTCCCGCCATTGCCCCTAGCAAAACAGCATCAGTTCCTACACGGAATACATACGGTGACTGATTTACAATAAACTTCTGAAATCGAAAAGGTTTCATTACAAATTATCCGGTAGCATGATGATGAATTTCGTACCCTTCCCAATCTCGGAGCGCACCGCGATCTCACCGCCGTACTCCTCGATCATTTTTTTTACCATCGTTAGCCCGAGCCCCATGCCGCTGCTTTTTGATGTAAAATTTGGCTCGAAAATTTTCCCAAACATCTCGCGCGGAATTCCCACACCATTATCTTCTACCGAAATAGAAATCCTTCTGTTGATTTTTTCAATATCAACATTAATGATCTGTTCGCGCTCATCTGATGAGGCTTGTTTGGCATTGGTCACAAGATTGGTGATGATTCTGTTCAGGTATATTTTATCCATATTAATCATTATATTCTCGGCATTGGTATGCACGAAAATACGATCATCGCTGAACACTTGGAGGATATTAGAAATCTCGTTATTCAGGTTAAAGGTTTCGTTGTGGCGTTCCGGAAGTTGCGCAAACTGGGAAAATGCAGACGCAACCGTGGCAATCAAATCAATCTGATCCACCATCGTATTGGTCAGTTTTTTCACTTTCTCCCGAATATTGGGATCTTCGGGATTAAATTTTCTTTCAAAATTCTGGATGGTGAGTTTCATCGGCGTCAGTGGATTTTTGACTTCGTGCGCGACTTGTTTGGCCATCTCGCGCCAAGCCTGTTCGCGCTCCACCACGCTTAGTCTTTCCTTCTGTTCCTGTATTTGGAGGATCATCCGGTTGTAGGCCTTCACCAAAGAATTCAATTCATCATTTTTATAATAGTGTATCGGTTCCGCAACTTTGTCGAAAAGCGTTATGCGGTTCACCTTTTCGGAGAAGGAAGTGAGCGCATTGGTAAGGTGTTTTGAAATAATCCAACTCAGCCAAATACTAAACGCGATAATGATGAGATTCACAATCGCCATATACACAAGGTATTTATTCACTACATCCATATATGCCGAAGCATTGTGATAATACGGAAAATATACGATGGCAATAGGTTCTAATAGATTGTTTTTCAGAATAATATAGGATGATTGGACATCCGCATCTACACTTTCATCGTACTCAGTAACGCTTATTTTTTCGTTCCTCAAAACTTGATTGATGAGGGAAACAGGCAATGATTTTTGCTGAACAAGATTAGAATCTTTATTGGAAATCAAATATTTACCTTGTAGCGAATAGAGAATCACATCATGCTTATTGGCGTCCGAGATCTCATAGATTTTATTGGATAGCAACTCCGGGAGATCCTCCGTTTTCACTTGCGTATGGCTCACGGCATAGTCCAAAGACGCCATCAGTGCATCAGCTTTATTCTGCTGGTCTGTAGCACTTTGCTCCACCGCATTGTTCCTTAAAATGAGATAAGAAACGATGGAAGTAGAAGTAATGGTGAGCAAACAAACCGCCAGAAAACCCACGAAAATCCTATTCCGAAGGCTGTAACCTTTATAGTTATAAGTTCCGATCGCCATTTTGTTGTTGCATCAGTTTTTTTACATATTTCCCAATAATATCAAATTCTAAATTCACGATATCTCCTGGTTTTTGGTGTTGCATATTTGTAAATTCCCAAGTGTAAGGGATAATAGCAACGGAAAACTGGCCGTGCTGGCTATCGGCAACAGTGAGGCTGATGCCGTTCACAGTAATTGAGCCCTGCGGAACGGTGACAAAATCTGTATTTTTATACTTTATAGTGATATAAAAACTTCCATCTCGGTTTTCAATGGAAACAATTTCTCCGGTCGTATCTACATGGCCTTGCACTATATGCCCATCCAAACGGCCACCCATCTGCATACAGCGTTCTAGATTAATGACCGAACCTTCCTGCCAAGTCCCGAGGTTGGTTTTTTCCAAAGTTTCATCTATGGCGGTCACCGTATAGGTTTCGGCAGAGACATCTACGACAGTGAGGCAGCAGCCGTTATGCGCCAAACTTTGGTCGATTTTCAATTCTTGTACAAAAGGACAATTCATCGTAAAATGAATATTAGCACCCTCTTTTTCTATGTTTTGGACAGTCCCTACCGCCTCTATAATTCCTGTGAACATTTTTTTAATTTTAAATTTAATTTTGAAACAATCTTAGATTGTCCCATCGATCATCCTAATCTGATGAATAAGTTTCTAAAACTTTAATCCTAATTTCCTAAATTTGTAAAATTCTAATAATCTCCAAAGATAATTAAATGAATTCAAAGCATCATAAACCACGGGTAGGAATATCCATAGGCGATTACAACGGCATCGGCCCGGAAATCATCCTGAAATCGCTGAAAGATAAAGCCATTACCGACTTTTTTACCCCGATAATTTTCGGTCCGGGGAAACTTTTTACCTACCAAAAAAATTTTTTCAAACTTCAGAATAATTTCAATTATATCGAAGAAGCATCTCAGGCGCAAAACGGCAAATTGAACATAGTAAACTTGTGGAAAGATAATTTAAATGTAGATTTGGGAACGCCCACGGAGGAATCCACCAAAATGGCAATAGAATCATTAGAAGCTGCTACGAACGCTCTGATAAACGGCGAAATAGATATTTTAGTAACGGCACCCATCAACAAAGATGAAATGATGAAGCACGGCTTCGCGCACGCTGGCCACACTGGTTATTTGGAAGAAAAATTTGGAAAAAAAGGACTTATGTTTTTGGTAACCGATGATTTAAAAGTCGCCGTTTCTACCCACCATATTCCGATCGCGGAGGTTGCACAAAATATTTCCAAAGAAAAGATAAAAAAACAGGTGAAAATGCTGCACCAGTGCTTGGTTGAAGATTTTTGCATCGAGAAACCTAAAATTGCAATCCTCGGTCTAAATCCCCACGCGGGCGATGGTGGCGTAATAGGAAACGAGGAAAGAGAAATCATAGAACCTGCCATAAAAGAGTTGAGAGACACCGGCATACTGGTTTTCGGGCCTTTCCCTGCGGACAGTTATTTTCAACCTTCAAAATACAAAAACTACGATGCTGTATTAGCAATGTACCACGACCAAGGATTAGCGCCATTTAAAACCTTAGCATACGAAGAGGGCGTGAATTACACCGCAGGGCTGCCTTACATCCGCACATCTCCGGATCACGGAGTCGCCTACGACATCGCAGGGAAAAACCTTGCGGACGAGCAAAGTTTCACCGAGGCAATTTTCATGGGTTTAAAGATATTCAAGAACCGTTCGGAATACCAAGAACTACTGGGCAACAGGCTACAGCGCAGGCGCCAACCAACAGGTAACGAGGTAGATGAAGACGTGCCAACAGAAGAGGTTTAAAATAAATAAAACCTTTACTTAAAAAAAAATTTGTTATATTAAAATAAATGCATATTTTTGCACACTCAATTTATGGACAGGCTAAAAAACTACGACATCGAGTTTGCCGGACTGAAAAACGGAAAACACGAGTTCAAATTTGAGATAAGAGAGGCGTTCTTTCAGCTATTTGATATCGAGAGGGAATTTACAAACCCAAAAATAAAAGTGGATGTCCTTATGGACAAACACACCACTTTTTTGGAATTTGTAATTAGAACCTCCGGCACGGTAGAACTGGTTTGCGACATCACTACGGAAAGTTTCGACCAACCCATAGAAAACAGCATCAAAGTTTTGGTGAAATTCGGGGAAGTGTACGATGATAGCCATGAGGAGGTGATTACCATACCACATAACGACCATGCCTTCAATATCGCACAGTTGATTTATGAAGATGTCGCACTCTCGGTACCCATGAAAAAGGTATCACCAAATGTAACGGAAGAGGACTTGGAACTACTGGATAGATTCAGCCCCCAAGAAAAAGAAGAAATAATAAAGGACAACCCCGAAGATATCGATCCACGGTGGGCAGCCCTAAAAAAACTGCAAGACAAAAAATAAAATAGTTTAAATATGATGAGATGATAAGAAATCTCTCATCACTCATCAATTAAAAAATTATTCAAAATGGCACATCCAAAGAGAAGACAATCATCCACAAGAAGAGATAAGAGGAGAACACACTACAAAGCGGTAGTTCCTCAATTGGCAAAAGACGCGACATCCGGTGAGATGCACCTGTACCACAGAGCGCACTGGCATGAAGGGAAACTCTACTACAGAGGTAAAGTAGTTATGGAAAATACTGTAGAGACTACAGAAGAAAACTAAACCTGAATTGGTTCGAAAATACACGCTTTATATACTATAATCACTCATTTTAATTAAAATGGGTGATTTTTTATTGAAATTTATTATCTTTGACATATAATCAAATACCACTCAAATGGACATCCGAGACATACAAAATCTTATCAAATTCGTATCTAAAGCAGAAGTTTCAGAAGTAAAATATAAGACCAAAGATTTTGAAATCACAATCAAAACGCCGCTGGGGGGCAATGAAAATGTAAGTTATATTTCTGCGCCACAACCTATTTACCAGCAATCTCAGGCTTCGGCTGCTCCGGCAGCTGCTGCGCCACTAGCCACCCCTGCTACACCGGCAGAATCCAGCGATAAGGCTGCAGAAGGTAACTACATCACCATCAAATCTCCTATGATTGGGACTTTCTACAGAAGACCAGCTCCAGATAAAGATATTTTCGTGAATGTAGGCGACACCGTAACCGAAGGAAAAGTAGTTTGCGTAATTGAAGCGATGAAACTTTTCAACCAAATCGAATCCGAAGTAAAAGGAAAGATTGTAAAAGTTTTGGTGGAAGACGCTTCTCCGGTAGAATACGACCAACCATTGTTCCTTGTAGATCCATCTTAAGAAATTTTAAATTTCAGATTAATTCTTTAAATGCCTTCATTTAAAGAATTCAAAATTTAAAATCCAAAATTTAAAATTTCCGACAATGTTTAAAAAAATACTTATCGCCAACCGTGGCGAGATCGCCATGCGCATCCTGCGTACCTGCAAGGAAATGGGAATCAAGACTGTAGCGGTTTACTCTACTGCGGACAAAGACAGCTTGCATGTGCGTTTTGCCGACGAGGCCGTGTGCATCGGGCCTGCTGCAAGCAAGGATTCTTACCTTAAAATCACGAACATTTTGGCTGCTGCCGAAATTACGAATGCAGACGCCATCCACCCAGGATATGGTTTCCTTTCTGAAAACTCGAATTTCTCGAGGATTTGCCAGAAAAACGGCATCAAATTTATCGGTGCTACACCGGAACAAATAGATAGAATGGGCGACAAGTCTAACGCCAAAGCTACCATGAAGGAAGCGGGCGTACCTTGCGTACCCGGATCCGACGGACTCATAGAATCTTACGAAGATGCAGTACGCATCGCGAAAGAAACAGGCTATCCTGTCATGATAAAAGCGACTGCCGGCGGCGGCGGAAAAGGTATGCGCGCCGTATGGAAAGAGGAACACCTGAAAGAGCATTGGGAATCTGCTATCCAGGAGGCTACGGCAGCATTCGGGAACGGCAGTATGTATATGGAAAAACTCATCGAAGAGCCGCGCCATATAGAAATCCAAGTAGCTGGAGACCAATATGGCAAAGCATGCCACCTTTCGGAAAGAGACTGCTCCGTGCAGCGTAGAAACCAAAAACTGACGGAGGAAACTCCTTCGCCTTTTATGACCACCGAACTGCGAGAAAAAATGGGTGAAGCCGCCGTAAAAGCTGCCGAATACATCGCATACGAAGGCGTGGGAACGATAGAATTTTTGGTGGACAAGCACCGAAACTTCTTTTTTATGGAGATGAATACTAGAATCCAGGTAGAACACCCAATTACAGAACAAGTAATCGACTACGACCTTATTCGCGAGCAAATTATGCTCGCCGCAGGCTCTCCGATTTCAGGGTTGAACCACTACCCGAAATTACACTCGATCGAGTGCCGGATCAACGCGGAGGATCCATACAACGATTTCCGACCAAGTCCGGGTAAAATCACGAGTCTGAATATTCCAGGAGGACACGGAATTCGTGTGGATACGCATGTTTACGCGGGATACACCATCCCATCCAACTACGACTCCATGATTGCAAAACTCATCACCACGGCACAGACCCGCGACGAGGCGATTGCAAAAATGAAGCGCGCGCTGGACGAGTTCTACATCGAGGGCGTGAAAACCACCATCCCTTTCCACCGGCAACTGATGGAAAACGAGGATTATATTGCAGGAAATTACACCACAAAATTCATGGAGGATTTCAAAATGGACAAAGATTTTGATTCTCAAATCTAAAACGAAATACCCACAGAAATGTGGGTTTTTTATTTTTATTCAAATAGTATTTATTATATTTTGGTTACCAATCAGCAGCGATGAATAAAGCAAGGCAACTTCCTTAATTATTAGTTTTTTATACAGGTTGAAAGGCGCGCCCCGGCCTGAGTGGAGCTCGTTTTGTGAGGAGGAACGACGAAACAAAACAGCGGGAACGGAGGACGGATACAGGCGCCCAAATAAAAATATAATTCGGGAAAGTATAATAATTTGAGATTTGGGCGAAGCGGAGGATTATAATTATTTTGCTAAATTTGTAAAAATTAAAAACGATATGTCCCAAAACACAGAAACCAGAAATTCACAGTATTATATAGACCTCGAACACGAGCATGGCGCACACAATTATCACCCACTGCCGGTGGTTTTGGAACGCGGCGAGGGCGTGCATGTGTGGGATGTGGAAGGGAAACAATATTATGATTTTCTTTCGGCTTATTCTGCTGTAAACCAGGGACATTCTCACCTAAAAATCGTGCAGGCACTTACGGATCAGGCGCAAAAACTGGCGCTGACTTCCCGTGCATTTCACAATTCCACCTTGGGTGTTTACGAGAAAAAAATCACTGAACTTTTCGGTTTTGATAAGGTTTTACCAATGAATTCTGGCGCTGAAGCGGTGGAAACTGCCGTGAAACTTGCCAGAAAATGGGCGTACGAAAAGAAGGGCGTGGCAGATAACCACGCAAAAATAGTGGTTTGTGAAAATAATTTTCACGGGCGTACCACGACGATCGTGTCTTTCTCCAATGATCCCGAGGCGCATCATAATTATGGGCCGTTTACGCCGGGTTTCATTAAAATCCCTTACAGTGACATAGATGCGCTGAAAAAGGTTTTTGAAACGGAAGCGGAAAATATTGCAGCGTTTTTGGTGGAGCCGATCCAAGGCGAGGCGGGCGTTTTTGTTCCGCATGACGGCTATTTGAAGCAAGTTTCTGAGCTATGTAAGCAGTACAATGTCCTTTTCATCGCAGACGAAGTGCAAACCGGAATCGCGCGCACTGGCCGACTAATCGCCTGCCACCACGAGGATGTGCAACCGGATATTTTGATTTTGGGGAAAGCACTTTCTGGCGGAATGTACCCGGTATCTGCGGTGCTGGCGAACAATGAAATCATGAATGTGATTCACCCGGGACAGCATGGTTCTACCTTCGGTGGAAACCCGCTGGCGTGCGCCGTGGCGATTGCTTCGCTGGATGTGGTGGAAGAGGAACAACTCTCCGAAAGAGCCGAAAGACTGGGGAAACTTTTCCGCGAGGAAATCAAAAAAATATTTGAGAAAACCGACCTAATTCACCTTGTTCGTGGCAAAGGTTTGCTCAATGCCATCATCATCAACGATTCCCAGGACTCCCCTACGGCTTGGAATCTTTGTCTGGACTTAATGAAAAACGGACTTTTGGCGAAGCCTACGCACGGGAATATCATCCGCCTGGCACCGCCGCTGGTGATCTCCGAAGAGCAACTGCTGGACTGCGTGCGCATCATCGAGAAAACGGTTCTGGAATTTCAGAAATAGTTTTTGGTGAAAATTTCTGTTGCGATCATTACCTTTAATGAGGAAAGACTCATCGGTACGCTGCTAAATGCCGTGTGTGAAATTGCTGATGAAATCATCATCATTGATAGTTATTCTACCGACAAAACCGAGGAAATTTGTACCAGTTTCCCTAAAGTGAGATTCATCAAAAGAAAGTTTGACGGATTCGGAACTCAGAAAAACTTTGCTTTAGACCAATGCTGCGGGAAATGGATTTTTTTTCCCGATGCTGACGAAATTCCAGATGATGTCGCAAAAAAGTCTATGATGGAAATTGCCAATAGCAGTCAAACGCATTTTGATGTTTATCGTCTTGAATTCAACAATATTTTCTTAGGCAAAACCTTAAAATACGGTGGATGGGGAAATACTTGGCGCGAAAGATTTTTCCTAAACGGGAGTGGGAAATTCACTGAGGACATTGTGCATGAAGGCTATAAAACTACAGGGACAATAGGAAAAATGGCTGGTAAAATCAACCATTTTACCTATCGGGATATCCACCATCACATCGAAAAATCTAACAAATACACGACGATGATGGCAGAGAAGATGGACTTGCAAGGGAAAACATCTTCTACTACAAAAATCATCATCAAACCTGCATTTCAGTTTATTAAATCTTACCTTCTAAGACTTGGCTTTTTGGACGGGCTGGTGGGCTACTATGCGGCTAAGACAGCAGCATTTTACACATTTTTGAAGTATATGAAGCTTTACGAAATCCGAAATAGAAAATGATTTATTTTTTAATAACAGTTTTTGCGCTGCTCCTTTTTATTGTGGTATTTTTCAGGCTTTACTTACACTTAATCCCGAAAAACAAACTTACCATCCTAATGTACCACAGCGTGCTGCCCACCTCACAGAACCCGCTGGAGGTAACGGTAGATGAGCTGGACCAACAAATGAAATATCTTTCGGAGCAAAACTACACTACCCTATTTTTTAAAGATTTAGACCAAACCTTACCGAGGAAAAGCATTATTCTAACCTTTGATGATGGCTACAAAAACAATCAGGAATATCTGATACCTTTGCTGCAAAGATATGGAATGAAAGCCGTGATCTTTCTTCCAACTAAACTTTTAGGTAAAGGAGATAAGATGAGTTTCGAAGATTTAAGAAACTTAGATAGCAGTCTCGTGGAGTTTGCACTGCACGGGCACGAGCACATGAATTATGAAAAAAATCCTTCAGAAAAAGTCGGTGAAGATTTGAAGCAAAACATTCAAACGCTGCAAAACGAAAATATTCCTTTCGAAAATGTTTTGGCCTATCCATACGGACGTTATAAAAAAAATGACACTGACTTTTACAAAATTATGAAAGATTTGGGAATTACGCACGCCCTGAGAATCGGCAATAAATTGAATTATTTCCCTACAAAAAACCGATACGAACTATGCCGAATCGGTATAGACGGCGGTGATTCATTAGGCACATTCAAACTCAAATTATTTTTTGGAAAATTAAAGTTTTAGTTAGTAATCTTTTCGAATACATTAATATAACCCTCCGCCATTTTTTTTGCAGAATATTGAAGCGCATGCTCATGAAAAAGCGATGAAAAATACGCCGGAAGGGACTGAAACTTCTGCATAACTTCGAGAAAAACGCGATACATATCCTCAGAATCGAATGTTGTAAAATAATAAGCAGCATCTCCGCCAATCTCAGGAAGCGCAGTTTTATTACTCAAAAACACAGGCTTCCCAAAATACATTGCCTCAAGTGGTGGAATGCCAAACCCCTCTGCCAAGGACGGATGAATGTAAGCTTCGCAATTCTGGAGCAGAAAATTTTTATCATTCTCACTGACATTTTCCAGGATATGCACACAGTCTGAGAGTCCAAGTTGGCGGACTTTTTCATAAAATAAATTTTGATAATCCGATTTTGCGGCTGCGGTAACTAACACCAAGTCTAAATCGGTTTTAGTCAAAAAATCCAAAAGAACCAGTTGGTTTTTCTTAGGTGCCAAAACTCCAATGTTCAAAAGATATTTCCTTGCAGGAACTATGATATTTTCAGGCTTAAAGTTTTTAGCTTCAGGAAACACAAGTCCATTGTGAACCACCTCTATCGCTACATTTTCTTTAAGTTTAAATAAATTTGCGTGTGCTAAGAAATCCTTTTTTGCAAACTCTGAAATGCAGATGATGGAATCGGCATTCCCAATATTTTTTTGAACCGCACGAATGCGTTTTTTAATTTTGTCCTCCGACAATCCTTCGTATAAAAAATTCAAATCGTGAAGTGTAACCGTTTTTTTTTGATTTTTTTTAACTTGATGAAAGTAATCCGAAAGTTGATGCGATACATGAATCAAATCGAACTGCGAAGTTTTAGGCGGGTATATTTTATGAAGCGGCTTCCACGGAACTACGGGAAATTGCGCGTCTCTTAACTTATTTTCCGGACCATATAGTGAAATGGACGACTTAGAAGAGAGCTCGGTAAGACCAGCCACAAGGGAACGCGACACATTGGCCAAGCCGGAATGCGGATATTTCATCCTCTCGCAATCTATGAGTATTTTCAATGAAAATTTATTTCAAAAATACGATTTTTGGGCAGTTAAAGTGAAATCGATTCCTTAAGTTTTAAAATAAATCCTTAATTTGCAAAATGAAAATTTGTGTCATCAGTTATGATTTTTGGGATTACGACCGACATATCGTAGGGGCGCTAAGGATGAAAGGGATTGATGCTAACCATATAAAATTAAGCGACTACCGACATCCCAACCTGGTGGCAAGGTTGAAAAATATGGTTTCCAAGGTACTATTTAATAAAAACATCAAGAACGAAAAAAGGCAGGAAATTGTTCTATATTCCTTACAAAAACTTGGAACACAGGATAAAATTCTTGTCATTAACCCGGAAAGCATCGAGCCAAGATTTCACGAAAAAATAAAACCTTTTGCAGGAACCTATATCGCCTACCTTTACGACGCTTTGGCGAGAAATCCTGCAGAAAAAGTCCTTCCCTACTTTGATGTGGTTTATTCTTTTGATAAAAACGACATTGCAACACATGGTTTTCTGGAAACCACCAATTATAATTATCTTCCTGAAAAACAATCTCAAAACACGCCAGAATTGGATCTAATCTACATCGGGTCCTACGACGAACGAATGGAAAAATTAGACGGACTGGCTAAAAATCTCGATGGATTTGGAAAAAAATATAACTTTATTATCATTGGTAAAAAAGCTTGGAAGAAAAAATTTAGTCAGAAACAAGGATTTATTTTTGGCACTGAACGCGTTCCACACCGTGAATTACCAAACTATTACGACAGAGCAAAAGTAATTTTAGATTTAGTTCGTGAAGGTCAGAGTGGACTAAGTTTCAGGATTTTTGAAGCTATGGCTTTGAAGAAAAAAATTATTACCACTAATTCCTATATCACCCTATATGATTTTTATAATCCAAAGAATATTTTGGTGCTTAATGATGATATGAGCAATCTAACAGCGGAATTTTTTGAAACGCCTTATCAGGATTTACCTCGAGAGATTTATGAAAAATACACTATTGAGAAGTGGGTAGAAAATGTTTTTGAGTTATGAAAACATCAGTAGCTATGTGCACCTACAACGGTGAGAAATTTTTGCGAGAGCAATTGGATTCAATCTTAACACAGACTCTTCCAGTTGATGAAATTATTATTTGCGATGACGGTTCTACGGATAATACTGTATCTATCTTGCATGAATACGAAAAAAAACACACCAGTGTCATTAAGATTTATCAAAATGAAAAAAACCTACGCAGTGTAAAAAATTTCGAAAAATCGATTTCTCTTTGTACTAATGAAATTATTTTTCTGAGTGATCAAGATGATGAGTGGTTGCCGCACAAAGTAGAAACGATTTCTTTGTTTTTCAAGAACAATCCAAAAATAGATGCTGTAGCTACAAATGGATATGGGATTGATGAGAAAGGAACACCCCTCAATATGCTTTCAATTTGGGACATTCCCTATCATTTAGAAAATAAAGGCTTCCAAATAGATTACTTTCGGATGATTGCTTTTTCTGGAAACATCGCAACCGGTGCCAGTATGGCTTTTAGAAAAAACATCGTACCTGAGGTTTCACCTTTCCCAGAAATTCGCGGTTTCCATCATGATGAATGGATCGCGCTGTATACATCAGCCAGTAAAACCTTTACATTTTTAAACGAAAAATTTTTCAAATATCGTATCCATCCTGGGCAGCAGGTAGGCGATACTTTTTATAATGAAAAACAATTTGAACAATTACTAGACACTTATAATGATCTATCATCAGATAAAACTTTTAGAATGTACAAGCATGCAATAAAAAAGCTCTGCGCCTTCTCTTCCAAAAACAAAATATTAGCTAAGAATGAAAAGTATAACACTATTCATAGTCAAATAATGGAAGAGGTATACTCCCTACACCATAAGAATATCACAGAGATGAAGAAAAAATATCCTTTCCGCTCCAGAATGCTATTTCTTGCTGACAAGATTGTAAATAAAAGACAAATGAAATGAAGGACGAAAAATATTTTTTAGGCAAAAAAATACTAATAGGCGTCCCTGATCATTTCGGATTGCCAGATCGCTTCAGAGAAAACTTAGAAGCAATAGGATTAGTGGTTTATGAAATTCCTGCTAAGACGGCGAAGGCGAAAATCTCGCCTAAGGATTACCTCATTCACGGTTACAAAAAAATATTCCTAAAAGATAGGACTCATAAAAACAGAATTCGAGCAAGATTTAAAACCGCGCAACAATTATCCATAATTACTAGCTTCGGACCTATGGATTACACTCTTATCATTCGTCCCGATCTTTACGAATTCGAAATTATAAAAAAGGCTGTATCACTTGCAAAGAAAAGTATAGGCTACCAATGGGACGGCATGGATAGGTATCCTGATGCATATAATTATGTTAGTTATTTTGACTCTTTCTTTGTATTTGACCCTCGAGATTTAACTAAAAATCCCGAATTCAAACTAACAACAAATTTCTATTTTGATGATTTGCTTAACGATAAAAAAGCTGTTAAGAACGGCATCTTTTATGTTGGTTCATCCCTAGGCGAGCGGACGAATACACTTCGAAAGATAAAAAAAATTCTTAACGATACTGATTATGAGACTGCTTTTTTCCTCACATACAATAAACACGAAGACCATATTAATAAAGCCGATGGGAAGTTCATTCATTATATGACAGATTGTATGAATTTTAAAGAAAACATACAGAAAATCAAAGAATACACCTGTATATTAGATATACAAAACACAGTCCACCAAGGTCTATCGTTTAGAGTTTTTGAAAGCATAGGTTATGAGAAGAAACTAATCACAAATAATGTTAACATAATAAAATTCGATTTCTATAACGAAAATAATATGTTCATCTTTAACGAACAAAACCTCACTGAAATACCTGCTTTTTTGTCAAAGCCATACCAGCCTCTTCCAGCCTACATCAGAGAGAAGTACTCTTTTTCGTCATGGCTTATGAAAGTTTTAGAATCTTAAATACTAACAAAAACACTATCTCGCATAATCATCCTCCAGCCTGATGATATCATCTTCACCAAAATAAGTTCCCGTTTGCACTTCGATGAAAACCAAAATCTCATCCGAATTATTTTCAATGCGATGTTTTGCCCCCTGTGGTATGAAGATGCTCTCGCCATAGGCCACGCGGTGGTTTTCGTCGTTTAAGACTACATTTGCCTCGCCCTCGATCACTACCCAGTGTTCTTGGCGGTGGTGGTGGTATTGATAGGACAAACGCTGACCCGGCATCACCTCGATTCTCTTCAATTTATAATTTGGCTCATCAGCAAGCACATAATATTTTCCCCAGGGGCGTTCTCCGATTTCAAGCATTACTAAAATTTTTAACGAATATATTGAAAATACCTTTTCAAAACCAACATCGCCGTTAAATCCTCATGATTTTTATTTTCAAAAGTGCGCCGATATTCATTAGCAACATCTATGATTTCCTGCGCCTCCTTCCCATGAGTGGCGTAATAATCCAGTTTTGCAAAAAGTTTTTCCTTTGAATCAGGGATTTCGATATAATGTACATCATGCACGAGCCTTCCCTCCATGTACCAGCTTTCCATTTTCATTTTTGGAGCAACGGCAATGGAATTAGAAGACATGATCCATTTCAAATTCGTTGCCACATCGTCCCCTTCGAGACTGAGGATATATTTGTATTTAAATGTTCCGCAATAGAAATTTTTGGTTTCTGCCACTTCGGATTTCCGCCGCAGTTCATTTGTCCGAGATCACACCATGGCTTATCAAAATACTCTTAAAAAAAATCTACCTTATGTTGCTGGAATACCTTCGCCCTACCGAGTAGGATATTTCTTTTGTTTGAAAAACTCGTACCGTCTTTCACCGAAAATGACGTGCACTATTCAGTTTGAAAAGCACATTATTTGAGTTATTTTCTACAATAGGGCGGGTTTTGCAAATCATCGACGAAGGCAAAATTTCATTTATATAAGCAAAATCTATCGACCAATTTTGGTCAAAAAATCTTGCATAGCGGTAGGTATCGAAATAATAGGCTCTAGGATTATCGGGGTCGAAAAATCCGCCACGGTGGTTCCGTATTTTAACTCAAAACTCTCAGAGATTTTATTATAATATTCAGCACGCTCTTCTGCCATCACAATTTCCTTTTGCGACAGTTGTTTTTTTAATAATGAAATCTCACGCTCTGCATTATTCTTTGGGAGAAATCGCACTGCGTGCTATATAAATTAAACAATACCCTATTTTGTCGGTTAAATATTGTTATCACCACGAACTTAATTAAAAAAAGAATGCATCGCCTTAATTTGCGTAAATTTGTGCTTCAAAATTTCTTAAAATGAGCAAAATACGCGTGCGATTTGCACCGAGCCCTACCGGGCCATTACACCTTGGCGGTGTGAGAACTGCCCTGTACGATTATCTTTTTGCAAAAAAAATGGGCGGAGATTTCATCCTCAGAATAGAAGATACTGACACCGCAAGATATGTGGAAGGTGCAGAAGACTACATCATGGAGGCACTGGAATGGTGTGGTATCATCCCGGATGAAAGCCCAAAACACGGTGGTCCGCATGCCCCATACCGCCAAAGCGAGCGCCGGGACATCTACGACAGATATACCGTGCAAATCCTAAAAACCGATTACGCGTACATCGCATTCGATACCGCGGAGGAACTGGATGCTATCCGCGCGGAATATGATGAGAGAGGTGAAGTTTTTGCCTATAATTACGTCACCCGCAACCGACTAAAAAACTCCCTCACACTCCCAGATGAAGAGGTGCAACGATTGATAGCGGAAAAAACACCGTATGTGGTTCGTTTTAAAATGCCTGTGGATAGAGTTTTAAATCTCGAAGACCTAATCCGAGGGAAATTCGCCGTGAATACCAATACTTTGGACGATAAGGTTTTGGTAAAGAATGACGGTATGCCAACCTACCATTTCGCCAACATTATAGACGACCACGAGATGGAAATCTCCCATGTGATCCGTGGGGAAGAGTGGCTCCCTTCCATGGGGCTGCACATCCTGCTGTACGAGGCGATGGGCTGGGAAGCACCGCAATTTGCGCATTTGTCATTAATTTTAAAACCTGAAGGCAAAGGAAAACTAAGCAAGAGAGACGGCGATAAATTCGGCTTCCCAGTTTTTCCATTAAATTTTACCGATCCTGCCACCGGTGTAATTTCCAAAGGTTACCGCGAAGCAGGCTATCTTCCGGAGGCATTTGTAAATTTCCTTGCGCTTTTGGGCTGGTCGCCTGCGGACGATAGGGAAATCCTTTCTTTAGAGGAAATGGCGAAGGAATTCGACATCGCAAAACTTCATAAGGCAGGAGCGAGATTTAGCAAAGAAAAAGCAGAATGGTTCAACCATGAATATTTGCAAAAAATGTCCGCCGAAGATATTTTACCATTGTTAAAGAACAATCCCGAGGTTCAAAATTCAAACTTAGGTGATGACAAATTATCAAAAATCATTAACCTAATGAAAGAAAGAGCCTCATTTGTGGAAGACATCTTTGAGGATGGAAAGTTTTTTTTCCAAAAACCAACTTCTTACGATGAAAAGGCTTCTAAAAAAGCTTGGAATCCTGAGACTTCGACCGTGATGCAAGACCTTTTGGCAACGCTAAACGATACCGATTTCACCGCGGAAAACCTCAAGAACACTATGCACGATTTTGCAGAGAAAAAAGGCCTCGGTATGGGCAAGGTTATGATGCCGCTGCGTCTCGCACTGGTAGGTGAACTGAAAGGCCCGGATGTTCCGGACATCTTGGAACTCTTGGGGAAACAGGAAAGTGAGGCGCGCATTCACAATGCTGTGAATAACATCCGCTAAACTCGGTTATTTTTTATTAAATTTGAATATTATTTTTCAAAACAATGGAATATTTAGAATTTGAACTTCCTATAAAAGATTTGATGGAGCAATACCAAACCTGCTCCGTAGTCGGCGAAGAAAGCGGTGTGGATATGAAACTCGCATGCAGCCAAATCGAGGATAAAATCATAGAGAAAAAAAAGGAGATCTATGGTAATATGACGCCCTGGCAGCGCGTACAACTCTCCCGCCACCCGGATCGCCCTTATACGCTGGACTTCATCAAAGGTATTACCGACAAAGATTCCTTCTTGGAGTTGCACGGCGACCGCAGTTTTGCTGATGATCCCGCGATGGTGGGAGGTTTGGCAAAAATAGATGGTATATCTGTAATGATTATCGGTACGCAGAAAGGCCGCACAACAAAAGAACGCCAATTGCGTCGTTTTGGAATGCCCAATCCTGATGGCTACCGCAAGGCATTGAGATTGATGCAATTAGCAGAGAAATTCCGAATCCCGATTATCACACTATTGGATACGCCTGGCGCTTATCCTGGGCTGGAAGCCGAAGAACGCGGGCAAGGCGAGGCGATTGCCCGCAATATCTACGAAATGGTGAAACTGAAAACTCCAATTTTTACCTATGTAATCGGCGAAGGTGCGAGTGGTGGCGCATTAGGAATCGGGGTTGGGAACAAGGTTTATATGTTGGCAAACACTTGGTACTCGGTAATCGCACCAGAAAGTTGCTCCTCTATTCTTTGGAGAAACTGGGAACATAAAGAAGATGCGGCCAACGCGCTGAAACTGACGCCAAACGACATGCTTCAAAACAAACTGATCGACGGAATTATAGAAGAACCCCTTGGTGGCGCACACTATGATCCAGAAACCGCCTACAAAAATTTAAAATCATCTATCCTGAAAAACATCAAGGCTTTTGAAAAATTTAACGGTAAGGAACTCACGGAACAACGCCAAGAAAAATTCATCGCTATGGGCGAATGGAAAAACTAGGCATCCATAATAAATGATGGGAAGTATGAATAGGAAAGCAGCCAATTGGCTGCTTTGTTTTTTATGAAAGTTTTAAAATTATTTTGAATTTAAGCTCACTATAATATCCTTATTTATGGTTTTTACCGAGGAGTATTTTGCGTCACAAATGGTCGTGGTCATTGTATAAGTGCCTTTATCCACAAGGATGAAATTTTGGTCTTTCGCCTTTACATCCAAATTATAAAATTTCTTCCCCGAGATTTTTACAATCATATTGCATTTGGACTTATTTTCTATTGCCACATAGGCTTCGCGGCGATTGGGATCATTGCTGAAAAGATGATTCAGGAGATCCACAGTCTTCTGCGTATGGGCATCGTTTTTCCCTTTAGCTATATCCTTTTTTACTTCTATTTTAAGTTTAGCCGTGCTAAGTGGTGTCACCGTAGGTTTTGCAGCTTTGGGGTTGCCGTCCATAATCACGGCATACAATTTTTGTTTTAAAGCCGGCGTTTTCGGATGGTCTGGATTGAATTTTATAAAGTTGGCCAACACTTTGGGATCCGTGGAGGCTTCCGCCTGCGCGATGGTATATTTGGATTGTGCAAATGCGATGGAACTTACCGCAAAAAACACAAAGATGGAGAGTTTTTTCATCATTCTTTTCTAATTATTTTATTATTCGGACAGGTATAATAACGCAGAAATGAGGTTTTTAGTTTACGTTAAATTTATTACCTTTGCGAAGCTCAAAAAAAGAGCTGTAGAAAAGCTAAATTTAATAAAAATTTATAATTATGTATACACCAGTTGCTGCAGATGTAGCTAAATTGAGAAACACGACAGGCGCAGGGATGATGGACTGCAAAAAAGCTCTAACTGAAGCTGAAGGAGATTTCGAAAAAGCAATCGAAATCCTTCGTAAAAAAGGTCAGAAAGTAGCTGCTAACAGAGCCGACAGAGAATCTACTGAAGGTGCTGTAATTGCAAAAGTAAACGGTGACAATACGAAGGGTGTGATCATCGCACTAAACTGCGAAACTGACTTCGTAGCGAAGAACGAAGAATTCGTAAAATTAGCACACGACCTTGCGGATCTTGCTCTTGGAAAAACCAAAGAAGAATTTTTGGCTTCAGACTATAAAGGCATCACCGTAGCAGATAAATTGACTGAACAAACCGGCGTTATCGGTGAGAAAATCGAAGTTGGTTCTTTCGAAACTATCGAAGGTCCTTACTTGGGCGCTTATATCCACGCGGGTAACAAAATTGCGGCTATCACTTCCCTATCAGAGAATGTTACAGGTGCAGATGAGGTTGCAAAAGCAGTATCTATGCAGGTTGCCGCTATGAACCCACTTGCTTTGGACGAAACTAAAGTTTCCCAAGAGACTATCGACAAAGAATTGGAAATCGAAAGAGATATCCTTATTAAAGAAGGAAAACCTGCAAACATCATCGATAATATTTTGAAAGGAAAAATGCAGAAATTCTACAAAGACAATACTTTGGTACACCAAACTTTCATCAAAGATGGTAGTATTTCTGTAGCAGATTATGTAAAATCTGTAAACGAAGGATTGAAAGTTCTTGGATTTGTAAGAGCAGCTTTAGCGTAATTTTTAACCGATAA
>JAGLBA010000010.1:0-37703 GCA_018260475.1 Chryseobacterium sp. | reverse complement strand
TCGTGAACAAGCTCTCACAGGTTTCGGCATGAAAGGAAGGTGGCGCGAAGAATTTTTTAAAAATGATAACCCTATCGTGCTGGAACTGGGCTGCGGCAAAGGGGAGTATTCCGTGGGACTGGCCAAGGCTTTTCCTGAAAAAAATTTCATTGGGATAGATATCAAAGGCGCGCGGTTTTGGTTCGGAGCCAAAGAAGCTGTGGAAACAGGATTGGGCAATGTCGCTTTCCTTCGCACACAGATAGAATTGGTGGATTGTTTTTTTGAGGGAAATGAGGTAGATGAAATTTGGATCACCTTCCCAGATCCGCAGATAAAATATCGCAGAACTAAACACCGCATGACACATCCTGATTTTTTGGATCGCTACAAAAAAATCCTGAAACCGGGTGGCATCATGCATTTAAAAACAGATTCGGAGTTCCTGCACGGCTACACCCTCGGGCTTTTGCAGGGACTGGGATACGAAATCCTTTCCGCACACCATGACATCTACGGCGCTCCAGAATACGAGCCAGACACACCGCTCCTCCGCGAGATACAGACTTATTACGAAGGCCTCTTCTCTGCAAAAGGCAAAACGATTACTTATATTAAATTCAAAATTCATTAATGACAAAAATTCTCTACGGCCTTGGCATTTTAGCACTTCTATCGAGCTGTTCTTCTCAGCCAAAAATCAGTATCAAAGACACAAAGGACATCCCGACTTTGGAAAATTACATCAAAAAATATCCAAAAGACAAAGACATTCAGTTTTTAAAACAAAAATTGGTTGCACTACAAAATGCCAACAAACCGAAAACGGTGATCAAAGAAATGCCAAAGCAAGTGGTAATGAGAACTCTTACAGAGCAGGAAGCCGAGGAATACGCCAGAATTGTAGCGGCCAACAAAGCCGAACATTCCAAGAATACAGTAAATGTGCTAAACCAACTTTTCAACAGCGACCCGAGCAACAAGGAAGCAATTCTGTTGGTACAAAACGGATCCAATTGTAACATGATCATGCGCATCCAAGGGAAAAAATTCTACAACATGGCGGTTCCTGCCAATAAAGAAAGTTCCATCGTACTTCCATTAGGAGATTATAAACTGACGACCAACCTGTGCGACCTTCGTTACACTGCCGATAAACAAATTCGCAAAAACTTAGTAGTAGCGTTAAGAGCCGCAAAATAAATTTGTATTTATTAAAAGAAAATTCCGAAAAGTGATTTCCGGAATTTTTTGTTTTGATTTAAATTAAATTTGAGCAAAAGACTGTTCAAAATCAGCCATGATGTCATCGATATGCTCGATTCCGACACTCACGCGAATTTGTCCTGCTCGGATGCCCGCAGCATCTCGCTCTTCGTCGCTCAGTTGTTCGTGTGTAGTGGAGGCAGGGTTGATAACCAAGGTTTTAGCATCTCCCACATTCGCTAAGTGGCTTGCCAACTTTAGGGAATCGATGAATTTAACAGCCGCCTCTTTTCCTCCTTTTATTTCAAAATTCAGAACGCCACCGAAACCTTTAGTTAAATATTTTGCAGCCGTTTCGTGTCCTGGGAAACTTTTTAAACCTGGATAAAGCACTTTCTCCACATTTTCATTCTGTTCTAAAAACTCCGCTAATTTTTGTGCGTTTTCTACAGTTCTTTCAAGTCTTAATGATAATGTCTCCAGACCTTGAATCAGCAAAAACGAATTAAACGGTGAGATAGCAGAACCAAAATCGCGCAATCCCTCTACCCTGGCCTTAATGATGAATGCTATATTCCCAAACTGACTTCCCACACCGAAAACATCCGTGAATTTCAAGCCGTGGTAAGATTCATTCGGCTCAGAAAGCGTAGGGAATTTTCCGTTTGCCCAATCAAAATTTCCACCATCGATAATCACGCCGCCGATGCTGCTACCGTGGCCGCCAATCCATTTCGTGGCAGATTCTACAACCACATTTGCGCCATGCTCCAACGGGCGGAACAGGTAACCGCCTGCTCCAAAAGTATTATCCACAATCAATGGAATATTGTGTTTTTTAGCCACCGCAGCAATTTTTTCAAAATCAGGAACATTCAGCGTTGGGTTGCCAATGGTTTCCACATAAAGCGCCTTGGTATTTTCATTAATCAATTTCTCGAAACTTGCTGATTCATTATCAGCCGCAAAACGCGCCTCGATGCCCAATCGTTTTAAACTAACTTTAAACTGATTAAAACTGCCGCCATAAAGAAACGGTGAACTCACAAAATTGTCACCTTGTTGCAAAATATTGGTAAGAGCGATGAATTGTGCCGCATGTCCTGACGAAACCGCCAATGCTGCCACACCGCCATGAAGCGCCGCGATGCGTTTCTCGAACACATCTGTGGTCGGGTTCATTAGTCGGGTATAGATATTTCCGAATTCCTTTAACCCAAAAAGATTTGCGGCGTGTACCGCGCTGTTGAAGGTATAAGATGATGTTTGATAAATAGGCACTGCTCGGGAATTCGTGTCTTTATCTACTTCGTGCCCGGCGTGTACCTGTAAGGTTTCAAATCTGTAATTGCTCATTGTTTTATAGGTTTTAAATTTAATTTTAATTTCAAAAACAACTTATTACAGATACTTACCACAAAAAGAAAAAACTCTTCCGGGTAAGCCGGAAGAGTTTGGTATGGATAGAATATTCTATTTCTTACTTTAACTTTCTGACTTATCTCTCTCACGACTTCCGTGAGTTGAATTTGGCACCTTACTTTTTGGGCAGGTTGCCAAGGTTTCGCAGGGTCAATTCCCTCCACCTTTCTGAATAAGTTGTGCTGAAATCATGATTTCAACAATGCAAAGATAATGGATAATTGTTCTTCTGTGCAAATTCTTCAACAAAAATATTTTTGACGATAAATAACTAATATTTAAAATTTATTTCCACAATTTTATTAAATTCGTAGAAATCAAAATATTACGACTATGAAACTATATCCAATACAGTGCGGAAAATTTAAATTGGATGGCGGGGCCATGTTCGGCGTGGTACCAAAATCGCTTTGGGCACGCACTAATCCCGCCGATGAACGCAACTTGATAGAACTTGGAACACGGTCATTACTCATTGAAGATGGCAAAAAATTAATCCTGATCGATTGCGGATTGGGCGATAAGCAAGATGAAAAATTTTTCGGCCATTACTCGCTTTGGGGTGATGATTCTTTGGATAAAAATTTAAAGAAATACGGCTTTGTGCTAGATGATATTACGGATGTATTCCTGACGCACCTGCACTTCGACCATTGTGGTGGCGCCGTGGAATGGAATGATGGCCGCACCGGATACCGCCCGGCATTCAAAAACGCGCATTTTTGGACTAACGAAAATCATTGGAAATGGGCCACCGAACCCAACCCGCGCGAAAAAGCCAGTTTTCTGAAAGAAAATATCCTTCCGATGGAGGAAAGCGGGCAACTGATTTTTCTACCGATACCCGCAACGGGCAACTACGGATTCGCACCGGATTTGAAAATGGATGTGATTTTCGTGGACGGGCATACGGAAAAGCAAATGATACCCGTAATACAATACCAAGAAAAAACGATTGTATTCGCTGCCGACCTCATCCCAACCGCCGGTCATATCCCACAAGTTTATGTAATGGGATATGACACGCGACCGCTGCTAACGATGGAGGAAAAAGGAAAATTCTTGCAGCAATGTGTGGATAATGATTATCTCCTGTTCTTCGAGCATGACGCCCATAACGAACTAGCCTCGCTGAGAATGACTGACCGCGGCATAAAACTCAATGAAACTTATGGTTTTAATGAAGTATTCGGGTACTAATTTTTTAACTAAACTTTGATTATCTTTGGCGTATCAAATTCTATATGGAAAATACCACCCTTGAACCCACAAAATCAGAGCCCGGTCCCAAGGTGATAGGCCTTACCGGTGGCATCGGCTCCGGAAAATCTACAGTCGCTAACATCATCGAAAAAATGGGCTATCCCGTGTATTATTCGGATGCGAGGGCGAAAGAAATCGTAAATGAAGACCTTTTTTTGAAGGAGAAAATCATCGAAATTTTTGGCTCGGAAGCCTATGACGAAAAAGGGCTTTACAACAGAAAATTCATTTCTGGGATTGTTTTTAATGATAAAAACCTGCTGGAACGCCTGAATGAAACCATACATCCGGCGGTGAAATTTGATTTTAAAAACTGGACGGCGAAGCAAGCTTCCGATATGGTTTTTAAGGAAACAGCACTTTTATTTGAATTAAAACTTCATAAAAAATGTGACAAAACCGTTCTAGTAACTGCGGATGACAACCTCAGAATCAAGCGCGTCATGGACCGCGACAATAAGACTTACCGCGAAGTAGAGGCCGTGATGGACAACCAAATGGCGGAAAAGGATAAAATTAAAAAAGCGGACTGCACCATCTATAACAATGGCAGTATAGAAGAATTGGAAACTAAGACGCGCGCCGTGATTGCAGAACTCATCACTACTTTTAAAAAAGAGGATAAAGCGGACAACGCATAACTTTTCCTTAATCTAAAAAAACAAAACCCCTCGGAAAATCCGAGGGGTTTTGCATATTATGAAAGTCTATTATTTTTTGATAAATTTCAAAGTGAAAGATTCACTTTTGTCTTTGACAGTAATCATATAGAAGCCTTTTGTTAATCTGCTTACATTCACTTTTCCATCTGCCATTTTACCGGATAGAGCCAGTCTGCCATCTGCGCTGTATACGGTATAAGTTGCCGTAGAGGAAAGATTACTAATGTTCACAACATCATCCGCAGGGTTAGGATAAAGTTTAATTCCTTTAGCAGCCAGCGCTTCGTTAGTTCCAAGAACGCCTACTGGTAAGATTTTTACTGCATAATCCTCTACTTCACCATAAGAGAAATTGTTACAAGGTCCAACCGGTGCAGCACTATATCTCATGGCTACACGCATTCTGGTTGTCTTGTCACCAGCATACGCATCGGCAGGTACACTGAAGGTTCCATTCACCGGTGTAGTTTGGTCTGCAGCCGTAGCGAAGATTTTTTCACTGGTTTCGAAAGTTCCGTTTCTGTTGAAGTCGATCCAAACCGCTACTGCTTCATTAAATTTCGAGCCTGCCCAAGCTTTAGTTACTGAAATCGTATTTCCTGTGCTACCTGCCGTAAGGACGGGCACTCTTGCAGGATTCGTAGTAAAGTCGGTATAACCAGATGCTCCAGAATTGCTCACCATGTAATTTACTGTAACATTAGAAATATATTCATCAGAAGCACTGCCTCCAGCCATAGGGCAATATGGCTGTCCTAGTGTGCTTGCAGATATACTTGTAGAATAAGTTCCAACTGTACCACTACATACTGCAGCAACTTGAATTTCATATGTCGTACTATCTTCCAAACCTGTGATGGTAAGCGTAGTATTTGTGCCCGTTAGCTCTGTCCAAGCCGTGGTTCCCGTTTTGCGATAACGCACTATGTAAGTGGCATTCACGATAAAATCCCAATCAACTTTTATACTATTTATAGTAAGATTAGATGCTAAAACATTCGTAGGTGCAGCTCCGTTGCAATCTGCCGCTACCGCAAATGTCACAGGCGATGGGTTGACAGCGTAAAAGACATTCCCAATAGAAGTTACACGAAACTTCGCATTACCCTGCATAGTTGATAATTGGGCAAATCCTTCCGAACCATCATTTGGTGTAGATTCACTCAGTGTAGTCCATGTGATACCATTATCCGTAGTATAGTCAATTTTAACATTTGCAACATTATAAGGCGCTGCCGTGGTATTCGCTACATCCCATGTGATCATCGGCGGAGTCATGTTGGTGTAAATTTTCGTCGTAGTAATTTGGAAAGGACCATCTGCACCCACGATAACTTTTTGAGTTGCAAAACTTGTTTGAGGCTTATTTACATTATAATCTCTTACAGTCATACGGAAGTTCATGGTTCTCGCCACCATCGGTACAGATTCCCATTTATTCGGTATTCTTAGTCCCTCGTTCATTACAGAACTGAACATTGGGAAATAGCGTTCTGGGGTGCTCTCTCCAAGTTTAGATCTGAAAGAAGCACCCGAGGTGGTAAGGCCTATATTTGTTTTAGATATGGTCACAGTTGCGTTATCCACTTGTTCCCAGTTATATTCCAAAGCATCATTATCAGGATCGGTCGCGGAGCCTTTCAACACAAACGCCGTTCCTTTAGGAATAGTTACATCCGCCATTGCGGCAACTACAGGAGCAGAATTTGTAATTGCTGTTTCTACATCGCAAGTTTTAGATATTAAATTTGTTTGTACCTGGGAAATATTGATTGTGTGAAAATATGGATCTGAATTCGACTGCACATTATCAGCTCCGGTGATTCCGGCGTAACCCATAATCGTAGATCCGGAACCCGGCTCCATATTCACGCCAGCATTCTCCAAGGAATGTGCAAATGTATGGTTCGCACCCAACTGGTGACCCATTTCGTGAGCTACATAATCGATGTCGAAAGTATCTCCAAAAGGTTTTTCATCCGCCGGAGAAGTGATTCCAGAACCTTTTCCGTTCGTTGTAGCAGCGCCATTGGAGTCTAGAGTCGGGCTTATACATACGCAACCGATACAGCCAGCATTACCACCACCACCGGACGCACCAAAGAGGTGACCAATGTCATAATTCGCCTCTCCTACCATGGCAGTCAATGTTTTTTGAAGTTCCAGATTCCATTTAGACATACTTGTCGATGGAGAATAAGGATCCGTTGCCGGGTCTGGAAAGACAATCTCTGGCTTGTCTATTATATTCAGATGTAGCGCAAATTCTTTTTCAAAAACGCCGTTTACCCGCGTCATTGTCGCGTTCATCTGTGCGAGAGCCTGTGGCACGCCACCAAAAAACTTGGTATATTCCCCGGTTACAGAAAGCGCCAAACGCATAGTGCGGTATTTCCTATCCGATATTTTGCCGGTACTGCTATCTGCATAATCTTTTCCATAAGCCGCCAGTTCATCTATTTCTTTTTTAGAAAGTGCACCCTCATTCATCGTACATACGAAGCCATGAGCACCACCCTCGATGGTCTTTGGAAAGATACCGAAAACTGTTTTTTCAGTATTTTGCGGCTCTATGAACTCATATTTTTCATCTTTAATGATGAGTGCTTGGAAATCATTACCCGTCAAAGAAAAACGAACAATTTTTCGCTTGTCATCCATCCCGATTCCCACATAGGAACCAAGGCCATATTTTTCCACAAGCGACATCTCTGCCACCGGACTACTGTAAACAGCGAAGCGCTCTTCCTTGCCGCTAAGGGTCGGTAGGGTAATTTCAACAGCAGCGCCACCACTGCCAACGAGAGATGCCGAAGCAAGTTGCTTTTTCAGCGCCGGTACATCCAGCGTGTAAAATTTCGAAACGGAAACCTCCGGTCTAAGTTTTGAGACCTGTGTCCCGGCAGGATGCCAGTAACTCTGGGCTCCTGCGAGCGCAAAGGCGGCCACAAAGAATAGTGAAGTAAAAATTTTTTTCATAAAAGAGATTTTGCTTAATTAATTAATTACCTCAAATTTAATAAAACTATTCTAATAAAAAGAATAAATGTGCTAAATTTTAGCAAATTTTACAATTATAACCATGATAGATTCCTTATACTAGTAGATATTTGATAATTTTAGAAGCATAATCTCAGTTTTATATATTAAAATAGAAAGTTTTAACTAATTATTAACATTATAAAAAGGAAATTAAAATTTATACGCAAAATTCCACGCAAAGCCCATGTTGAATTTTCCTGAAGAACGCCCAAATCCCGGTACAATCATCGGTTTCAGATCGGATTGTTTTGTGGAAAACATTAAGTATCTCGGCTGTAAATTCACATCAATATAAAAAGGTGTTTTGAATAATTGCACCCTACCACCTACAGTGGCTTCCACCCAATACGATGATTGAGATGATGCTGGAAAAGGCATCGAAAGATCACTCCCCTGATAGCCACGCACTGGTACGGAACCGTATTCCTGACGGTAAAAAGAACCCGCTAATTTACCACCGGCATAAAATCCATTGAACTGATTTTCAAAATCTTTGGATAGCATATAAAACGCTCCAAGTTTCGCGAAAACACCAGAGGCTTCACCATCATAACCGCTTTTCCTGTAGATATTTCTTTCAAAGCCGGCTTCCGCAACTGCGTGTATGTCTTTTTTTATTTTTGTTGAAACAAATCCTTGAAACAGTTTTCGTTCTGAAAATACACCAATGCCGGCATTTAAAACATCAATCCCCACCATAAAATTGGGCTCGTAGCGATATTTAACTTTCAAACTGTCCTTTTGCGCAAAGGAGAGCAGTGTAAATAGGCTAAAAAATAAGGTATAAATGTGTTTTGTTTTCATTGATGATTTCGGTTTGGTTTTGCTGAAGATTGGTGACGGGATTAGGCGTAGCTAGTTCTGGCTTAAAATCTTTATACAGTTTTCGGATTCCGCAGGCGGGTGACACATATTGGGATTGCTCTGTATATTTTATGCGGATTTTAGATTTGTTCCCGGTTTCGCTGGTGCGAATGACCAAATCCGTATATCCGGAGCCATCGATTTTTAAAGGTATTAATACCGAATCCACCAGCGACTGTTTTATCACATTTTTCTCCCCGCTGCCATAATCTACATCTACAAAAAGTGTAGGCAGCTGTATCAATTTATTATTGGAATCCTTGAATTTCAGTTTTATACGCGGCGAACCCTCGGATTGGGTGCAAATATCATCGTCCGCACCGCAGTAAAGCAGCGATAGAGACATCATTAATAACAAACAATATTTCAAAAACCTCATCGCTATTTTATTTTAATTTCAGTAGCGCAATATTTTCCACATGGTGTGTCTGCGGGAACATATCCACTGGCAAGATTTTCACCACCTCGTAACAGTCCTTCATCAGGGAAATGTCGCGGGCCTGTGTCGCCGAATTACAACTCACATACACCACTTTTTCCGGGCGAAGTTTTAGAATTTGTTCTACCACTTTTTGGTGCATTCCATCGCGCGGCGGATCGGTAATCAGAACATCGGCTTTCGGGTGGTTTTGCAAAAATTCATCAGTAAAAACATCTTTCATATCTCCACAATAGAAAGTACAATTGTCCAATCCATTGAGTGTGGCGTGTTCTTTTGCTGCAGCAATTGCCTCCGGAACCGATTCAATCCCAATCACTTGCTTGGCATTCTTCGCTACATATTGCGCAATCGTTCCGGTGCCTGTGTAGAGATCATACACGACTTCGCTACCGTTCAAATCTGCAAACTCCAAAGTTTTTCTATAAAGGTTTAAGGCCTGTTTATAGTTGGTTTGGAAAAAGGATTTCGGTCCAATTTTGAATTTCAAATCATCCATTTCCTCCATCAAATAACCATCTCCAAAATAGGTTTGAATATCTAAATCGTAAATGGAATCGTTTTGTTTTGGGTTAATGGCGTAAAGCAAAGTTTTGATCTGAGGGAAACTCTGCAAAAGGAAATCAAGCATTTTTTCGCGGTTTTCTTTTTCCTCGCGGTAGAGTTGAAAAAGTACCATCCACTCTCCTTTTGAGTTTTGGCGAAGCATCAAAGTCCTTAAAAAACCATCTTGGTTTTTAACATCGAAAAACTCCAATCCGTTTTCAACTGCATAATTCTTCACGGCGAGGCGAATGCTGTTGGATGGATCTTCTTGCAACCAGCATTCCTTTAAATCGAGAATCTTACTCCACATCCCTGGAATATGGAATCCCAAGGCGTTTTTATTGTCCATTTCCTGGCCCGAATCTATCTCATCCTGCGTGAGCCAGCGTGCATCGGAGAAGGAAAATTCCATTTTATTTCGGTAAAAATATTGATCTTCTGTCCCGAGGATAGGCAAGGTTTCAAAACCATCTACTCCGCCGATTCTTCGGATATTGTTCAGAACCTCATCTTGCTTGAAATCCAGTTGTTTTTCATAAGCTAAATTCTGCCATTTGCAGCCTCCGCAGACCCCGAAATGGATGCATTTTGGCGTCACGCGGTACGGCGATGGTTTCAGCAAGTCCAGCACATCGGCCTCGAAATATTTAGATTTTGCCTTTCTCACCCTTGCATTGATGACATCTCCCGGCACAGCACCAGTCACCAATACGGTCTTACCATCTTCGGTTCTGCCCACTGCCACGCCTTTTGCTCCGGCGGAAACCAATTTTATGTTTTCGAGGATGAGATTTCTCTTTTTCTTCATTTTGATATGTTAAAAAAACGGGCAATTGCCCGTTTCTGTGTATTGAAATTTTATATTTAGTTACTCGATGCCGGTGCTTCCTGCACTGGAGGCATCATCTGAGGTAGCAATTGTGATTGTACCTGCGGCGCTTGTAGGCCGGTGGCTTTTTTGAGTGCCTCCACTAATTCCGGATCGCCAAGGTTGAAGAAAGGGCGGCTTGCCACATTTCCGTTTTTATCTAAAATGATATAACTCGGCGTTTTAAAACCATAGATTCCGAATTTCTTCACAGGCTCAGCATTGATGCCGCCTTCCACCCAGTAGTTTTCTCCCGGGAACCCCTTGAACATCGCAGCGCTCGTTTTTGTAAACTGCTCTTTGGTATCATCCAAATTGATGTAGGCGAAATTCATTTTAGATTTATAAAAATTGACTACTTCTTTCAGCACAGGCACAGTCATTACGGAGACATTTGGGTTCCAGGAGGTGTAGAAAGTTACCAATGTTGGTTTACCTTTCATGTCAGAGATTTGTACCGATTTGCCATCTTTGTTGATGAGCGGCAGTTCAGGCGTAGTTCCTGTTTTCGCTCCCATGAGCACATTTTGAAGTTTTTTCAAGTCCTCTTTTACGGCAGCATCCTTGATGTTGACATCAATAAGTTTCGTAATGTGGTCGTATTTTTTTACATTGTTAAAATTAATATCAGTTTGAGCTAAAACATATGCCAAGAGATAATCTTTAGTAGTTTGTGACATCTCTTTTTTCGTCGCCAAAAATTTAGCAAAAATATCCGAAAGCAGCGTATCCGAACCTAGTCTGCGGGTTTGCGCGAACTGTTGGAATTCGGAATTTATTTTATTCAAAGTATAATCGCGATACGCCGGCACTTCTTTAATCATGCGATCATGATCTGCAAGCATTGCATTTTTCAGATTCTCATAAGTTTTGGAACCTTTGAACGGCTTTCCTGTAGATTGTGCAGTATTCTGCTCGTAGGCGTCTATCAACCCTAATAGACGTGCATTGGTCTCATCTTTTTTGAAGTTGAGTGCTGCGTCGTCCGCGTCATGCTTCTTGGCGGCATCCTCTAGTTCTTTGGACAAATCCGACTGTATCTTTTTAAAATCGGTAATGAACTGTTTTTCGTCTTTACTTACCATATCGCCTACATTAATTTTTGAAGCATAGGTTTCAAAATATTTCTGTGTTTCTTTAATAAAATCATTGTTCGCTTTTGCATCCCCATTTATGACCATCTGCTGCGGGAATGTCGCTCCATCTCCGGAAATGTCGAGCGTTTGTCCTTTTTTCAGATAGATCATATTCATCTGTCCGCCGTAGGTGAGTGCATACATTCCGTCTTTTGGAGCCTCGAAATTGCCCGAAAACTCACCTTTGTTATTTAGCCCTAGATTAACAATGGGCAATGTGCCTACACCAGTAGCCTCGATAATTTCGATGCGTTCCAACGGCGAAGCATTCGTAATCTTACCTTTCACTTCTACCTTTTTGGAGCAGGAAATTGTAAGAATAAGCAGAAGCAATAATAAAAAATATTTTCTCATTAAGTTATTAAAAATTTTTACAAAAATAGGTTTTTATATTTTAATTGAAAAGGCAATCGCTTAGGCACGCATTTTAAAATTTTAAAACAAAAACCGCCCGGGATTCCCGTGCGGCAATTAATATTTAATAAATAAAACTATCCTTGATCTAGGTTAGCAGCCATGTACTCGCGGTTCATTCTTGCGATGTTTTCCAGAGAAATCCCTTTTGGACATTCTACTTCGCAAGCACCAGTATTTGAGCAGTTTCCGAAGCCTTCATCGTCCATTGCCTGTACCATTTTCAACACGCGGCGTTTTGCTTCTACCCTACCTTGAGGAAGCAATGCGAACTGGGAAACTTTAGCACCTACGAACAGCATCGCAGATCCATTCTTACAAGTTGCCACACATGCACCACATCCGATACATGCCGCAGCGTCCATCGCTTTATCAGCATCCTCTTTCGGTATAGGTATCGCGTTGGCATCCAATGTATTTCCGGAAGTGTTCACAGAAATGAAGCCACCCGCTGCCATAATACGGTCGAATGCAGAACGATCTACCACCAAGTCACGAATTACCGGGAAAGCGGCACTTCTCCAAGGCTCGATCGTAATGGTTTCACCATCTTTGAACATTCTCATATGCAACTGGCAAGTGGTGATACCTGTATCCGGTCCATGCGGACGACCGTTAATATAAAGCGAACACATCCCGCAGATACCTTCGCGGCAATCATGGTCGAAAGCAACTGGCTCCGAGCCCGCATTTATAAGGTTTTCGTTCAACATATCCAGCATCTCCAAGAAAGAAGAATCCGTAGATACATCTGATATTTTGTAGGTCTCGAACTGGCCTTTGGTTTTATTATTCTTCTGTCTCCAAATTTTAAGAGTCAGATTAAGTCCTTTTTTTGCACTCATTTTCTATTTCTTTTATGGAGATTACTTATAGCTTCTTGTTTTCACTTCGATGTTTTCATACATGAGATCTTCTTTGTGCATCACCTCCGCATTGATATCCGCTCCTTTATATTCCCAAGCGGCAACATACTTATAGTTTTCATCATCTCTTTCCGCTTCTCCTTCCGGTGTTGCGTGATCCCAACGGAAATGTCCACCGCAAGATTCTTCCCTTTCCAATGCGTCTTTCGCCATCAACTGGCCAAGTTCCAAGAAATCCGCTACACGGAAAGCCTTTTCTAACTCTGGGTTCATGCTGTTCGCATCGCCCGGAACTCTTACATTTTTCCAGAAATCATTTCTTACCTCTTCTATTTCTTTGATGGCTTCCTGAAGTCCTTCCGGCGTTCTTCCCATCCCTACTTTGTTCCACATGATGTGGCCAAGTTTTTTGTGGAAATAATCTACCGTATGAGTTCCATTATTATTAAGGAAGAAATTAACTTTATCTTGAATTTCCTTTTCAGCCTGATCAAAATCGGGAGTCGTGGTAGGAATCGCTCCGGTACGGATGTCAGCAGAAAGATAATCTGCAATCGTGTACGGCAATACGAAATATCCATCAGCCAAACCTTGCATCAAAGCGGAAGCGCCAAGTCTGTTTGCACCGTGGTCAGAGAAGTTGGCCTCTCCAATAACGAAACATCCCGGGATAGTTGATTGTAAATTGTAATCCACCCAAACGCCACCCATGGTATAGTGTACTGCCGGATAAATTTTCATTGGCGTCACATAAGGATTATCAGCGGTAATTTTCTCGTACATCACGAAAAGGTTACCATATTTTTCCTCTACCCAAGCCTTTCCTAAGTCATAGAGTTGTTGCTCGGTTGGGTTGTGGATATTGCGTTCCAATGCCGCTTCGCGGCCTTTTTTTATGATTTCTGTAGAGAAATCTAGATATACACCTTCTTTAGTGTCATTATTTTCAATACCAAATCCGGCATCGCAACGCTCTTTTGCAGCTCTGGAAGCCACATCTCGTGGTACAAGGTTACCGAACGAAGGATATCTTCTTTCCAAATAATAATCGCGATCCTCTTCCTTGATGTTTTCCGGGCGAAGTTTGCCTTCTCGAATTGCCACGGCATCTTCAATTTTTTTCGGAACCCAGATTCTACCGGAGTTACGAAGAGATTCGGACATCAAAGTCAGTTTAGACTGTTGCGTGCCGTGAACAGGGATACAAGTTGGGTGGATTTGTACGAAGCAAGGGTTTGCGAAGTAAGCTCCTTTTTTGTGAATTTTCCATGCGGCGGAAACATTGGATCCCATCGCGTTTGTAGATAGGAAATATACATTTCCGTAACCTCCGGAAGCGATCACCACTGCGTGAGCAGAATGTCTTTCGATTTCGCCGGTGACTAGGTTTCTTGCAATAATTCCGCGAGCCTTGCCATCAACAATAACCAAATCCATCATTTCGTGACGGTTATACATTTTCACGCGACCTTTACCGATTTGGCGGCTCAACGCGGAGTAGGCACCCAAAAGAAGTTGCTGCCCAGTTTGTCCTTTAGCATAGAAAGTCCTCTTTACCTGGACTCCACCGAAAGAACGGTTGTCTAGTTGACCACCATATTCGCGGCCGAAAGGAACACCTTGCGCAACGCACTGGTCGATGATGTTTGCAGAAACTTCTGCAAGACGGTAAACATTCGCTTCTCTTGCGCGGTAGTCACCACCTTTAATTGTGTCATAGAACAAACGGTAAGTTGAATCCCCGTCGCCCTGATAATTTTTCGCTGCGTTGATGCCTCCTTGAGCCGCGATGGAGTGCGCTCTTCTTGGGGAATCCTGATAGCAGAATGCTTTTACATTATAACCTTGCTCCGCCAAAGTTGCAGCAGCAGAACCACCGGCAAGTCCAGTTCCTACTACGATGATGTCAATTTTGTCACGGTTGTTCGGTGCGACCAAATTCATGTGGTCTTTATGGTTTTTCCATTTGTCCTGAAGCGGACCGTGTGGAATTTTAGAATCTAATGTGCTCATTTTTTTAAATTTTGAATTTGGATTTTAAATTTTGAATGAAGGTTCAAAACTTAAAAACTATTGAGTTACAAAATGGTAAACCGCAATAAAAATAAATCCTAGCGGAATAAGGATGGAATACCAGGTCCCGAAAGCCTTAATCATTGGCGTATATTTCGGGTGGCGCGCTCCGATAGACTGGAAAGACGACTGGAAGCCGTGAGACAAGTGCAACCCCAACAATACGAACGAAACCACATAAAATGCTACACGAATTGGATCTGCAAACTTATGGTGTAGGTCCTCCCAAAAGCGATTCTCTTGAATAGGAAGATTCTCTACATATTTGTAATTCATCTCATGTGCCCAGAAATCATACATATGAAGACCCAGGAACGCCAAAATCACAAGACCGGAAATCACCATGTTGCGGGACATCCAAGTGGAATTGGCAGCACCATTGTGCACTGCATATTTTACAGGTCGAGCGGCTTTGTTTTTAAGTTCTAAAACAAATCCCATCACGAAGTGGAAAATGACGGCGAACATCAAGACAGGCTGCATCAGGAATTGGATAAGCGGGTTGTAGCCCATAAAGTGGGAAGCGTTATTATAAGCCGTGTCGCCAAAAACGGAAAGCATATTCACTCCCAGGTGCATCACCAAAAAAATCAGCAGGAACATCGCAGATAATGCCATTGCGTACTTTCTACCGATCGTAGAACTCGTTAAACTTGCCATATTATTTAAGTAATTAGTATTTCCACAAAGTTAAAGATTGTCAGTAAATACACGAAGTGAGTTTTCTCATATTATGCAGTTTGTAATGTTTCTAAATAAGCCTATTCCAAACGATATCGTACGCCGCGGAACATGACGGATTCTGCATCTACGGGAATTATAAACACCTTATATTCTTGGCCTCGTGATGCCGAAAGATAGGGCGAAACAATATTTTTTTTAAATAAATCCTCAGAAATGTTTTGCTTCACCCAAAAATAAACCGTTCCATGCTGCTTTACGGAGAAAATTTTATCCTTATATAAATGATGGACAAGGACATCATTTTTATTGAAACTGAAAATATCCAAACAAAATTTAACCGCAAGAAAGAGCAAAAACGCAAATCCAAATCGCAGAATATCCACAGCATTTTTTTTGGTTAAAACACTCCTCAACAAGAAAATTGCCGTGAAAAGCAAAACCATTTCGATCAGCGTAAACGGAATATGTTGAAAAAAAGTGACTTTAAATTCTGCGAAAAAATGAATTGTTTTAAGTAAAGCATCAACTAAAAAATCATAGATGGTATTTAATGATGATATGTTTAAACTTAAAACCACCACCATAACCAAAGAAAATACGATGATAAGTTCCGAAAAAGGCACTACGAAAAGGTTTGCAAGGATAGAAACCAACGAAAATTGATGGAAGTAATACAAGATCAATGGCAAAGTGATGATTTGTGCTGATAAAGTTAAAGAAATAACCTGAAAAATAAAGGTTTGGAAGCGGTTTTTCGGGCGTGGCAAAAGGTTGAGAATGGGATGATCTAACCAAAAAATTCCAAAAACTGCAATGAAACTCAACTGAAAACCTACATCAAAGATTTGATGGGTGTCGGTAATTAACAAAACAAACGCGGCGACAGCCATGGAATGCAGTAAATCAGGTTTTCTTTGCAATAAAACAAAGCCATAATAAATGGTAATCATAAGGCAAGAGCGCATCACAGAGCTGCCATAGTCGATAAATACCGCAAACAACCAAATGAAAATAAGGCTTAAGATAATGGCGATTTTATGGAATTTTTTAGTAAAAATTCGCTTCAAAACGAACATCATCGAAATAAAGATCACGACCATGTGCGTCCCGGAAATTGCAAGAAAGTGCACCAATCCCGTTTTGGTAAAATCTTGAGTGACAGAGGCATCCATCTCCGTACGATCCGCAAGAATGAGACCTTTCAAAAAATCCTTTGAACTTTGTTTTAAGGATGCTTGGTCTATTTTATTTAAAACTTCTAGTCTTTTTTGCTTGATCTGATCAGAAAATGTCAATCGAGGTTTTGCCGCAACAGAATAACCGTCAATAAGATATGCTTGAAAATATATCTTTTTTCTCGCCAAATATTTTTTATAGTCAAACTGATAATCATTTTTTGGAGGTTCGGTTTTATGGATATAAGCCATTCCTTTATAATAATGACTGAAATCTGGCGACAGGACGCTCTTTGGAATTGAAACTACGCTTTTAAAATCTTCGCCACCCTTCCACGCCGTGATTTCAAACCGCCGGTTTTTCTCATTAGAATTGAGTTTTTTATCAATACTAAAAACGATTTCTTCTTTATCATTTAAAAGCGGCAACCTAGGATTTTGGGAGTTCAAAAAATGGGAAAACACGCCCACTGTGAAAAACAAAAATCCCAGAAAGAATGGCTTCAGTTTTTGCAGAAATAAGTTTTTAACAAAGAATAAAATAGCAAAACCCATCTGTAATGCCAAAAGAAAACCTACCCAAAATTTTGGAAACAAAGCGAATTCCTGAATAAATATTCCAAGAATAAAGCAAATGCAAAGAATGATGAGCGGCTGTTTTTGCATATTATTCAGTCCAATTTTTAAGGTGGATGCCTTTTATCATCTCAAAATGCTTCGTATTGTTCGTCGCTAAAATTGTTCAATGAAATACGACCGAAATTCTGATAAATAAATCGAAATCAGGAAGTTTTTTACTTGATTAGAAATGATATTTTTTCTTTATTAAGTGTTCTAAAAGAATCTGCAATTGGCGTTACATCTAAGTTTTTCAACTATTTTATTTACATATCGCTGATTTCTAACCAAATATAAAAAATAATTACATACAACCAATTATAATCTCCGCTGCTCTTTCACTCGCTCCAATGCCACCGAGTTTTTGCTTTAATTCTTGGTAATCAGCAAGAATTTTTGAACGGTTTTCATTTAAAACCAAACCTAACTCTCGTATTAAATTTTCTGTAGTTAATTCATTTTGAATAAGTTCCGTCACCACTTCGCGATTCATAATCAGGTTGACGAGCGAGATATATTTTATGTTTTTCACCACACGCTTTCCAATTTCGTAGGAAATCCTACTGCTTCGGTAGCATACCACTTCTGGCACATTTAGTAGTGCCGTCTCCAGCGTGGCCGTCCCGGAAGTAACGAGAGCAGCATCAGAACAGCGCAACAGATCGTAGGTTTTATTAGACACAAAATGCACATTTTCGTCGGTATATTTTTGGTAAAATTCCGGCGGCAAACTCGGCGCTCCGGCAATCACGAACTGAAATTCCGGAAAATGCGAACGAACCGATAAAATGATTTTCAGCATTTTATCTACTTCCTGTTCCCGGGAGCCGGGCAAAAGTGCAATGATTTTTTTTGAAGTTAAAAAATTTTCTGCCTTGAATTTTTCGACATCCAAACTCGGAAGATTAGAAACGGCATCCAACAAAGGGTGTCCCGTAAAATGCGCTTCCACGCCATGTTTTTTATAATAATCTTTCTCGAAAGGCAAGATCACCAGCATCTCATCCACATACTTTTTAATGATTTCTACGCGGCCTTCCTTCCACGCCCAAAGTTGGGGTGAAATATAATACATCACCTTTATTCCCAACTCTTTAGCAAATTTGGCAATCCGCAGATTGAACCCTGGATAATCTATTAAAATCAACACATCGGGGCGGTGCCTTTCAATATCTTTTTTGCAAAATTTAATGTTGTTAAGGATGGTCTTCAAGTTTTTAGCAACTTCTAAAAACCCCATAAAGGCCAATTCGCGATAGTGCTTCACAGGTTTTTCAGCGGATGCGGCGGCCATCAAATCTCCACCCCAAAACCTAATTTCCGCTTTAGTATCTTTTTGTTTCAGTGCTTTTATGAGGTTGCTGCCGTGCAAATCTCCGGAAGCCTCCCCGGCAATGAGATAATATTTCACTTTTAGGTTTTAATGTTTAAATTTTTAGAAATGATCTTAACCATCTCTTCTACAATAGTATGCATCGTAACATAATCATACAGACCTTTCCACATCAACAAATGGCGCTTTCCTTAATTAAGATAATCTACACATCACTTTCCGGATCTCGTCGATATGATTCAATTTTAAACTTAGGAAAAAATTTAATTATCTGATAAGCATTATATTTCGAACAGGAAAGTGCTTGATTTTCTTTTTCAAATATTTTTTTTATTCTTAAGTAGTCATCGCTCGAAATTTTCGTTTATAACCAAATTATTTACCTTAATTTTGTCCAAATATAATTAAAAATGAACGAAGATTTTGAAATAAAAAACAAAGTTGCCGAAAGCGGTTTGGTAAATTTCGACCTATCCGACCTCATCCCAAAAGGCGCAAGAAAAGCACTCGATTTAAAGGATTTTCTTTGGGAAGGCCTTATCTTAAAAGAGAAAGACTTCCGAGAGAAAGTAGCCGAAATCAATCCAGAAATCTACAGAGAGTCTTTTGTTTATATCCATAATTCTGCCGATGCCATTGTACCGCTATGGGCTTATTTTTTGCTCACAGCAAAAATTTCTGAAACAGCGAAAAAAGTGGTGTTCGGGACGGCAAAAGATTTGGAAACATTATTGATGCACGACGCTATTTCTACCTATGATTTGTCTTCATTAAAAGATAAAAGAGTCTTGGTGAAAGGTTGTTCCGAAACGGAAATTCCCGAAAACGCCTTCGTAGAACTCGTGGAAAAATTGAGGCCAATTGTAAAATCCCTTATGTTTGGCGAAGCTTGCAGCAATGTGCCTATTTTGAAAAATTAAACTTTAACAAAACTTTATCATCCGCAATCACCCTTTCTTAGAATGTTTTGTTAAATTTATCAAATATTCTAACTTTAATCCAAAAACACAAACTATGAGTCTTATTGATCTAATTACAGGTAGCGCCGGAACCCATGTGGCGGAGCAGGCAGAAAGCAAATTCGGCGTGGATAAAAACCAACTAATTGCTCTTGCGGCTGTTGCGGCACCGCTTATCATCTCGCAACTAATGAAAAAGGCGCAAAATGATCCAGCAGAGGCAGAAGCCATTAACAATGCTTTGGATAAAGACCACGATGGCAGCATCCTCGATAACCCAACGCAAGTGGTGGAAAGACAACAAGAGGGAGATTCTATCTTATCTCATGTGTTCGGCGGACAAAAACCGGATGTAGAAAACCAACTTTCACAATCTACTGGTATTTCTATGGATAAAATCGGACCAATAATGGGTATGCTTGCGCCTTTGGTAATGGGCTATTTGGGCAGACAAAAGCAACAAAACGGCGTAACATCCGGTGGTGGTTTGGGCGACCTTTTAGGAGGAATCCTCGGTAACACCGCTACACAAGTTCAAAATCAGCCGTCTAACCCATTGAACGATATTCTTGGTTCTGTTTTGGGTGGCGGACAAGCACAATCATCCGGAAACCCAATGGGAGACATCTTAGGAAGCCTGCTAGGTGGCGGACAACAAAAGCAACAGCAAGGTGGTCTTGGCGGACTACTCGGCGGACTTTTTGGGAAATAACTTTCCAAAATCAAATTTTGAAAAACCGGAATTAGCGTTCCGGTTTTTTTTATGCCGCAGCCGGAAGTTTTTTAGTTTTCCTTAATTTACGCCATTCCCACGGAGACATCGCAGCAGAATCCTGCCACAGTCCCACCCTCTTTCGCCGTGCTATAATTTCCAATTCAGCATAGGCAGCGTCTCGGGAATATCTTTTAAAATGCCAAGCCAAACCATTGCGGACCAATTCTTTGCCTAAGTTCTGATTGTTATAAAAAATCTCTGCAATCCACCGTCCGTTTCGGTCTTTCTTGCCATTGCCTACCACTTTTACTATTTTGCCAAAACAAAAATCGGAGGCAAATTGTTTCGCTTTCATCCCGAAAGGTTGCTTTTTTTCAGGGCAATCTATATGCGCTAGCCTAACGGTAGAGGGTTTACCTTCAAACAAAATCTCCACTGTATCACCATCTTTTATTCCGATGATTTTTGCCGAAATATTTTGGGCTAAAGCAAATGAAGACACACATAAAAGTATTGGAATTACGAAATTTTTCATGTCGGCAATTTAATGTTTCTACAATTATTTTTAAAACAAAATTTAGGTTTCAAAAATCTTCATATATTTAATGACTTATATCAATTTAGATGGAAAATCAAAAATATACTCCGAAAAACAAAATAAGAATCGTTACCGCTGCCGCTCTTTTTGATGGCCATGATGCCGCAATCAATATCATGCGCCGTGTAATACAGGGCTCCGGTGTGGAAGTGATCCACCTCGGGCACGACAAATCTGCCGAAGAAGTGGTAAACTGTGCCATACAGGAAGATGCCAATGCCATTGCGCTCACCTCTTATCAAGGCGGTCACAATGAGTATTTTAAATACATCTATGACCTTCTGCGCGAAAAAGGAGCTCCTCAAATCAAGATTTTTGGCGGCGGTGGCGGCGTTATTTTGCCTGAAGAAATCAAGGATTTGATGGATTACGGAATCGACCGTATTTATTCGCCGGACGATGGCCGTGAGCTCGGTTTGCAAGGCATGATTGATGATTTGGTTCAAAAATCCGACTTCCCGACGGGCAGAGATGTAAATGTGGAAGATTTAAATAAAATAAAATTTGAAGACTCAAAGTCCATCGCACAAGTAATTTCCGCCGTAGAAAATTTCTCCGCCGAAAAATCAGAATTAGTAGAAAGATTATCCTCCCCATATCTCTCCAAAGCAGGGGAACAATCCCACCTCTTCGGCGAGGCTAGGACGGGAATCCCCATCATTGGAATCACCGGCACAGGCGGCTCCGGAAAATCCTCGCTTACCGATGAACTCGTGCGCCGTTTTCTGCGCTCGAATCCCGATAAAAAAATGGCGATTATCTCCGTAGACCCTTCCAAAAAGAAGACCGGAGGCGCACTTTTGGGCGACCGAATCCGTATGAATGCCATCAACGATCCGAGGATTTATATGCGCTCTATGGCGACTCGCGAGAACAATGTTTCGGTTTCGCCTTACATAAAATCGGCGTTGAATGTTTTGAAATTGGCACAGCCAGATTTGATTATTTTGGAAACCTCGGGTATTGGGCAAAGCGGCTCCGAAGTAGCAGACATCGCCGATATTTCTATGTATGTGATGACTCCGGAATATGGCGCTGCTACGCAACTTGAGAAAATTGACATGCTGGATTATGCCGACTTGATTGCCTTAAACAAATCCGACAAACGCGGTGCTCAAGATGCACTACAAGCGGTTCGCAAACAATTCCAACGGAACCATCTACTTTGGGAAAAAGACCTTGGCGATATGCCAGTTTTCGCTACAAAGGCATCTCAATTTAACGATATTGGAACGACTGAATTATTTAATGCATTGGTGAATCAAATTAATGATAAATTCCCAAATTCAGGTTTAAAAACATACGACGAACATATTGTTCAGGAAGACATCACCATCATCCCGCCCAAACGCGTGCGCTACCTTTCCGAAATCGTGGAAAACAACCGTCAATACGACGCTACCGTTCTTCACCAAGCGGAACTGGCGCGCAAAATGTACCATATTGATGGTGTAAAATCTTTGTTAAACGGAAGCGCAGCAGAAACTTTAAAACAAGAATATCAGCATGCGGAAAAGGAACTTCTACAGGAAAATATAGTATTTTTAAAAGATTGGGAAAGTACGAAAGAAAAACTTTCAAGCGATCATTTTTCTTATTTCGTTCGTGGTAAAGAAATAAAGGTGGAAACGAAAACCGAATCGCTTTCTCATTTAAAAATACCAAAAATCGCCTTGCCGAAATACAGCGATTGGGGCGACCTCATCCGTTGGAAAGGTCAGGAAAATCTCCCCGGCTCCTTCCCTTATACAGCAGGAATCTACCCTTTTAAAAGAACCGGAGAAGATCCGACGCGGATGTTTGCCGGAGAAGGCGGTCCGGAAAGAACCAACCGCCGCTTTCATTATGTTTCAGCGGAAATGCCTGCGAAACGCCTTTCTACAGCCTTTGACAGTGTGACGCTCTACGGACAAGACCCTGCCTTTCCACCCGATATTTATGGTAAAATCGGGAATGCCGGGGTTTCTATCGCAACTTTGGACGATGCAAAAAAACTGTATTCCGGTTTTGACCTGGTGAATGCCTTGACTTCCGTTTCCATGACTATCAATGGTCCTGCTCCTATGCTTTTGGCGTTCTTTATGAATGCGGCGATTGATCAGAATTGCGAAAAATTTATTAGTCAGGCTGAGAATAAAGATGAGTATGAGAATAAGATAGAATCTAAATTAAAAGAAAAATACGATGACAAAGGCCTGAAACGCCCTGTTTATATGGGAGAATTGCCGCCAAGCCACAATGGTTTGGGATTGAAACTTTTGGGATTGACGGGCGATGAAATTTTAGACCGAGACATTTACGAAAAAATCAAAGCCGAAACCATAGCGACCGTTCGTGGTACGGTTCAGGCAGATATTTTGAAGGAAGACCAAGCGCAAAACACTTGCATTTTCTCTACAGAATTTGCTTTAAGATTAATGGGCGATGTACAGGAATATTTCATTAAAGAGAAAGTTCGCAACTTTTATTCGGTATCGATTTCCGGTTATCACATCGCCGAAGCGGGCGCCAATCCTATTTCGCAATTGGCCTTCACCCTCGCGAATGGTTTCACTTATGTGGAATATTACCTAAGCCGCGGCATGGACATCAACGCCTTTGCTCCGAACCTTTCGTTCTTTTTCTCAAACGGAATCGATCCGGAATATGCCGTAATCGGTCGTGTGGCACGAAGAATTTGGGCTAAAGCAATGAAGCAAAAATATGGCGCCGACGAGCGCAGCCAGATGCTGAAATACCACATTCAGACTTCCGGTAGATCGCTTCACGCACAGGAAATTGATTTTAATGACATCCGAACCACTTTGCAAGCACTTTATGCAATATACGACAACTGTAACTCCCTGCATACCAACGCTTATGATGAAGCTATCACCACTCCAACCGAAGAATCTGTGCGCCGTGCGATGGCGATTCAGTTAATCATCAACAAAGAATTAGGTTTGGCTAAAAATGAAAATCCACTGCAAGGTTCATTTATCATAGAAGAACTTACCGACCTTGTGGAAGAAGCCGTTTATGCTGAATTTGATAGAATTACGGAACGCGGCGGCGTGCTTGGTGCCATGGAAACCATGTATCAGCGCGGGAAAATCCAGGAGGAATCTATGCACTACGAGTGGTTGAAACATACCGGCGAATACCCGATCATCGGGGTGAATACATTCCTTGGTAAAGACGGCTCGCCAACAGTGCGTCCGGGTGAGGTGATCCGCTCCACTGATGAGGAAAAGCAAATCCAAATTAGAAACTTGGAAACCTACCAATCCGCTCATTCCAACAAAACCGCCGACGCTCTTCGCAACCTTCAACTGGCGGCCATAAACCAACAAAACCTGTTCGAAGTGATGATGGATGCCGGAAAATACTGCTCCCTCGGCCAAATTACCAATTCGCTGTTTGAGGTGGGTGGGAAGTATAGGAGGAATATGTAGGGTTATATTAGGAGAGCCGAGTGTAAAAATGAATTTCGCTGCTGGAAGGCAGCGGATTCTTTTGGCATCTCCCACAGATTGCATAGATTTAATAGATTGTAGTTTTAAAACCGCTACATTGGTATGCTTTCTCTCAACAAATCCTTATTTTTAAGCAAAATTTTTAGCGTGAAAAACCTGATTCAAATATTCTTTATTGTATACCTTTCGGGTTCAATGATTTCCTGCAAATCTGAAACTGGGAAAATAGCGGAGCGCACTGCGGTCGTAGACAGCACCATTACCCTATTCCAAAAGAAATTGCTCTCCTCACAAATTGATTCTGTTTTTGCTAAAAATAAATTAAACGGTAGCGTAGCGGTGTTTCAAAATGGCGAATCACTTTACCAAAAACAAAAAGGCTACAAAAATTTTAAGGCAAAATCAAAAATCGACAGCAACACGGTATTTGCCATAGGCTCGCTCAGTAAGCAGTTTACAGCAGTTTTAATTTTACAATTGGTGGATGGCGGAAGGCTTAACCTCAACGATAAAATTTCAAAATACCTACCCGATTTTCAAAATAAGGAATATGAAAACATCACGGTACACCAACTGCTCACGCATACTTCCGGACTGCACGATTCCGGGAATAAACTGCTTTTCAAAAGCGGAACGGATTTTAATTATTCCAACAAGGGATACCTTACTTTAGGTAAAATCATTGAAAATATTACAGGTAAAAGCTATGACCAGAACGCTGCCGAACTCTTCAAAAAAGCAGGAATGGCCCATACTTCCACCGCCAATTTATATCAGCCAAATCAAGATTTTGCAGGCGCAAATATTGGTTCGGAATCGAACGCACAGTCTGTAGAAAATATGCCGAATCGTTTGGATTCGGACGATATTTCTATAGCTGCAGGTGGAATCCTATCCACCATAGGAGATTTGAACCGTTGGAACAATGCGCTGTTTGGCGGAAAACTTTTAAAACCGGAATCTTTGAAAAAGTTTAAAACGAAAACCATCGGTAGACCGCATTATGTGTTGGGAACCGTCGGCTATGGCTATGGGATTATGATGAACCTCGCGCAGCCCGAAAGCTACTTCCATACCGGCTATGTAAAAGGTTCACCCTCGTTGAATGTCTATTATCCAGCAACGAAAACATCAGTAATCATCCTTTCAAATTTTGCCAATGAAAGTTTGGGTAAAGAAGCGTTTTTTCAACCACATGCGGAAATAAAAAAAGCCACCGATGCCTTGGAAAATGCGGTAGTGGCAGTGAGGAAAGAGATGGCTGAATAGGTATTGGTTGCTGAGTTGCGGACGGCGGATAGCTCTTTGCTGATTGCGGAGCGCTACTAAACATATCTTCCTTACCTTTGCAATAATGCAAGCCGAAAAAATCATATTGGGAATTGATCCCGGAACCACCATTATGGGTTTCGGTATCATTTCCATCAAGGGCGGAAAGATGGAACTCATCTCCATCCACGAACTGATGCTCTCCAAATACCCGAACCACGAGACCAAACTGAAATATATTTTTGAAAGAACCCTTTCTTTGATAGATGAATTCCATCCGGACGAAGTAGCTCTGGAAGCACCTTTTTTTGGCAAAAATGTACAGAGTATGCTGAAACTCGGTCGTGCACAAGGTGTAGCGATGGCGGCAAGCCTCTACCGCGGTATCCCTATAACGGAATATTCCCCAAAAAAGATAAAAATGGCCATTACCGGAAACGGAAATGCCAGCAAAGAGCAAGTTGCCGCCATGCTGAAAAGCCTCCTAAGCCTGAAAGAATTTCCTACAAAATATCTAGACGCATCCGATGGTTTGGCAGCTGCGGTGTGTCATCATTTCAATTCCGGGAACTTGGTTTCTGATAAAAAATTCAGCGGATGGGATGCCTTTCTAAAACAAAATCCCGATAGGATGAAATAATTTTTTTGGGGCGGCTTATCCGTGCTCCACTCCCGCTTTTTTATTCCGCTGCGCTCCATAAAAAGAGCTCCGTTCAGCCCGGGCCGCTTTGCAACGCTACCTCTTCCTTTTTTTTTATTAAATTTACACCACTTGGTCGCGGAATTATGAAAGATATTTATACATCCTCTTCCTTTTTTTTTATTAAATTTACACCCTTAAAAATCGAAAATATGGTTATCGATAAAATCGAAATACAGAAAAGAAAAAACACCCTGGAAGCCTGCAAAACTTTCCTGAAAAAAGAATTCATCGGGATTGATGACATTATTGATAGTTTAATGGAATACATCCAAGTTTGGTATCTGCTCCCGGAAATTTTGAATCGTCCGGTAATCGTTAACCTCTGGGGAATGACGGGCGTAGGAAAAACCGACCTCGTGAGAAAAATGGTGAAATTTCTGAATTTCCAAGACCGTTTTGTGGAAATAGAACTCAGCAATTCCGACGAAACTACTTTTAATAAAAATGTGGTGGACATCTTTCAGCGCAATGATTTTAACGATGAAAAACCCTCCATCGTGCTTTTTGATGAAATTCAAAGATTCAATACCCTCGACCCGAATGGTGGACCAGTGCCACAAACAAAATTTACAGATTTTTGGGAACTCCTAAGCGATGGTCGACTTTCCAGACGCGAACGAGATGATCTGGATCATTTCCTCTATTCTTTTATTTTTAGAAAAAAAGACAACGAAAAGCGCATCAAAAGCGGAGAAATAGGCGTGGAAGAACGCCCAAAGGTGAATATATGGGAGGCGCGCGACTTGAAACGATACCTCGGCATCGAAACCGACATCGATAATCTCGCTGAAATGACCGAGGATGACATGATCAACCTTATCCTGAAGACACAACAGGAAAAGAAAATCTACGAGCCGGTGAATTACAGCAAAATGCTCATCATCATTAGCGGAAATCTGGACGAAGCCTTCCAAATGGCGGGGCAAACCAGCGAGGCGGATGTGGATGCAAACATCTTCCATGCTTTTACCAAAAAAATCACGATGGTAGACATCAAAAATGCCCTTTCAAGAAAATTTCGCCCAGAGCAAGTGGCGCGCTTTGGAAACATCCACCTGATTTACACTTCTTTAAAAACCGAAGACTTCGAGAAACTTATTCAGCGTGAAATAGACCGGTTAGTAACCGAAACCAAAAAGCAGTTCGGAATTACCTTGCAAATCAATCAAAAAATAAATGCACTCATTTACCGAAACGGTGTATTTCCGGTGCAGGGCGTGCGGCCGGTGTTTAGCAGTGTAGTAGATATTTTGGACGCCAATCTTTCCAAATTTCTCTTTGAAGCCATCATAAATGACGAAAAAAACATCGATATAGATTATAATGAAAATGATAAAAAAATTATAGGTAAAGTAGGCACCAAGACGGTGGAAATCCCGTATTTGGGACGCATAGATCAAATCCGACAATCGAATTCCGATGATGAGGTAGCGAACATCAGTGTACACGAAAGTGGCCACGCCGTACTCTACATGCTCCTGACCAGCTATGTACCACTGCAACTGAAAAGCAAAGTAGCGAGCAGCTATGCCGCAGGATTTACTTTCCCACACCAAATTCACGATACAAAGAAAAACCTGCGAAACCGCATCAAGATCTTCCTTGCAGGAGGCATCGCGGAAGAGATTATTTTCGGGGAAGACCAGGCAAGCGTGGGACGCAGCCACGACCGCGAGCAAGCCACGATACTTGCAGCAGACTATATTCGTCGTTATGGTTTCGACGAGAATTTCCAAGCGACATACAGCCTAGAGGAATATCCGCACCGTATACAGCACAACATTACTGATAAGGAAATAGAAACCCTTATGAGATCGCTTGCCGAGGAAACAAGAGATGACCTTTTGAAAGAAAAAGCTCTCTTAAAAGACCTTAGCCAAGACCTTCGCAAAAAAGGCACAATGACGCCGGAGGAAATTCTGACCATTGCTAAAAAACACGGCATAAAGGCTGAAATCAAAGAAGAAGGCCACCTTCTTATAGATCCATACGCAGATATGCTGAAGAAATCGGTTTAAACAGAAAATCCCCTTCAACAAATTCAGAAGGGGATTTTTTTCATTAAAGTTTTTAAAAAGAATAGTTTGGGGCTTCCTGTGTGATAATCACATCGTGTGGATGAGATTCCTTCAAGCCGCTGCCGGTGATCATGACCATTTTAGATTCTTTTTGAAGTGTTTCTATGTCTTTGGCGCCACAGTAGCCCATCCCGGCGCGCAGACCGCCTGTAAGTTGGAAAATCACATCCTCCAGTTTTCCTTTGTGCGGTACGCGTCCTTCGATGCCTTCAGGAACAAATTTCTTCGCCTCACTTTGGAAATAGCGTTCTTTACCACCGCGCTTCATGGCCGCAAGACTACCCATCCCTTGATAAGATTTGAATTTTCTTCCTTGGAAAATGATTTCGTCGCCCGGCGACTCATCTGTTCCTGCCAATAGGGAACCGAGCATCACTGCACCTGCTCCACTTGCAATCGCTTTTACAATATCTCCGGAAAGCTTGATTCCGCCATCGGCAATTACGGCTACGCCTTGTTTTGCAGCATATTCATAAACATTATAAATAGCAGAAAGTTGCGGCACACCCACACCGGCAACCACACGCGTGGTACATATAGAACCTGGTCCCACACCTACTTTTAGCACATTTGCGCCCGCTGAGATGAGGTCTTTTGCGGCATCTGCGGTTACGATATTTCCGCCAACGATGTCCAGATTTGGGAAGTGTTTTCTAATTTCTTTCACCTTATCCAACACACCTTTAGAATGTCCGTGTGCAGAATCTACCGCGATAATGTCCACGCCGGCGTTTACCAAGGCCGTTACGCGTTCTATCGTATCCTCGCCAACACCCACGCCGGCACCTACGATCAGGCGCCCGCTGTTGTCTTTGTTGGCATTCGGATATTCCAATTGATTATCGATATCTTTTATAGTAATGAGTCCCACGAGTTTGAAATCCTTATCCACGATCGGAAGTTTCTCCACGCGGCGTTCCAAAAGGATTTTCTTAGCTTCTTCGAGGTTGGTGGTTTTATTTGAAGTAATGAGGTTCTCGCTGGTCATCAGTTCCTCGACTTTTTTATCATTGTCTTCCTGATATTTCACATCACGATTAGTAATGATTCCCACGAGTTTATGGTTTTCATCTACCACCGGCAGTCCGGAGATTTGGAATTTAGCCATCAGTTCTTTTGCCTCGCCCAGAGTATGGTTTTTAGAAAGCGTCACCGGATCGGAGATCATTCCATTTTCGGAGCGTTTCACACGGTTTACCTGTGCGGCCTGTTCCTCAATCGGCATGTTTTTATGAATGAAACCAAGCCCACCTACGCGCGCAAGGGCTATCGCCATTTCGGCCTCGGTCACGGTGTCCATCGCTGCGGAAACAATCGGGACATTCAGCGTAATCTTATCGGTAAGTTTTGATTTTAAAGAGACCTGATTCGGGAGAACATCGGAATAGGCCGGCACGAGAAGCACATCATCGAAAGTGATTGCGTTTTCTACTATTTTGTTGTGTATAGACATCTCTACTTTCTTTGCAAAATTATGCTTTTTTATTGAAATATGAAATACTTCCTCATGTGTTATTCTAAATGCAGATGAACAGAGTTTTCATTGTTTTTATTAAGGCTCGCATAGGCGTTTCACTCACAAAAGCATTCTTTTGAGAAGCGAAGCTGTTTCACGGCTTTTATTATTTTTATAAATCCCTTCTACTCTGCGTACACATTTATAGTATAAATAGGATTACAGAACGAGAAGCCGTCCAAATAAATTCTAAAATTTCTCGTAAATATGTTTTAAAATATTGCGATCTGTCTCACTAAATTGAAGTTTTCGCCTGGCCATCACGCGTTCTGCAACTTGGCTGGCTTTTTCAAAATTATATTTCTCATCACCGTGGTGGCCGCCCCAAGAAAAATTCTCCACATAATTCGGAGGAAATCCGCTTTTAAAAATATTAGATGCTACACCCACCATCGTTCCGGTATTTAGTTGCGTATTGATCGCGGTCTTGGAATGGTCGCCCATTATAGTTCCGCAAAATTGCAAGCCCGTATCCTTGAACTGTTTTTGTTTATAATTCCAAAGTTTCACCGTGGAATAATTATTTTTTAGGTTAGAGGTATTCGTATCTGCTCCGAGGTTACACCATTCGCCAAGCACGGAGTTTCCGAGGTAGCCATCATGACCCTTACTGGAATATCCGAAGATCACCACATTGCTCACCTCACCACCGATTTTAGAATAAGGTCCTAATGTCGTCGGGCCAAACACCTTGGAACCCAATTTCACAACGGCATTATCGCACATTGCAAGTGGTCCACGCAGATTGCTACCTTCCATTACTTCCGCGTCCTTCCCGATGTAGATTTTCCCAGAGCGTGTATTTAGCGTAGAAAACTCGATTTGCGCACCTTTTTCGATAAATAAAGCTGCGGTATCACCCAAAAATCCATTGGTAGGAGAAAGTTCTTGTGAAACCCTGCCCTTTGTAAGGAGTTCAAAATCAAAATCGATCGCCTCTTCATTAAATGTAAAAAGATCGGACGGACTTTTAAAGAAAATCAAAGGCTCTGTGATGTCCGTCATTTTTTCAATTTGATGTAAACCAAAATCTTTCATATTCACTCTCGCGGCAAGCAGTTCATCTTCATAAACCAAAGCCTCACCCTGATTTAGATTTTTAATTTGATTTAAAACATCGGTCGTCGGCAGGAAGTTCGGGACAATGAAAAGGCTTTCCATCTCCTGCGGTTTTGGAAATTTTTCTTGTAAATAATCTTCGGTGATGAAGGAAATTTGCTCGGCATCAAGGAGTTTTTTCCATCTTTCGGAAAAGGTGAGGATGCCACAACGCATCTCGGCCATGGGGCGGGTGAAGGATAGTGGAAGGAAATCTTCCCAATATTGTGCGTCGGAATATACGATCTGCATAAATTCTGTTTTAGAGTGTCTCAAATTTAATACAAAAAAAGTCTTTCAATGACTTGAAAGACTTTAAATTTTCTTAACCAAAAAATTACTTTGTGAATTTCTTGTATTTGTTCATAAACTTATCTACACGACCTGCGGTATCTACAAGCTTCACTTTTCCTGTATAGAAAGGGTGAGATGTAGAAGAGATTTCCATTTTGATCAATGGATATGTTTCGCCTTCGTACTCGATGGTGTCTTTAGTTTCGGCAGTCGATTTGCAGATGAACATTTCTTCGTTACTCATGTCCTTGAAAACAACTGGTCTGTAATTGTCCGGGTGGATATCTTTTTTCATAACTGATTTATTTTAAATTAATTAAAAAAATTCTACTTCGAAGTAAGTAATGGATCGTTCTCTGCAAAATTTTAGACTGCAAAAATATAACATTTTTTTTAATCTACAAGCACTGTTTTACAAAACATTAAAGTTTTAAACTTCAACAAAAATAATTTACCTTTGAAAAGCAATATTAAACCCAGATGAAACTAAAAATAATTTTCGCGCTCTCCTTTTGGATTCTCCTATTGGCATTGTCCTGTAAGACTGATGATATTAGTTTTGATACGCCTTCTAAGGCGCTAAGGTTCTCCCGAGACACCGTGTTTTGCGATACCGTGTACCACCAGGTTCGCTCAGAAACCTACGCCGTAAAAGTGTATAATCAGGAGGATAAGGATGTAATGATTCCCAAAATCGCACTAAAAGGCGGGGCGGCATCTCCCTACCGCCTCAATATAGATGGAAAATCCGGCAGCGAATTTACTAATGTGCCACTTAGAAAGAAGGACAGCCTTTTTATTTTTGTTGAAATCGCCCCGGTAGCCAATACTACACAGGCGATTGCTGAAGATAAAATCCAATTTCAAACTGCCGGAACACAGGAAATAACACTTTTTTCCGTGGTTCAAGATGCCGAATTTTTTATTCAAAATAAAAACAATTCAAATATCCTTTCCACAAATACCACCTGGACGAACAAAAAAGCCAAGATTATCTTCGGCGACCTGACGATCGCGGAAGGGAAAAGCCTTAATATAGAAGCCGGCACAAAAGTTTATTTTACCAAAAACAGCAGCCTGAAACTATCTAAGAACTCCACCCTAAATGTGACGGGAGATTTGGGTAGCGAAGTGATTTTCCGTGGTGACCGTAATGACACACGCTATGACACCATCCCGCTAAACTGGAAAGGTATAACGGCTGAGTCAGGCGCAATTTTGAATATAAATTACGCTAAAATTTTCGGTGGCGAAACTGGAATCTCCATGAAATCGGCAACAGCAATTATTAAAAATACCATCATCCACACCTTTCAAAATCAAGGGATTTTTGCGGTGGCTTCCACTTTAAAAGCCGAAAACATGGTGATGAACAACTGCGGCGAATCCGATCTTACCATCCAAAAAGGAGGCAATATTGATTTGACCCACTGTACGCTCGCCAATTATTGGAAGCTCAATACTGCGATGCCCGCCTACGGAATCTTGGCCTCTAACGAGTGGAAAAATGCTGCAGGAACGGCAGAATATGGCGCTCTTTCTTTGAATGTGAGAAACTCGATCATTTATGGCGACAAGGAAACGGCGGTGATGCTGAAACCGACTACCGGACAGACTTTTAATTATCTTTTCGATTCATCTCTGTTGAAGTACAGCATCAATTCCGGTTTCAATTTTGATGGAAATCCATCAGTCATTAATTCAATAAAAAACGAAGAACCTTTGTTCACAAATTATTTTGTTGAAAAAATGAACCTCCGCTTAGCCGCAAAATCGCCAGCCAAGGGCAAAGGCCGGCTTACAACTGCGCAATTGGTACCGCTTGATATCGTGAAAATCAGCAGAACCGCAAACCCCACCATAGGCGCATATCAATAGGGATTTGGTTGCTGGTCATTTTTCTAATGTTCTCACTTATTAATGTTCTCACTTTTAAAAAATGGAAATCACTGCGCTACAAAAAAAGGTTGATGAATGGATTAAAACTGTGGGCGTTCGGTATTTTAGCGAACTGACCAACATGGCGATCCTGACCGAGGAAACTGGTGAAGTGGCAAGGATTATCGCACGGCGGTACGGCGAACAAAGTGAAAAAGATAGTGACAAAACTAAAGATTTAGGCGAAGAATTGGCGGATGTGCTTTTTGTTACTCTATGCCTCGCTAACCAAACCGGAACTGACCTCCAAGCGGCATTTGATAAAAAAATGAAAATCAAAACAGAAAGGGATGCCAATAGACATTTTAATAACGAAAAACTAAAGTAGGGATAGGGGAAAGTTGCGAATATGATTTTAAGAACATTGTTTTTCCTAATTAAAAATAAATAATCTTTTCCCTCCCAACCTAATTCCACTTCCCTGATCTCTAAAAGAAACTATGCTGCTAAAAAAATCTAAACTTCTATCGGGAAAAACCATAGTGATTACCGGTTCGAAAAGCATTACGAACCGGCTTTTGGTATTGCAGAAACTTTTTGGGGGCTTTTCTTTGCAAAACGCATCCAACTCGCAAGATTCTCAACTTTTACAGGTCGGATTAGCATCGGACAACGAGCTAATTGACATTCATCACGCTGGGACGGCGATGCGTTTCTTGACGGCCTATTTAGCAATTCAAGAAGGCAAAACCACCATTCTCACCGGTTCTGAAAGAATGAAGCAGCGTCCCATAAAGCCATTGGTAGAGGCACTTAGAGATCTCGGCTCAGCCATAGAATATTTGGAAAATGAGGGTTTCCCTCCCTTAAAAATCATTGGAAAAAAATTAATTAAAAACAAAGTTCGTATTCCCGCATATATCTCGAGCCAATTCATCACGGCGCTTATGATGATAGGCGGAAAACTGGAAAAGGGATTAACCATAGAACTGGAAGGCGAAATCACCTCGCGACCTTATTTGGAGATGACTTTGGAGCTTATCAATTCAATTTTTCAGATGGACGCCCGATTTCATCCGACTGAAAATGGCAATGAAATAATTACCATACCAAGCATTAACGATCAATCATCTTCCATCACTTACAATGTTGAAAGCGATTGGTCTTCCGCCTCCTATTTTTATTCATTGGTGGCGATTGGCAGAGAAGATATTTGTTTGAAAAGTTTTAACGAGAGTTCTTTGCAAGGCGATTCTGTTTTAGTTAAGATTTATGAAAATTATTTTGGAGTACGCACTGAATTTCATCCGGAAAATTTAATTTTACTTAAACCTATTCCGCATTTCCATAAAACTAAAAGCATTATTTTAGATATGAACCATTGTCCGGATATTGCGCAAACGGTTTGCGTCACGGCAACAGCTTTAAAAATTCCTTTTGAAATTACGGGATTAGGGACTTTAAAAGTCAAAGAAACAGACCGTCTTTTGGCTTTGAAATATGAATTACAAAAAATAGGCTGCGAAGTGGAAATCACTGAGAATTCAATTAAAAGTTTAGATTTTGTAGCGCCAGAGCTGGAAATTTTAATTAAAACTTACAACGACCACCGTATGGCGATGAGTTTTGCGCCGTTTGCATTGGTTCAAAATATAATAATCGAGAATCCTGAGGTGGTAGAGAAATCTTATCCTGAATTTTGGGAAGATTTTTCGGCTGTAACGGAAATTTTAAACTAATTATATTTGTTAACAATCATCTATAGAAATATTTCAAGAGAATTAATGTCAAAAACAATCATCATCACTGGCACATCTGCTGGAATTGGTTTTACTTTAGCAGAACATTTTGGAAAGAAGGGGCATAAAGTGTATGGTTTAAGTCGGAAAAATACGATTTCCGACTACTTCAAAACCATCCCAACGGACATTACTGACGCCAATCAAATCCAAGCCGCCATTTCTGAAATTTTGAAAACAGAAAACCGAATAGATATTCTCATCAACAATGCTGGAATGGGGATGGTGGGCGCTGTAGAAGATTCTACGAAGGAAGATATTCTAAAATTGTTCAACCTAAATTTAGTGGGCGCGGTGCAAATGATGAGCGCTGTTTTACCACAAATGCGCAGTCAAATGGCGGGAAAAATCATCAATATTTCGAGTATCGGATCAGAGATGGGATTGCCATTCCGTGGGTTTTATTCAGCTTCAAAATCGGCGCTGGATAAAGTTACTGAGGCAATGCGCTACGAAATTTCCCCGTGGAATATTGAAGCCTGTACATTACATCTGGGCGACATTAAGACAAAAATTGCCGAAAACAGAGTAAAAACTAAAGTTTCGGAGCCTTACGAAAAAATATTCGGGAAAGTGTATTCCCTAATGGATGCGCATGTGGATAGTGGAACTGATCCGCAGGAAGTGGCTGTATTTATCGAAAAAATATTAGCAAAAAACTCTTGGAAAGGGCATTATTACTTCGGAAAGTTTGGTCAAAAAATCGGAGTTCCCCTTAAGTGGATCTTGCCCCAAAATTTTTACGAAAACTTGATGCGCAAGTATAATCAACTTTAAATACATGAAGGCCCAGGATTTATTAAGGCGAAAACTCAGGGCATTAATATGCTTAATGACTTTGTTTTGCTTAAATTTAAACCTCTCAGCCCAGAAAAAATTCGTTTTAAAAGACATCCAAACCGGACAAGAATTTGTAAAAAAAGATTCTGCAACGGCCGTAAAATTCTTGGATTCCTTAGCGGAAAATCGCTACTATTTCACCAAAATTACATCCGTTAAAAAAGATGGAAGCCAGACAGAAATAGTCTTTGACAAAGGTCGGAATTATAACCAAGGTTATGTAAAATTCTCGGAATCTTTACATCAATATCAAAAAGTGCAGTCAGAAATTTTCATAAAAAACATTGACTCTCTAAAGAAGACAATTATTGAAAACTTTACGCAAGAAGGATACGCCTTTAGCCGGATAAAAACAATTTACAAGGGGATGAAAAACGGCGATCCCATTTTGGAATTATCTGCAAACCTCGGATCACAGCGAGTTGTAAACGGATTTGTTGTGAAGGGTTATGAAAAAGTGCCGAAAAGATTTGTAAGAAATCTTGAAAAAAACTTTTCCGGAAGGCCTTACAGTCCGCTCATTTTAAAAAAAATAGACGAGGAATTGCGTGGAAATCCTTATATCGTTTCAGAAAGAGCACCGCAAACCCTTTTCACAAAAGATTCTACACAAATTTACCTTTTACTACAAAAAAAGAAGACTAATACCTTTGATGGCGTGGTAGGATTTGGAAATGATAGAACAGAAAAAATAAGTTTTACAGGATCAATTGATGTAAATTTTAGGAATCTCCTGAATAGTTTTGAGACGATTAATCTGCATTGGCAACGCAACCAGGAAAAAAGCCAAAACTTAGATTTTCTGGTCGATTTGCCTTATATGTTAGGTTCTAATGTTGGTTTTAACTTTGAAACCAATATTATGAGACAAGATTCCGCGTTTGCCAATGCAAAAATTCGCCCAGCAATCTACTATAATTTTGGACGGCACAAACTTGGTCTGCGTGGATCGATTGAAACATCAACAGTAAACATGACCAATACCTTCACAAAAAATTTCAATAAAAAAAGCATAGCGATATGGTATCGTTTTCAAGCACCTAGTGAAGTAGATTTGTTCCAGTTTAAAACGAATATCGTAGCAGATGTAGGAATTGGCAATGTAAATTATTCTGATGAAAACATATCATCTAAACAAAATAATTTTATTTTAACAGCAGAACATAATTTCCATATTGTTAATAGGCATTATTTGAACCTAAAGGGGGAAGGTGCGGCCCTATTTTCTGAATTAGAAATTCCGACTAATGAAATGTTGCGATTTGGTGGGTGGAATTCATTCCGCGGTTTTAATGAAAATGCGATTCTAGCAGATTTTTTCTACTATGGAAAAATGGAATACAGATATTTATTAGGTACAGTGGCCTACTTCGATGTATTCGCACAATACGGAAAACTATTTAATAATACCCTGAATTTACGGCCGAATCTATATAGTGGAGGAATAGGATTCAGTTTTAATTTACCCATTGGCTTGATGACCTTCCAAATTTCAAATGGTAGTCAAGAAAACACCGGATTTAGATTTAATAATACTAAAGTCCATTGGGGTTTGATGACAAGGTTTTAGATTAATTTAAATTCTCAATATAAAGAATAACCTAGAATTTTGATCAGTCATCAAATAAATTTTACAACGGCCTAATTCAAGTCAGTTGGAAGAATTGTGTCTTCACCAATTAATTGTATTTGTAAATATGTAGTGGCGCTTAACAATTCGGTTGAAGTAAGAATCTAATTAACGTTTAGGACTCGTAAAAACACAAACTGCTATTGAATTTTCTTGAGAAAAAACCAATAGAGTAGTACTGCACATTTAAAGCTACCGATTACTATGAGAACAAAAGCATAATGAGTACATGTCAGATATATGAAAACCAGCGTGCAGTTAGAGCGAGGCCGGTTGTTTTA
>JAGLBA010000109.1 GCA_018260475.1 Chryseobacterium sp. | reverse complement strand
CAATCAGTTAGGCAATGATTGAAAATGGTCATTGAAGTGATTTCTCTCCTCCTTCCCCTCAAAGACACGAAACTCCAGACTTCTTCTTTATTTTTTACTTTAAATTCTAAAAATGTTTGGAATTGCTTCCATTTTGAATAATTTTTTTTTTTTTTTTACATTAATTTTTTCACGTTTTGATGCGATTAAAAAAGTTGACGGGCTTTAGTTTACGGCCTAAAAGAGCTAAATAAATAAATAAGTCCAAACGAAGACACTGACGGTTGTTAAAAAAATTGGAAAACACCTATTTTTATTTGTATCCTCTAAAAACGTATTATCCATTGAAACTTCTTAAAAATGAATAAAGTAAAAGGAAATTAGCGGTTATAAAATTACTTCCATTAACGGGTTTTTAATTTTCTTCCCTTTCAATTTGATGAAGAAGTTTGATCCCGTTTGTTTCCTTTCTTATCTTTTTTTTACTTCTAATTTATTGATTTCGTTTCTCTCCCTCTCTCTCATCTCTCTCTTTCTTTCTTTGTCTCTCTCTCTCTCTCAGTTTCATCATATCTTTTAGAGTTAGAGGAAATAGAAGATAATAATTTTTTAAATTATAAAAACGAAATGAGAAATTCAGAGATTTGAAATTCAGAAATTTCGGAGAGAGAAAAACGAAGGAAAAAAATTAAGAATTTTGAAGATGGGGAAGGCCGAGAGATTCCGAGGATAAAGAAGAAATGAAAGAAAATGTGAAGGAATGAAGAAAAAATAATAAAACGGCTGGAAAAAGAAG
>JAGLBA010000108.1 GCA_018260475.1 Chryseobacterium sp. | reverse complement strand
CATACTCTGAATTCTTTGTTCTGGTCAAAATAAAAATTATGTTGTAGGTAATGTTTATGGCATTATAAAAATTTAAAAAATGTGAAATTATTTATTTTTTGACTTTTACTTTGTATTCAATTATTTTATTAATCTAATTAATTGATCACTTTAAATGCAATGCATTTGATCAAATTACAATTTGAATTAACCATTATTGCGAACTTATTTTTTTTCTTTTTAATATGCAAGCGTGTAACAGATGGATGAATGCAAATTGAGTTTTAAAAATTTATAAAAAATTTGTTTTGAAATAAGAAAAGTTTATTCCTCATCTAATTAGATTGACAAATGAATCACCAAATTTAATTTTTAGTGCATAATGTTTAAAAACTTTTAAAAAAAGTAATTTTCTTTTAGTGGAGTTCGCCGTTTCAATTTAACATTTCCTACAACTAGAAAATACTATTAAAAATTTGTTTAAAATAAAAAAAATACAAATACGCCAGTAAATAACAATACAATTTGAATCACGACAAATTTATAATTTCTAATTTTTTACTTGAAAAGCTTGTTTATAACATCTAAGAGCATGTTTTTTTTGTCCTGCTTTTGAGAAACGATGACCGGCTAACACCATGTGAAAAGCATATTTTCTAGGCATAATTGGCCTAGTGGAATAAAGAAAGCAATAAGATGCTTGCTCCAACAGTAGTCCGCTTCGAAGTTCCGAATCTTCACTCGCCATTCTGATCAGTTGTTTGGCTGCTTCTCCATACATATGACGCTCTGAAATCGAATCAGATTTTTTTAAAA
>JAGLBA010000107.1:546-798 GCA_018260475.1 Chryseobacterium sp. | reverse complement strand
GCATGTAAATAAGCATTAAAAAACATTAATGATCCGATGGATTTCGAAAACTAGTATCGAATGCTTTCTTCCATTCGTTATTATTTCTTCGTTTTTATTTTTATTTTTTATTTTTTATTTTTTAACCGTTAGTTCTGAAATTCTATAAAAAAAAAATAAGAGAAAAAAAATCTGAGAAAGCAGAGTTGATTTTTTTTTATTTTTATTTTTTTATTCGAATAAATTATTAATAAAATTACTTTAACCTTAATT
>JAGLBA010000107.1:0-536 GCA_018260475.1 Chryseobacterium sp. | reverse complement strand
AATCACGTGGTCCACATTGGCCGAAACGAACGCAAAAAATATAAATCTTCAAACGGCGGTCGAATAAAACCGCACAGGAGTGAGAAAAAATTTTCTTCGGGTTCCTTGCTTTAAAAAAAAAATAAAAAATAAATAAATTATTATTGATTGATTGATTTAGGCGGGTTTCTAATTCTAATCGATTATCGATTGATGAGAATTATTGCCGGATCGACTTTTGATCGTTTATTTCATCCGCTTAAATAAAACTCGGATTAACTTTGACGGCTTTTTGGCTTTTTCGAGGCAAAACATATGTATGCGGGCGCGTAAAAAAATTATGGAAAGCGAAGGATTAAATGCCGTTTTCAAACTAGATTTCAAAAGTATTTTGCCCGCATGCATTATTTAAATAAAAATAAAAAATAAAAAAATAAAATCCGAGTTGAGTAAAATTTGAATAAAATCACAATGATTCCGTCGAATGATTTTAATTTCCCATAAAGTGCATGATTCTTTCGGAATAAAGCCCGAAATCGAATCCGCAAAGCATATAT
>JAGLBA010000106.1 GCA_018260475.1 Chryseobacterium sp. | reverse complement strand
GTTAGGTTAGGTTAGGTTAGGTTAGGTTAACCATTCTTTAAACAATTTAGGAATTGTAGTTATTAATTAAACTAATCAAAATTAATTTTTTAAGTCTTATTTTCAATAACAGATCAAATTTATTTCAAAATATGAAAAGAAAAATCTGGAAAGTTTAATTATTAAATAAACTTTTTTATCGATTTTCCGTTAAACTCACTATCACTTTTACACTTACTTTTTGGGTGATTAAGTCGCGTGGAAAAACTGAGGAAATTTTTACCAGACGTTTCGTGCCGGCTTTTACAGCTGCTGCTGCCTCATCGGTAGAAGAACTAACCGAAAAGATCATAAAAAAAAGTAAGTGTAAAATTGATGGTGAATTTAACTGAAGTCGCGAAAATTTTAAATTGATAATTTTTTTACAACGATTTTTATAATAGTCGTTTGGATTGAAATTTTTTTTGTGAGCATTTTGAGAAAAAACAATATTTTTGTGGAAATAGCAGCAACCTATTCGAGGCCAATTTGGGGACAGTCTACTTTCATAAATCTGCATTTCTCTCAAAAAAAGAGGTCTAAGGCGTTTAAAGTCATTTAAAAGCAAGCTTTGCAAATGGATTCAACCAATCAATTCACCTCTTCTACTTAAGCAAAACAAATTTGAAACATTTAACCAAAAAAATATTTCTTATTTTTAGAGGCTTTCTTAAAGAGTCTTTATTTAAAGCCTCGTTCCAATAATTGAAATAAAAAATTGCGCAAAGTCGGCAAAGTTCTTCCAAAATAAATGGCCAATGATTACTTATTAAACATATT
>JAGLBA010000105.1 GCA_018260475.1 Chryseobacterium sp. | reverse complement strand
GAATTCAATTTTTTTTTTCCCAGAAAGAACCATTAATCAAAACTGAATAGTATCAAGTGGCAGTGTTTGCGTTTGCCAGAAGGCACTAGCGATAATTAAATTAATTCTTTAATTTACCAATTAAAAAAAATAATAATAATAAATTGAAATTTAATTAAATTTATAAGTAAAATAATTAAAGGAAGAATTTTAAATTAAAAAGTAATTTCGCGTCAAAACGAATTAAACAAATAAATAAGAAAATAATTGATTAAGAATGTAATCAAATAAGCAAAATAGTTAAATTAATAAATAAAAATGAAATCCATTGTAAAGGACTGTACAATTAAATATGAACAATTTAATCCGGTGAATAAATTATTTGCTTGATTATTATTTTCCTTTTCAATTAATAATTTATTTAAGCATTGAAATCCGAATTTTATTAAACAATTTCTATTTAATTTTTCTTTTTTCATTAAAATAAAGTTGAATGAAAAAGTGTTTTGCTCGAAATTAATTTTTGAATTCTGGGAGAGAAAGACTAAAGACAGAGAAAAAATTATTAATTTAATTATCACATTTAATTGATCGACAAATTTAATTTAATTTTTCAAAATTAATTTTATAAAATTTTTCAAATTTTAACAAATTTTTTGGTTATTCAGCACAATTTTTTTTTGTTTTTTTTTGTTTTTATGAGACCTGAATTTGTTCTAAAAATTTAACTGCATTTTACAAAAAAAAAAAAAAAAATATCAGTCCTTTAAGAAATACCAATTAGCAAGTGAATAACATTTATTCACTTATGATTTCATCG
>JAGLBA010000104.1 GCA_018260475.1 Chryseobacterium sp. | reverse complement strand
ATTTTTCAAAGTGCATGGCTGCCGACTGGAATTTCCTGACCCCACATTTCTTACAACATCATACATATGCAAGTTACGTACTACTTGCACTATTAGGCATACCATTAGACTTCAAAACCATATTTCATTCACGCGAATGGTTCCTTAAGGTTTATTTTTGGGCCTACCCCTGAATTAAAAAAAAAACAGTTTTAATTTACGCCTTTTCGGCCAAGTTTTTCATTGATTATCTATTTTGACTTTTCTTTTTTTTAATATACGTTGTTTTGCTTTTAATTTTTTAAAAAAATAAGTTTTAGATAAAGCCAAAGGTTCAAACAGGAGAATTATTTAATCAATTTTTTTTTAATTAATTAATTGATATTAATTAAATCTGATTATTAATATTATACATAATCGTTTAATTTGTAATCTTGATTTTTGTTTTAATTAAATGATAATTAATCTTAATAAATCTCAATAAAAAATTAAAAATAATTAAAAAGTTTGAAGGCAAAATAATAAGTAATAAAATCATTGTCCATAAAAGAAATTCATTACTCCACCTAAATTATTTCTGTGAATTTCATTCGATTGGTTTTGGAGCGAAACTTCCTGATTTCCTTTGCTCGAGAAAACGCGAACCGAATTCACCAAGTTCCAAATTAAAACAGTTTAAAAGTCAAAATGGTGGAAAAATTTTTTTTTTATGATAGCAGCGAATCAGAAATGAAAAGTTCCGGATTTATCATTAGAAGAATTCGAATTGAAAAGGAAAGGCCATTTCTGTCGTGGGACAATTTAATTTGACTTTTTTTTTTGAATTTGCCGC
>JAGLBA010000103.1 GCA_018260475.1 Chryseobacterium sp. | reverse complement strand
ATCGGCGAGTTTTATAAACGATGTTGAAAAAACGGTCGTAAACACAGCATAAAATATCCATCGAGAAAAATCGGAAGCGATGATAGATAAAAGTATCGCTATAATAAATTGTAAACTTAGAAGTATAACGAATATATGGTAAGCATTTCTACTTTTCTGGTTGTTATAGTGTGCAGAAATATTAAATAGATAATGAATTAAAAATATTAATATAAAAAATATATATTCCAAAAAGGATTTATAAAATATCCAAATATAATGAGGACTTTGAAAAATACCAGAGTAAAACTGTAGATTATTTAAGCCGAGTTTTTTCCATGAATACATGATAGTTTTTTCCTGAGATGCTATCCCGTGGAAAATTGTTGAATTCAGAATAAATAAAATAGTAGGTAATACAAATAAAAAACTTAGAATGTATATGTTGTTCTTTGTTAATTTCATTTTTAATTTGGTAAAATATAAAATTAACAACGGAAAAAAGCTAAACAAGAAACTTATCTCATGAATAAAAATACCAATGATTAGTATAATATTTTGAAAAATGTAGTCTCCGACTCTTAATCTTTCTTTCATTAAGTAAGAAATATAATAACAATTTAATAAAAAAAGAGTTAATATAATGTGATCTTTCCTAAATCCATTTGCAGAATAATATAGAAATAATAACAGGCAAGACATTGAAAAAACAGCATAAAAAGGAATTTTCCTTTTTATAATAGTATATATTGACAAGACTGAAAAGAGTATGAAAAAAGATGCGCTATATAGTTTTTGTAAAGTCCATGGTGGAAATTTAAAAAAATCCGATATAA
>JAGLBA010000102.1 GCA_018260475.1 Chryseobacterium sp. | reverse complement strand
GGCGTCTTTGTTTTTAATTTTGTATTTTTAAAAAAAGAAAAATTATATTTCAAAAATGTCGAAGAATTTCGAATTTAATGCTCCGCAATTTATTAATTTTTCAAATATGGACGATCCTGGAGCAGATAGTTTTTTTGGTAGGTACTTTGTTTTGCTGGTTAAAACCGGTTGAATATAAACGCCAAGCATGTATTGTTATGCTTAACCCTGCCTGAGCCTTTCATTTAAAAGCTAATGCTGATCGTAGTGATATCATTCGATTGTTTACAACAAAAATTTCTTTATGTTAATAAAAAAGATATTAGGACACAGCAAGAACAGGAGGGAAAGAGTTTAATATTGAATTCGTCAAAAAAACTGAAGGAAGCATCGTCTTACAACGAGTCTTACGCAGAAAATAAAGGTGACATTTGACTTATTCAATAAAATTATTTTTTCATTATAATAATTAGTATTTAATATTATATTATTAAATAGGTTCTTGCTTGATTTTTTTTAATGGGCTATTCGACCCCGCGTTGAAATCATCGTCCGAGCTATAAAAAAATTACATGAAAAATAATTAATTATTTCATCAAATTAGGAATTCTACAGTTAGTATATATATATATATATATATATATAAATCTGGTTTTACGATCACATTAAAAACATAAAGAAAAAATAAATAAAATTATAAAATAAATCGTTCAAAATAAAAATTTAAAGTTAAAATTAAATAAATTCATTTGACGGAATGAAAACTGTAAAAAATTAACCTCTATTAAATACATTAAACCTATTATTAAATTATAGTTTAATATTATTAAACTGTATGTGT
>JAGLBA010000101.1 GCA_018260475.1 Chryseobacterium sp. | reverse complement strand
GTAAGAGGATTCCATGCGGCGTAGGCTTGTGCCCATTTCGGAAGTTCAGATATTGGATAGATTACCGGTGTGATATACATGTATAAACTTATACCAAAGCCAAGAAGCATTTGCATGTCACGGTACTTTGTAGTCATTGATGAAAATATCATCCCCATGCCAAGGGCGAACGCCGCCATTAAAATGATGAGTATTGGTGTGGCAAGAATCCAGATATTCGGTTGTACCTCTCCTTTATAGAGATAGTAGAAGAACGCGGCCAGAAAAAGTATCATTTGCACCCCAAAACGCATAAGGTTGGAAATTACAATCGTAAGAGGCATTACCAAACGGGGGAAGTATACTTTGCCGAATATACCTGCATTACCTGTAAATACATTGGATGTTCCCGTAAGGCAAGCAGAGAAATAGTTCCATAGCGTAACGCCGGCAAGATAAAATAGGATCATCGGCGCTCCGTCAGTAGAAAGTTTGGCAAGATTACCAAACACAAACACATAAACCAGCGTGGTAAATATAGGATTGATAAAAAACCATATAGGCCCCAAAATGGTCTGTTTGAATCCGGAGACGAAGTCCCTCTTTACGAACATATAAACCAAATCTTTATACCGCCAAACTTCACCAAGTTTCAAATCGAAAAGGGAGTGGCTGGCCTCAATAGTTTCAGTCCATTCTGGCTGAGTATTATTCATTTATTTAATATTTCAGCAAAAATAGGAGTTTTATTTTAATTAAATAAAACACTCGAAAAACTTAACTCAAAGATAAACCCTCTGCCAATCTGTCACTATTTTCCTTATCTTTGCAGTTCATTTTGAATCCATA
>JAGLBA010000100.1 GCA_018260475.1 Chryseobacterium sp. | reverse complement strand
GTTCCTTCGAAATACAAAATATCTTTGTCTGTGTAGAACTTATTGCCTGTAATTTTGAAATTGTTGCCAGTATCAATATTTTTATAAGTGTCAGTACTAAGAGTATATTTCGAATTAAGAATGTACGGAAGTTTGGTTGTTTCAAAGTAACCTTTAATTGCTGTGGATCCCATATTTTTAAAAATGTTACCAGACACTTCGACATCATTCATATTAATAAAATAAGCGCCCGATTTTCTTGTATTGGCAATTTTGTTATTTCGAAAAATTGATCCAAAACTATAATCGCTTACTAAACCATACATAAACGAACCATCAATTGTATTATTTTCAACGATTGTATTTGGAGAAAGACTAATTGAAATTGCGCCTGCTCCCAAGGTTTCTGTTTGATCAGAATTTCTTAATGTATTAAATACTTCATTGCCTGAAACTTTTGAGTTTTTTGATTTCATAAGATAGATACCCATTCCTTTTACAGTAGTGCGAGTTCCTATCTCGCCCACATTTTTTACATAATTATCAATTATTTGAGTATTGTATAGGTTTAGATCTGTGTATTCTGATTCGTAAGAAAGAATTCCATAATTTAAACAATTATAAACCTTGTTTTTTCGAAAAACATTCCCGCTCCCATGTCCAATAATACCAATGCCGATTTTTAAAATATTATTTCCATCAATATAGTTGTCCTCTATAATATTATCTGCATGCATATAATTATTGCCAGAATACCCAAGAAGTATGCCTGCCTCGTCTCCCCATGAACCTAGAAAAAAGGCCGGTTGTAAAATTCTATTATTTCTAACAATATTCGACTTGCATCCAT